>CANNCQ010000004.1 GCA_947503135.1 uncultured Aquimarina sp. | reverse complement strand
GTCTCTTTCTGTTTTAAAGTGTAGACGACAAGCCTCTTCGCTATCAAAATGGGCAGTAAAACTGAAGATATTCATAAGAAATTTTTTCTCTAAAATAAGACTTTTTAAACTAATATGGGTAATTACGGATATTCAAAAAATATTATTCACAAATAGGTAGGTAACAGCCGTAAAAAATATAAAAAGCATTGACTTATAGCAACAATACTTTGGGTGTAGTATTAAAACGCTTAAATTTACTTTTCAAATATTAAATTAATGACGGAGTCTGAAAAGCAACAAAAAATTTTTCAATGTAATGCTGTAAGTAGAAATACACTTATGGAAACCTTGGATATTACTTATACAGATGTAGGAGAGGATTATGTAGTAGCAAAAATGCCTGTTACATCTCGAGTGCATCAGCCAGACGGGGTTTTACATGGTGGCGCAATGGTTGCTTTGGCAGAATCTGTAGGGAGTTTAGCAGCATATATGTTTATAGACTATAAAAAATTTATGATTAGAGGGATAGAAATTAGTGCTAATCACATAAAATCTGTAAAAGATGGTTTTGTATTTGCAAAGGCAAAAGCATTACATAAAGGCCGCACTACTCAACTTTGGGATATAAAAATAACTAATGGTGAAGGAGATTTAATTTCTATTGTTAAGCTTTCTACCATATCACTTCCTAAGAAATAAATGGAAGTACATAGTTTTTTTAAAAAAATTGAGGACCATTGGAAATTAAATAAACCATTTGTGGTTTATAAAACACCGAATTCTCAAAAGCTAAAAGTACAATTGCAGCATAATTGTAATTATAGGGACGTTAATTTTCAAGAAAAAGGGTTTTTATTTGCTCCTTTTACAAATGAAAATTCAAAAAGAATATGGTTTCCTTTAAAGGAATCTCTTTTTTTGGAAGCGAATTTTTCAAAAGAACAGACTAATAAATTTTTAGATAAAAGTCAATCAACCGCTGTTTTAGATAAAGAAAAACATATCAATATAATTAAAGAAGCATTACTATCTTTAAAAAGCAAGAATCTTCAAAAAGTAGTATTATCAAGAAAAGAAACAATACCATTAAGTAGTAGTAAACCTTTTGAATATTTTAAAAATGCTTGCATTTTATATCCTAATACGTTTTGTTATTGCTGGTATCATCCAACAGTAGGAATGTGGTTAGGCGCTACGCCAGAAACTTTAGTGAAATTAAATAAAAACAATTTCCAAACTATGGCACTTGCAGGAACAATGCCTTATGAGGATGTCGAAAATGTAAATTGGGGAGCTAAAGAAATTGAAGAGCAACAAATAGTTGTAGACAGTATTTTGAAAGAGTTAGCTTTAGAAGTTCAACATGTCGAAACAGGCAGTACAACAACTCAAAGAGCAGGTAATTTGTTGCATTTAAAAACGCCAATTTCGGGAATCTTAAATTCAAATAGAGGACTACAGAAATTGATAGACCTATTACATCCAACCTCTGCGGTATGTGGTTTACCAAAAAAGAAAGCCAAGGATTTTATTTTAAATAATGAAGGTTACGACCGAAAGTATTATACGGGTTACTTAGGAGAAGTAAATCCAGAAGGGAATTCCAGCTTGTTTGTTAATCTAAGATGTATGGAAATTGAAGAAAATCAATTGTTATTATATGTGGGTGGAGGTATTACTGCTCTTTCAAATGCTAATAAAGAATGGCAAGAAACCGTTAACAAATCACAAATAATGAAGCGAATTTTATAAAATTTACTTCTTAAAATAGCTTTGCATTAGTGTCAGTTGTATTTTTGAATTGATGAATTTAATATCCGACATTCCTTTAGTACAGCAACTAATTTCACTGTGTAAATTACATAGTTTACAACATATTGTTATTTCACCAGGATCTCGTAATGCTCCATTAACATTAAGTTTTAGTAATGATCCTTATTTTAAGTGTTATAGTATTGTAGACGAGCGTTGTGCAGGTTTTTTTGCCATGGGAATAGCACAACAAACAAAAAGTCCTGTAGCTCTAGTGTGCACCTCTGGAAGTGCTTTGTTAAATTATTACCCATCAATTACCGAAGCTTTTTATAGCGATATTCCTTTGGTGGTATTGAGTGCGGATAGGCCAGAAGAATATATTGATATTGGAGATGGACAAACGATTAGACAAGAGCATGTTTTTAAAAATCATATTTGTTATGAAGCGAATTTAAAAAATAACATTTCATATTCTAAAAGTATTGCAAATTCAAATAAAGAATTAATTTCGAAGGCTTTAATTGAAGCTAACTCTCAAAATGGACCGGTTCATATCAATATTCCTTTATACGAACCACTTTATAATACTATAGAAAGAGAAACTGAAGTTGCCAGAGGATCTAAAGTGGTAACAATTAAGAATGACTTCCAATTAAATGATTCCATTGTAAATAGTTGGAAACATAGTAATAAAAAAATGGTATTAGTAGGGGTATTGCCACCTAATGAAGTAGATAATCAAATTTTAGACAATTTATTAAACGACCCTGGCGTTTTAGTTTTCACAGAAACTACCTCCAATTTATACCACCCTAAAATTATTTCAAATATCGATCGAGTAATAGCGGAGTTAAATAAAAAAGAAAAGGAGGCACTACACCCCGATTTATTACTTACGTTTGGCGGATTAATTGTTTCCAAAAAAATAAAATCCTTTCTCAGGGAGTTTCAACCAAAAACGCACTTTCATATATCCAATAAAAGGGCTTACAATATTTTTGGGTGTTTAACAGATCATATAAAATCTGATGTTACTAGTTGTTTATCAAGCTTACAGGAAATCAAGAAAAATAGTACTTCAAACTATCAAGAAAAATGGCTCCACTTTCATGATAAATTGAAAAAAGGTCACGATAATTACATCTCTGAAATCCCTTATTCTGATTTCTCAGTATTTCACCAAATTGTGAAACGATGTGATTTTCCATTGCATTTACAGCTTAGCAACAGTTCTACTATTCGATATACTCAATTGTTCGAATTGTCAGATAAGGTAGAGGTATTTTGTAATAGAGGGACAAGTGGTATTGATGGTAGTACGAGTACGGCCATTGGAGCATCTATAATTCAAGATAAACCCACTTTACTTATAACGGGAGATTTGAGTTTTTTTTATGACAGTAATGCCCTATGGAATAATTACATTCCAAATAATTTTAAAATTATTATAATTAATAATAGTGGAGGTGGTATTTTTAGAATATTACCAGGCGATAAGGAAACCAAAAATTTTGAAACATATTTAGAAACTACTCATAATCTTAAAGCAAATCACCTTGCATCAATGTATGGTTTTAAATATTTAGAGGCGGAAGCAATTAATTTAGAACAACAGTTAGATTGTTTTTTTAAATTAAAAAATAAAACTATTATAGAGATAAATACACCTCGCCGATTAAATGATGTAATTCTTCTAAAATATTTCAAAAAAATACGTAAATAATTAAGGATTAAGCTAGTTTTTTTGTTAATTAGTGTATAGATAAACAAAACTTAAATATCCCAATGAGCAAAAGAGACGAATTAATTGCAAAGTACGCTGCCGATATCAAAGAGAAAATAGGAGAAACAGCAGATATGGATTTACTAACCAAAGTAACCATTGGTTGTGGTCCATCAATATATGGTAAAGATGCTTCAACAGTATCAGGATCTAGCGAAACGGAATTGGCTACAGTAAAGAATAATTTCTTAATTAAAAAATTAGGGTTGTCTGAAAAAGATGGATTAGACGCTGCTATTGATTCCGTTATGGAGAAATATGGAAGGTCTAACAGATCTAAATACAGAGCTGTTGTTTATTACCTACTAACAAAGCATTTCAAAAAAGAAGCTATTTATAATAAATAGTTTTTAAATTACATGTTAGATATAACGAGCTTCATTTTAATGGAGCTCGTTTATTTTTATACTTATTTTTATTTTATAATAGTAGCCTTCATGCATACATCAGTAACTGGCCATTCACTTTTATCTACGGTTACCGCATTAATTTTTTTAGCCACATCCATGCCTTTAGTCACTTTACCAATAACAGTATGTTCGCCATTTAAGTGTTTAGCATTTTGAGTGTCCATTACGATGTAAAATTCAAAAGGAGATGACCTTTTATTAGGATTATTCTTCCATACTCTAGCCATTGCAACCGTTCCATATTCATGTTTTCTATGTTTTAAAAATTCAGCAGGTAACGTAAATTTTCCAATTCGATTTTTAATTTTTGCCATTTTAAAATTATCACTATTACCACCTTGTATAACAAAATCTTTAGCAACTCTGTAAAAACAAGTTTCACTTAAAAACCCTCGCTTTACAATATGTATAAAATTAGCACGATGTAAAGGAGTGTCATTATAAAGCTCCATTTCAATTACACCAAACGGAGTTTCAATACGTACTTTAGTTTCAGTATTTAGTTTTCCATACGCTTCGTAAAAAGAAACTACAGTCTCATTATTAATTCGATTATCAAATATTTTTTGAATACTATCTCTCTTCTTTTTTTTAAGATCAATTTTAGAAGTATTGGGTATAGTTAATGGTTTACTTTTGTTATCTTGACAGGATATTAATAGTACACCTATTATAACCATACACTTAAAAAAATAGTTCATAAATGGAATTTGATTTTTTCTTGAGGAATACTTCAAAAATAGAAAAAATAAAAGTCAATTCAACCGATGCTCATCTTGATTTTACTCCTAAAGGGCGCGGTTTTTTTTCAGAAGAATACAAAACTGAAAGTACTAGAAAAGCTGCTGTAATGGCAATAATTTCTCCAATTGAAGGCGAAGCACATATTACGCTAATTATTCGAAGTAAATATGACGGTGCGCATTCAGGGGAAGTTGCTTTTGCTGGCGGGAAATGGGAACCTAATGACAGTACATTACTCGAAACCGCTTTTAGAGAAGTCGAAGAGGAGATCGGAGTGCCCAAAAAAAAGCTGGTTTTTTGCAGAACTTTAACCTCGGTATATATTCCTGTTTCCGATTTCAGAGTATATCCTTATTTAGCTTACGCTGAAAAGGAATTAGAATACCTACCACAATTAAGTGAGGTAGATAAAGTAATCACAATACCATTATCTGCATTATTTTCAAGTAAAGCAAAAAAAAATGTAGCTATTGATATAGGCAATACTACATTAACTAAAGTCCCTGCTTTTGTGTACAAAAACTACACTATATGGGGCGCGACTTCTATGATCCTTAATGAACTTAAACTAATAATTGTTAAAAGTATGTGTTAATAATTGGTATATTTGCTTCCCTATTATTATAACTAAAAAAATAAATGGCCTTATTCAAAAAGAATATATTTGGACAATATTTAATAGTAAAAAAATGGTTAATTCGAATTTTAGGTGTACTTACTCATCGTCGTTACCGCGGATTTAATGAATTAGCAATTGAGGGTAGTGAAATTATCAAAAGTTTACCTCATAACAATGTATTATTTGTTTCGAACCATCAAACTTATTTTGCCGATGTAGTGGCAATGTATCACGTGTTTAATGCTAGTTTAAGTGGTCGTGTAGATTCTATTAAAAATGTGGGATACTTATGGCAACCAAAAATGAACTTCTATTATATAGCTGCTAAGGAAACGATGCGAGCAGGGTGGTTAACCAAAATTTTTGCTTATGCAGGAGCCATTACAGTTGAAAGAACATGGCGTTCGGCAGGAAAAGACATTAATAGACAAGTTAAAATTAGTGATATTACTAATATTACTAGAGCTTTAGACGATGGCTGGGTAGTTACATTTCCGCAAGGAACAACTAAACCCTTTAAGCCTATTAGGAGGGGAACAGCACATATTATTAAAAAACATAAACCTATTGTTGTTCCTATAGTTATTGATGGATTTCGTCGTTCATTTGATAAAAAAGGGCTTAGAATTAAGAAGAAAGGAATTTTACAATCTTTTGTAATCAAAGAGCCTTTAGAAATCGACTATGACAATGATAGTATCGATAAAATTGTAGAACAGTTAGAATATGCAATTGAACAACACCCATCGTTTTTGAAAGTAATACCTCAAAAGGATATTGAAGAGCAAGAGGCCTTAAACAAATTGAGAGAGTGGGAGTATTAATACTCAATTAACTATATACTATTCAAAATTATTAGAATTGAGATTTTTATACATCATAACGTTATTAATGTGTAATACACTATTTGGACAACAAATAGCTGTATTACACTATAATGGTGGAGGAGATTGGTATAGTAACCCTACGGCATTACCTAATTTGGTTAAATTTTGTAATAGCAAACTCAAAACCAATATTAATGAAAAAATTGCAGAAGTAACTCCAGAAAGTCCAGACCTTTTCGATTACCCATATATTCATGCCACAGGACACGGAAATATATTATTTGATGATACTGAATTAGAAAACTTGCAAAATTATCTAAACAGTGGCGGATTTCTCCATATCGATGACAATTATGGGATGAAAAAATATGCCAAAAAAGAGATTTCAAAATTATTTCCTGCTAAAAAACTAATTGAAATAGGGCTAGATCATCCAATTTTCAAAAATAAGTTTTCATTTCCTCAAGGACTTCCAAAAATACATGAGCACGATAACAAAGCACCTGTAGCCGAGGGTATATTTATTAATGGCAGGTTGGCTTTGTTACTAACTTACGAAAGTGATTTAGGTGACGGTTGGGAGGATGCGGAAGTACATAATGATCCAGAAGAAATTAGAGAAAAAGCCTTGAAAATGGGTGCTAATATTATAAACTATGCTTTTTCTAATTAATGCAACTGCAACATCATAATACTAATTTTACTCCGTTTAATTTTGAAATTATTATACTTTGTGATGGAGTAAATTCGCCAGCAAATAAAGGAGGTTTGTTACGGTTGGCAGATAGTTTCGGGGTTAAAAAAGTAATATTTGCCAATACGGAGTTAGATATTTCTAGTCCAAGACTTAAACGAACTGCCCGATCAACTCAAAATTGGATTGAAACAGAAACGACTAACAATATTTCTGAAACCCTTGAAAAGTATACTAATGATGATTTTGTGCCGATAGCATTAGAAATAACTGAAAAAAGTATTGCGTTACATAAAATATCTTTTTTAAATTTAAAAAAGATAATATTGATTATTGGAGACGAAAGTACAGGGGTGTCAAATTCGATTTTAAGCAAATGCGACTACCAAATGCATATTACTATGTTTGGTAAAAACACAAGTATGAATGTGTCTCAGGCGACTTCAATTGCGTTATACGAAATAACTAAACAACTTACAGATGTCAACTAGTAAAGCTATAAGTAACGGTATATTAAGAGCAATAAGTATAATTCTTGGAGTTATTTTGTTATTGTTTTTTCTTTATTTAATCCGCTCAGTATTGTTATATGTTTTAATTGGTGCTATTATTTCGCTAGTAGGTAGGCCTTTAATGCTATTTTTTACTACAAAGTTAAAAATGAAATCAGGTTTGGCAGTAGGTATTTGCTTGTTTGTTTTTCTACTATTTTTTACGGGAATTATAGCGCTTTTTGTTCCGGTATTAGCCGAACAATATCAAAATATAACAGAAATTGATATTAGTAAACTAGAACTTGATGTTGATAGATTAATAGGGGAGTTTACGGAATATTTTAAAATTGAAAGACTAAATGTTCGAGATTTAGTAAATCAAATTGATTTTATTAAATATTTAGACGATAAGCGGGTTCCAGAAGTATTAGGCAGTTTATTTGGAGGATTAGGTAGTTTTATGATAGGTCTTTTTTCTGTAATTTTTATAGCCTTTTTTACTTTAAAGGATAGTAAACTACTAGAAAAAAGTTTATTAGCGTTTGCAAAGAAAGAAGACGAAAATAAATTTTCAAATGCATTTTCTAAAATAAAAGAGTTGCTATCGCGTTATTTTGTGGGGTTGCTTTTTCAAGTTATTATATTATTTGTATTGTACTCGGTTTTACTGTTATTTATAGGTATTGATAATCCTATTGCAGTGGCCTTAATTGGTGCTTTTCTTAATTTAATACCTTATTTAGGTCCATTAATTAGTATTGGTATTATGATTTTGTTTGCAATTACAGGAAATTTAGATAGCTCTTTTTCAGATGTAATTTTACCTAAGATTATTTGGTTAGGATCTGGTTTTATAGGAATTCAGTTAATTGATAATTTTGCAAACCAGCCTATAATATTTGGAAATAGTGTTCGATCGCATCCATTAGAAATATTTTTAGCGATATTAATTTTTGGTTTGTTGTTTGGTATAGGAGGTCTTATTGCTGCAGTACCTTTATACACGGCAATTAAAGTAATTTCAAAAGAGTTTTTATCGGAATATAAAATAGTACAATATTTAACTAAAGAAATCTAATTTTTTGAATTTAGAAGTTTTAAAATCAGATATTCAAGCTTTTTTAAATAGTAATCTGTCACAGAAAGGAACAAGTATTGCCCTTAAAAAATCGCCTTTTTTAAAAGTTTCTTCTCAGGAATTAGCGCAACAATTAGTAGGCAAAAAAAAAGCAAAAAACAAGCTGCCTAGCTGGTTTAATAACAAGTCAATTTACTATCCGCCAAGTTTAAATTTAGAACAAACTTCCTCAGAAAAAACTGCAAATTATAAAGCGGGTTTAGTATCGGGTACTACGCTTATCGATAGTACAGGAGGCTTTGGTATCGATAGCGTAGCTTTTGCTAAAAAAGTAACTACCGTTTTTCATTGCGAACTAAATACTGAATTACAACAAATAGCAGCTCACAATTTTTCGATCTTTGGTTGTAGTAATATTGAATCAAATAATTGCAACGGTATTGAATTTGCTTTAAATCATCCAAATGCTGATTGGGTTTACATAGATCCTTCCCGTAGAAATGAAGCTAAGGGGAAAGTATTTTTTTTAGAGGATTGTATTCCCAACGTGCCTGTTGTAGTGGATCAGTTGTTGGATGTTGCAACTTCGGTTTTAGTTAAAACAGCTCCAATTCTTGACATTTCCATAGGTTTACGAGAACTTAAATATGTAAAAGAAATACATATAGTAGCTGTAAACAATGAAGTAAAAGAATTGTTGTGGGTGCTCAATAAATCGAATACTTCAAATCCATCAATACATATGGTAACGATGTATGATGCTTTCGAAAATAATTTGGTGGTTCAATTGGGTGTTGAAGAAATGAGTTTTGCAGACTTCAGTAGCCCTTTAAAATACCTTTATGAGCCTTACGCACCGTTAATGAAAGCAGGAATGTTTAATTGGTTATCAGAGGCTTTTAAAGCAAAAAAAATTCACAGGCAAACACATTTATATACAACTAACGAGTTTATTGACTTCCCTGGGCGTAAATTTGAAATTTTAGCAGTTTACCCTTTCAATAAGAGTACTATGCGATTATTGGTTAAGTCAAAAACAAATGTTGTTTCAAAAAATTTTAAAATGAGTGTGGCTGAAATTCGTAAAAAGTATAAATTACAAGAAGGATTGGAACAGTATTTGTTTTTTGTAACCGACGCAACAAACAAGCCAATTGTAATTGAATGTAAAAAGATTTCAAACTAATGAAGTATTTATTAATTACCCTTATTTTTTTAAACTCACTATCGCTTTTTTCTCAATGTGATTTTGAAATTATAGAATTTAACGATTTGCGCATAAATGCTACTTCTAAAGAAATGTATGTTCTTAAGGAAAATCAAGAAGCATTAACGGGAGATTACGTATTGTTTTCAATGTATACCGACGGAAAATCAAAACATTTATTGGTTACTTATTCCAGAGTGGCAAGGCATCAATTTCCCGATTTTTGTTTAGGAAAAGACTCTTTTTTAAGGTTTACTTTTAAAGATGGTACCTCAGCAAAACTAAATTACAGTGGCGATAATGTTTGTAAAAAGCAAACTAAACACCCTACCAGAGCTAATTTTAAAGCATTAAAAACAGAATTTGAATTTGAAGTTGATGCTAAGTCGGTTCAAAAATTAAAGCAGAATAAGGTTATCAATTTCACAATTTCTGGTAGAGGAGGGACTTCTTTTACGTATGCTGTAGAAAATAAAATTGACGATAGTAATTTAGAAACAGTTACTTATCCTTCTTCTTACTTTAAAAAAACGTTGCCGTGCTTAGAATTTTAGTCAGCTATTTTTATACCCCAAAGATATAGAAGGCCAGTACTTATAGCTAGTGCAAAACTTAATAAAGTACCTATTAAAACATATTCGGTTAGCTTTCGGTCTTTGGATTTTGATAGGTCACCAAATCTGAAAACGGATTTTGCTGTTAATAAAAAGCCTATAGCTCCCCATTGATTTAGGATTACAAAACAAAGCACAAAAAGACGTTCTAAAATACCAATATATTTACCTGCTTGCTTTAATGATTTGTTAGGGCTGTTTTCTTCTAGTTTCCATTTTCCCATAATAACCTTCATAAATACCGACGATACAAAAGTCACATTCAATATAGAAAACAATAAAAATAAGTTTTTAGAGGTGTTTAAAAATTCAAAATTAAGCTCAAATCCCGTATAACTTAGCGTTACAATTAATAGTATTAATAAGTGTACTAGTTGATCTATTATAAATAAAGACCGTGTGTTTTTTTTAGTTTCAAAGTACAGTTTCAAAACATCAATAATACCATGAGTTATTAATATAGCTACAATTCCTACCCAATAGTTGAAATCAAAACCAAGTAATACAATCAATGCAATTGCATGTATTGCAAGGTGTACATACAAAAACTTTGATCGAATTTTATTTTCTTGTTTGTTTGTAACCCATTTGTTAGATTGAAAAACAAAATCTCCCAATATATGTGCAATCAACAGTTTTAGTCCGAATAAAATCATTTTTGTGGAATATGCTTTAGGTAATATTGATTCAATTTTAATATTTCGTCAAAACCACCTCTGCTAAGCAGCTCACTTACATTGCTTTGTGATTTATTAAGCAATTTAGCCAATTCTTTTTGATTTTTTTTAGGATTTTCTATAGCTGCCGTTATCGCTTCCGCAACTGCGGGTGTCCAATTATTAATAGTTAACGCACTTAAATGAAGCATTAAATTTATAGTTTCATTAAAAAGGGTGTCATTTGTAGCTATTGCCAAATAGTGCTTGTTAAGTTGTTCAAAACAGTTTCCAGAGTTGATATAAGCATTGCCATTAGATTCGCTTATTGTATTACTAAGATGCGATACTTCACCCAAGCCAATAGCTATTCGAACGTCTAATCCTTTAAATTGTTTTAGTTTGGCCTTTATGTGCAATGAAGTAAGTAGAGCGCTCTTAGGTGCTATTGCAAGTTGAAAACTATCGCCCCTAAAAATTTCCCAATCATTAGGTGCTGTTCCATAAATAGTAAGTACTTCTTTTAACGAAACCAACCAACTATTTACGTCGTGTTCTCTTGAATTTACAATATCACCAGTTAATATTGCGATCATAATAAGGTAGTATTAATGAAACTATTTCAATAAAGATATTGTATTATAGTACGATATACAAAAATATCGGCTTATAATACGATATTTAGGATTATCGGCTTATAAAACGATAATTAAACCTTATTTAGTAAACTTTATTCGCCTGTTTAAATAGAATAACGAATACAACAGGGCTATAAATAAAAGAGGCAAAAGAAGTACTGTCCACTGCCAAAAGCTTTTGTCGGTACTAATTTTAGTAAGGTTGAGTAAAGGTATTTGCAATTGCTTTGCTTTTAAGGCTACCAAGCCTTTATCTTCTAACAAATAATTTACCGTATTTAGTAAAAATTCTTTATTACCGTATTGGCGTTTGCTAATAGGGTCGTAGCCTAAAGGAAGAGGAGTACCTTTGGAGGCTTCATTTTTAATAACATCACCATCGGATATTAACACAAGACTTCCTTTTTGAGTATCTGTTATAAAGTTATCGTAGTCAAATGGTAAAATTCTGTTTTTATAAGCGCTTTTAATAGGGCCTTCTAAAAGAACACCTAAAATTTGCTCTTTTGAGGTATAGTATTCTTTAGGTTTTGGAGTAGTAATTTTATTTAAGCTCAACTCTGAGGGAACACCTCTTAATTTTGTTAGCGGACTAGTGGTTAAAAGAGCTGTTTTGGTAACCTTATTTTTTAATAATTCTATAGGACTACTAAAATTAAATTTTATAGCTTCTATATTTTTAGTAGTAATGTGACCATTACCTGTAGCTAAGGTTGAAAACCCCCAGTTGTAAGGTAAATATTGTGTATTTTCCCCTTCTCCTTCAGCTAATACTATAGGGGCACTATAATAATCATCAATTAACAGAGGATTAATTCTGGCTCCATAAGCAAAAAAGAAATCGTTTAATTTTAAATCGTTAATCCAAGTAAGGGTTTTGAAATTAGGATTGTTAAAAATACTATCCTTTTCAGCATTAACCATATCAATTAAATGCAATTGTTTATTCCCTTGTAAAAGGTGCTGATCTAAAATTAATTTTTGCGTTTCGGAAAAGCTAAGAGTGGGCTTTGCGTTGATTAGTAAATCGTATTTAAGTAATTCTTCTAACTCTTGTTTAGGTGTACTAGAATTCGCGTTTATTGTAATAGGACGTACCGTATATTTTTGTTGAAGACTTCTCAAAAAGTCAAGAATATAAATATCCTTAAGTTGCTTGTTCCCTTTAAGAATCGCTATTTTTTTAGTGCTTTTAGCGGTTAATTGTTTTAGAATATTAGTAAATGCATATTCCAAATTTTGAATAGATTCTGTAGTGCGTTCTTCTGTAGAAGCACCTAATCTATTTTTTAATAAAGGAACTTTAATACTTTTGTCCTTGTAGTAAATAATAGCCCAAGGAAGTACAATTTCTTTTTTTAAAGCACCTTCAAATTGAGTACTTACTTCGGCAGGTGTTACTCCAAGTTTTTTTAATTGTTGTAAGTTTTGATTTCGGAGCTCAATAGGCTCTAAAGGGTTTACAACATTAAATGCAACTAACTGATTTACCGAGCTAAAACTTTCGAGCAATTGTAGTGTTTCTCGTTGTAAATGTTTAAATTCAGGAGGGAGTTCGCCAGCAAGTAATACATCTATAACAATAGGTGTGTTAATTGGTAATAAAATATGTTGTGAGGTTTCAGAAAGGCTAAAGCGTTTATCTTTAGTTAAATCAAATCGGTAATGAGTAACTACGCCTAAGGTTCCAAATAATACAATTCCTCCAATAATTAAAAGCGTGATTTTATTAAAAAAAATGTTTTTTTGAATGTTAAAAGTAGTAGCAATAATGAAGAGCGCGGTAAGGCATAAAAAATAAATAATATCTCGAGTATCTATAACCCCTTCACTTATTCTAGAATAGTGATAATTAATGCCTAAAACATCCCACGAAATATATTTTTGCAATATGGGAATATTTTCAAAACCTATATAAAATATAAAACATCCTAATATAGCAAGTATTAGGGCTATAGTTTGGTTTTTAGTCAAGCTAGAAGTAAAGATTCCTATAGCTGTAAAAGAGGTTAATAAAAGCAATAAAGCAACATAGGAACCCATAATACTACCTAAATCAATATTTCCTTGAGGTTGTGCTAATTGAGATATAGCATATATATATATAAGAGAAGGCAATAAGGCAATAATTCCAATAGCGGTAACACCTAAAAATTTGCCGAAAATTAACTTGAAAATACTAATTGGTTTCGTCAACAATAGCTCTAAAGTACCTTGTTTACTTTCTTCAGCAAAAGTATGCATACTTATTGCAGGAATCAAAAAAGTAAAAAGCCACGGTGTAAGCTCAAAAAACGATGCTAAACTAGCAAAACCACTATCAGGAATATTAAAAGAACCTTCTAAAACCCATAAAAATAGGCCCGTAAAAATGTAAAAACTAGCTAAAAAGATAAAGCCAATAGCAGTAGAAAAAAAATAGTGTAATTCCTTTTTAAGCAGTGCAATCATTTATAAGTAATATCTATTTGAATTTAAAAATAAGATTTAAGGAGTCTAAATTCAACCTTTAATCTTCAAAAGTAACGCTAATAGTATCCATATATTTCAAACCAAATAAAGTGCTTGCAGCTCCAACGGTTTTAGGGTTACTTTTATAAATAGCCAATTCTAAATAACCTGAAGAGTTAAATAAAGCTATTTTTTTACCATCTTCCTCACGTTTTTGACGCTCTACATTAAAATTAATGGCTTCACTATATCCACGGACAATATTATTAAATGTAATGCGCTTGGCTTTTATTAAAAAAGATCTCCCGTTTTGTTGTGCTGTAAACAAGTCTTTAGAAATATTAGTTACTACATTTCCGTAATTATCAATATAAATAACATTCCCGATTATAACTTTTCCCTGTTGTTGAACAATAGGCTCTGTTTTTACTAATTGTTTATAAGATTCTATTTGATTTCCTATAATACTTAAGCTACCCCCTCGTGCTAAGTGGCAAGCTACTCTTACAAAAACATCTAATACAGGGAAATTTGTTTGTTTTATGTCGGGCAATTGAATTTGATAAATAAATTCAGGATTAATTTCTAAAGCAACTAATGATAAAATACCATTATCGGCACCAATAAAATACTGCCCATATAATTGCACGGCTATATGTTTAGTCTCGGGTGTGGTAGCACTATCTACACCGATAATATGAATAGTTTTCTTCGGGAAATTCGAATAGGCATTTTTTAAAATGTAAGCAGCTTCTTGTAAGTCAAAAGGAGTAATTTGATGTGTAATATCAACTAGCGTAACCTCTTCACCCAATTCTGAATATATAGCACCTTTAACCGCTCCTACAGAAGGGTCTTTACTTCCAAAATCGGTAGTAAGCGTAATTATAGGCATAAAAGTAGCATTGTTAACAAAATTGTTATTAACGTGTTCTTATAAATCGTAAATTAAAACTAATTACTTTTAAATTTATAATAACCAACAGCGAAAATAGAATTATAAGATGAAAAGATAGTGCATCGAGTCACTTTTTTATTAACTAAAAATTACAACATTTGAACGAAATAATTATTGAACTTACCGACCTAGATCCTCAAGGTTTTTTTGGAGAGCGAAATGCCACAATTGAATTATTAAAAAAATATTACCCTAAGCTGAAATTAGTAGCTAGAGGTAATAAATTAAAAGCTTACGGAGATGAAGCTCATCTAGAAGAATTTGATAAACGTATGGAAATGTTAATGGTACATTTCGGTAAATACAATAAGTTAGATGAAAATGATATTGAGCGAATTTTAACGACTGATGATAAGGAAACATTTCAGGCTTCGATAAAAGGTGATGAAACACTTGTACATGGAGTAGGAGGAAAAAAAATAAAACCTCAAACCCCAAATCAGCGTAAATTGGTAGACCTTATGCGTAAAAACGATATGTGTTTTGCTATAGGTCCGGCGGGAACCGGTAAAACATACACAGGCGTTGCTTTAGCAGTTAAGGCTTTAAAAGAAAAACAAGTTAAACGAATTATTTTAACACGACCAGCAGTAGAGGCAGGAGAAAATTTAGGTTTTTTACCAGGAGATATGAAGGACAAACTAGATCCTTATATGCAACCTTTATACGATGCTTTGCGTGACATGATTCCTGCAGAACGCTTGGCAGATTTTGTAGAAAAAGGAATTATTCAAATAGCCCCTTTAGCTTTTATGAGAGGACGCACATTGGATAATGCTTTTGTGATATTAGATGAAGCCCAAAACACAACGCATTCGCAAATGAAAATGTTTTTAACCCGTATGGGAAAACAAGCGAAGTTTATGATTACGGGCGACCCAGGGCAAATAGATTTGCCAAGGCGTGTGACTTCAGGTTTAAAAGAAGCTTTATTGGTACTTAAAGATGTTCAAGGAATTGGAATGATTTTTCTAGACGATAAAGATGTAATCCGTCATAAATTAGTTAAAAAAGTTATTGCAGCCTATAAAGGAATTGAAAACCACCCTGAGTAGGGGTGGTGATTGATGTGATGTTATTTTAAGTGATTGTTAAAAATGAAAGAAAAAGCATTCGAATTAATAAAACGTTTTTTATTCCCAAAATTCAGTAATCGAATTACTTGGTTTGTGTTAATAATCGGTTCAGGGCTATTTGGAACATCAATAATAGAAAATATTGTTGCTTCTTTCATAGAAAAAGAATACAAAATTTCTCTTATAGACTCTTCAGATAACTTATATGGTCTTTTATGTATATTATTAGGTTTGGCCTATAATGCAATAATATTGTTTATTGAAAAAAAACCAAATATCAATAAAAGTATATCTATTTATGAAAATTTGGAGAAGATTACTATTCACGATATTGAAAAATTTAATTTATACGAGCAAATTATAAATGAAAATTCATTAGAAATAATATTAGACGATGTTGCAGGGGCACATTATATTAAAAGTGAGGACATTAGTAAAATTGTTAAATTCAATATAGAAGGTTCAAAAAAATCCAATGAATTTATCACAAAGTCTCTATCAGTAAAATTTGATATTTTAAAAAAAACTTTCAATGAGTTGGAAAAATTTATATCAGAAAATTTCTTCTCAAATCACAATCCTCAATACAGGGTAAGTTATTTATTTCCTGAGGGAAATATAGAAAGATGCAGATATGGTTTTGAGCCTGAAGATGAAAAAAAATATAAAAAGTTATCTTCTGACTTAAATGATTTAGTTTTCCGCATTGAGGAAAAATATAAAATATATCGACAAGCTATAAAAGAAGAGCTTAAAATATAATTCTACAGATAACAATAGTCGTTGCATAACTACTAATTTCAATAAAATCAGTTTGTTTCCATAAATTCATAAAAAAACAAACACTTGATATCTTTGAAGTGGTTGTTGTGCAACAGTTAGCGCTCATTACTCACTCGAATTCAAGAAATGTAGTAAAGTTGTTTAAATATAATTTTAGATAATTAATTAAAATCTAGTTGTATAAAAGTGTGAAAAAACAGCCTGTAAATTAGTTTGTGCAAGTAAAACCCACTGTTGCTCAAAAGAAAAAAGCCAAGACGTGAGCAGCTTATGTTTTCGGACCCAACTCGGGCGAAACTGTTGTAAATATTTCGGACCTTACTCAAACGCAACTGTTGCGTGGTTTCGGATTCTACTCTCCCATTAAGTATTTATGTAAGCTTAGATTTATAAAGTAAAAAATCAAAGCGTGAGTTTATTATGTTTTCGGACTCAACTCGAACGCAACTGTTATGAATATTTCGGACTTTACTCGAATGTAACTGTTGCGCAGTTTCGGATAAAAATAACGTAATTTAAGTTCTTTAAAGAGTAAGTTGAGAATCCTGTGTAAAATTAAAAATTACTTAAACAGAGCCTTAAAAATTGGATTAAAAAGTGTAATGCAAATATTGTGAAGAGAAATTAAAACGCGCGCTAACACTATATAAAAAACATAGGGCAATTGGTTTTTATCTAAAAAGGTCGTTTTATGCTGCTAAGCCACCAAATATAAAATTTGGCATTTACAACGAATGATAAATACAAAATTTTTATATTTGGCTTATATAATTTATCTTAAGTCAGTTTACCTCTGCTGCCCTACGATTTCTTATATTTAACGTTACATTAGGTGGAAAATATAGTATTTATTCTTAACAATAAGTACTGTTAAACCGCTCTAGATTTCACACACTGAGCTACATGTAAAACAAATAAATTGGATTTTATAAACAAATATATTCTAGAAGAGATAGAAAAACAGCATCAACAAGCTCTTGATGATTTTGAAGGATATTCTCCTTTTCAAATGCAATTGATCCTGTATAAAACTTTTGATATTGAAAGCCCCATTACAATTAATAAGATTGATGATAATTTGTATAATGAAATTCCACTATTTAATCAAATCAAATATTTATTAAACATAATTAAGGACCATAAAGAGTTATTGCTCACAAAAAAAGGATTCTTACCTGTTAAAATAGTAGCTGATATTTATAATCAGAAGTTTATTAAAGATTATGCTATTGAGATTGGAATCACTAAACTTTATAAAGAGTCGGATGTAAATACAATTAATCTTACAAGAATATTGATAGAGCTTTCTCCTTTTGTAAAAAAAAGAAACAACAAGTTAAGCTTAACAAAAAAGGGAACCCACGCCTTTTACAATAACAATATACTTTTTAATAATTTTTTCGAGATATTTTTAACCCAATTTAATTGGGGATATTATGATGGATATAATAATGAAGAAATAGGGCAATTAGGTTTTGGATTTACTCTTATTTTGTTGAACAAATATGGGAATCAATTTAGGCCTGTTGATTTTTATGCTAATAAATACCTCAAAGCATTTAATTTTGAAAATGATTATACTAACGAGCAATTGTATTTTGCGGATAATCCAAAAAAAGCATATAACCTTAGATCTTTTGATCGATGTTTAAACTATTTTGGTCTGATTGAAACTCAAGAGAAATACGGCGAATCCATTGCTATAAAGAGATCTAAATTATTTGAGAACTTATTTAAAATTAGAGGTAACGTATAACAAAATGAAAAATAAATAATTATTTAAGCCCAACCTGCCAAATAGCATCTTCTGAAATTTATTAAATAAACTTAAGTGATTACTTAGATAATTAAGTATAAATACGTAGTTTTGAATTGAATATTTAAAACTCCCTATGTCAATAATTTCTTCACATAAATCTACTTGTTCATATTGTGGTGTAGGCTGTGGTATCGTAGTGAATAAAGACACCAACGGCACTGTAACAGTTGAAGGTGATAAAGACTATCCTGTAAATAAAGGTAAACTTTGTTCTAAAGGAATGAATTTACACCACGTAGTTCAGGATAAAACCGATCGTTTATTACACCCTCAAATGCGTTGGAGTAAAAACCACGATTTGCAAAATGTAACTTGGGATGAAGGTTTGGATCGTGCTGCATCAGTTTTTAGCACAATCATAAAAAAATATGGTCCCAATAGTGTAGGTTTCTACGTTTCAGGGCAATGTTTAACAGAAGAATATTACTTATTTAATAAACTTACTAAAGGTTTTATAGGTACTAATAATATCGATACCAACTCACGCTTGTGTATGAGCTCCGCTGTTGTAGGATACAAACAAGCACTTGGTGAAGACAGCGTGCCTATTTCTTATGAAGATATTGAGCTTGCAGATTTGTTTATGGTTGCTGGGGCTAATCCTGCTTGGTGTCATCCTATATTATGGAGGCGTATTGAAGCACGTAAAGAAACGCACCCCGATACTAAAATAATTGTTGTAGATCCTAGGCGTACACAAACATGTGATTTAGCCGATTTGCATTTGCAAATTATACCAGGTACCGATGTTGTTTTATACAATGCAATTGCCAAAAGATTAATCGATAAAAAGAAAATTGATAAAGAATTTATAGAATCACATACTGATAATTTTAGCTTAGTAAAAGAAGCCGTTTCAAAAACATCAATAAAAAAAGCAGCCAAGGAATGTGGAGTGCCCGTTGATGATATTTACAAAGCAGCGGAAATGATTTCTAATGCTAAAGGTTTTATGACACTTTGGGCAATGGGTTTAAACCAAAGCTCTATAGGTGTAAATAAAAATAACGCCCTGTTAAACTTGTCTTTAATGACAGGACATATTGGTAAACCAGGTTCAGGACCATTTTCATTAACAGGGCAGCCCAATGCAATGGGAGGTAGAGAAGTTGGTGGAATGGCTAATTTATTAGCAGTTCACAAGGACCTTGGCAATGAAGAACACCGTAAGGAAGTAGCTAATTTTTGGGGAGGAAAAGAAATCTCTGAAAAACCCGGATTTACAGCAACTCAAATGATAGACGCTTTGGAGAGTGGCGAATTAAAAGCCATTTGGATAGCTTGTACTAACCCTTTGGTAAGTCTACCAAACTCCAATAAAGTAGAAAAAGCATTAAAGAAGGCGAAATTTGTAGTAGTACAAGAGATTTCTTCGAATGCTGAAACCTTAGAATATGCCGATTTAGTACTACCAGCAGCTGCTTGGGCAGAAAAGGAAGGTACTATGACCAATAGTGAGCGAAGAATTTCTCATTTATCAAAAGTAACTGATGCACCGGGGCAAGCACTTGCCGATGCTGAAATTATTTGGAGGTTTGCTCAAAAAATGGGATATGAAAGCTTCAATTATGAACATGTTTCTGAAGTTTACCACGAGTATATTCGTATGACGGAAGGTACCAGCATTGATATTTCAGGCTTAAGTTACGATCGATTACAAAAGGAAGGTAGTTTTCAGTGGCCCGTTCCTGTTGCAGGGCATCCAGGTACTCCAAGATTATTTACCGACCATAAATTTTATACCGACAATGGAAGAGCCAAATTTATGGTTCCTCAATTTACAGCAGTCAATTCCGAAAAAGTAAGTTCTGATTATCCATTAGTACTTACTTCGGGTAGAATTAGAGATCAATGGCATACACGCACCAAAACAGGCAAGGTAAACCGATTATTAACTCATATTCAAGATCCTTATATTGAACTTAATCAGGTAGATGCTTTTGTTAGAAACTTGAAAGATGGTGATATTGCTACCGTAACAAGTAAGCGAGGTAAAACACAAGTAAAAGTTGTTGTGACCGATACTATTAATAAAGGTGTCGTTTTTATGCCAATACATTGGGGTAAAATTTTTGGGAACGATTATGCTAGAGTTAACAACTTAACTACAAGTATTGTAGATCCAATATCTAAGGAACCAGACTTTAAATATTCTGCCGTACAAATTGAAAAATTTGTAAAGGAAAAGCAAAAAATATGCATTATAGGTGCGGGTACTGCAGCATTTAGATTCATACAAACTTATAGAGAGCATAATACCGAAGATGAAATCGTAGTATTTTGTAAGGAAGAGTATCCTTTTTATAATCGCGTATTACTTCCAGAGTATGTTTCGGAAGAGTTGACATGGGGTCAACTTCAAAAATTAAGAGAAGGCGAGTTGGAACGTTTCAATATTAGGTTAGAAACGAGTAATCCTGCAGAAGAAATTAATAAGGAAGAAAAATATATTATAGATAGTAAAGGAGAGAAGCACAATTACGATGTAGTATTAATGGCTACCGGTAGTAGAGCTTTTGTACCTAAAGAAGTTCCTATTCATTTACCGGGTCGATTTACAATGAGAGATCGTTCTGATGCGGATGCGTTAAAAAATTACTTAGATGATTCTAAAATACCTCAGGATAACCAACATGTAGTTATTATAGGAGGTGGGTTGTTAGGACTTGAACTAGCCGCTTCTCTTAGAAAAATAGGAGTTAATATCACAATTATACAAAGAGGTAGCCGTTTAATGGAGCGTCAATTAGACGTAGTAGCTAGTCGTTTATTAGCCGACGATGTTAGAGACAGGGGAATTCAAGTTTACTTTAATAATGAGGTTGATACTGTTTTTAACAGTACAGATTATAACTTGTCCGTTACTCTAAAAACAGGAAGAGAAATTAATTGTAATGCTGTAGTATATTCTATAGGAACTATTCCTAATATAGAACTAGCAAAACAAGTAGGTTTAAATTGCAAACGAGGAATTGTAGTAAATCATTACTTACAAACCTCCGATCCTGATATCTTTGCCGTTGGTGAAATTGCCGATTTTGAAGGTAGTTTGTACGGTATTACAGCTGCAGCTGAACAACAAGCAGATATTGTTGCCCGATTCCTTTTAGGAGATTATTCGGCGATTTATAAAGGATCTGTTTTTATGAACATTCTAAAATTTGAGGATTTAGATCTTTGCAGTATTGGTACGTTGGACTACCCACAAGATGATCCTGCTTATCAAGAAATTTTATTAATGGATGTTTCCAAGCGTTTTTATAAAAAATGTATTGTTTATAATGATTGGCTTATTGGAGCTATTTTAATGGGTGATAAAAGTGAGTTTGCTGAATTTAAACGCTTAATTGAAGAGAAAATAGAACTTTCTGAAAAGAGAGAAGAATTATTAAGAAGTAGTAAAGTAGACGAACCGGTTATAGGTAAACTAGTGTGTTCTTGTAGTCAAGTAGGTGAAGGAAATTTAGAGGCCGCTATTAAAAATGGTTGTCATGATTTTGCAAAACTTTGTCAACAAACCGGTGCAGGTTTAGGTTGTGGAAGTTGTAAAAGTGAAGTAAAACAAATTATGGAAAACGTAATGCAACCAGCTTAAAAGTTATAATTATGAAAACAGAATTGCAACGCTTTCAAATTAAAGGAGGAATTATATCTCCTGGAGAATTACTAAAATTAATAACTAAGGCTGAGAGCATAGGTTTAGATTCACTTCATTTTGGATCTCGTCAAGATATATTATTTCCTGAAAAAAATAATAATAAAGATATTGCCGAAGAACATCAAAACTTCAATTCAAATATGTTTGCGCTTCCCGAGCATCAAAATATAATGAGCTCTTATGTAAGTATCGATATATTTCCATCAACTGTTTGGCTTCGTGGAACCACATATTTATATATATTGGAAGAGTTTAGGTATGCACCTAAATTGAAAATTAATATTGTAGATCCCAAACAGCAAATGGTTCCTTTATTTTCGGGAGAATTAAATTTTATAGCTTCCGAGCATGAGGATTATTGGTTTTTATATGCAAAATTACCAGGGATAGAGCAAGGATATTACCCAGTACTTATTTATACTTGGGATATAGCACATATGTGCGAATTGATAGAGGATATTTACCGAAATGTTTCAACGGTTGAGGGGTTATTTGAAGCTTTAAATGCTACCACTTCATTAAACAGTAAAACAATAAAGAAAAAATTAACTGTGAATTTTTCTCCATTCCCTTATTATGAAGGAATGAATAAAATGAGAACTAATGAATATTGGTTGGGATTGTATTGGAGAAATAACAAGTATAATATAGACTTTTTAAAGGCCTTATGTACTTTTTGTGTAGATAATAGAATTGGTAAAATTTGTTTAACTCCTTGGAAGTCTTTTATAGTTAAAGGAATTCAAGCAAGTTCTAAAATATTACTGGAAAAGTTATTAGGTCAGTACGGTATTAATGTACGTCACTCTGCCTTGGAGTTAAATTGGCATTTACCGGTAGACAATCAACAGGCTTTAGACTTAAAGAAAAACCTAGTGTTAAATTTCGATCAAAATGACATTAGTACTTATGGCTTAACTTTTGGAGTGACTACCGAGGCAAATAGAAATAAATATTTTACCTCAATTGTAATTGAAATTAACCCACTACCTGAAATTCAAAATAAAGAATTTGTAATTAGACCAACTTATAATGTTGTATATGCAAAAAGTTTTAACCCTAACACACGTAGTTATGTGGTTTATGCTCAGGATGTTGATATGATGGATTTACCTAATTTGTTGATGGAACTTACAAAAACGTATTTCGAAAATTTAGATTCTCAAGTAACAGATATAATAAAACCAGGTTCTTTACGTTTTGAAGAAGAGAAAATTGTTTTGGAAGTATATCAATGTGCTAACTGTAAAACAATTTACGATCCGTCTGTTGGAGATGAAGAACAACACATAGAAGCAGGTACTTTTTATGAAGATTTACCTGAAACTTATCGTTGTGCTTTATGTGATAGTAGTTTATCTGACTTTGTGCCAACAGAAATGGAGTTTATAGAAAAATAATTTTTGTTCCCCAACAAAAATTTATCCTACTAAACCTGTAAATTTTACTATTTACAGGTTTTTTTTGTGTTTAAAAATATAATTATCCTGTTTCTTTTATTAAAAATATATAATTAAACAATATGTTTAAGTTATATTTGCATTATTTTTAAGCTTACTTAAATATTATTTATGTCAGTTGCAATTGAAAATTTTGTAAAAGCAATATATCAGTTTAGTAAACATAGTGAATATGATACTAAACCAAGTACAGTGGCGAAAAAACTAGGCATTACTAGTGCAGGCGCAACTGATATGTCAAAAAAATTAGCCCTTAAAGGTTTATTAGATTATGAAAAATACCAAGAGTTAAAACTCACGCCTAAAGGAGAGTTAATGGCCTTACGCGTAGTTCGTAAACATCGTATTTGGGAATCTTTTCTTTTTAAATTATTGGACTTATCACTTCATGAAATTCATAGAGAAGCAGAATTGTTAGAGCATGAAACTTCCGATTTCTTAGCTGAAAAAATACATAAATATTTAGGTTACCCCGATTTTGATCCTCACGGAGACCCTATACCCGATATTGAGGGGAAGTTTCCTGTAATAAAGGATTCTGTAGCCTTATCGAAAGCAGAAATAAACAAAACTTATAGGATATCTAGATTGCAAAGTGATGATAAAGAATTCTTTGATTTCTGTGCAGATCACAAACTTATAAATGGAGAGCTCATATCGGTAGAAAAACAATTTGAAAAAACCCAAATGACTCAGGTTAAAGTAAACGGTGTAACCTTATTATTAAATTACAATTTTACATCATTAATACAGCTAATAAATGTTCAATAAATTAAGTTTATTATTATTAGTCCTGTCGCAAGTAGTGTTAGGTCAAAATCAAGAAATTACAGGTAGTATAACATTAGAAAATGAGTTAGTTTTAGGAGCCGAAATAATAATTAAAGAACTCAATAAAGCCACAACATCTAACGAAAACGGAAAATTTACTTTTACAGACATCCCCAAAGGAACTTATGTTATATCGGTGTCTTACATTGGAACAGAAACGGTTTCAAAAAAAATTACTTTAAATAACAAACCTTTAGTTATAGCTATAAATCTTATTTCCAATAACGCTTTAGAAGAAGTTATTATTTCGGTGCCAGGCTCTAAACTTCAAAAGGATTTAGTTGTTAATGTAGAAAAGAAAAAGCTTTCAGAAATAAACAAAGAAGCCTCCTCAACTTTAGCTGAAAGTATAGCAAATATTAATGGAATATCTCAAAACAGTACGGGTAGCAGTATTGGTAAACCTGTAATTAGAGGATTAACAAGTAATAGGGTAGTAACTTTTGCACAGGGCACAAGAGTAGAAAACCAGCAATGGGGAGCCGAGCATGGTTTGGGAGTTAGTAGTAATGGTATTAAAAGTGTAGAAGTAATTAAGGGACCTGCCTCGTTACTTTATGGTTCTGATGCTATTGGGGGAGTGCTTTACTTTGTGGATGAAGACTTTACAAAACAAAAAATTAAAGGCGTTGTGGAAACTACATACTTTAACAATGCCGAAAATATCCAAACTCGTGCAGGGATAAAACTTGGTTTTGGTGATTTTAAAGTAAATACTTTTTTAGGTCAAAATTCTGCAGGGGATTATAAAATTTCTAAGAATGCTAATTTTAATGCAGACCGAGTATTTAATACTCGTTTTGACGAGCGTAATGCTAAAATTAGTTTAGGACTATTAAAGGAAAATTATCAAAGTAAATTAACATATAGTTATTTAAATAACTTTTTTGGTATTCCAGTGCCCTCCGATAATCCAATTTTTACAGATGATTTAAATAGAAATTTAGATTTACTAGCTCCAATTGACGAGCCCCTTCAAAATTTTGTATTACCATTTCAAGATGTCACTCAGCATATAATATCTTCTGAAAATAAGTTTAACATTAAAGAAAGTAATGCCTTATTAACGTTAGGATATTCGATAAATGATAGGCAAGAGTTTAATGATGTAGAAACAACACCAGATTTACATTTGTATTTACAGGTATTTAATTATAATTTAAAAATATCAGACCTTGTAAAGACCGATAAGTTTGATTTAACAGCAGGAGCACAAGGTTTATTTCAAGATACCGAAAACAGAGGTACTGTATTTTTAATTCCTGATGGTAAAAGTGCCGAGAATGGTGTGTACGGATTATTGAATTATAAAGTACATAGTAACCTTAGATTTCAGGCAGGGTTAAGGTTTGATAGTAAACGATTGGAAGCTGAAGGTATTGTTATTGATGCAAACACAAGTTTTTCGGCTTTTGATGAAACTTATAATACTTTAAATTATTCAATAGGTGCAAAATATGATGTAAATGATTTTTCATTTAGATTTAATATAGCATCAGGCTATAGAGCTCCTAATGCTTCAGAATTATTATCCAATGGAGAGCATGGAGGTACTGGACAGATAGAGCGGGGAGATCCAACTTTAGAGAGTGAATCTGCCACTCAATTTGATTTTGCGTTGAATTATAAAAATGCAGAGGGACTAAATATTACTGTAAATCCATTTGTAAACATAATCGATAATTACATATTTCTTTCCCCTACAGGAGTGGTAGATCCTAATTTAAGATTACCAATTTTCGAATATTTACAAGAAAATGCTTTGTTGTTTGGGGGGGAACTTAACTTAAATTATGTACCTAATTTTGCGCCCAAATTAATAGTGCAAACAGGTGCAGCATTAACTTATGGTAACGATAGTGATGGTAATCCTTTGCCGTTTATTCCGCCAGTTAATTTCAATACTAAAATTTCATATAATATTAATTTAGGAAATCAACTAAAGCTAAATAGCATTTATTTTCAGCAGCAAAATTTTATTGAGCAAAATAGGGTGGCAAATGGAGAATTAAAAAATAATGACTATCATTTAGTTGATTTAGGTTTGAATGCATCCTATAAAAGCTTTAATTTTAGCGCTTCTGTTAAAAATGTGTTTGATATCGTTTACACCGATCATTTATCACGTTTGAAAACCTCTTTTGCAGAATCAAATATTGTAGTTCCCAATCCGGGAAGAGATATTATTTTTAATTTAAAATATAATTTTTAAAATAAGTGAATAGTTTAAAGTTTATAGCACTTTTTTTATATTCTTACAGTTGTTTTGCTCAGCTTAATGAAACAACCTTTAAACAAATTGATTCGGTACTATTAAGCAAGCCTACAATAGTATTTTTAAATACAAAGTGGTGTAAAAGTTGTCTTTCTATGAAGAGAAAAACGTTTACAGACGAATTATTGGTAAATGAATTAAATAATAATTATTATTTTATTTCTTTTGATGCAGAATCAAAAGATGCAATTTCATTTAACAACACTATTTACAAATATAAACAACAAAGTAAAAGAAGAGGAATACACGAGCTGGCCGAATTTTTAGGGAGGTATAAACATAAAATAAGCTATCCCACTTTAGTGTTTTTAAATACTGAGAAGCAAGTGGTGTTTAGGTCAACTTCAAAACTAAAATCAAAAGGGATTCTAAATTTATTAAAAGAATTAAAAGCACATGAAAAAATATAGATTAATAGCAATAATATTGGTTTCACTTTTATTGAGTTGCAATCAAAAACAGCAAACTAATACAGGTAAATTAAATGTGGTAACCACCACAACTATGATTACCGATATGATTACGGCTATTGGTGGGGATCATATTAATGTTGCTGGTTTAATGGGGAGTGGAGTAGATCCACATTTATATAAAGCCAGTGAAGGTGATGTATCTAAATTATCTGGAGCTGATGTTATTTTTTATAATGGTTTACATTTAGAAGGGAAATTAGAAGATATTTTCGAGAAAATGAAACACAGTAATAAGGAAACGATAGCTTTATCGAACTCACTTACAAAAGATAAATTAATAGCTTCCGAAAATTTTGCTTCTAATTATGACCCTCATATTTGGTTTCAAATTGATTATTGGATTGAATGTGCCAAATATGCGACTAAAGAGTTAAGCAGAATTGATGCTAAGAATAAGGTGAACTACGAGGCTAATTCTAAAAGCTATGTAGAAAAATTACAACTATTGAAACAAGATAATATTGCTCTAGTAAAAAAACTTCCTAAAGAAAAGAGGGTTTTAATTACTGCTCACGATGCTTTTAATTATTTTGGTAAGGCATATGGTTTTGAAGTGGTTGGTTTACAAGGCCTCTCAACGGCAACAGAGGCAGGAGTACAAGATGTTCAAAATTTAGCTAACTTTATAATTCAAAAAAATGTAAAAGCTATATTTGTTGAAAGTTCAGTTCCTAAACGAACAATAGAAGCTTTACAAGCTTCTGTAAAGGCAAAAAAACATAATGTAGAAATAGGAGGAGAGCTATTCTCTGATGCTTTAGGAAGTGTAGGTACAGCTGAAGCTAGTTATATAGGTATGTACAAGCATAATATCTCAACAATTGTTAATGCATTAAAGTAATGGATGAAGAAAAATTTGCCGTTAAAATAGATGACCTTACGGTTGCCTACAATTACAAACCGGTACTTTGGGATATTGATTTAGCGATCCCAGAAGGTGTGTTAATGGCGATTGTTGGTCCTAATGGTGCAGGAAAATCAACCCTAATAAAATCTATTTTAGGAATAATAAAGCCCATTGCAGGTAAGGTTAGCGTATTTGGTAAGCCTTACGAAAAGCAACGTTCTTTAGTGGCTTATGTTCCTCAAAAAGGTTCGGTGGATTGGGATTTTCCTACTACAGCATTAGATGTAGTTTTAATGGGAACTTACGGTAGTTTAGGTTGGATTAAAAGGCCAGGGCAAACTCAAAAAAAGCAAGCACTTGAAGCTTTAGAAAAAGTAGGGATGCTACCCTTTAAAGGCAGACAAATAAGTCAATTATCAGGAGGGCAACAACAGCGCGTTTTTTTAGCGCGAGCTTTGGTGCAAAATGCTGCTATTTATTTTATGGATGAACCTTTTCAAGGGGTTGATGCTACTACCGAAATAGCAATTATTAACTTACTTAAAGAACTTCGGAAGCAAGGAAAAACCGTTATTGTAGTCCATCATGACCTTCAAACAGTACCCGAATATTTTGATTGGGTAACTTTTTTGAATGTTAAAAAAATAGCCACAGGTCCGGTTAAAGATATTTTTAATGATGATAATTTAACTAAAACCTACGGTATTAACTATAAAGTAAGTATTCAGAAATAAGAAGAAATAGCAAGTGGCTATTTCTTCTTATTTAATTCGTCTTGTAATTTGCGCATCACTTTTTGTTCACGTTCTAGAGCTCTTCTTCGATGATCTTCAAATTCAATTTCTAAGTCTTTTAAATTACTTTGAGCTTCATTGGTAATAGTATTGCTTCTATTATATTTAAAAATAAAAAAACCAAGAAGACTTAGTAGTAAAGCAACAATAACCCAAAATATAGTTGAAAATGATTTTTTGGTGGTATTGATGCCTAAAAAAGGCATCGAGTCTTTTTCACCAGTAATTGTAACTAATTCTTCGTTTACTTGTTGTAATTTTTTTTCACTTTTTTGAATTACTAACTGTTGTTCAGATATTTTTAATTCAGCTTTCTTTAATTCGTCTTCAATATTTTTTAAAGAATCTAAAGTTTGTTTTTTTAGTTTAGTAAACCATTCTTGTTTTACTACTTTATACTGAGTATAATTACCCGATTTTCCATAAATAAACTCAAACTGCGCTTTAATACTTTTAGGAGTATCAATTGTTTGTTCTGTTGATTCTTGCGAATAACTAGTTAAAAAAGAAAAGGAAATTATAGCTAATACTAGTAGTTGCTTCATAGTAATGTTTTGTTTCTATTTTATAACGTAATAAAACTTTTTTTATTTTTAAATCAAAAAAGCCACCTTAGATAAGGTGGCAAATATAGGAACTAAGATCGAGTTTTATTAGTCGAATACAAAGTGTTTTTTCTCTCCATATTTATCCAAAAGACTAATCATTATACTTTCATTGTCCGATTTATTCTTAATAATGTTACGTACATCATCAATACTAGTTACCTTTTTTTCATCAATTTCTGTAATAATAATACCTTCTAAATTATACTGCTTCATTCTAGGAGTCAAAGCTTTACTAATTACTACACCGTATTTTGTGTTTGATCGAGCTAATTCTTCTTCTGTAGCATTGCTAATTTCTACACCAACTTCTTTTAATTGATAGCGATCATCTAAAGTTAGTGTAACCGGTATTTTTAAAATTTCGTTATTTCTCGAAACCTGTATATTTAACGTTTCATTAGGACGCTTACTGTTTAGATACCCTACCAAGTCGGTAAATTTTTTAATTGTTTTAGCATCAATTTTAGTAATAATATCGCCTTGTTTTAAATCACTTTTATAAGCACCACTACCTTTTACAATGGCATCAATATAAACCCCTTGTTTAAAATCAATATCTAATTCTTTAGCAGCCTTTTCTGTTAAGGTACCTCCTTTGATACCTAAAATAGCTTTTTGTACGCCTCCGTATTCTAAAATGTCTTCTACTATTTTTTTAGCGTTATTGGAAGGTACCGCAAATGCATAGCCTACATAACTACCTGTTTGTGAGGTAATGGCTGTATTAATACCGATTAATTCTCCTTGAGTATTAACCAAAGCACCACCACTATTACCAGGGTTTATTGCAGCATCGGTTTGTATAAAAGATTGAAAGTTACTATCATATTCATTCAAATCACGAGATTTAGCACTTATAATACCCGCAGTAACTGTTGAAGTAAGGTTAAATGGATTACCTACAGCAAGGACCCATTCACCAACTTTGGAATTGTCGGAGTCTCCGAAAGGTAAGTAATCAAAAGATTCATTGTTTGATTTAATTTTTAATAATGCGATATCCGCAGATTCATCCGTACCCACAACCTCTGCCGCATACGACTTATTGTTATTCAACGTCACACTAATTTCACTAGCTCCTTTTATTACATGGTTGTTAGTAACAATATAGCCATCACCTGTTATAATCACTCCCGAACCAGCTCCTTGTAGTTGTTTTCTTTCCGCACCTCCATTTCTTAAATATTCCATCATATTTCGAGGTTGCCGAGAAATAGCAACATTTTTAACGTGAACAACCGCGTTTACTGTTTTTTCTGCAGCTACTGTAAAATCAGTATTAATAGCAGGTAATATTGCCTTATTTGAAGTTTGATATATGTTACTATTTTCTTGCCTAGCATTAATCTCTTCTAGCGAAGGGATAGTACTAACAGTTTTAGGGTTTTCTTTATCTTCGTTTTCAGAGGTTAAAAAATACTTTTGAATTCCGATAGCGGTAACACCACCTAAAATTCCAATGATGAGAAATGATGCTATTTTTTTCATAAAATAAACTTTTTACACAATTAATAAACGCTTAAATCTTAAAGGTATTACACTTTTTAAATTCACTCTAAAAAACTAAATAGTTTAACTTCTTTTTAAAGGTATTTAGTAACTTTGTGAGTCAAAATTTAAATTAATGATTATCCATTTCTACAAATACCAAGGCACAGGCAATGATTTCGTAATTATTGACAATCGTGATGGAGCATTAGACAAAAATAATACCAAACTTATAGCACATTTATGTGATCGTAAATTTGGTATCGGAGCAGATGGATGTATGTTTTTAGAAAACCCCACGGTAGCGGGTGATGACTTTACAATGGTCTATTTTAATGCCGATGGAAATGAAAGTACCATGTGCGGAAACGGAGGACGTTGTTTAGTGGCTTTTGCTAAGCAAATTGGTGTGGTAGATACGCATGCCAAATTTTCAGCTATTGACGGTCCGCATGATGCCACTATTTCAGGAGATTCTATAAAATTAGGAATGCAAAATATTTCTAAAATTGAAACTAACTCTAATAATTGGTGGTTAGACACAGGTTCACCTCATCATGTAGAAGAGGTTGTTAATATTCAAAACTTTGATGTGTTTTCTGTAGGTAGAAAAATAAGAAATGGAGCTCCTTATTTTGAAGCAGGTACCAATGTGAATTTTGTAGAACAATTGTCCCCTAATTCTTTTAGCGTACGTACTTATGAACGGGGGGTAGAAGATGAAACATTATCCTGTGGTACAGGAGTTACTGCGGTGGCTATTGCGATGCATTCAGCAGGAAAAACACATTCAGAAAATATAGCTATTAAAGCACAAGGAGGAGATTTAACGATTAGTTTTAAAAAGGTAGGTAATGGATACGAAAATGTTTACTTAGAAGGACCTGCTAAATTAGTGTTTAAAGGAGAGATTGAATGGTAACGTTAAAAGGAGCTCAGGTATATTTAAGAGCATTAGAGCCCGAAGATTTAGAGTTTATATATAAAGTGGAAAACGACGAGCGTGTTTGGGAAGTTAGCAACACTCAAACCCCTTATTCACGGTTTCTGATAAAACAATATTTAGAAAATGCTCATTTGGATATTTATGAAGCTAAACAGCTTAGATTAGTTATTAGTAATTACAAAGATGAAGTAGTTGGACTTATAGACTTGTTTGATTTTAATCCTACTCACAGAAGAGTTGGTGTTGGAATTTTAATTTTAGATAAAGAACAGCGTGGTAAAGGATATGGATCCGAAGCTTTAAAATTAGTAATAAATTACGGCCAAACTCATTTACATTTGCATCAACTTTATGCTTCAATATCTGAAGAAAATAAAAAGAGTATAGATTTGTTTACCAAAGCAGGTTTTAAATATATAGGACAGCGAAAAGATTGGACTATTGTAAACGGAAAATTCAAAAACGAAAACTTATATCAGCATTTATATGTACATTAAAAAAATACTTCTCTTAATTGTTGCTCTTTCGGTTGTTGTCGGTGGTTTTTTCTCATATTATGTTTACAATCAGGTTTTTGGGGCTAATACTAATTTTGAAACGGACACCGTTGCTATAAATATTAGTAAAAATGATTCACCTCAAATGGTTTTGAATAAAATTAAACCTTTAATAAAAGATATTGATTCGTTTGATTGGTTGGCAAAGAAAAAAGCTTACTATTCTTACATTAAACCAGGGCATTATATTATTAAAAAAGGAAGTAATAATAATGAAATTATAACGGTATTACGAAGTAGAAATACACCAATTAAAATTAGCTTTAATAACCAAGAACGTATAGAAAATTTAGCCGGACGTATAGCTCAACAAATAGATGTTGATAGTTTGGAATTACTTAAGGTAATGAAAGATAATAAATTTTTAGAAGCTAACAACTTCACACCTTCAACGGCTCTAAGTATGTATATACCGAATAGCTATGAATTTTTTTGGAATACAACAGCAATAGGTTTTAGAACTCGAATGCTTAAGGAGTACCACAATTTCTGGACAAACAAACGAAAAGAAAAAGCTACAAAAATTGGCTTAAAACTTAATGAAGTATACACTTTAGCTTCTATAGTACATAAGGAAACTGTTAAGGCAGATGAACGACCAAGAGTAGCTGGGGTGTATATGAATCGTTTAATTAGAGGTATGAAATTAGACGCCGACCCTACGGTGATTTTTGCATTAAAAAAACATAACAACGATTGGGAAAGGGTAATTAAAAGAGTGTTATTTAAGGACTTAACCCTTAAACACCCTTATAATACTTATCAAAATAGCGGCTTACCACCTGGACCAATAGCAATGCCTGACATTTCAGCAATAGATGCGGTGCTGAATTATGAAAAGCACGATTACTATTATTTTGTTGCTGATGTTAAAAAGATAGGCTACCATAATTTTGCTTCATCACTGGCACAACATAATCGCAACAGTAAAATATATCATAATTGGGTAAATAAAAAAGGTATTTTAAGGTAGTTTATTAGCATTTCAGCTAAAATACCATAAAAAAGTGCCCACAAAATAGTATGTTTTTAAGGTTTTTGTTAGAATAAAAACATTGATAAACATTATTTTTTGATGATTAGATAATTCTTGATCTCATTTTGCAATTTATTAAAAACTCTGCTGTAGGTTTGCACCGCTTAACAGAAATAAATACTATTTGGTATTCAGAAAAAATGTAATACGTGTATCGGTTTTACCAATACTTATAGGAGTCTTTAGCCAGTGGACTTTAAGTTCCTTCGATTCTAAAGAAATAGCGAACAATTCTATTTCAACTTTCGAATCAAAATTACATATTTATCCTGCCTTGGAAAGTAAGGTAATTGCAGAAAAAAAAGAATTTTCCGTTTTTTTAGAAAAAGACATTCAAGGTTTTAAAGAAGCTTTAGCTTTTAAAGAATCTCAAGGTCGCTACGCAATAGTAAACACTTTTGGCTACTTAGGAAAATATCAATTTGGTAAAGGGACATTAGAATTAGTGGGGATATATAATCCTAATGAATTTTTGAATAATCCTGCTTTACAAGAACGTGCATTTATAGCAAACCTATCTCGTAACAAATGGATTTTGAGAAAAGACATCAAGCGATCTATAGGAAAAAAGATTAACGGTGTAGAGGTTACGGAATCAGGAATATTAGCTGCAGCCCATTTGATGGGTCCAGGAGCAGTGAAAAAGTTTTTACGATCTCGTGGGGAGTTAGCTTTTTCTGATGGTTTCGGAACGACTATAGAGCAGTATATGAAAAAATTTAGTGCCTACGATGTTTCTGCTATTGCAGGTAATCGAAAAGCAAAAGCCTAAACCTAGCTTTTTAACGCTAATATTCTTTTAAGTTTTAAAGGAATAGGGGGGTAATCCTTTATTAATTTACAGGATTATTTACTATACCGAATTATTAGGTTTAAAATTAAAAATGGAGGTCTTTAATATAAAGACCTCCATTTTTATTTCAATAGTATTTAACTAAAACTTATTCTTCTGAGTCATTGTCTGTAGAAGGAGCTTCAGCTGATTCAGAATCAGAAATTATAGTTGACTCTTCTGCGCCTTCTAACAATTCTACAATTTCTTCATCATCTTGCATTACTTTTGCAACAGCAGCAATTGAGTCTTTACCTTTTAGGTTAATTAATTTAACCCCTTGAGTAGCTCTACCCATTACTCTTAATTCTTCAACCGATAAGCGAATTGCTACCCCAGATTTATTAATAATCATTAGGTCGTCGTTATTAGTTACGTTTTTAATAGCAACTAATTCTCCTGTTTTTTCCGTTACGGAAATGGTTTTGACACCTTTTCCTCCTCGGTTGGTAATTCTATAGTCATCTAAGCTAGAACGCTTACCGTATCCTTTTTCTGAAACTACCAAAATATCACTTTCCGAATCGTTTACAGCAACCATACCAATAACTTCATCGGTAGGATGTGCTAGAGTAATTCCCCTAACACCAGATGCTCCACGACCCATAGGTCTTGTTTTAGCTTCTTCGAATCGAATAGATTTACCAGATTTTAAAGCAAGCATAATTTGACTTTCACCAGTAGTTAATTTAGCTTCTAGTAATTCATCTTCATCCTTAATAGTAATAGCATTAATACCATTAGCTCGTGGTCTCGAATATTGTTCTAATGAAGTTTTTTTAACTTGACCTTTTTTGGTGGCCATTACTACGAAATGCTCGTTGATGTACTCTTCGTCTTTCAAATCACCAGTACAGATAAATGCTTTTACTTTATCGTCCTGCTCTATATTTATCAAATTCTGAATAGCTCGTCCTTTACTGGTTTTACTTCCTTCGGGAATTTCATAAACGCGCATCCAAAAACATTTTCCTTTTTGAGTAAAGAATAACATGTATTGGTGGTTGGTACCTACAAACAAATGCTCTAAGAAATCTTCATTACGAGTAGTGCTTCCTTTTTGCCCAACACCACCACGGTTCTGAGTTTTGTATTCGCTTAAAGAAGTTCTTTTTACATATCCGGCATGAGAAATAGTAATCACTACTTTTTCATCAGGAATCATATCTTCTATGCTTAAGCTACCTCCAGCATATTCTATTACCGAACGACGCTCATCACCATATTTTTCTTTAATTACAGTTAACTCATCTTTAATAATTTGCATACGACGTTCTTTTTTAGCAAGAATGTCTTTTAAATCATCAATGGTTTTTAATAATTCGTCATATTCAGCGCGAAGTTTATCTTGTTCTAAACCTGTTAATTGACGAAGTCTCATTTCGACAATAGCTTTGGCTTGAATTTCCGATAATTCAAAACGCTTAATTAAATTAGCTCTGGCCTCATCAGCATTATTAGAGGCTCTAATAATAGCGATTACTTCATCTATATTGTCCGAAGCAATAATTAAACCCTCTAAAATATGTGCTCTTTCTTCGGCTTTACGAAGCTCATATTGAGTTCTGCGTACTACAACTTCATGACGGTGTTCTACGAAATGATGAATCATTTCTTTTACATTCAGTAATTGAGGACGTCCTTTTACTAATGCAATATTATTTACACTAAAAGATGTTTGAAGCGAAGTATATTTATAAAGGGTGTTTAATACTATGTTAGGAATAGCATCACGTTTTAATATGTAAACTATTCGCATTCCTTTTCTATCCGATTCATCACGGATAGAAGAAATGCCTTCAATTTTTTTATCATTTACTAAATCGGCCGTTTTTTTAATCATATCGGCCTTATTAACTTGATAAGGTATTTCAGAAACTATAATACATTCTCTACCTTTAACTTCTTCGATAATTGCTTTAGCACGCATTACAATTCTACCTCTACCAGTTTTCATTGCTTCGCGCACACCATCATAACCATAAATGGTTCCTCCTGTAGGGAAATCAGGTGCTTTGATGTGTTGCATTAACTCATCAATTTCAATATCATTATTGTCAATATAAGCTACAGTACCATCTACAACTTCGCTTAAGTTATGAGGAGGCATATTGGTAGCCATACCTACGGCTATACCCGAAGCACCATTAACTAAAAGGCCAGGCACTCTTGTAGGAAGTACGGTAGGTTCTTTTAAAGTATCATCAAAGTTTAGGGAATGGTCAACAGTTTCTTTATCAATATCAGCCAACATGTCTTCTGATATCTTTTTCATTCTAGCCTCGGTATAACGCATTGCAGCAGGGCTATCTCCATCTACCGAACCAAAGTTTCCTTGCCCATCAACAAGCATGTATCTCATGCTCCATTCTTGTGCCATACGTACCATAGCATCGTATACAGAAGTATCACCGTGAGGGTGGTATTTACCTAATACCTCTCCAACAATTCTTGCTGATTTTTTGTGGGCACTATTAGCACGTACTCCTAATTCATACATACCGAATAAAACCCTGCGATGAACTGGTTTCAATCCATCTCTTACATCAGGTAATGCTCTTGAAACAATTACGGACATCGAGTAATCGATGTACGCAGACTTCATTTCTTCTTCAATGTTAATCGGAATGAGCTTTTCTCCGTCTGCCATATATGTAATTTTAATTTTTTGTTAATTCTAACAAGCAAAATATGAAAATAAGATTGGTTTACGACTTATAATGCACATTAATATTATTGATTTATTAACAAAGTAGTCACTAAAAATAGTTAATAAGTACTGCCTTTTCAATTTTGATATACGTTACAATTTTCTTCCATTTATATAAAGAAATATTAAAGGGTACGAATTTTGATGTTTTATTCAGAAAAAAAAGTATTTTTAGTTTAAAGAAAAAGAATAAGTCTATGGATGATAATTTTTCACCAAGAGTAAAAGATGTAATAGCGTATAGCAAAGAAGAAGCTTTACGTTTAGGACATGATTTTATAGGAACAGAACATTTAATTTTGGGATTGCTTCGTGATGGAGCAGGAAAAGCTATAGATATTTTATTTGCACTAGATATAGATTTAGCACATTTGCGTAAAAAAGTTGAAATATTAACTCCAGCAAATTCTAACATTGCTATAGCTTCAAATAAAAAGAAAAGCTTACACCTTACTCGACAGGCAGAGCGCGCTTTAAAAACTACATTTTTAGAAGCTAAATTGTTTCAGAGTAACTCTATAAATACAGCACACTTGTTGTTGTGTATTTTAAGAAATGACAACGATCCCACTACAAAACTTTTAAATCGTTTAAAAGTAGATTATGATAACGTAAAAGAACAATTTAAGGGTATGAAAGTAAACGAAGACGAGAAATTTGATATCCCTACTTCAGAATCTTTTTCCGATGAGGGGGCTAATTTAGAAGGTGGAGATAGAGAATCTTTTGGAAACACTCCTTCAAATTCATCAACAGCAAAAACGGCAAAAAAATCTACAACACCAGTTTTAGATAATTTTGGTAGAGATTTAACCGCCATGGCCGAAGAGGGTAAACTAGACCCTGTAGTTGGTAGGGTAAAAGAAATAGAAAGAGTTTCACAAATACTAAGTAGACGTAAAAAGAACAATCCATTACTCATAGGAGAACCAGGTGTTGGTAAATCTGCAATTGCAGAAGGCTTAGCCTTACGTATAACCCAGCGTAAAGTATCACGTATTTTATTCGATAAACGCGTCGTTACTTTAGATTTAGCAAGTTTAGTAGCCGGTACCAAATACCGTGGACAGTTTGAAGAACGCATGAAGGCACTAATGAACGAGTTAGAAAAAAATGACGACATTATTTTGTTTATTGATGAAATACATACCATTGTTGGAGCAGGTGGTGCTACCGGTAGTTTAGATGCATCTAACATGTTTAAACCAGCTTTAGCAAGAGGAGAAATTCAATGTATTGGTGCAACTACATTAGATGAATATCGAAATTCAATTGAAAAAGATGGAGCTTTAGAGCGTCGTTTTCAAAAAGTAATTGTTGAGCCTACCAATATTGAAGAAACCATAGAAATCCTTAACAATGTTAAAGAGAAATATGAGGAACATCACAACGTAATTTACACGCCTGAAGCTATAGAATCTTGTGTGAAACTTACCAATAGATATATGACAGATCGTTTTTTGCCAGACAAAGCTATTGATGCATTAGATGAAGCAGGTTCACGTGTTCATATTACAAATATTGATGTGCCAAAGCAAATTTTGGATTTAGAACGTAAACTTGAAGAGGTTCGAGAATTAAAAAACACCGTTGTTAAAAAACAAAAATATGAAGAGGCAGCTAAGCTTAGAGATGATGAAAAAACCATCGAAAAGCAATTAGCTGTGGCACAAGAACAATGGGAAGCAGATGCTAAGGCTCATAAAGAAATTGTTAATGAGGAAAGCGTAGCCGATGTAGTTTCTATGATGACAGGAATACCTGTAAATAGAATTGCTCAAAAAGAAATTGCAAAATTGGCGGAATTACCTAATTTAATTACAGGTAAGGTTATTGGTCAAGGTCAAGCTGTTGAAAAAGTTGTTAAAGCCATTCAACGAAATAGAGCAGGACTTAAAGACCCTAACAAACCAATAGGGTCATTTATATTTTTAGGACAAACAGGAGTTGGTAAAACACAACTTGCTAAAGTTTTAGCTAAAGAATTATTTGATAGCGAAGAAGCGCTTATTCGTGTGGATATGAGTGAATACATGGAGAAGTTTGCTATTTCTCGTTTGGTAGGAGCACCTCCTGGATATGTAGGTTACGAAGAAGGCGGACAGTTAACTGAAAAAGTAAGGCGTAAACCTTACTCTGTAGTACTGTTAGATGAAATAGAAAAAGCGCATCCAGATGTTTTTAATATGCTTTTACAGGTATTGGATGATGGTTACTTAACAGACAGTCTTGGTCGAAAAATTGATTTTAGAAATACAATCATCATAATGACCTCCAATATTGGGGCACGTAAACTTAAGGACTTTGGTTCAGGGGTTGGTTTTGGTACTTCATCTCAAAAAGCTCAAGCCGATGAAAATGCTAAAAGTATTATTGAGGGAGCATTGAAAAAAGCTTTTGCTCCAGAATTTTTGAATAGAATCGACGATGTTGTTGTTTTTAATGCATTAGAAAGAGAGGATATTCATAAAATTATTGATATTGAACTAAATAAATTATTTACTCGTATTAAGGATTTAGGATATGAATTAAAACTTTCAGACAAAGCAAAAGATTATATTGCAGATAAAGGTTTTGATAAACAATATGGAGCACGCCCTTTAAAAAGAGCCATTCAAAAATACATCGAAGATGCTTTAGCCGAAGAAATCGTAAAATCGAATCTGTCAGAAGGAGATGAGATTTTTATGGATTTAGATGCTAAAACAAATGAATTGAAAATAGATATTAAAGCTTCCAAGGAAGCTACAGAATAAATTTAATTCATAGTAAATCAAAAAAGCCAACGAAAAAATATATCGTTGGCTTTTTTGATTTATAAATATAGATTAGGTATATAAGGTTAATAAAATGTGAATGCATTTTTTCAATACAATTGAAATCTTATTTTTGTGTATAAACCTATTCATTTATGAACGATCAAATTAGTATTATAGGCGCTGGTATTAGCGGATTAGTAGCTGCTTTACAGTTAGAAAAAGAAGGCTATAGCCCAGTGATATTTGAATCTGATTGTAAAGTAGGAGGAAGGGTACAATCGGATGTTTTTGACGATTATATATTAGACAGAGGCTTTCAAGTTTTATTGAGTGCTTACCCTTTAGCACAAAAATATTTAGACTACAATTCTTTAGGGCTTAAACATTTTGATGCAGGATCTTATATATTCAAAAATAAACGCAAGGAATGTATTGGTGATCCTTTAAGAGATAAATCATTGTTTTTTGCAACACTTTTTTCTGGAATTGGAAATTTTTCAGACAAACTAAAAGTTTTTAGATTGAACCGAATGTTGAAAAAAAAATCTATTGAACAGATTTTTAAAGATCAAGAAACAACTACTTTAAGTTATTTGCAGAATTTCGGATTTTCAGCTTCAATAATTAATGATTTTTTCACTCCTTTTTTTACAGGAATTTTTTTAGAAACAAAATTAGAGACCTCTTCAAGAATGTTTGAATTTATATTTAAAATGTTTGGCGAAGGAGAGGCAGTAGTGCCTGAGCATGGGATTCAAGAAATCCCAAATCAGTTAGTGGCTAAATTAAAAAAAACCACAATTCATTTTAATAAAAAGGTTTCACAAATAGTAAATAATAAAATTACGTTTGTAGATAACACTACAGAAGCATTTAAATATTGTATTGTTGCCACCGAAGCCAGTAGCATAATTCCCAATCTTTCGAATTCGGAAATTGAATGGAAAAGTACTCAAACACTATATTTTGAAGTTGCTAAAAAAGCAATATTTAATAGAAATATGATTGGACTATTGGGAAATGAACCTAACGCATTAATAAATTCAATTTGTTTTCCTTTCACAGAAAAAAAAGATGTTAAATTACTATCGGTAACTATAGTTAAAGAGCACAGTAATTCAGAATTTGAGCTAATTAATAATATAAAAAAAGAACTAAAAGAATATTTTAGTATAGAAGTGCTTAAATATTTAAAAACCTACACTATTAAAAAAGCTTTACCGAATTTGAATGATGTTAAATACGAGGTTCCCCCTTCAGAAACACAGCTCACAGAATCTATATTTTTAGCAGGCGATACTGTGTTAAACGGATCTTTAAACGGAGCAATGTTGTCAGGTGAAATCGCCGCAAAAGCTGTGCATGAAAAGAATATAGGAACTATTTTGAAGTAAGTATCCCTTTGTTTTTAACTACTTTTAGCTGGTAATGATCTTCAAGATATTCAAAGTTTTCATCGTCCAATTGATTTTGCATTATTTTCATAAAATTAGTATTGACAGAAGCTTGACTAAAATTGGCATTTAAAATATTGGCTCTTGTAAAATCTATTTTGGTAAGGTCACAATTGCTAAAATCTGTATTTTCTAAATTTGTGTCAACAAATAGTGTTTTTTCGATTTCACTTTTTGCAAAACTTGTATTTGCCATATTAGCTGCACTAAAATCGCATCGTTTTAAAGTACATTTATCAAAAACAGCATTTTGTAAATCGGCATGTCTAAAACTACTTTTTTGATTATTTGTGCCTCTTCCTCGTATTAAAGAGATCTGAAAATTAGAACCCTGAAGATTAGAATGGTCTAAATTTATATTGTCTAAATTTAAATCGGTAACAGTTGCATTGTTAAGTTCGGCGTATTGAAAATTTAACGCCTCTCCAAGGGTTTCTTTAGTATTGTCATCAATTACAATTCCTAATTTTATGTTGTTTTCTAACATAGATAATAATAAGTAACCACGTTCCGGACTCACAGGTTTACTAATCAATACATCATTTTCCAAATATCTATAGGCTTTTAAGTTTTTACTTATAGCAATCAATCGAGTAGCACTTCGTTTACTTATATATCCATTGTTTTTGTAAGCTTCATTGGTTACTTCTTTTATAATTTGATCGAGTATACCGATCATAAAACTGCGTCTTTCTGCTTCTTGTAAAAAGGTTTGTTGTTTCATACGAGCATTTTGCCCTGTTATTAGTCTATTTTGATTTTTTAGGTAGTATACTTGTAGTAATATTAGCAATGTAGGAAGTAAAGAAGTTATAATTACAAAAGCCCCTACACGAGTTATTCTCATGAAAAGTGCTGCTAATAAATCAGAGGCAGTATCTTTTGAAACTGTTTTATCTTCCTGTAACTCTGAAAAAAAAGCGTTGATTGCATTTTTTAATTTTACACCTAAGAATTTACTCGATAAATTTTTAGAAAAACGATAACGCTTAGACCATTTTTCCTTCTTTTTAGCTTCTATACTATGAAGTTCTTTTTTTAAACGCTTATTTTCTTCTGCTAGTTTATTAAGATCATCCATGCTATAGGTAAGTTTTAAAAAGGTAAAATGCTAATAATTATAAAAGTAAAAAAACTTACAAGAGTGACAAGTTGTAAGTTTAAGTAAAGTTATGTTAAAACAATTTCTGCATATTAGGCATGCAAAAAACATCGCCAATAAGCATGTTGTCCAACTTAATGTTATGAACCCTTATTCTAACTAGCCTAAGGGTAGGAAAACCCATAGCAGAAGTCATTTTTCTAACCTGTCTAAATTTACCTTCAGTTAGGGTAATTGATATCCAGGAAACAGGGCCATGGCGGACATCCCTGATTTTTTTTGATCTTTCTTGAAATAGAGGAGGGGTAATTAGTCTTTCAACTTTACAGGGTTTGGTTTGGTATTTCTTTCCATCAAAACCAATTTCTACACCCTGTTGCATTTGTTTGATAGCTTCATCAGTAATTACACCATCAACCAAAGCGTAATATTCTTTTTCAAACTTTGAACTGTTAATATAATTACTTAGTTGACCATTTGTGGTAAGTAAAAGCAATCCTTCTGATTTTTCATCTAACCGTCCTATAGACATTATACCTTGTGGAAAATCGTTAAGTTCTCCTAGTAATTTTTTTTTACCTTGTTTTGGACCGTTATTTACAAATTGGCTTAAATATCCATAAGGTTTATAAATTTTATAATGTTTATGTGTATTCATAATATTCAAAACTAATTGTAAAATAGGGTTTCAAAAACCTTAAAAAGGTTTAATTTGTATTCAAATTTGATTCCAAAATAATGAAAATTAATTTTTTGCTCTTTCTTGTAGCTCCTTTTTTAATAAATTGCAATGCCTCAAAGTCTACAACTTCTACAACCTCATTAAAATCGATAGAAATTTTAGAATCAGTTGCAGATTTAAAAAACTATATCGCTGATAATTGCAGATTTAATGAATTTCATATTGGTAGTTACGACAAAGGAAATAGTTTTGAAAAATTTGGTCTAGACACACTCCAAGGCAAATATATATGGTATTCCAATAAAAACGATAAAATAATTATCAATACTTTTTTGAAAGAGAAGTTTGCTGTAAAATATGCATATAATCAAATACATAAAGTTTTTCCAGAATCTAAAGGAGCAATTACTTTATCTATTAATTCTAAGAAAACGGAAGACAAGTTACTCGCCGATTTCAAAAAAAATAAAGTAGAATCAAATTTATTAGTATCATTTAATGATGAGTTAGGTTATAGTTCAGAAATAGAAGTTTCTGAGTGTGACTCTCAAAAGGCTGAATCAATATTAATTAATTACCCTAAGGTTAAAGTAAACTATAACAAATAAGTTTTAAAATAAAATATGGTCTTCATAGCGATAGTAGTATTAATTGGTTGCTACTTTTTTTTTAAGAAAGGAAAAAAAGAAACCAATAATATAGCGATTGAACTACCTTCACATTGGCATACCTTGCTTGTAAGTAATGTGTTATTTTATAAAAAATTAAATAGTAACAATCAATTATATTTCAGAAAACGGGTTTTTTCATTTTTGAACTCAGTAATTATTGAATCAGTTTCCTTTAAGTTAACGGAGCTAGATAAGCTTTTAGTAGCGAGCAGTGCTGTAATTCCTATTTTTAATTTTAAGAATTGGAACTACCCAAACATTAGCACGGTTATTTTATATCCCGATTATTTTAATGAAGAATTGGATTTTTCTAAAAATGCTGAAAAAAGAATTATTGGAGGTTTAGTAGGAAATGGTAGGTTCGAGGATCAGATGATTTTATCAAAAAAAGCATTATATCATGGTTTTTCAAATAAAACAGACAAAGGAAATACCGGAATTCATGAGTTTGTACATTTACTCGATAAATTAGATGGAACCATAGATGGTGTGCCTACGCTTTTAATAAAAAATAACAATATAGCTCCATGGATAGATTTAATGCATACTAAAATGGAAGCCATTAATAATAACGTTTCTGATATTAGAAAATATGGAGGTACTTCCAAGGAAGAATTTTTTGCAGTTGTTTCGGAATACTTTTTTGAGCGACCTAAATTATTAAAAAGGAAACATCCAGAGCTTTTTGAAATGTTAGAAGATTGTTTTGGTTCAAAACATACAGCGTAATAAAAAACTACATATACCAACATGGTAGCCCTTAGTAAGGTGTAATATTCAAATTTTGTAGTAAAAAACGAGGATATTTCTTTTAATAATTTTTTACTTCACGCGCTTTTTTTGATACTTTTTAATTGAATTTTTTTCTTTTTTTTATTAAATTGGTAATGTTATAGGATATATATAACCGTTGAACCCTTATAAAACAACGATTTAATTTATTTTAAAGATTATTTAATTAAATAGCTGTTTATTAAATTAATGGGGCGATATTTGTAAAAGATATTATAATAAATTAAATTTAATTACAATGAGTAAAGGAACAGTAAAATTCTTCAACGATGACAAAGGTTTTGGATTCATAACTGAAGAAGGTTCAGGTAAAGAACATTTTGTTCACGTTTCTGGATTAATCGAAGAAGTTCGCGAAGGTGACGAAGTTGAATTCGACTTAACAGAAGGAAGAAAAGGATTGAATGCAGTAAACGTAAAAGTTATATAACAATACGCTTAAAGATTTTATCACAAAAGCCTTTCCAATTAATTGGAAGGGCTTTTTTTGGCTTAAAAGCTCTTTAGTTTTGAGTATTAGCTCTCTATATTTGTCAATTAACTAAAAATCAATATATGAGAATTTTAAAACTAGTTTTAATTACTTTAGCAATTTCAATAATAAGCTGTTATGATGATGATAGTAATTAAAATGAAAATAAGATAACAAGTATTAATAATTGTGAAAATATTGATTTTTCAGAAGGTACAGGTGGTGAAGAGTTTTTATTAGGTACTTGGCAGCTAATAAAAGCAGCGGATACAGAAATAGGCTGTTTTTCGACTGATTGAGAAACACAATCAACATTAGCCTTTACAAAAACGGAGATTACGTCAGAAGAGTTTTTTTTGTAAATAATGATAATGAGTGTATTAAAGGACGTTTCTTAAATGACCCAGGAAGAACTTATAATGTTAATGGATTAACTTCTAATTTATCTGGGTTTGGAGGATTAGGGACTGCCATAACTACTTTCACTGCTACTGAAAATTCTTTAAGAATAGTTAGTAGATTTAGTCCGTCAGATCCTAATGCTGGTTCAGAAGTATACATATTTACAAAATAGTTAAAAATATTGAAAAAAAGTAGCGGTAATATCTGCTACTTTTTTTTACTCAAAATTAACCCTAGCTTAATATTAGTATAGCTCATTCTTCTTTAAAATATTCGTATCAAGAGCGTAATATGGTAGGGTTTTCTGCTTTTGAACGGACATCGGCAATTACTTATACGCAGTGTTGACAGTAGTATTCTAATCCGTTACTAATAAATTTTTTGCAGCATTTAGTCCACATTTTTGATATTTATGATAAGCTTTGGCAGCTCTAACTCGGATTTCTTCGTTTGTCTCACCATTAACATATCCAGTTATAGCATCGTGAATTGTATATGCTTCTGGTGCCATAAGTCCAGTTGTCCACACTAAAGGATTTACTTTTGATTTTTCTAAATGTGGTTTAAAATAGTTTTTACTGTAACAAGCAAGAATTATAACATCTCTTTCTTCGTTGTCAATATTTTCAAATTTTTCTTGAAGATTGAAATCCATAAGTCCATCGTGTCCTATGTACGCGACAAGTTTTGAGTTTCCTAAAATCCCAACAGTTGTATTATTCACTTTTAATGTACCCTTAATAATGCCAGTGCTACTTCTTAAAAAAGTTTCCGTTGCATCTTTAATATTTTTCCCATTATAAGCATCTGCTACAATGAAATAATTTTTGCTTCTATGTTTGAAAACTAGGCGTTCCAAAATGATCGAATCAATTTTCCTTTGATTTATCAATGTTCATTCAGAACTTCTCTTGAAATAGGTTTTAATTCCATAGGCTGTTCCCCAATAAAGATTATTTTTTGAATCTTGACCATTTCCAATAGATTTTGGTACAGGAATGATGCCTTGGTATTTGTTGTCACACAGGGCAACTATTATATGTATCGTGTTCGTTTCAGAGTCGAATTCAGTATTATCTACCTTTGGTGTTTTGGCAATTTCTTTTTTGAATACTTCCGTAGCATTGTTATTTTCTTTTTCTGAGAGCTGTCCTTTACAGGAATTCAAGAAAATTAAAATCAGTATAAAAATTATATTTGTTCTCATCATTACATATTATCGGCAACATCTGGCTATGGTTAGTGTGGGATTATTAAGTAGTGAACTCTCGATTAAATACTTGGTCAAAACTGTTTATTTTGTTTTATCTTTTTCATCATAAAGCCAAATCAAAAAGATTTGGTGGACTTAATTAAAAGCACTGAAATTTGGCTTAGGTATCAAAAATAGCATTAATTATAGCCATTGTTGTAAGGTATATTTATTGATATTCAAATAATATTCTAGATTTGCTTTTATTACCTTTAATTAGTATTAATTTTTGTTCTGTAAAAATAGTTTCAATTTCTAGAGTGTCTTTCATATTGATTACTTGGTTTTCATTCTCTAATATTTTAATATTTGGTTCAGATCCGCCAATACTTTTAAGAAATTTAGGGTCATTTTTTAATTCAGTTAAATTATAAGTTAATTGTCCTTCTGGTAGATAATTCCAATATTCAATCAGGTTGCCTTTTTCGTTAAGAATAAATTTCTCTCGAATTGTAAATAGTAAATTCCCTATTAAGAAGTAACAATCATATTCATTCATTTTTCTAAATTCTGCAATTTCATTTTGATTACAACTATGGAAATAAATTCCATTTTTTTTTCCTTTCCAAGCAGTATATTTAGTAGTTATCTTAATATTGGATTTGTCTTTTTTTTTGAAAAAAGTACAACCTGTCATCATTAACAAGAGTAATATAATTATTCCATTTCTCATTTCATATGACTTAAAACGCTAAATACATAGTATTTAGGACAGAAGATAAACAATTACCTTTAAAATAAGCACTAAGCCAAACTTTTGCATTTTGATTTATCTTAAATTATGTAAAGCCAAATCAAAAAATTTGGCGACCTCGCAAATAAGCATAGACTTTTCGAGCCACCTTAAATCGCCCTATTTGCTATATAAAATGTTGTGCGAAGTTTTTCTGATTTTTTATAATTGACTTTTTCGATGACTATAGTTGTTATAATTTATGTTTTTAGATTTTGAATGAACAGCTATCAACCATTTTCCATGCTTACTCAATTCAAAATTTATTTCATCTCCAACCGATATAAAATGATAAAAACTATTTGAAACATCCAAACTTCTAAAATATTTGTTTTTTTCAAATTCTATATTATCAGAGCTATTAAGGCCATCAAAATGTTGATGTCCATCATTTTTTTTCGAAACGATTAGCGTAATTATTATTTTTCTCTTTTGTTCAAAATCCTTTTGAATATTATCAAAAAAAAGAAGTTTAATTTTTTTAAATTGAAATAAACATATTAAAACTACAGGTAAATTAAAAACAAGTTTATAAAAACCTTGTTCAGTATAATACAAATTAAAAGATATAACTATTATTATTAAAAAAATAGTATAATAAAATGTACTACTTAATTCTTTTGAGTAAGCTTTAGCTATTTTTTCAATCTCTTTTTCTGTCATATTAGCTTCAGAAATACTCATGAATAGTTAATATTTTAATTACGCACAACGGCTTCGGTTATGATTATTACGGGAATTGATTAGCGTTTAATTTCCGATTAAGCACTTAGCCAAAACTTTTTAGTTTGTTTTAATTTTTCATTTTTAAAACCAAATCCAAAAGATTTGGCGGACTTTATAAATATACACAAACCTTTTGGTTAAGTACTTATTAGCTATGTTTTGTACACCGTGTTGGCCACTGGCTTTATTTGTAGTCTTTAAACTCAATTAATCCAAAATCTTTTTTTGTTTTTGTTTTATTGATGACTTCAATTTCCCCTTGATCATTTGCTTGATTACAAGAATAATCATCTTGACCTATCTTATGCAAAAACCATTTGTTTTTTTCATATTTAAACGTTGTTACTACAAAGCTCTTATTACAAGCTCCAAAAAGCTGTTCAATTGAGAAAAAATTATTTTTTATAGAAATACCCCTGAAAGGGTCACCAACACCTGCCCCTCCACAATTTGAGCATTCTAAAATGTTATTATTTGTTGAAGCAATTTTTAAATTGGGATAACTTTTTAATGTTTCAATTAGAACTAATATTCTTGAGTAAGAACCATCCATTCCGGTAAGTTCTATATTTGGGTATTCATTTTGTAATACAACAATATAATCATCTATTTTATCATTATTTATATCTCCTTTTTTCCAATGTATTACAGAGTGGTTTTTTATTGATTTTGATAAAAAATCAGATAGAATATTTAAGGTATCTTTTGATTTGGTATTGCTTTTATGAAAATAAAGATATTTTTCACAACCTTCTTCTAATTTCGTATAATAATTCATAGAATTACCATGATTCTGAATAACAAAATTCATTTCTTTATTATCAAATAAGGCAGATACTTCTGTGGGGAGAATTTCTTCTTTTTTTTGAATTAAAGAGTCAGGTATATCTTCAAAATATTCAGGTCCTAGCTCTCCCTTATTTTCAGACCATTCAATGCCTTTAAAACTTAAATAAAGAGCTTTGTCTTTTTCGATTATATCTAAATAATTATAAATTTCTCTCTTTTTGGATTTAAATTTATAATGATATTTATTATTCTTTTTAAAGATATTAAAGGTTAAATTACAATTTTCATTTTCCCACCTTCCAACTAAATTGACTCTGTTAAACGAAGATTTAGTTTCCCATAATTGGTTTTGAGTATTTACAGGGTCTTTTTTAATTGTAGATTTTTTTATAATGACTTTATTATCAGTAGTTGTATTACAACCCAAAAAAGTAAATAAAAAGGGTATAATGATAATTAGTTTCATAGTAGATTTTTTGCTTGTTAACAACGGACTTGTTTATGAAACGTAGCGTGCAAAAAGACACTAACTTTTAGGAATAACACAGAGCCGAATTTTTATATTTTGTTTTTAATTTTTTACTTTTTAAAAGCCAAATTAAAAATTTGGCGACTTTGCAAATGGACAATGACCTTTTGATTAAACACTAATCGCCCAATTTGCTATATATAGTGTTGTAACAAGTATTTTTTAATTACATATGAGGTTCGCAAATCTCCCAAGCTTTATCAATATTTTTAGATGCCTCCTTAATTTTTTTTGAAGCTTCTAATAATTCAAAAGAGAGTTTTTTTCTATTTCGTTCTCCATCAGCGATGGAATCTTTATCAAGCTTTTTAGATAAAAGTTCAAGAAATATTGATAAAGAATCATATCTCAAGTCTCCTAGTTCAGTTGCAATATCTTCAAAATCATCTTCATATTTCTTAAGGTATTTCTTATGTTTTGCCATTTAATTTCAATTTTTCTTTTAATTCATTAAGAGTTTCTTCGTCACTACCTCCACTTATAAGTTTTACAAAATTTTGTATTACCTCTTCTTGAATTTCATCAAAGTTCGAGTCCATTTTTTTCATATGTTGTAATCTAGGGTAGTCAAAATGGTCAATAAGTTCTTTCCTGTAACTACCTTTAAAGTCCCAATAGAAAAATCTCTCCCAATAATCAATTCTTTGAGATTTATTATAATTAGAGTATTCTAAGATATGTTCCTTTTCTTCTGGGGTCATTTTTATCGTGAAATTACTTTTTATATATTTGTTACAACGTTGAATATATGCAGTCGTGCGAGCAGAGATTCAATGAATTTCGGGTAGGGCACGAGTGCATATCTTTTTGTTATTCGCTAACTTAATTCAAACCAGCGACTAATCAAAATTATATGCATGGCTTAGCAAAAAGAAACCATACATTAGCTCAAAAATATTAAGTCGCATGATGCATATATAGTGTTGTGTTTCGTTTACTATTGAAGACTATCTAACAAGGCGTTATATTTAATTGAAGATTTAACTCTCTTTTGCATCCAATATTTTTGATTGAAATATCCTTTTACAGATTGATTTTTAGTATCATATTCTAGTGAGTTTTCGTTACATCCACCAATCCAATAGAACTTAGGATGGTTTTTATAAATTTTACTCTCTCTTATCATATCATCATGTATTGAGCTGATAGAAAAAATATACGTATTTCCTGTAATATACCTTTCAACAGAAGCATTACAATCACCACCACCTAGAGGTCCTAAAATTTCAATTTCTTTTTTGTTTTCTATTCCACAAATTACCTCAATTACCTCAATTATTATTGATTCTAAATAATGCTTTTTTTGTATATATATTTCATTATTTCTCATTACAGTATCAGATTCTATGTTTTTTGTATTCTCATATGTTGTGCCTGTAATATTACTTACAGAATATTTATGACAAAGAACTTTTGCTTTTATGATCAATTCAGAATAATTACTGCGATACGCATCAATAAAATTTTTAGCCCCATAACATGTACAAGCTACAATTTGACATAAATTGAATGAAAATATTATAGCTAATAATTGTTTTTTTGACATTTAATGATTTTTTTTGAAATGAAACACAACATTATTATAAACCACACTATGAACAGCCACTATACCTGCGGTTTCAGTACGAAGACGTGTTTCTCCTAAAGTTATAGGTATATAATGTTCAGCTTTAGCTAAATTAATTTCTTTAGTTGAAAAATCACCTTCGGGCCCAATTAAAATAGTAAATTGAGTATTGTTTGTTTGTGACAGTACTTGTTTTAACGATTTTTTTTCTGTGGTTTCACAATGTGCAATAAGCTTTGTTTGGTTATTGTTAGTGCTTATAAAATCAGAGAATGTTATCGGTTCGTTTAACTTTGGTAAATGATATTGCAAAGACTGTTTGCAAGCACTTTGAATAATTTTTTGAAAGCGTTCAAGTTTAATTTTTTTACGTTCACTGTGGTCGCAAATAATGGGTGTGATTTCTTGAATACCAATTTCGCAAGCTTTTTCTAAAAACCATTCGTAGCGATCGTTCATTTTAGTGGGGGCAATTGCGATGTGAAGGTATAAATTACTTTTTTCCTGATATTCAGATTTTAGTATAATCGCTTCGCATTTATTAGCAAGATCTAAAGAAATTTCAGCAGTAAATAAGTAACCTTTACCGTTTGTTATGTACAGTGTGTCGCCTGTTTTTTTTCGAAGTACTTTAACAATGTGTTTGCTTTCTTCTCGACTAAATTTAATTATTTTGGTATCCGTAGATAATTCTTCATTAAAAAATAACTGCATATTTTAAATTTTAGCTCTTGAACTTGCTGTGATTTTTAAATTAGCAAAATCGTTATTTAAGAATTTATAGTACCCAGTAATTCCTATCATGGCTGCGTTATCTGTAGTGTATTCAAATTTAGGGATATGCACTTTCCAACCAAAACGATTTTCGGCAGACAACAATACTTTTCTTATTTCTGAATTTGCAGAAACTCCTCCACCAATAGCAATAGTGTTTATGCCGGTTTGTTTTATAGCTTTTTTTAGTTTATCAAGTACAATATCAACTAATCTAAATTGTATGGAAGCACACAAATCGTTAAGGTTTTCTTTTATAAAATCGGGATTGTTTTTAACTTCTCGCTGTACCAAATACAAAACAGCTGTTTTGAAGCCACTGAAGCTAAAATCTAATCCTTTTACATTTGGTCTTGAAAATTGAAAAGCTTTGGGATTTCCGAGTTGTGCATATTTGTCTATTAACGGGCCACCAGGGTAGGGAAGTTCAAGAGTTTTGGCACTTTTGTCAAAAGCCTCACCAATAGCATCATCTATTGTTTCACCAATAACGGTCATGTCAAAATGGTCGGTAACTTCAACAATTTGTGTATGTCCGCCACTTATGGTAAGTCCTAAAAAAGGAAATTCTGGAATATTACTTTCGTTATCATCTATAAAATGTGCTAAAAGATGCCCTTGCATGTGATTTACTTCTATCAATGGAATATTTAATGCCATAGCCATAGATTTAGCAAACGACACTCCTACGAGTAACGAACCCATTAAGCCAGGCCCAGAAGTAAAGGCTATAGCACTAAGTTGTTCTTTAGAAATACGCGCCTTTTTTAAAGCACTATCTATCACAGGTACAATGTTTTGCTGATGAGCTCTTGAGGCCAATTCAGGGACAACACCACCGTATTCTTCGTGTATTTTTTGTGTTGCAACAACATTAGATAAAACAGTGTTATTTAGTAGTATTGCACATGCTGTATCGTCGCAGCTAGATTCAATTGCAAGAATGTAAATTTTTTCTGATCGCATTAGCAGTTAATAGGCATAGAAATTGTTAATATTGTATACTATTTGTAGTCAAAAAATATATTTTTTACTAATACACAAAGTTAAGATTTATTCTGATTAAAAAATTAACCAATATAGCCTTTAAAGTGTTTGCAGCATTACTGCTGCTTTTTCTGATTGTTGTAATATTTTTTTCTATTCCTTCTGTTCAAACATGGGCAGCAAAAAAAGCTACAGCCTTTTTAAATAAGGAATACAATATCGATATATCAATTGAAAAAATAAATTTAGGATTTACGGGTAATGTAAATGCTAATAAGGTTTTTATAAAAGATTCTCAAAAAGATACTTTAGTATTAGCCAATCAAATTTCTACATCTATATTAAGTTTTGCAAATATTTATAAAGGAGAGGTATTACTTTCCGACACCTCCCTGGATGAAGTATATGTGAAAATGATCACCTATAAAGGCGAGGATGAGGATAGCTTTATAAAATTTATTAAAAGTTTTGCAACTACAAAAAAGAAAAAAAAGCCTTTTTATTTAGGCTTAAATAGTGCCTCTATAACTAATGGAACGTATGTATATATAAATGAAAATTTATCTAGTGAACCTATTGTAGATATCAAATACATTAATTTATATACGAACAAATTAAATGTTAATGGAGCTAATGTTGACTTTCATACCAATTCATTTTCCTTTTTGTATAAAGACCACATTAACGTAACTAATTTGGTTACTGATTTTGAATACGGTTCAGGATCGATTTCGTTGAAAAATATAAAGCTTAGCACTGATAAAAAAACAAATTTACAGGGAGATTTTTTAATGACATACAAACCCGGGGATATGTCTGATTTTTATAACCTAGTTCAACTAAAAGCTAATGTAGAACAAAGTGCTATTTCAACTTCTGATATACGATTATTTTACAATGAGTTCGGGCGAAATAAAATTCTTAAAATAGCTACTCAATTCAAAGGAACTTTAAATGATTTTAATTTAAAAAACTTAAAATTAAAAGGTTTAAATAATTCAGTGATAAACGGGGATTTAAGGTTACAAAATTCTATGTCTAAAACGAAGCTTAAAGATTTTAAAGTATCGGGAAAATTAGATAATTTAAGTACTGATAAAAAGGATTTAAGTAGCTTATTACCAAATGTTTTAGGGGTGCATTTGCCTAAAGAATTAGAGAAGTTAGGCAAAATTACAGCAATAGGAAAGATAAAAGCAACTCCTTCGAGTGTAGATTTTAAAGGAGATTTAAAAACAAAAATAGGAGAGGCTGTTGCTGATATTTATTTAGATAATTTATTATCAAAAAATAAGGCTCACTATAAAGGAAATATTGAAGTAACTGATTTAGATCTTGAAACCTATACAGGAAATAAAAATTTAGGGAAAGCAACTTTTAACGTTGGTGTTGATGGCTATGGTTTTTTGTTAAATGATTTGGATACTTATATAGTAGGCGATTTTTTAAGTTTAGAATATAAAAATTACACCTATAGAGATGTTTCAGTTTCGGGTGTTTTAAAATACCCTGTTTTTGATGGTAAAATAATTGCTAAGGATCCTAATTTTAATTTATTGTTCGACGGATTGATAAACCTAAAGAATAATGAAAATGATTACAATTTTAAAGCAGTTGTAGATAAGATTGATTTTGAAAAATTGAATTTATTTAAAAGAGATAGCATTTCTGTATTTAAAGGAACAGTTTCTGCAAATTTTAAAGGAACTACTATAGACAACACTTACGGGAGCATTCAGTTTAAAAACACGTCATATATTAATCAAAATGAAACTTTTATTTTTAAAGACTTTCAGCTAAGCTCAACTTTTTTAAAATCAGGGGAACGTGTAATCAAAGTAAATAGTCCGGAGATTATTCAAGGAGAAGCTGCAGGGAAATTTAGATTAAAGAATATTAAGAATTTATTTCAAAATTCATTAGCTAGCTTGTATAAAAATTATGAAGCAGAAATTAAAACCGAAAATGAATATTTAAACTTCGATTTTAAAATTTATAATAAAATTGTAGATGTTTTTTATCCTGAAATTAATTTAGGAGCGAATACCCGATTAAAAGGAAATGTTGACAGTGATGGTTCTAAATTTAATGTCGATTTCAATTCTCCTAACATAGCTTACAAGGATAATGAATTTGAAAACATTAGTTTAAAAGTAAATAATTCAAGTCTTAATAATACAGTACTCTCAGTAAGTAAACTCAAAACGAAAAAATACAATTTATCAGATTTCAATTTAATTAATATTAATAAAAATGACACCCTTTATAGTACTTCAACTTTTAAAGGCGGAGAAAAGTATAAGGATAGCTTTAATTTAAAATTATACCATACTATAAATCAGTTTAATAATTCGGTAGTAGGAATTAAAAAATCTACAGCTATTATTAACGCTAATAAATGGTTTGTAAATTTAAATAATGACACGCATCATAAAATAGAATTTGACAATAATTTCAATGATGTTTTAATTGATTCTATTAAAATTAACCACAAAAATGAGCTTATTTATCTTAATGGAGTATTAAGGGATTCTACCTTTAAGGATATAAAACTAAAGTTTGCTAATGTAGATTTAACAAAAGTTTCTAAATCAATTAAAAATTTTAATTACACTGGCGTTATTGATGGTGATTTTAATTTACTTCAAAAAAATAAAATTTATTTACCTACTAGTAATTTAAAAATAGCCGATTTGGCAATTAATGATTTTCTAATTGGTGACTTAAAATTGGAAGCCAAAGGAAATGAAGATTTATCTAAATACACTATAAATTCAATTATAGATAGGGGAGACAAGGTGAATTTTGAGTTGAATGGATTTATAGATACAAACCCTGAGGTCCCACAAGTTGATTTTGATGTAAGTGTTAAAGATTTTGAATTAGAGCCTTTTGGGGCTTTAGGCGGAATTGTTTTAAGTAATCTTCGAGGAAAAGCAAACGGAAACGTAGCCATTAAAGGAGCGTATGCAAACCCCGATATAAACGGCTCTTTGAAATTGAAAGATGCAGGATTGTTAATTCAATATTTAAATGTTGATTTGAATATACAAGACAACTCAGAAATTATATTATCTAAAAAAGAATTCAAATTTGCAGACATCAATATTACTGATACCAAGTATAAAACAAAGGGAGTATTAAGTGGTACAATATCTCATCAAAAATTTAAAAAATGGGATTTAGATTTAAATATCAATAGTAAAAGATTATTAGTTTTAAACACTACAGAAAAGGATAATGAGCTTTATTATGGTAGCGCATTCATTAATGGAGGAGCAACTATAAAGGGACCTACAGATAAATTAAAAATCACTATTGAAGCTTCGAGTGCAGAAGGCACAAAGTTTAAAATACCTATTAGCGACACGGAAACAATAGGAGATAATTCGTTTATTCATTTTATAACCCCCGAAGAAAAATTAGCGATTACTAATGGCGCAAAAGTTTACTTTGAAGAAGTTAAAGGTTTAGAGTTAGAATTTGATTTAAACCTTAATAAATATGCAGAGGTAGAGGTTGTTATTGATAAAGAATCAGGAAGTACGCTTAAAGGGTACGGCGCAGGTACCTTACTTATTCAAATTAATACAAACGGTAAATTTAATATGTGGGGGGATTTTGTGGCTTACAAGGGGACGTATGATTTTAAGTATGGAGGTATTTTATCCAAACGCTTCGATGTACGTACAGGAAATATAAGTTGGGACGGAAGCCCCACAGCTGCTAAATTAGATTTATCTGCAGTATACCAAACCAATGCAAACCCTAATATATTGCTCGAAAATTCAATTATAAATAGAAAAATTCCTGTGGAAGTAATTACAACTTTAACAGGAGAGTTATTAAAGCCTGAATTAAATTTTAACATAGATTTTCCAAACGCAAGTTCTATTGTAAAAAGTGAACTCGATTATATTTTATCCGATCGTACAATAAAAGAGCGGCAAGCATTTTCATTAATTACTCAAGGACAATTTTATAGCGATGCTTTAATAGGTAATAATTTAATCACAGGTAATTTAGTTGAAAAAGCTTCGGATTTAGTGAGTAGTATTTTTTCTGATGAAGAAGATAAGTTTGATATAGGGTTTAATTACAATCCCGCAGACCGAACTAATGTTGATAATCAAATTTCAGATGAATTCGGGGTTTCCGTTTCCACACAAATTAGTAATCGAATTTTAATTAATGGTAAAGTTGGGATTCCTGTAGGCGGAGTTACCGAATCGGTAGTAGTTGGTGATGTTAGAATTGATTTTTTATTGAATGAAGAAGGAACGTTAAGAGCAAATATTTTTAATAAAGAAAATGATTTACAATTTATTGGAGAATCTAATGGATATACTCAAGGAGTAGGTTTATCCTATTCTTATGATTTTAATACATTTAAAGAGTTACTGAGAGAAATATTCAAAAAACAAAAAAATAAAAAAAAGAACTAGTATTTTTAAAGTTAGGTTATTTCTAAATAATTACAACTTAAAGGCCTTAAAGTAGTTTCAAATTACTACTTTTGCATTCTAATATTAACGAAAGGGGCACTTGCCGACGATTTAGAGTTAATAATTAAGTATGGAAACTTCAGTGAAAACAGAAAACAACATATCAATTATCTCTCTTGTAGCTATGGCTACCGTTGTGCGTTTTCCTCAAAACCGTCCCTAAGGGGCTGTTTTATCTTTTACTAAAAGTAATTTACTTTTAAAAAATTTCGAGTTAATATATTAAAAATGGAAATTATTGCTGTTTTAGCAAACTCGTAATGCAAAAACTATTGAATAAAGAAGTTATAAGTTTTATTGAAAAATCCAAAGCGTATTGCGCTTCAGAAGGATTGGTGCTGGAGTTAACCTACAGCTTGCCTAAAGAGTTAATACAGACTATATCGGATAGGTCTAAAGCACTTCCCTCACTATATTTTACTAGTGTCGAAATGCTAGAGGAACGTCTTAAAAATGGATGTTATATTTTAAAAAAAGGAGACGAAGTGGTAGGTCACATTTTTGCGCATAAGCACGAAATTAAAGGACATGCTATTTACGAAAGAGCTTCACTTTGGGTGAAAAAAGAGTACAGAAATTACAACTTAGGTTTGTTATTAATGTCAAGTTTAACGGCTTTGTACAAAGATGATTTTGTAATTTCAATTGCTAGCGAACCCATAGTGCATAACAACAACGAATTATTAGGAATGAAGTTTGTAACCTTGTCACAAATGTCTAATATGTTAGTTGAAACTTTAGAACAAATAGGTAAGTTAAGAGACGAGTTAAAATATAAATATTATGTAAATCCGTTTTTTAAATCTAAAATAGGAACACTGGATCAAAAGTAGTTTTGCCTGTAATTAAGAAAAAAATAGTTGAGTAAAACAACTGTAATAAAACAAAGCCAAACGCTAAAAGCTTAGTGCTGATAGCCAAAAACTGAAAGTCTAAAATAATGGAAAAAGTAGTAGTAGCTTATAGTGGTGGTTTAGATACCACTTATTGTGTAAAATATTTAATGCACGAAAAAAACATGGAAATCCACACGGTATTAGTAAATACAGGTGGTTTTTCTGATAAAGAATTAAAGGAAACAGAGGAGAGAGCTTACGCAATCGGAAGTAAATCTCATGCAAACCTTACTATTTTAGATAAATTTTACGATAAAGCCGTTAAATATTTAATTTACGGAAATGTATTAAAAAACAATACTTATCCTTTATCGGTTAGTGCCGAACGTATTTTTCAAGCCATTGAAGTTATTGAATATGCAAAATCTGTAGGCGCTAAGTATATTGCCCATGGTAGTACGGGTGCTGGTAACGATCAAATTCGTTTTGATGTTATTTTTCAAACTTTAGCTCCTGGTATCGAAATTATTACACCAATACGTGATTTGAAATTGACACGTCAAGAGGAAGTTGCTTACTTAGAAAAACATGGAGTTTCATATTCATGGGAAAAAGCTCAATATTCTATTAATAAAGGAATTTGGGGAACTAGCGTTGGTGGAGCCGAAACTTTAACCTCTAACCAAGCTTTACCGAGCGAGGCTTACCCAAGTCAATTAAAACGAGAAGACTCTGAAAAAGTAGTGTTAAACTTTGAAAAAGGGCAGCTTGTTGGGCTTAACGGTAAAAAAGATAATCCAGTTAAAAACATTCAAAAGCTTGAAGCATTAGCTACACAATTTGCTATTGGAAGGGATATTCACGTAGGTGATACTATAATTGGTATTAAGGGTAGAGTAGGTTTTGAAGCTGCTGCACCTTTGGTAATAATTAAAGCGCATCATTTACTTGAAAAACATACGCAAACCAAGTGGCAACAATATTGGGGAGAACAACTAGCTAATTGGTACGGTATGTTATTACACGAAGGAAATTATTTAGACCCAGTAATGCGTAATATAGAGGCCTTTTTGGAAGATTCTCAAAGTTCTGTAACAGGGGATGTTATTGTAGAGCTAAAACCATATAACTTTAATTTGGTAGGCGTGGAGTCTGAATTCGATTTAATGAAGTCCGACTTTGGTCAATATGGTGAAGTAAATGAAGGATGGACTGCCGATGAAGCTAAAGGGTTTATTAAAATTTATGGTAACGCAAATAAAATATACCATAATGTAAATAAGACATTTGATAAATAGTCTTTAGAAGTTAAAATATTTTGCAGTAAACGAAAATAAAAAGTCAAAAGCTCTAAGTGAATCGCTAAAAGCCTAAAGACAAAAGCATATAAAAATGAAAATAAAAGTAGGAATAATTGGAGGGTCAGGATATACAGCAGGAGAGTTATTGCGTTTATTGATACACCATCCAAATACAGAGTTGGATTTTGTATACAGTACTACCAATGCAGGTAAACCGTTACACGTTGCTCATGCCGATTTAATAGGAGATTCAAACATGTTATTTACAGATACGGTAAACCCTAAAGTTGACGTATTGTTTTTGTGCTTGGGACATGGTCGTTCACGTGCTTTTTTAGAAGCTAACGAGTTTTCTCCTTCAACTAAAGTAATTGATTTAGGAAATGACTTTCGTTTATTAGCCGACAAACAATTTCAGGGACGTGATTTTATTTATGGCTTACCAGAATTAAATAAATCAGATATTGTAAAGGCAAAAAATATTGCAAATCCTGGGTGTTTTGCAACTGCAATTCAATTGGCATTATTACCACTAGCTAAAGCCGAAAAAATAAGTGATACAGTACATGTAAATGCTACTACGGGATCTACAGGAGCTGGAGTAAGCCCTGGTGCAACTACCCATTTTAGTTGGAGAGATAATAATTTTTCTAGCTATAAAGTGTTTACTCACCAGCATTTGGGAGAAATTAATCAAAGCGTAAAGCAATTACAAGCTTCTCATAACGATGCTATTTTTTTTATCCCCAACAGGGGTAATTTTAGCAAAGGGATTTATGCAACTTTATACACTAAATTCAGTGGAACCACTGAACAAGCTGTAAACTTATTTAAAGAATTTTATAATGACGCTAAATTTACCGTTACTTCTCAAACTCCTATAAGCTTAAAGCAAGTGGTAAATACCAATAAATGTATATTACATGTAGAGGTTAAAGACGGCATGGTTTTAATCACTTCAATTATTGATAATTTAATTAAAGGTGCTTCTGGACAAGCAATTCATAACATGAACTTGATGTTTGGACTAGATGAAAAAACAGGATTGAATTTAAAAAGCAGTGGCTTTTAAATAGCTTTAGGGTATCGAGTCTTCGTACTCAATATATTCTTTAAGTTGCAACTAAAAATCCAAAACAAGTATAACTGACAGCTAAAGGTCGCAAGCCACAGGCTGTTTGCAAAGCAAACAAATTATGAAATTATTTGATGTATACCCACTCTATAATGTTGAACCTGTTAAGGCAGAAGATTGTTTTGTTTGGGATAAAGAAGGTAAAGAGTATTTAGATTTATATGGTGGTCACGCGGTTATATCCATAGGCCACGGACATCCACACTATGTAAATAAATTAAAAAACCAACTCGATAACATAGGTTTCTATAGCAATGCAGTGCAAAATTCTTTACAAAAAGAATTAGCAGATAAACTAGGTAAGCAATCGGGTTGTGATGATTATGAGTTGTTTTTATGTAGTTCAGGGGCGGAGGCCAATGAAAATGCATTAAAACTAGCTTCTTTTCACAATGGTAAACACCGCGTAATTTCATTCGCTAATGGTTTTCATGGAAGAACCTCTGCGGCAGTTGCGGCTACAGATAACAAAGCTATTGTAGCTCCAATAAATGCACAGCAAGAAGTAACTATTTTGCCCATGGGCGATTTAAGTGTTATTGAAGCCGAACTTAATAAAAACGATGTATGTGCTGTAATCATCGAGCCTATACAAGGAGTTGGAGGGTTGGATGAAGCCGAAACTGATTTTTTTAAAGGTTTAGAACAGCTTTGTAAGGCAAATAACACTTGCTTAATATTAGATGAAGTTCAGTCGGGATTTGGACGAACCGGTAAATTTTTTGGCTTTCAGCACCACGGGATCAACCCTGATATTATTTCGATGGCAAAAGGTATGGGTAACGGATTTCCTATAGGTGGTATTTTAGTAGCACCTCACATTAAATCTAAATATGGATTATTGGGGACTACTTTTGGAGGAAATCACTTAGCTTGTGCTGCTTGTATTGCGGTGTTAGATGTGTTAGAAAAAGAAAATTTAATAGCAAAAGCAGCTTTAACAGGGGATTATTTTATGCAAAAAGCACAAGAAATTCCTGGTGTAAAAACATTAAAAGGTAGGGGTTTAATGCTAGGTATTGAATTTGACTATGAAGTGGGTGAGCTACGCAAGCAATTAATTTACGAAAAGCAGATGTTTACCGGCGGAGCGAAAAATAAAAATGTGCTACGTATTTTACCTCCATTAACCATCCAAACTTCTGAAATCGATAAATTTATCGATGCAGTAAAAGAGCTTGTTTCAGTAAGTAATTAAAATTTAAACTACAAAGACTATATAAGTTAATGTTTGGTCTTTGTATTTCAACTGTATTAAAATGATATTAAGTATAGATAAGCGTAACGCAGTACTAAAGTCAATGCAACATTTGGTAAAGTTAAATGCTCAAGTAATCTTAGATGCCAATAAAATTGACATGGACAGTTACAATGGCGAAGATTTAGCCATGGCCGATCGTCTAAAGGTTAATGATGCCAAAATTGAAGGAATGATAGAATCATTACGTCAGTTAGCGGCATTGGAAGACCCTGTAGGAGTAGAGCGTTTTCGTTTTACGCACGATAATGGGATGCAAGTTTATAACCGTACCGCTTCTTTTGGAACGGTAATGATTATTTATGAATCCAGACCCGATGTAACTATTGAAGCTGGAGGTATCGCTTTTAAATCAGGGAATAAAATTTTACTAAAAGGAGGTAAGGAGTCTTTAAATTCCAACTTAGCGATTGTTGATTTATGGCACCAAGCTTTAAGAGAAAATGATATTCCAAACGTAACCGATTGGGTAGAATACTTAAATTACAATCGTACTGAAACTCAGGCTTTTTTAGAGAATCCTACACAACCACTAGATTTAATTGTGCCAAGAGGTGGTGAGCGTTTGATAGAGTTTGTGAAATTAAATGCTAAATGTCCAGTAATAGTAAGTGGGCGCGGAAACAACTTTGTATACGTGCACAAGCATGCCGATTTACAAATGGCATTAGATGTTATTGTAAATGCTAAAACAGCTAAAATATCGGCTTGTAATGCTGTAGATAAAGTATTAATTGATGTTGATTTGCCTAATAGAGATCAATTCATAAAAGACCTTTTAGTACGTTTACAGGAATATAAAGTCGAAATTCTTTGTGACGAAAGTTTTAAAGAATACGAAAACCTAACTCAAATTGAAAATGATGCCATTTGGTACGAAGAGTTTTTGGATTATAAAATTGTTTTAGGTAGCATTTCAAATACGCAAGCTGCAATAGAGTTTATTAATAAATATAGCGGAGGCCACTCAGCAACTATTATAACCTCGGCCGAAGCTGCAGCCGATAATTTTATGGCAGCGGTAGATTGCGGCGCAGTTTATCACAATGCTTCAACACGATTTACGGACGGTTTTGAATTTGGTTTAGGAGGAGAACTAGCTATAGGGACTGATAAACTACATCAACGCGGACCAATTGGTTTGCAACATTTAGTGACTAATAAATGGTACGTACATGGCAATGGGCAAATCAGATAAAAAACGCATCCTATTAAAAATAGGAAGCAATACGCTCACTAAGGAAACCGATACGATTTCTAAAGAGAAATTGGCCGATTTGGCGCAACAAATCGCGCAGTTACGAAACGAATATGATTTTGTAATTGTAAGTTCGGGTGCTATTGCTGCAGCAAAAGAATTCGTAAACTTGCAGGAAGCTAGCGTAGATATTCAAGTTAAACAAGCTTTAGCCAGTATTGGTCAGCCTTATTTAATGCGAATGTTTCAAGATGTATTTGCAACACATAATTTGTTAACTGCACAGTGTTTACTGTCCTACGCCGACTTCGAGAATAAAAAAACACAAACTAACATTTCCAATACCATATCGGTTTTATTAGAAAATAATTACATTCCTATCATTAATGAGAATGATACCGTTTCTACAGAAGAAATAAAATTTGGAGATAATGATAAACTAGCAGCATTAACCGCAGCGTTGTTAAAAGTTGATTTATTTGTAATTGCTACAAATACAAATGGTATTTACACCAAAGCTTCAATGAAACTAGGTGTTCCTGAAACCATAAAAGAAGTTAAAGATATTTCTTTGTTAGCAGAAGAAGTTTCTGACATCAAATCTAGTCACGGTACAGGAGGTATGCAATCTAAAATTGTAGCAGTAGAAATTGCGAAAAATGCAGGTATTGAAACTTGGATTGTTAACGGTCTGAGAGATGGTTTTTTAATAAATTCTAAACAAAATAAAACTGCTTTTACTCGAATTAGTACTTAAATTTACAAAAATAATAGTATTTAAACCTAATAAAAAACCGCTTTTAGATTTTTTTCTGAAAGCGGTTTTTCTATTTCTATTCTAAAGGTAAAAGTCTATTTTTGCTATAAAATGAGTCTATAACAAGAACGCAGTTCTATATGGATTTATGTTTACAATTACATTATGAATTACTTCGATATAAAAGATATAGATAACCTTCAAAATTGGGTTGAAGAGGCTATAGCATTAAAAGAAAAACCGTTAGCTCATAAATCTTTAGGAGCCGATAAAACAATTTGTTTACTGTTTTTTAATAATAGTCTGCGCACGCGATTAAGTACCCAAAAGGCAGCCATAAATTTAGGTATGAATGTAATGGTGATGAATTTTGGAGCTGAAGGTTGGCAGCTAGAATACGGTGATGGCGAGGTAATGGACCAAGGAAAATCCGAGCATGTAATTGAAGCTGCTCAAGTGGTGTCGCAATATGCAGATATTATAGCCATTCGTGCTTTTGCAAAATTTGAAAATAAGGAAGAAGATTACCAAGAGCAAGTTTTATCTGCTTTTATGAAGCATGCTTCGGTACCTATATTAAACATGGAAAGTGCTATTGGACACCCATTACAAGCACTTACCGATATGATTACCATTGCTGAAAATAATCATAAAAGCAAACCTAAAGTAGTGCTAAGTTGGGCGCCACATCCTAAGGCTTTGCCACAGGCTGTTGCTAATAGTTTTGCACAATATGCAAATGCTTCGGACTTTGATTTTGTAATTACACATCCACAAGGGTATGAGTTAGATCCTCAATTTGTTGGTAAAGCAACAGTAACCCACAACCAAGAAGAAGCTTTTAAAAATGCCGATTTTATTTACGTAAAAAACTGGAGTCCGTTTGCAGACGAAAATTACGGAAAAGTAATCAATACGGATGCGAGTTGGAGAATAAGTGCCGATAAAATGGCGCTTACTAATAATGGTAAATTTATGCATTGCTTGCCTGTCCGCAGAAATGTAATTGTAGATGATGCAGTTATTGATAGTGAAAACTCATTAGTAATACAACAAGCTAATAACCGTACGTATGCTGCACAAATAGCCATTAAAAAAATAATAGAATCATTATAAGTTTTTTAGCAGTTTGCTTATTTATAATGCTACCAAAAGTAAAAAAATGGAAAAATTACTAGTTGCTAAAATAGGAGGAAATATTGTAGATAATGAAGAGGCGTTAGCTTCCTTTTTAAAAGATTTTGCAGCCATCGATCAGCCAAAAATATTAATTCACGGTGGTGGAAAAATAGCCACTCGTGTTGCAGAAAAATTAGGAGTTAAAACCGAAATGATTAATGGTAGAAGAATTACATCCAAAGAAAATTTGGATGTTGTAGTTCAGTTATACGCGGGTTTAATAAATAAAAATATTGTAGCTCAATTACAAGCCTCTAAAACCTGTAATGCTATAGGGTTTACAGGTGCAGATGCTAACTTAATTACCGCAGTTAAACGTCCTGTAAAGGATATTGACTATGGCTATGTAGGTGATGTTACAGAGGTAAACGAAGATCGTATTCATCAATTTTTAGCCAACGGACTAACTCCAGTTTTTTGTGCTATTACACACAATGAAAATGGGCAGTTATTTAATACTAACGCCGATACGATTGCATCAAAAATAGCGGTTGCAATGAGTAATTATTACAAGGTATCACTCTATTATTGTTTTGAATTAAAAGGGGTACTAACCGATATTAACGACAAAAATTCTGTTATAGAACGGATAGATGCTGAAAAATACTCAGAATTAAAGCGACAAGGAATTATAGCAGATGGCATGCTTCCTAAAATGGAAAATTGTTTTGATGCTTTAAAACAAAATGTAGCTGAAGTACACATAGCGAATTCCGACTTTGTAAATAACGAGCAAACCTTGCATACAACCTTAACGTTGTAATTTTAAGATTTATATTGCGTGAGGGATTGCAGTGGCATCCTTTTTTAAATTACTGAACTTGTGAAGTAATTTAAAAAAGATATAACGGAAAGCCCGACCCTTGTGGTCACGCCCAACAGTTTATTTTGATACTTATTTTATGATTAAAAAATTAACAGAAGAAGCAATTACTTTTCTTAAAATACTAATACAAACACAGTCTTTTTCCAAGGAGGAAGAACCTACTGCATTGTTAATAGAGGAGTGGTTTACTAGCAGAAATATTCCATTTGAGCGTGAAGGGAATAATATTTGGGCATACAATAAGTTTTTTGACGCCTCTAAACCCACTATTCTATTAAATTCACACCACGATACGGTTAAACCGAATAAAAACTACACCCGCGATCCTTTTGAAGCTAAGGAGGAGGATGGTAAATTATATGGTTTGGGTAGTAATGATGCAGGAGGCTGTTTAGTGGCTTTGATGTCGACTTTCTTTTATTTTTATGAGAGAGAGCATATGGCTTATAATTTTGTAATAGCGCCTACTGCAGAAGAGGAAATTTCGGGTTTAAATGGAATAAAAAGTATTGTTGATCGGTTTAAAAATGTAGAATTTGCTATAGTAGGCGAACCTACTTTGTTGGATATTGCTATTGCTGAAAAGGGATTGATGGTTTTGGATATTACTGTTAAAGGAACTGCAGGGCATGCTGCACACCGATTTGACGATCAGCCTATTTGCAACGCTTTACCAGTTATAGAATGGATTAAAAATTTTGAATTTCCTAAAATTTCGGAGCAATTAGGGAAAATTAAAATGACCATTTCGCAAATTAACGCAGGATCTCAACACAATGTGGTGCCAGGCGAATTAAAAATGGTGGTAGATTGCCGAGTGACCGATGCGTATAAAAATAAAGAGGTTTTTGAAATTATTAACGCTGCCATAGGCTCGGATAAGGTTGAAGTAAAGCCGCGATCGTTTAGGTTGAATAGCTCCAAAATAGATCCCAATCACCCTGTAGTTAAGGCAGGTATTGCTATGGGTAAAAAAACTTACGGATCGCCAACATTATCCGATCAAACCAATTTAACATGTCCCTCTTTAAAAATGGGACCCGGAGATAGCAATCGTTCGCATTCTGCCGACGAATTTATTTATCTTCGCGAAATAGGAGAAGGAATAGAAACTTATATTGAGTTGTTAGAGCATATTCTCTAATTACGGACTCAATTATATATTAAAGCCAAAAGCAATAGGCCAATGGCCAAAAGTAAAACAAAATGAAACTTTGGAGTAAAGGATTGCCTACCGATAAAAAAATTGACTTTTTTACTGTAGGAAACGATAGAGTGTTAGATTTAGTAATTGCTAAATATGATGTACAAGCTACATTGGCACATGGTAAAATGTTGCATAAGGTAGGGCTATTATCTGATGATGATATTGCAGGAATAGAAAGAGGTTTAAATGAACTAGCTAATGAAATAGAGGCTGGGGAATTTACTATTGGAGAAGAATTTGAGGATGTACACTCTAAAATAGAGTTTGAGCTTACCAAGCGTATAGGTGACGCAGGAAAACGCATTCATACGGCACGCTCGCGTAACGACCAAGTTTTAACTGCAATGCACTTGTATTTGAAAGAGGAGCTTGCCGAAATTAAAGCCAACGTAAAAGAGTTAGGAGAAGTGCTTTTAAATGCTGCCGAAAAGCATAAAAAAGTATTGCTACCAGGCTACACACATTTACAAATAGCTATGCCCAGTTCTTTTGGTTTGTGGTTTTCTGCTTACGCAGAAAGTTTTGTAGATGATATTTACTTTGTAAATGCGGCTTTAAAAGTAGTGGATCAAAACCCATTGGGTAGTGCTGCAGGTTACGGAAGTTCATTTCCTATTGATAGAGAATATACTACCGAGCAATTAAATTTCACAGATTTAAAGTACAATGTTGTTGCGGCCCAAATGAGTAGGGGAAAGGCTGAAAAATCTGCTGCTTTTGCTATGAGTACAGTAGCGGCTACATTATCTAAATTAGCAATGGATGTGTGTGTGTACATGAGCCAAAATTTTGGTTTTATGAGTATACCAAGTGAGTTTACCACAGGCTCGAGTATTATGCCTCACAAAAAAAATCCTGATGTTTTTGAATTAATCCGAGGAAAATGTAACCGTATACAAGCGTTACCTTATGAACTAAGCTTACTTACAAATAATTTACCTAGCGGGTACCACCGAGATTTACAATTATTAAAAGAAGGTATTGTACCTGCAATACAAGATTTAAAAGCTTCGTTGGAGTTGGCTATTTATGCTTTAAAAAATGTTGAAGTTAACGATGGTATTTTGGAAGATCCTAAGTACGATTACTTGTTTAGTGTAGATACATTAAATGAATTGGTACAAGAGGGTATGACGTTTAGAGATGCTTACGTAAAAATTGGTTTAGATATTGAAAACGGAAATTACAAGCCTATAAAAAACACAAAACATACTCATATTGGGAGTATTAATAATATTGGTTTAACTCATATTAAAAGTAAATTAGAAAAGGCTTAATTAGATAAAAAAACTCTTAGTAAATTAATGCTAAGAGTTTTTTTATATCTGTAAACTACCTTTAATAACGTCATCAATTGTGATTTGTAAATTATTAGGTAATGTGTTATCTCTTGGTAATACAGCCAAGTACCTGTCGTGATTGCTGTCATAAATTTGTTTAAAAATACTCTTGGATAACTTTAGCTCCTTGCAAATGTCCTTTATAAGATCAAAATGATGTACCAAATCGGTACTACCTAAATGAAAAACTCCTTTTCGGTTTCTGTTTATAATATAATGCAATTGTTGTGTTACTTTAGAAATTGTGGTAGCATTAATTACCACATTAGGAAACACTTCAATAGGAGCTTTTAAATGATGTAATTGCTTTAACTCAATAATACGTTCCGATCCGTGACCGTAAATCATGGGAATGCGTACAATAGCGTATTTTGTTGTTGGGAGCCTTAAAAGGGCATTTTCAATTTTAATTTTAAATCTACCGTAAGGGCTTTCGCTAAATGTTTTATCGTATTCGTATGAAGGGAAATTAGTGAAACTATCAAATACATTAGCACTACTCAAAAAAATAAGTTTGCTTTTGTTTTTAGTGATCCAGCTAATTATTTCTAAATGAAATACGACTTGCGAGTTGAAATTTCCTCTTACAGCAGAAACTATAATATCGGGTTTTAAAGTGTCTAAAAGTATATCTACCGGTTCGGTTTCAAAATTAAAAGCATAAAATTTTTGATTTTTTTCAAAAGAATTTTGGGTGTTAAAAGTGGCGTAAGTATTGTAATATGAATTTAATTCTTTATAAATCGCATTTCCTAAAAAACCACTTCCTCCAAATATTAAAATTTTCTTTTTTTTCTGCATTTATGCTTTAGTTGTTACAGCAAAATAGCAACTTTTTATCATAAAATCAACTTTATGTAATTGTTCAAATTAGCTTAATTTTACGGTACTAATTTAGAATTGTATTATTCTGAATAGAATTAATATTTACGCCTACTTAATGAAAATTGTATATCTAGATAATGCTGCTACTACTAAAATGCGACCTGAAGTTGTTGATGTGATTAGCCAGTCTATGAAACACTCTTACGCCAACGCATCGTCAACCTATAGTATTGCCAGAAGTGCAAAGTCTGAAATAGAATTAGTACGTAAAAATATAGCCAAACACTTAGGGGTTACAAGTTCTGAAATCGTATATACTTCGGGAGGTACAGAAGCAAATAATTTAATATTGCAAGCGGCGGTTCAAAATTTAGGAGTTACTCGAATTGTAACTTCTAAAGTTGAGCATCACGCAGTATTAAAAACGATTGAAGCACTAGAATTAATACACTCCATTGAAGTAGAATATGTTGATTTTACAAAAGATGGAGATATTTCTTTAAAAAGTTTAGAAGAAAAATTAGCTGGATCTACAAAAACTACTTTAGTAAGTTTAATGCACATTAATAATGAAATAGGAACAGTTTTAGATTTACAAATAGTAGGAGAATTATGTAAAAATAATAGTGCTTATTTTCATACCGATTCTGTACAAGCTATAGGGCACTACAGTATTGATTTTGCAGAATATAAAGTTGATTTTGCAACGGCAAGTGCTCATAAGTTTTATGGTCCAAAAGGAGTAGGATTTGCATATATTAAAAAGAATGTAAACTTAAAGGCGATAATGCATGGTGGAGAACAAGAAAGAGGTTTGCGACCAGGTACTGAGCCCGTTGCTTTAATAAAAGGGATGGGAAAAGCTTTAGATTTAGCGTATGCAGAGTTAGAAAATGAAAAAAAATATATTGAAGACTTGAAATCTTACGCAGTAGCGGAATTAAAAAAACAGATTACTACTATAAAATTTAACGCAAAATCAGAAGAATTCTACAGAAATTATAACTTGTTAAGTGTGTTATTGCCTGTATCAAATGAAAAAGCTTCAACAATATTATTTAAGTTAGATTTAGCTGGCATTTGTTGCTCCCGAGGTAGCGCCTGCCAAAGTGGTAGTAATAAACCCTCGCATGTATTAGGTGAGGTGTTGTCCAAAGAAAAATTGGCTTTTACTTCGTTAAGATTTTCTTTCTCAATATTTAATACTAAAGAAGAGGTGGATTACTTAGTACAACAGCTAAAAAAAGTAATTAGTTAAAAAACCAAGTGTTATTAATCCATACTCAAACGAGGGTGGTATTTTTGAACTGTTTCAGCCAAGTGTGTTCGATCTAAATGAAGGTAAATTTCGGTTGTGGTTATACTTTCATGTCCTAACATTTGTTGAATAGCCCTGAGATCTGCGCCATTTTCTAGTAAATGGGTTGCAAATGAATGTCTAAAAGTGTGCGGACTTACATTTTTTTTCAAATTGGCTTTTTCAACTAATCTTTTTACAATAGTAAAAATCATAGCACGTGTTAAACCTTTTCCGCGTCGGTTTAAAAATAAGGTATTAGAGTGTTTATCATCAATATTTAATGCGGCCCTGCTATTGCTTATGTAATCTTCTATAAGTTGTTGGGTGTGCTCTACAATAGGTATGAGGCGTTGTTTGTTTCCTTTTCCACTAACAGCAATAAAACCTTCATCAAAATACAAATCGGAAATTTGTAAAGTAATCAGTTCACTCACACGTAAACCACAAGCATAAAGAGCTTCGATAATAGTAAGGTTACGTTCGCTTTCCTTTTTTGTATAATCTATAGCTTTAATAAGCTTGTCAATATCTTCTACACTAAGTGTATTTGGTAGTTTTACGCCAATTTTAGGAGTTTCCATTAAGTCCATAGGGTTGTCGCTCCTATAATCCTCAAAGGATAAATATTCGAAAAAACCTTTAAGACCAGAGATTAATCTGGCTAGTGATCTGGCTTGTAGTAGTTTGGAACTTTCATAAATAAACTCTTGAATTATTTCCTTTGTAATTGTTAAGGGTAAAGGTATTGGATTTTGAGAATTTAAATAATTAGTTAATTTAAGAAGGTCAAGTCTATAGCTTTCGATACTATTCTCAGATAATCCGCGTTCTATTTTTAAATACTGCAAATATCTTGTGGTAAGCAATGGCCAATTCATAGGTTTTACTTTGTTAGAAAGCTAAGTTTAAGATAAATTGTTTAATTTGCTTATAAAATAATAAGAAATCTCAATTATGAAAAAATTAATTGTTTGTTTGTTGATTACTTTGGGTATATCGTCATCTGTTTTCGCCCAAAAACCTTCATTTGGTTTTAAAGGAGGTTTAAATTTTATAAGTTTATCGGAAGAAACTACAGGGGAGGATGCTACAGGTTTCCATGCTGGTTTAGTATTCCACGCTCCAATAAAAAAATATGGAGTTATGGTAGAGGCTATATATTCTAGGGAAGGTTCTGAAGACTTGAAATTAGATTATATAAATGTACCAATTATGGTAACGTATAAAATTATACCAGGCTTAAGAGCGCATTTAGGACCTCAGTTTAAAGTAAATGTAAACGCAAATTCTGAAATAGATTCGAGTAGTATTGAAGATGCTGGTTTGGATGTTGATGTTAGTTTTGATGAGTCTATAGAAGAGGACATCAAAGATTTAAATTTTGATGGAGTCGCAGGTTTAGAATATAAATTTCCTGTTATTGGTATTTTCGCTCAGGTACGATATGTTTTTGGACTAGGTGATTTAGGAAACAATAATGGTATTAAACAGAATATTTTTCAATTATCTGTGGGTTACCGATTCTAGAATAATAGACTATTTGTAAATAAAGAACCGAAAGTTATTTTTAGCCTTCGGTTTTTTTTATTTTTGAATATAAATATGATCCTATGAAAATTCTAATTCTTAATGGCCCTAATTTAAATTTACTTGGAAAAAGAGAACCTGGTATTTATGGAAACCAAACTTTTCAAGAGTATTTTAAAGTGCTGCAAGAAAAATTTCCTTCTTTAAAATTGTCGTATTACCAAAGTAACTATGAAGGTGATTTGGTTACAAAAATACAAGATGCCGATGAAGAATTTGATGGAGTAGTGCTAAATGCTGGGGCTTATACACATACTTCAGTAGCTATAGGAGATGCCATAAAAGCTATACAAACACCGGTAGTCGAGGTTCATATATCTAACACATTTGCTCGAGAAAGCTTTAGGCACAATTCTTATATATCTCCTAATGCTAAAGGAGTAATATTAGGTTTTGGAATGGATAGTTATAAGCTAGGCTTACAAAGTTTCTTATAATTTTTAAAATTTATTATTCAATTGATTGCTATCTGTAGGTTCTTCTGGAGTTTCAATATTAGTGTTCGTTGATTCTCCACCAAATATCATTTCGGTACTCGAAAAAGTAGTTCCAAAATTAATTGCGGCATTCGCTACCTGATCTATAGCGCTCTCAGCTTCGTTTACTGACAATTCTTTCAATGGATGTATAAAAACAGACCATAATACATCTTTAGAAATAGCGTATTTCACATCTAAAGCAGAGTGGAAGTTAGCTGTTAAGGCATCTAACAATAAATCCTTGTCAAGCAAATTCGTTTTTGCGACTGGACTTATAATTCGCATACGATTATGATTTACATCTGTAATGCAAAGTAGTTGTCGTTTTTTATGAATCATTTCCCAGTATCCCGAATACCCAGAAATGGTATCTACTTTTTTGCTAAAAATAGCTTCAAGTTTCTCATTGGTCATCTCTTGAGAAAAACCTGTGATTGATAAAAATAAAAAAAGAACAGAAATAAAACTTTTGTACATAATGGGTAGTTTCATAATAAGTCTCATAAATATAAATTACCTAACGGCAATAGCAGAAATTTCTATGTTTACATTTTTTGGAAGTGTTTTTACGGCAACACATTCTCTTGCGGGAGCTTTGTCTGAATTGAAAAATGTAGCATAAACGGTATTTATTGTATTGAAATCTTCCATGTTAGCAATAAAAATAGAGGTTTTAACAACATGTTCTAGCGTAAAATCAGCAGCCTTTAAAATTGCAGATAAATTTTCTAAAACTTGCTTGGTTTCTAAAGCTATATCTTCGGTAATTAAGGTGTTGTTTTTAGGGTTTATGCCTATTTGCCCAGACACATAAAGAGTGTTTCCTGCTAATACGGATTGATTGTATGGCCCTAAAGGATCGGGTGCATTTTTTGTGTTTATTGGTGTGTTCATAAAATGAAGTTTTTTGATTAAATATAATAGATTTCAACTAAAATAATCTTTGTAACAAAAAAATCTGACATGTAAACATATCAGATTTTAGTTGTACTATTTTGATTGAATTTTATACCTCTAACCTAGCAGCCGCATCGCTATCCAAAAACCAAGTTAAGTTTTCAGTCATTGGAGCCACTAAAGCAGCAGGATATTTTTTATAACCGTCCAATTCATTGATAATTATTTCTACTTTTTCAGCCTTCCCAGCACCAGTGACTAAAAAAGCAACTTCGCTAGCATTGTTAATTACTTTACCTGTTAAGCTCACCCTTATTTGACCAGAGTCTGGGTGCTTTGCAGTAACACAGTTAGTGGGCTTATCCCAAAGTTCAATATTGTAAGGAAAAACAGAAGCAGTGTGCCCGTCGTCTCCCATTCCTAAAATTACTAAGTCAAAAATAACACCATCTTCATCAGCATCTAAATTATCATCCAATACTTTACCGTAACGAACAGCTTCTTCTTCAGGATTATTTTCGCCTAAAATTCTATGAATATTTTTTTCTGGAAAATCAATTTTTGATAATAAATGATCTACAGTCATTTTAAAATTACTTTCGGCATCGGTAGGAGGTACGCAACGCTCGTCACCCCAGTATAAATGTAGTTTACTCCATTCAATACTGTCTTTATAATTAGCGGCCATATAATCAAAAATAGCTTTAGGTGTGCTACCTCCAGAAAGTGCCATATGGAAATCACCTTCGGATTTAGCAATAGCTTCTTTTAAATGTTCTGAAAAAGCTTTGGCTACTTCTTGTTTGTTTGGATATACTTTTAATTTCATTTTTATGTCAATATTTGTAAATAGAATGTTGCCGTGAATTTTAATAAGTTACAATTCACAATAATCAGCACTATCCGTTAAGTTTGGTCCTGGATTTCTCCAACCGTCTTGACCATCTATAAGCTTATCTGCAAATTTTGGACCCCATGTACCTGCAGGATATCCATGCATTTTTTCTCTATTGCTTTTCCATTCCTCTAAAATTGGATCTACAAATGCCCAAGCAGCTTCAACTTCGTCAGCACGAGCATATAATGTAGCATCGCCCTGCATAGCATCTAACAGCAAACGTTCGTAAGCTTCCATTACATAAGTATCAACTAAATCGGTGTAATGAAAATCAAGATTCGCAGTTTCTACTTTAAAACCTTGTCCCGGAACTTTTACACCAAACTTCATTAAAATTCCTTCGTCAGGTTGAATTCTAATAATAAGTCTGTTATCGGAATTTGTACCTTCAAATAGACGGTGATGAGATGGTTTAAAGTGAATAACTACTTCGGTCACCTTAGTGGGCATACATTTAGCTGTACGCACATAAAACGGAACGTCTTTCCAACGCCAGTTATCAATATAAAATTTTATAGCAGCATAGGTTTCTGTCATCGAATTGTCTGCTACACCATCTTCTTCGCGGTACCCTTTTACTTTTTCTCCATTAATTGTTGAAGCTAAATACTGACCACGAGTAGTGTTGGTATAAAAAGTTTCTTCATTTAGATGTCTAATGGACTGTAGTGCTTTTACTTTTTCGTTTCTAATAGATTCTGCATTGGCATCAATTGGAGGTTCCATTGCTACTAAAGAAACAATTTGCAATAAGTGATTTTGAAACATATCGCGTAGGGCACCAGACTTGTCATAATACCCACCACGAGATCCTACACCGACACTTTCAGCATTGGTGATTTCGATATGATTGATATAATTCCTATTCCAAAGTGGTTCAAAAATACTGTTTGAAAAACGAGTAACTAATAAGTTTTGAACGGTTTCTTTACCTAAATAATGGTCAATTCTATAAATTTGCGACTCATTAAAATAAGTTTGTATTCCTTTATTTAAAGCTTTTGCTGTTTCTAAAGTGTAACCAAAAGGTTTTTCAACAATTAATCGTTTCCAACCTTTATTTTCCTCACTTAAACCTTGATCTTTTAAATTTTTAGAAATTAGCTCGTAAATACCAGGAGGAGTAGATAAATAATAAATTACATTATTATCTAAACTAAACTCTTTATTTATACTTTCAACTCGATTTTTTAATCCAATATAAGGTTCTTCGTAAGATCCGCCTAAATCTTCATAAAACATTCTATTTGCAAAACCTTCAATAAAATCAATGGCTTCATCAGATATAGAGTCTTTTAAAAATTTACTTTCAGTTACTACTTTTGCTCTAAACTCTTCATCAGTCATATTACTACGACTAGTTCCTAAAACAGCAAAATTCTCAGGAAGATGTCCTTCTTTATATAAATTAAAAAGTGCTGGAATAAGTTTTCGAACGGTTAAATCTCCAGAAGCTCCAAATATTACGAGTAGTTGGTTGTCTATTTTTTTCATGTTTTTGTTCTTTCTCCAACGAAATAACTAAGTAGTTGGAATAAAGTTAATTTCTAAGGTCAATAAACGATACAAAATACATACTTTTGCTATGCCTATTAAATACTTTAAAATACTTACGTATTTTTGTGCGAATATAGAATATATTGTGCTTTTATAAGTAAGTTTTAAGAGTCTTTTTTAGTGATAAATAAATAACAAACACATTTTAATTTTTAAATGATGAGTGATAAAAAATATGATTTTGGTTTAGTTGGTCTTGGTGTTATGGGACGTAACTTTATTCTAAATGTAGCTGACAACGGTTTTACCGCTTTTGGATTAGATCTTAGCAAAGAACAAGTTAATGCTTTAAAAGAAGAAGGAGGAGATACATCAAAAGTTGATGCAACAACTTCTACAGAGGAATTTGTAGCTAACCTTAGTACTCCTAGGAAAATAATGCTTTTGGTTCCTGCAGGGAAACCTGTTGATATTGTTATCGAAAGTTTATTACCTTTTATTGAGGAAGGTGATTTAATAATTGATGGCGGAAATTCATTTTATACGGATACCGATAGAAGAGAATCATATTTAAATGAAAAGGGAGTTCACTTTTTAGGAGTTGGTGTTTCTGGAGGAGCTAAAGGAGCTCGTAAAGGCCCAAGTATTATGCCTGGGGGTTCTGAGCCTTCTTATAAATATATCAAACCTATTTTTGATGCCGTTTCAGCTAAAGCTCATGACGGAAAACCATGTGTGGCTTATTTAGGTCCTAAATCTGCAGGTAACTATGTAAAGATGGTTCACAATGGTATCGAATACGGAATGATGCAGTTGACTTCTGAGATTTACGATTTGTTACGTAAGTCAGCGAAGTTTACAAATGATGAATTGCATGAGATTTTTGCCAAATGGAACAAAGGACGTTTACAGTCTTTCTTGGTAGAAATTACTTCTGAAATCTTTTTACAAGAAGACGATTTAGCTCCGGGTAGAATTGTAGATGTTATTTTAGATAAAGCCAAGCAAAAAGGAACTGGAAAGTGGACTTCTCAAAACGCTATGGACTTAGGTATTCCGGTACCTACTATTGATATAGCTGTTAGTATGCGTGAAATTTCTGCTTTGAAAGACGAACGTATAGAAGCAGATAAATTATATGGACGACCAGAAGTAGAAGCTATTGAAAAAGAAAAATTAGTAGAATTGGCAGAGCAATCGCTTTATTTCTCTTTTATTACTGCCTACGCGCAAGGTTTAAGCCAGTTGGCAGATGCCTCTAAAGAGTATGGTTATAATTTAGATTTAGGTTTGATTTCCCAAATATGGAGAGCTGGTTGTATTATTAGAGCTGGATTGTTAGAAGATATTACTATTGCTTTTAAAGATAATAAAGATCTTCCAAACTTATTATTAGCACCAACTTTTGTTGATAGAGTACAAGAAGCTGTGCCAGCAGTTAGAGAAGTAGTTGCTTTTGCAGCAAAAAATGGAATTCCTGTTCCTGGACTTTCTAACTCGTTAACATATTTTGATGCATATACTTCAAGTAAGTTGCCATTGAATTTAATTCAAGCTCAGAGAGATCATTTTGGTTCTCATACTTATGAAAGAACAGACCGCGAAGGTATTTTCCATACAGAGTGGGGGGCTTAAAAATAAGTTTTTTAAACTATATGATATTGTTATTTACAAGGCGCTTACAATTTAATTGTGAGCGCTTTTTAAATATTTTATTATCGTTTCTTTAAATAAATCTATTTCTACGGGTTTTCCCAAAACAGTTTCACAACCCACCTCTAAAGCTTTCTTAATATCACCATCGCTTGAATATGCAGTGTGAGCAATTATATTATAATTAGGATATTTTGATTTAATAAGTTGTGTAGCTCGATAACCGTTCATAACAGGCATACGAATATCCATAATTATTAAATCTATTTCAGAATAATTATCGCACATTTCGACAGCTAATTGCCCATTTTCGGCATGTAATATGGTTAAATTATATTCTTTCAATTGTTTTAAAATTGATTTTATAAGAAGAAAATTAACTTTAGCATCTTCTACAATTAATATTGTATAATTTTTATCGATACTTTTTTTTGTAGTAGTGTCTAAAGTTGTTTTTGTGACAGGTAAACTAACTTTAAAAGATGAACCTTTCATTACTTCGGAATCAAAAGAGAGCTCTCCTTTAAGGGCTTTTACATTTTCCTTAACGATAGTCAATCCTAAGCCTAAACCGTTATCTAATACAGGAGTATTAAGATCGTTTATGGAGAACATTTCAAATATAGCTTCTTTGTCTTCGTTATCGATACCTTTTCCAGTATCAACAACTTTAATTTCTAATTTATTATTACTAAAATGTGTGTAAACATCTACACCTCCTTTATTTGTAAATTTTAAGGCATTATCAATTAAATTTTCATAAATCTTTAAAATCGCATTTTTGTCAATTACAAACACATCTGTAGTGAGTATTGCTGTGTGAAATTTTAAAGAAATATTTTTGTCTTCTGCTATTTTTTTAAAAGTATTCTCTACCTCCTTTATAAGTAAGCTTAAATTTACTTGTTGATAATTTATTTCGATTTCTGAAGTCCCAAAATTAGAGATATCTAAAATAGAATCAATTACTTGAATTAATCTTTTTCCACTTGAATTAATATTATCAATGTATTTTAACTGTTCCTCTTTACTCAATCCATCTTTACTCAATAATTCTGAAAATCCAAGAATACTATTCATAGGAGTTCGTATTTCATGAGAAATATTTTGAATAAAACGATTTTTTACTTCATTACTTCTATTTGATTTATTTATGGCTTCTTGTAATAAAGAGGTGCGTTTTCTAATTATTTTTTTTAAGACTCTATTAAATGTAATAATAGCTATTATAATAATTAATAAAATACCAATTAGCAACAACCAAAAATCAAGTTGCCGGTAAAAAGGTTCTATCTCATTATAAAGCCAGTTTTTTAAAATAGTATCCTTTTCATCCATTGAAATATCTCGGACAGCTTTTGCTATAATGCTTGAAAGTTGAGGATTTTTTTTTAAGACAGAAATTTTAGGTTCATATCCAAAAGGAGTAACCTCACTTATTTTTAAATTAGTAATATTAAGCTCGTGAATAAAATAATTAGCAACAAGTTGAGGACTTAAATAAGCATCATATTTACCTTCAGAAAGCGCTGTTAAACAATCATGTTCTTTAGGAAGAGTTTCTACTTTTGCGTTAGGAAAACTTTTTTTAAGAGTTTCGATAATAGCATAATTTTCAGGTACAATTATACTAGCAGTTGCCAAGTTTTTAAAACTAATAGATTTATTTTGTTGACAAACAATAACGTAATTAGATTTAAAAAAATCTCCATAGAAGTCAAAATAAATCTGTCGTTCCTTTGTTTTAGGAATGTCTAAAATAATATCTATTTTTCCTTCTAATGCATCGTTATACAATTTAGGCCAATTATCGTATTCAATTTTATCAAAAGTATAATTTATCTTTTTTTCAATTAAATTTATGTAATCAATAAAAACACCGTCAGAAACTCCTTCTTTATTATTAAATAAATATGGAGGAATATAGCCATACACAGATACTTTTAAATTGGGATTATTTAATAACCATTTTTCCTCTTCAAGTGATAAAATATTTTTTTCTTTACAAGAAGATAACAGACAAATAAAAACTAATAAAAGTTTTAGATAGTTGATTTTCATGAGATGGATGATTATAATAAATATACGTCGTATTTTTAATTAAAGCAAAATCAAAGCGCAGTAACATACAGTATGTTTTTTGTAATTACTAACTTGTTTCACAGACAAACTATTTGAAAAACCATTACATAATGAAAAAGAGTTTTAAAGAAATTGTAACCTCAGAAAAATTAGTTTTAGTAGATTTTTTTGGTACTTGGTGCGGCCCTTGTCAAACTTTAATGCCAATTTTAAAAGATGTTAAAGGGGAGCTTGGGGATGCTATTAAAATAGTGAAAATCGATATTGATAAAAATCAAGAACTTGCTACTAATTACCAAGTGCGAAGTGTGCCAACAATGATTTTATTTAACGAAGGCAAACCCAAATGGAGGCAATCGGGAGTATTGCAAAAACAAGCCATTTTAAACGTAATAGAAACGCATAAATAAATGCTTAAAAAAATTGGTTTGGGTGGCGGTTGCCATTGGTGTACCGAAGCTGTTTTTCAAAATTTAAAAGGAGTAGCACGCGTACATCAAGGTTATATTGCTTCAACTAAAAAACACATTTCTTTTTCTGAAGCAATCATTGCCGAATATTTAGAATGTGATATTCCGCTAGAAGTTTTAATTCATGTGCATTTACTTACACATAAAAGCACCTCTAATCATTCCAGAAGAGACGTTTACCGATCCGCCATTTATTATTATACTGAGGAACAGCAAAAGGAGATTTTTGCAATTTTAAAAAAATTGCAACCTACATTTAAAGATCCCCTAATAACATTGGTTTTACCAATGAAACAATTTAAATATTCGCGAGAAGAAATTCAGAATTATTACAACAAAAACCCTCTAAAACCTTTTTGTACTCAGTATATTCATCCAAAATTAAAGCGGTTACAAAAAGAGTTCGGTAACTTTGTAAAACAATAAAAGCTATCCGCAATTTGTGCTGGTATCTAAACATTGACTGTTATGAAACTGAATATTCAAAATACATTTTCTAATGAACTTCAAGCCGATGCCAACTTAACTAACGTTCCACGGCAAGTAAGGGGCGCTTTTTTCTCTTACGTTACCCCTAAAAGTACCGCTAACCCAAAATTAATTCATTATTCTAAAACCATGGCTCAGGCTATTGGTGTTTCCGAAGATGGGGTGAGTTCCGACGCGTTTTTAAAAGTATTTACAGGGAATAAAGTACTACCAAATACCGAACCTTATGCCATGTGTTATGGAGGACATCAGTTCGGAAATTGGGCAGGTCAACTTGGTGACGGCAGAGCCATCAATTTAGGAGAAGTAGTTCACAACAATAACCGCTGGACACTGCAGTTAAAAGGAGCAGGAGCAACACCTTATTCTCGCTCCGCAGATGGTTTGGCAGTTTTACGCTCCTCCATTAGGGAGTATTTGTGTAGCGAAGCGATGCATTATTTAGGAGTGCCAACAACACGTGCATTGTCTTTATGCTTAACTGGTGATGAAGTGCTTCGAGATGTTTTGTATAACGGAAATCAGGCTTACGAAAAAGGAGCCATAGTTACTCGGTTAGCTCCATCTTTCATTCGATTTGGGAATTTTGAAATTTTTGCAGCAAACAATGATTTAAAAAATTTAAAGAAATTAGCAGATTATACCATAAAGCATTTTTACCCAAACATTAAAACTACAGGAAAAGACGCTTACATTGAATTTTTCAAACAAATTACTACATCTAGTTTAGATATGGTTATCCATTGGCAACGTGTTGGTTTTGTGCATGGGGTGATGAATACCGATAACATGTCCATACTGGGCTTAACCATTGATTATGGTCCTTACGGTTGGTTGGAAGATTACGACCCAGGATGGACACCTAACACCACCGATAGGCAACATAAAAGGTATCGTTATGGAAACCAACCCAAAGTGGTACAGTGGAATTTATTTAAGTTAGCCAATGCGTTATTTCCATTAATTGAAGATGCCGCACCTTTAGAGGCTATTTTAGAAAGCTATGCTGCTAATTTTGAGGTGCAAAAGTTAGAAATGATGCGCTTAAAATTAGGTTTGTATGAACTGGATCAGGATGACGTAATTTTAATAGAACAGTTAGAAGAAGCGCTTCAGCTAACCGAAACAGACATGACTATTTTTTTTAGGAATTTAGCCAATATTTCCAATCAAAACCCTAATCAAGCTTTAGAAGAAATAAAAGAAGCTTTTTATAAACCGGAAGAATTAAAAGGAGCTATTACTGAAAAGTGGAGTCAATGGATGAATGCTTATTTAGAGCGGTTAGAAAAAGAAATAATTTCTGCTGAGGAACGAAAGCAAAAAATGAATGCGGTAAATCCAAAATATGTACTCCGTAATTATATGGCGCAATTGGCTATAGACGATGCAGAAAAAGGGGATTACCAATTGATAGATGAATTATTTAGGGTACTAAAAAAACCTTACGAAGCGCAACCAGAACATCAAAAATGGTTTGCTAAGCGTCCCGATTGGGCGCGACATAAAGTAGGATGTTCTATGTTGTCTTGTAGTTCGTAAATACTATCTTTGCGCTTTAATTTTTTTAAGGATGAATACAATTACGGATACGAATTATCAATTTGCTGGTCAACAGTCAATATATAAAGGTAAAGTTAGGGAAGTATACGGTTTGGATAACGATACTTTAGTAATGATTGCTACCGATAGGCTTTCTGCCTTCGATGTAGTGATGCCTAAAGGAATTCCTTACAAAGGTCAAATTTTAAACCAAATTGCAACTAAAATGATGCAAGAAACGGAAGATATTGTTCCGAATTGGTTATTGGCTACTCCCGATCCTAACGTGGCTGTAGGGCATTTATGCGAGCCTTTTAAAGTGGAAATGGTAATCAGAGGCTATCTATCAGGCCACGCGGCTAGAGAGTATAAAGCAGGTCGTCGTTTAATTTGTGGCATGCCTATGCTAGAAGGGATGAAAGAAAACGACAAATTTCCGGAACCTTTAATAACGCCTTCTACCAAAGCAGAAAATGGAGAACATGACGAAGATATTACACGTGAAGAAATTTTGAGTAAAGGAATTGTTAGTGAAGCCGATTATATTGTTTTAGAAAAATACACCAAGGCGTTATTTCAAAGAGGAACCGAAATTGCGGCCAAGCGTGGATTAATCTTAGTGGATACCAAATATGAGTTTGGAAAAACTAAAGATGGTAAAATTGTATTAATCGACGAAATTCATACCCCAGATTCTTCGCGCTATTTTTATGCCGATGGCTATCAAGAGCGACAAGATAAAGAGGAGCCACAGCGCCAACTTTCTAAAGAATTTGTGCGCCAATGGTTAATCCAAAATGGTTTTCAAGGTAAAGAAGGACAAGCGATTCCCGAAATGGATGAGGCTTATATTGCTTCTGTTTCCGACCGTTATATTGAATTGTATGAAAAAATTACGGGAGAGGCTTTTGTAAAAGCGGATTTATCTAATATTGAAGCTCGAATTCAAAAAAACGTAGATAAGTATTTGAAATCGTAGTGATAAACTATAAATCATTAAACAAGGCGAATAACGTAAGTTATTCGCCTTGTTTGTTTTACCTTAATATTGTTATGTAACCAGTATTGGTTGTATTGCTGCCATCATTTAGGATCTAAAACTACAAATGGAATAATCATTTCTTCCATAGAAACCCCACCGTGTTGGTAACTATCTTTATAATAACTTACATAATGATTATAGTTGTTTGGGTAAGCAAAAAAATAATCGTCACGAGCAAAAATAAAAGAACTACTCATATTTATTGCTGGTAAATGTATAGATTTTGGGTTTCTAAAAGCAACCACTTCTTTGTCTTGATAAGTTAAACTTTTACCTGTTTTATAACGCAAATTTAAACTGGTGTTTTTATCACCAATTACCTTAGAAGGTTTATTAACATTAATAGTACCGTGGTCAGTAGTAATGATTAATTTAAAACCTAATTCTTGTGCTTTTTGAATAATATCAAATAAAGGAGAATTTTTAAACCAACTTAGTGTTAATGAACGGTAAGCCTTGTCGTTTGAAGCCAGTTCTTTTATAACTTCCATTTCCGTTTTTGCATGCGATAGCATATCCACAAAATTGTAAACAACAACAGTCAAGTCGTTATCTTTACAACCTTTAAAATTATCGGCTAAAGTACGTCCCGATTTTTCAGAAGTAATTTTATAATATTCATGATTAATATCTAATTGTAATCTTTTTATTTGAGCATTTAAAAACTCATTTTCGTGCATATTTTTCCCACCTTCATCGGTATCGTTCAACCAAAGACCAGGGTGTTTTTTCTCCATTTCTAAAGGCATTAATCCAGAAAAAATAGAATTTCGAGCATATTGAGTTGCTGTAGGAAGAATGCTAAAATAAGGTTTCTCGTCTTTTACTTTATAGTGATTATTTATTGTAGGCTCAAAAGTTTTCCATTGATCGTAACGCAAATTATCTACTACTACTAAAAGAGTAGGCTGCTCTTTACTAAGCTCAGGAACAATAGCGTCTTTAAAAAGGCGATGAGATAGCAAAGGCCCATCTGGAGCACCATCAAACCAATCTTCGTAATTATTGTTAATATATTTTCCAAATTGATTATTAGCCTCATTTTTTTGAGTTTCTAATATTTCAAACATACTAGAATCTTCAATATTTTCAAGCTCTAACTCCCAGTATATTAACCGTTGATACATTTCAGCCCATTCTTCATGAGAGTTCACCATGGCCATATCCATAGCTATTTTCCTAAATTCCTGCTGATAATTAGAGGTTGTCTTTTCAGAGACCAATCTAGAGTGATCTAAGTTCTTTTTTAAACTTAGTAATATTTGATTGGGATTTACTGGCTTAATCAAATAGTCAGCAATTTTACTACCAATAGCTTCTTCCATAATATATTCTTCCTCACTTTTGGTAATCATCACAACAGGTAAATTGGCCTGCTTTTCCTTAATTTCAGCAAGTGTATCAATACCATTTAAGCCGGGCATATTCTCATCTAAAAAAACAATATCAAACTTTTGTTCATCAATCATCTCTAAAGCTTCCATACCACTTTGGCATTTTGAAACTTTATAATTTTTCTTTTCGAGAAATAATATATGAGGCTTTAATAAATCTATCTCATCATCAACCCAAAGTATATGTATATTGCTCATTTATTTTTATTTATTTTAGGGGTAGGGAATATACCCTACAATTGTGCTACTAATATCGCATAATGTATATTTGTTTTAATCCTAAATGTGAATTTTTTTGAAGAAAAGAAACAAACTTAAAATTATAAACGATCCAATTTATGGGTTTATTACAATTCCTAACGAATTCATTTTCGATTTAATTGAGCATAAGTATTTTCAACGCTTACGTAGAATTACTCAAATGGGCTTATCACATATGGTTTACCCAGGGGCTCATCATACGCGTTTTCATCATGCTTTGGGCTGTATGCATCTAATGCAAAAAGCAGTACAAGTATTGCGCTTTAAAGGTGTTGATATTTCTGAAGAAGAAGAAGTAGCGGTATTAGCAGCTATATTATTACATGATATCGGGCATGGACCTTTTTCTCACGCGATGGAGCATTCTATTGTACATGGAATAAGTCATGAAGATATTTCGTTACGCTTTATGGAAACCTTAAATAAGGAATTTGAAGGAAAATTAGATTTAGCGATAACTATTTTTAAAGGAGAATATTCAAGAATATTTCTACACCAGCTAATATCTGGGCAACTCGATATGGATCGATTAGATTATTTAAAACGAGATAGTTTTTATACCGGTGTTGCCGAGGGTAATGTAAATAGTGAACGTTTAATAACCATGCTTAGTGTTGTTAATGATGAGTTGGTTGTAGAAGAAAAAGGAATTTATTCTGTTGAAAAATTTTTACTATCTAGAAGGTTAATGTATTGGCAAGTATATTTACATAAAACTAGTTTAGTAGCAGAAAATGTTTTAATACGTATATTACAACGAGCTAATTATTTAGTGGAGCAAGGAAAAAAATTACCCGCAAGTACGGTGCTCTCTTTCTTTTTAAAAGAAAAAATAGAATCTTCTTCATTTACGGAAGATGTATTGAATCAATTTTCGAAATTAGATGATTACGATTTAATTTCTGCAATAAAGGAATGGGTAAATTATGATGATAAAATACTAAGTACGCTTTCTGAAATTTTAATTAACCGAGATTTATTAAAAGTTGAATTAGGTTTACAAGAATTCTCTAAAGAAAATGAATCAATACATATTAATAAATTAGCATCTAATCATGATTTAAACAGGGAAGAGGCTAGTTATTTTGTGTTTTCAGGATCTATATCCAATCAAGCTTATGATGCAGAAAAACAACATATAAAGCTATTGTTGAAAAATGGAGAAACTTCGGATATTATAAAGCAAAGTGACCAATATAATTTAGAAGCGCTATCGAAAAAGGTTACCAAGTATTTTATATGTTATCCTAAGCTAAATTTTGAAGTTAATAGTAGTAATTTTTCAAATGTATAATTTTTAAAATAGCACAAGATAACATCTTTGATGTTTTTGATTAATTATGTGCTTTAGACCCTCATTAGGGTAGAGTGGGGCTTAGTATCCTTTTTTAGAATTTTGATTCTTCCATATCTAAAAAAATCGTATCCAGTGAATAAGGTTTCTGCAATTTTTCCTGTTTAAAGAGCTTATTTTACTTTTTTTAGGTTCCCAGAAATAAAGAAAATGGCTTCTTGGGCTCGTTTAACATACTTAGAGTTTATCAATATTGTTATAGTACAATGTAACTTTTTAATTATTACTATTTAAAGACGTGACAATAGTTTGAATAAAAAAACCTCGATGTTTATACATCGAGGTTTTTTTTGTTTGATCAAAATTTGATCAACTAATAATCAATTATTAGTTGTTAATCAAACGGAATTCAGTTCTTCTGTTTGCAGCATGTTGACGCTCAGTACAAGATACACCGTCAGCACATCTGTTCTTTAATCTACGCTCACCGTAACCATTAGCTACTAAACGGCTATTGTTAATTCCTTTAGAGATTAAGTAGTTAACAACTGATTGTGCTCTTCTATCAGATAAAGCTTGGTTAGAAGAAGCTCCACCTCTTGAATCAGTATGAGAAGCAATTTCCATTTTTGCTCCAGCATTTTGAGCTAATACAGGTAATAATCTTGTGTCGATTAAGTTTTTAGCAGTTGAAGTTAAAGTTGCAGATCCAACATTCCAGTTAATAGGTAATGCTTGGTATTCAACTAAACTACATTCAACTTCTTTCCAAGTAGTTAAACCACCTTTTTGCTTTAATACTTCTTTACTAACAGTTTTGTATTTAGCAGGAACTACATCTTCAGTAGTGTATGCATCACGATCTAAAACAATTTTAGTAATAGTAGAGTATTCAGCTGGAATTGTAATTTCTTCAACTCTTGCAGGAGTAGCTACTACTGTTTTAGTATAAGAGCTTTCTTTTGAAGCTATTGGTGAAGCAGATGATGTTGCATCAGATACTAAAGTTTGTTGGTTAACTGTAGTAAACTGTGCAGGGTATCCTTTATAACACCAGTAACGACAATCGTCAGGGTTACTAGAAGCACAATCAGGAGCTGCAGCACCAAGTTCCCACAATGCATAAGCAGGCTTCACCTCGATAGTTTGACTATCAGAACCAAACTTTGCTGGTTGTATGCTTAAAGTATTTCCACCTTGTTTTTTAGTATAAGAAATTGTTTCAGTAGAGTAAGTAGCAGGAATAACTTTTAATTTCTTACTAGCTTCTCTAACTAATACTTTTTCAGTAATTGTCTTGTAAGTAGCAGGCACGACTCTCAATCTCTTGTAAGATGGTGCAATTTCTATTTGTACAGACTGATTCTCATAAATGTCTGGAGTAGTACATCTAACATAACATTTTCCTGGCTCAGGATTAGATGGTAAATCTTGCTGCGCATTCGCAGTTAATGCAGTAGAAATTGCTGCAATACAAAAAATAAGTTTTTTCATTTTAATCAATCTTTAGTGTTGAATTATTTAATTATGCTACAAATAACATGCTTTACACACTAATAGCAATAGCGATGCATCGATAATTAGTCTTATTTTCGATAAAAAGCATATTATATCGACGAAACACCCTTTAAGTGCTCTTTGTTAATCACTTACAAAAGTATTTTCAGATTTAATCGTATAAAGTATTACATACGCTTTATTTAATTTAAAAACACAATAATTAGTTATAGTCAAAAGCATTCGTATTTTTGTATCTGTTAGCCAAACTATACATGATCAACCAAGAAACATTTTCTGATTTAAAAAAACGTATTAGTTCTTTGAGAACTCATTTAAATATCGATTCAAAAAAAATCGAAATAGCAAATCAAGAAGAGATAACATTTTCTCCAGACTTTTGGAATAATCCCAAGGAAGCTGAAGCTCACATGCGTGTATTGACAAGTTTAAAAAAATGGGTAGCCGATTTTAATACTTCTTCACAATTGGTCGAAGATCTTGAAATATTAATAGAATTTAATAAAGAAGGAGTGACTACAGACGAAGAGCTTGAAACACATTTAAAGCAAACAGAAGATGCTATTCAAGATTTAGAATTTCGAAATATGCTTAGTGAAGAAGGAGACAGTTTGGGTGCTGTACTTCAAATTACAGCAGGTGCTGGTGGTACTGAAAGTTGTGACTGGGCTCAAATGCTAATGCGTATGTACATGATGTACTGTCAAAAGCAAAATTTTAAAATCAAAGAGCTTAATTTTCAAGCTGGTGATGTAGTAGGTGTTAAAACAGTAACTTTAGAAATCGAAGGCGAATATGCTTTTGGGTGGTTAAAGGGTGAAAATGGTGTACACCGATTGGTGCGTATTTCACCTTTTGATAGCAATGCTAAACGCCACACAACCTTTGCATCGGTTTACGTTTATCCCTTGGCCGATGACTCTATTGAAATTGATATAAATACTTCAGAAATTTCTTGGGAAACCATGAGGTCTTCAGGAGCTGGTGGACAAAATGTAAATAAGGTTGAAACAGCGGTTCGGTTAAGACACAAGCCATCAGGAATTATTATAGAAAATTCAGAAACACGTTCTCAATTAGATAACAAAACTAAAGCTATGCAGCTTTTAAAATCTCAATTATACGAAATTGAATTAAAAAAGAAACAAGCTCTTCGCGATGAGATAGAAGCTTCAAAAATGAAAATTGAATGGGGTTCACAAATACGTAACTATGTAATGCATCCTTATAAATTAGTTAAAGATGTTCGTACAGCCCATGAAACGGGTAATGTAGATGCAGTTATGAATGGCGGGATAGATGAATTTTTGAAAGCTTTTCTAATGGCTACAGGCCAACAAAATGAAAATGAAGAGCAAACATTATAAAAAATATAAAATTGAAAGAAATAATAACAGCTCCTGTTGCAAAACAAATAAATAAAGAACTTAAAACACATAATGATACTCGTGTTGATCCTTATTTTTGGCTAAATGATAAAGAAAATCCTGAGGTTATTAAATATTTAGAGGATGAAAATTCTTTTTTCGAAACAAATATGAAGCACACTAAAGGTTTTCAAGAAGACTTATTTGCTGAAATGAAAGCTAGAATTAAAGAAGACTCCTCATCTGTTCCGTATAAACATAATGGCTATTGGTATATCACCAGATATGAAGTAGGCAAGGGTTATCCCATTTATACAAGGAGAAAAGGTACACTAGATGCTTCAGAAGAAATACTTATTGATTGTAATAAAGAAGCAGAAGCAAATGATTATTTCAATGTTAGAGGCTTAAGTATTAGTCCAAATAATAAATATTTGGCTTATGGAGAAGATGTAGTCAGTAGAAGGCAATATAAAATAAAAATAAAGGATCTTGAAACAGGAGCGTTATTTGACGAAGTTATTGAAAATACAACGGGAAGTTCTACTTGGGCAAATGACAATAAAACGCTTTTTTACACTTCAAAAGAAAAAGAAACATTACGATCACATAAAATTTGTAAGCATCTTTTAGGCACAACTGTCGATAATGACATTTGTGTATACGAGGAAAAAGATGACACTTTTGATGTTTTTGTATATAAAACACAATCTAAAAAATTTATTTGTATAGGATCGAGCGCTACACTTACTTCTGAATACAGATTTGTAGATGCTAATTTACCTAATGATGAATTTAAAGTTTTTCAACCTAGAATTAGAGGTTTAGAATATGGAATGGCCCACTACGATGGTCATTTTTATATTTTGACTAATGCTGATGATGCTACTAATTTTAAGTTAATGAAAACATCAGAATCCGAGACTGAAATTAATTATTGGGAAACACTTATTGATCATAGAGAGGATACTTTATTAGAGGATATTGATATTTTTAAAGAATATTTAGTAGTAAGCGAGCGTACCAATGGTTTAAATCAAATTAGAATTATACGTTGGGATGGTACTCAAGATTACTATTTGCCTTTTGATAACGAAACATACACGGCGTTTTCTAGTATAAATGTTGAATTTAATTCTGAATGGTTTAGGTATGGATATAACTCCTTAACAACACCTACTTCAATTATAGAATTTAACATGCGTACTATGGAATCTAAAATTCTTAAAGAGCAAGAGGTTTTAGGCGGTACGTTTGATAAAAGCAATTATAAATCGGAACGTATTTGGGCAGTTGCTAAAGATGGAACTAAAATTCCCATTTCTTTAATTTATAAAAAAGGAATTAAAAAAGATGGAAGCCATCCACTATTGCAATATGCATACGGTTCTTACGGACACACTATTGACCCTTATTTTTCAACAACACGATTAACTCTTTTAGATAGAGGATTTATTTACGCCATCGCTCATGTGCGAGGAGGAGAATATTTAGGTAGGCCTTGGTATGATGACGGTAAATTATTAACGAAAAAAAATACGTTTACAGATTTTATTGCTTGTTCAAAATATTTAATTGAAAAAAAATATACCACACCAGAACATTTATATGCAATGGGAGGCTCTGCGGGTGGTTTACTAATGGGAGTAATAGTAAATAGTGCTCCTAAATTATATAATGGTATTGTTGCTGCAGTTCCTTTTGTAGATGTAGTTACAACCATGTTAGATGATACCATACCATTAACTACTGGCGAATACGATGAGTGGGGGAATCCAAATAAAAAAGAATATTACGATTATATTAAATCATACTCACCCTATGATAATGTAGTTAAGCAGCATTATCCAAATATGTTGGTTACAACCGGTTTACACGATTCGCAAGTACAATATTGGGAGCCAGCCAAATGGGTTGCAAAGTTGAGAAATTATAAAAAAGATACTAATAAATTATTTCTTCATACCAATATGGATACAGGTCATGGCGGAGCTTCTGGCCGTTTTGAGGCATTAAAAGAGGTTGCTGAAGAGTTTGCGTTTATCTTTGATTTGGAAGGAATATATAGTTAATAAACAAAAAATATGTATTTTTGCTTTGTCCTAAATTCAAAATATGTAAATATTCTACATAAATTTAGGCAACACTTATATTTTTATGACAGAAGATATACAAGCTTATAACAATGTATTAGAACTAATAGGTAATACACCTTTAGTTAAGCTAAACAGGATAACTGGTGGTATCGACGGTAATTTTTACGCTAAGATAGAATCCTTTAATCCTGGACATTCTACAAAAGATAGAATAGCTTTATACATAATTGAAGAAGCAGAAAAAAAAGGAATCCTTAAACCCGGAGATACTATTATAGAAACTACTAGCGGAAACACAGGTTTTAGTTTAGCTATGGTGAGTATTGTAAAAGGATATGACTGTATTTTGGCAGTATCGTCGAAATCTTCTAAAGACAAGATTGATACATTAAAAAATATGGGCGCTAAAGTTTATGTTTGCCCTGCTAACGTTAGTGCGGACGATCCAAGATCCTATTACCAAGTAGCTAGAAGACTTCACGAAGAAACCAAAGGTTCAGTTTACATTAATCAATATTTTAATGAGCTTAATATGGATGCTCATTATAAATCTACAGGCCCTGAAATATGGAAACAGACTAAAGGTCAAATAACACATCTAATTGCTTGTAGTGGAACGGGAGGTACAATTTCAGGAACAGCTAGGTTTTTGAAAGAACAAAATCCAAATATTAAAATTCTAGGTGTAGATGCTTTTGGATCGGTATTAAAAAAGTACCATGAAACTAGAGAATTCGATGAAAAAGAAATTTATCCTTATAGAATTGAGGGTCTTGGAAAAAATTTAATTCCTACAGCAACAGACTTTAACGTAATTGATGAGTTTATAAAAGTTACAGATGAAGATAGTGCACATACAGCACGTGAATTAGTTCTAAAAGAGGGCATGTTTTTAGGATATACTAGCGGAGCCGCCATACAAGGCTTAAAACAATTTGGAGCCAAGGGTATTTTCGATAAAAAAAGTAAAGTAGTGGTTATACTTCCGGATCATGGATCAAGATATTTAAGTAAAGTATTTAGTGATGAATGGATGAGCAAACAAGGTTTCTTTGACAGTGTTCGTGAAGAAAACACTACAAAAATAGAATTTATAAAATAAATAAAAACGGAAGGTCTCCACCTTCCGTTTTTTAACATAAATCATTTTAATTTAGGAGCTTAATCTAAAATTAAAATAATAACTCTAACTTAAATCAATTAACTATAATATATATAGTTTTGTAAAGATAACTTAAAAAGCAGTTGTCACAAAATAATAATATTTTACACTATTAAAAACTTGATTTTCTAAAGAAGTATTATACTGAAAATAGAAATGTAGGAGTAAAAATTTTTTCCATAATATCTGTTATTCAGTAATATATAAATTATTAAAAGACTCTAATGTTTTTAAAAAAACAGACTAATTTATTCTTTTCTTTTCTTTTTTTTCTAACAATATTGCAGGGGCAAAATATAACTATTAGCGGTTTAATTACCGATTCTAAAAGTAATGAAAGCTTAATAGGGGTTTCTGTATATGAAAAAAACACTTTAAAAGGAGTTGTTACTAACCAATATGGCTTTTATTCTTTAAATATTCCTAAAGGAAATTATATAATTAATTACTCTTATTTAGGTTATGAAACTCAAAATATAGTAATTAATGCTACTACAGATATTACTCAAAATATCTTTTTACAACCAAAGGAAGAAACACTTTCAGAAGTACTTATTGAAAATGATCCTAAGCAGATTAATATTCAAAATTCAGAAATGAGTGTGAATAAACTTTCGATTAAAACAATCAAAGAATTGCCTGTTGTTTTAGGCGAAGTCGATGTTATTAAGGCTTTACTTCAATTACCAGGGGTTACAAATGCAGGTGAAGCAGCTTCGGGTTTTAATGTACGAGGTGGCGCAGCCGATCAAAACCTTATTTTATTGGACGAGGTTACTTTATTTAGTTCTTCTCATCTTTTTGGTCTATTTTCAATTTTTAACCCGGATGCTATTAAAGATTTAACTTTATATAAAGGAGGTATCCCCAGTCGCTTTGGTGGAAGAATATCATCAGTTTTAGATATTTACCAACGTGAAGGTAATAGTAATGAATATCATGCTGAGGGTGGTATAGGATTATTATCAAGCCGATTGTTGGTAGAAGGACCCATTAAAAAATCTCAAACTTCTTTTTTAGTAGGGGGTAGAGCATCTTATTTACATTTATTTCTACCCTTGTTAGATATTGATAGTAAAGCGTTGTTTTATGATCTCAATTTGAAATTAAATCACCGAATCAACGATAATAATAGTTTGTATTTGTCGGCTTATTTTGGGAATGATTTCTTTTCAATTGACGATCAATTTTTAAATCAATATGGCAATCGTTTTGTGAATTTAAGGTGGAATCACGTTTTTGGAAATCAGTTATTTTCAAACGCTTCTTTAATTTATTCAAAATATGACTATAATTTAGAACTGGATTTTGTAGGATTCGAATGGAATTCAGGTATAGAAAACTATAATTTCAAATATGATTTGGTGCATTATCTAAACAATGAAACAAAACTTAGATATGGAACTAACCAATTACTCTATGATTTTAACCCTGGTAAAATTCAACCTAATACTACCGATTCAAATATTAAATCGCAACAACTTACAAAAAAACTAGCTTACGAAAGTGGTTATTATATAGAAGCAGAAACAAAATTGAATAAAAAAATAAATATCAATGCTGGTTTAAGATTTAGTAGTTTTATTCGTTTCGGTCAAGATAGCATTCCTGTTTTTCGAGATAACAAACCTGTTGTTTTTAATGAAAATTTGGGGATTTATGAGGAAGGAGAAATATTAAGTAATCAAGCATCATCACGAAGTAAAATATTAAGTGATTTTCTGAATTTAGAACCTCGTTTTAGTCTTTCTTATAATTTAAATGAAACAACATCTTTAAAAGCTAGTTACCAGCGCACAACTCAATATATTCATTTAATTTCCAATACAACATCTCCTACACCTTTGGATATATGGGAGCCTAGTGGACCATTTGTGAAACCTCAATTAAGTAATCAATATGCCTTAGGGTATTTTAAATCTTTAAAGGATGAAACCTATAGTTTTTCAATAGAAACCTACTTTAAAGACCTAAAGAATAGGATTAATTTTATTGATGGGGCAAATCTTATCGCAAACGAAAATATTGAATCGGTATTGCTTAGTGGTAGGGGTAGGTCTTACGGATTAGAGTTTTTGTTACAGAAAACCAAAGGTAATTTTAAAGGATGGTTAGCTTATACATTATCACGTACAGAGCAACAAATAAAAGGTAGAACCGATATTGAACCTGGTCTAAATAATGGTAAATGGTTTGTTACTAATTTTGATAAAACACACGATTTGTCAATAAATTCATCTTATCGTTTTTCTAAGCAATGGAAAATAAATGCCTCATTCAATTTTCAATCGGGATTACCAACAACATTTCCTTCAGGGCAATATTCTTTTTTTGGTGAACTTGTTATTCCTGATTTTGAAGAGCGTAATTCGAGTAGGTTACCTAATTACCACCGAATGGATGTTGCTTTTAATTATACCCCCAATTCAAAAAAAGATAAAAAATGGAAAAGTGAGTGGGTATTTGGAATTTATAATATTTATAATCGTAAAAATGCAGCATCGATTAGTTTCTCTCAAAATTCTGAAACCAAAAGAAATGAAGCTACACGATTAGCTATTTTTGGGATTGTGCCATCTGTTACCTATAATTTTAAATTTTAAAGACTATGAAATTTTTAATGTTTTTGTTTTCTTTTTTATTTGTGTTGTCCTCTTGTGAGGATGTTATAGATATTGAATTACCCGAGGAAGCACCAAGATTAGTTATTGATGCAGCTATTGAGAAACAACTTACTCCCGAGGGGAATTTAATACGTGATGTTGCTATAGTTAACCTTTCTTTGACAACTCCTTTTTTTAATCAAGAAGATAATTTTGTAAATACAGCTGTAATTTCCATAACAAACTTAAATAATAACAATGTTTTTATCCTAGAAAATATTGGTTTAGGTAATTATAGTATTTTTGATAATAGCTTTACTTTAGAAGAAAATGTTAGCTATAAACTAATGGTTAATTATAATAACGAAATTTACGAATCTGAAGCTGAATTGAATTTTTCAACTCCATTTAACTCTATTTGTCAGGTTAAAAACGAAAGCCAATTAAATGAAGGTATTGCTGTTGAAATTGCTTTTAATGATATACCTAACCAAGAAAATTTTTACTTTTTAGATTTAGGAGATGCCAATTTTACAACAAGAGATGATGATTTTTTTGTTGATGGTAAAGAAATAAAATTTACTTATCTTTTTGATGAAAATGTAACCTTAGATCATTTGTTTAAAATACATGGATCTACTAAACGGTTTAATACGTTTGCAGATGCATTATTACAATTAAGTAGTGGAGATAGTAATGGCCCTTTTGCAACAGTTCCATTTCAAGCCCGAGGGAATATTGTTAATACATCCAATTCAGAAAATTTTCCTTTTGGATATTTTAGAATTAGTGAAACCTATTCGTTAAGGGTTCAGTTGGTTGAAAAAGAAAACTTCGAAGAAAATTTACAAAAATAGCGTATGTCATTTAAAAAAATAACAGAGCAAGAATCTAAATATTCTTCTTTAGAATTAATGTCTACAAAAGAAATTATTCAGCATATTAATAATGAAGATAAATTAGTTGCATTAGCGGTTGAATTAGCTTTGCCTCAAATTCAAAAAGTAGTCGATACCTGTATTAAATTACTAAAAGCAGGAGGTAGAGTTTTTTATATCGGAGCAGGTACAAGTGGTCGATTAGGTATTTTAGATGCAAGTGAATGTCCGCCTACATTCGGAGTTTCGCCAACTTTAATACAAGGATTAATTGCAGGAGGCGATAAAGCTATCCGTAATGCTGTTGAAAATGCAGAAGATAATCTTATAAATGGTTGGGAAGATTTACAATTAAAAAATATTTCACCGAAAGATTTAGTTGTAGGTATAGCGGCTTCTGGCACCACACCTTATGTAATTGAAGCTTTAAAGAAAGCAAATTCTGAATCTATAGCAACAGCTTGTATAACATGTAACCCCAATAGTTCATTGGCAATTGTAGCACAATTTCCTATAGAAGTTGAAGTAGGTCCAGAGTTTTTAACTGGTAGCTCGCGTATGAAAGCTGGAACCGCTCAAAAAATGGTTTTAAATATGATTTCTACAGCCACAATGATTGGTATTGGTAAAGTTAAAGGTAATCGTATGGTAGATATGCAATTAAGTAACGACAAGCTTGTTGAGCGTGCTATACTAATGGTTATGGATACGACCGGAATTTCAAAAAATGAAGCAACCGATTTAATAACTAAATTTGGTAATGTTCGTGAAGCAATAGAGAATTATAATTCGTTCAATGAATAACAAAAATACAAATAAGGAGATATTAGCAAAAGGAGTGAAAACTCTAGCAATGTCTTTGGGAGCAGTAGCTTTAGGTCCTATACTATTGTATAATGCTTTTATGAATAAAGACCATTCTTTTTTTCCTGTAGTATTAACCGTAGGAATAATAATAATGTTTTTAGCAATATTTTTAATATTAAGAGGAATTAAATTAATTTTAAATAGTTTCTTTGACTAATATTAAAAACTTTGTTAATAACTAAGTTTTTAGGATAAACAGATCCAAGTCATTCATTTTATATTTGTAATAAAGTAAAAAAACACTAAATGAAATTTATCGTTTCAAGTACCTATTTATTAAAACAGTTACAGCTGTTAGGAGGAGTAATAGGAAACAACAATGCATTACCTATTTTAGATAATTTTTTATTTGAATTAGATGGAAATGATTTATTGATTTCAGCATCGGATTTAGAAACTACAGTTGTTGGTAAATTACAGGTGGAGTCTGAAGATAAAATTAATATAGCAATGCCAGCAAAATTGTTGTTAGAAACATTAAAAACGTTTCCTGAGCAACCTTTAACATTTGTATTGCAAGAAAATAATACGGTTGAAATAAGTTCAAATCATGGTAAATATGCTTTAGCTTATGTCGACGGAGAGGAATTTCCTAAAGCAGTAAGTTTAGAAGATTCTAGTGAAACACAAATAGCATCGGCTATTCTATCTACAGCTATAAGTAAAACTATTTTTGCTTCTGGTAATGATGAATTAAGGCCAGTAATGAGTGGTGTTTTCTTTCAGTTTTCCCCAGAGTCATTAACGTTTGTAGCTACAGATGCTCACAAATTGGTTAAATATACTCGTACAGATGTTAATGCTTCTAAAGTTGCGGAATTTATAATGCCTAAAAAGCCTTTAAATTTATTAAAAGGTATGTTAGCAACAGTTGATAGCGATGTATCTATAGAATATAACGATTCGAATGCTAAATTTAGTTTTAATGAAATTGAATTGGTTTGTAGGTTAATAGATGGTAAATATCCTAATTACGAAGCTGTTATTCCTAAGGAAAACCCCAACAAGCTTAGTATAGAACGTTCTCAGTTTTTAAGCTCTGTTAGGCGTGTTTCTATATTTTCAAATAAAACAACACACCAAATTCGTTTAAAAATTGCTGGAGCTGAATTAAAAATTTCAGCTGAAGATATTGATTACTCTAATAAAGCAGAAGAGCGCTTAACATGTGAGTATCAAGGTGACGACATGGAAATTGGATTTAATTCACGTTTTTTTGTTGAAATGTTGAATAATTTAGATTCAAGTGAAGTTCAGCTAGAAATGTCTTTACCTAATAGAGCTGGAATTTTAACTCCTATTGATGGAGTAGAAGAAGGAGAAAAAGTGACTATGCTTGTAATGCCTGTTATGCTAAACAGTTAGTCTTTATATTTTTTGTTAGCGGTAATTCCTTATACCAGGAGCCGATTAATTACTCAAGTTAACGAAAAAAGAAAAAAAACATAATTAACTGATTATCGGTCATAAAAATTTGACTCCAGTCGAGATTAAGAACTGAATGAATGAAAGAAATAAGCACAAAGCGAAACCATTAACAGAAGAAGAAAAAGGCAGGTTGAAAAGTGCAATAGAATTTGACTATTTTTTTATAGCTTTTTTTATATTAGTTTTCGTAAGCGTATCTTTTGCGTTTTTGAATTCAAAAACGAATCTTGTATCATCAATTGGTTTAATATTCATTATTGGATTAATTTTCATCTTTTTTATTATAAAGCCCACTATAAAAAGAATAAAATTTGCTAAACAGGCCATAAATAAAAATGAAAAATATAGCAAAGAAGGATATATAACTAAAAAGAGAACTGAATTGTCAGATCCAGAAGGAGGTTTCAGATATTATTACATTAACATAGATAATACTGAATATCAAATAAGTGATGATAATTACAAATTAATAAATGAAGGGGACTATGTGTATTATGAAGTAAAACCGCCTCTCTATACTGAGGTAAAAAAAATAACTACCGCTAACAAGATATAAGAAAACATAGGGCTATAAAATATAATCTAAAGGTCATTGTTTATCTGTAAAGTCACCAAATATAAAATTTGACTTAGTTATAAACATGGAGTTAAAGCAAACCCTCTGCCCTATATTCCTTATACTAACCGCTAAAAAATATAATGAAATAGTAATTTAGCAGCTGTAATTAATAACAAATGAAAGGAATTGTATTAGCAGGGGGGAGTGGAACTCGTTTATATCCAATAACAAAGGGAGTTTCAAAGCAATTAACTCCCATATATAATAAACCTATGGTTTATTATCCAATTTCAGTGTTACTTTTAGCCGGAATTAAAGAAATATTAATAATATCTACCCCAGAAGATATGCCTATGTTTCAACGTTTATTGGGTGACGGTAATGAGTTAGGAATTCGTTTTGAATACAAGGTTCAAGCACACCCTAATGGATTAGCAGAAGCCTTTATATTAGGTGAAGAATTTATAGGAAACGATGACGTTTGTTTGATATTAGGGGATAACATTTTTCATGGGCATGGACTTACCGAATTATTAGCAAAATCAGTTAAAAATGTAACAGATCGAGACATAGCTACCGTTTTTGGATATTATGTTAATGATCCCGAACGCTATGGAGTGGTTGAATTTAATGATACAGGAGAAGTTATTAGTATAGAAGAAAAGCCAGAGGTGGCAAAAAGTAATTATGCAGTAGTAGGTGTTTATTTCTATCCAAATTCAGTGGTTAAAGTTGCCAAAACTATAAAGCCTAGTAAAAGAGGGGAGTTAGAAATAACTACAATCAATCAAGTATACTTAAAGGATAAGCAATTAAAAGTAGAGCTTATGGGACGAGGCTATGCTTGGTTCGATACGGGTACCCATGATTCTTTATTAGAAGCAGCGAATTTTATACAAACAATAGAAAATCGTCAAGGATTAAAAGTTGCTTGTTTGGAAGAAATTGTATTTGAACAAGGATATATTTCAAAACAAAGGTTGCAAGAATTAGCAAAACCTTTGCTTAAAAATGAATACGGAAAGTACTTACAACGTTTATCTATTAAATAAATGAAAGTTACAGCAACAAGTATTCCAGATGTTTTAGTAATAGAACCTGAAGTTTTTGGTGATCACAGAGGTTATTTTATAGAAAGCTATAGCAAAATAAAATTTCCATCTAAATATGAGCAAGTAACTTTTATTCAAGATAACGAATCAAAGTCTTCGCTGGGTGTATTAAGAGGTTTACATTATCAAATAGCTCCGCATTGCCAATCTAAATTGGTTCGTGTAATTCAAGGTAGTGTTATTGACGTAGCTGTTGATATCCGCAAAGGTTCTCCTACATTTGGAAAGCATGTTGCCGTTAAGTTAACGGGTGAAAATAAAAAACAGCTATTTGTTCCTAGGGGGTTTGCCCATGGTTTTGTAGTTACTTCGGATAGCGCAATATTTTCTTATAAATGTGATAATTACTACAGCCCTATACATGATAGGGGGATATTATTTAATGATCCGGATTTAGCAATAGATTGGAAACTAAAAGAGTCAAAATTGATATTGTCGAACAAAGATAAAAATCAACCCTTACTGAAAGAAGCAAAAGATTTATTTGATTATAAAACAGATTTATATGAGTAATTTCTTAGTTACGGGAGCTAACGGGCAATTGGGCCAGGAAGTAAAAGCATTGAGTTCGGATTATAAAAACTATTCATTTGTTTTTGCAAATAGAGCAACTCTAGATATTACAGATTTTAATGCTGTAGAATTATTTATTCAACAATATCATATTTCTGCTATTATAAATTGTGCTGCTTACACAGCGGTAGATCAGGCAGAAGATGATGTTACTATGGCAGATTTAATTAATCACCAAGCAGTAACTAATTTAGGTAGGATAGCTAAGAAATTTGATTTAAAATTAGTACATATTTCTACTGATTATGTTTTTAATGGGACTGCATTTTTACCTTATTCCGTAGATGAAAATACAAGTCCGAAAAGTGTTTATGGAAAAACAAAGTTAGAAGGGGAGCAGTCTTTAATTGACTTAGAACTTGCTAATACCATAATTATAAGAACGGCTTGGGTGTATTCAGAATTTGGATCAAATTTTGTAAAAACAATGCTTCGTTTAGGTCAAGAGCGTGAGCAATTAGGCATTATTTACGATCAAATAGGTAGCCCAACATATGCACGTGATTTAGCAAAAGCTATTTTGGATATTATACCAAATATAGCAACAAAAACAGTTGAGATTTATCACTATACCAATGAGGGAGTGTGTAGTTGGTATGATTTTGCCAAAGCTATATTTGATATAAAAGATATTTCATGCAATGTTTCGGCAATCCCTTCATCTGCATATCCAACAAAAGCTAGGAGACCACATTATAGTGTTTTGGATAAAGAAAAAATTAAAAAAGAATTTGATTTAGAAATTCCTTATTGGAAAGATTCTCTTCGAATTTGTTTAGAAAAATTATAAGAATGAAGTCAGTTTTAGTTACAGGAGGAGCCGGATTTATAGGATCTAATTTTGTAAGTTATTTTTTAGAAACACATTCAGGTTACCATTTAATAAATTTAGATGCATTGACGTATGCAGCAAATTTAGATAATGTTGAAATTTCAGAAAAAATAAAGGATCGATATACTTTTATAGAAGGATCTATTTGCGATAGAAATTTAGTAGAATCAATCTTCGTAAAATATGATATTAAAGGCGTTTTGCATTTTGCTGCGGAATCTCATGTAGATAACTCAATAAAAAATCCAGGGGTTTTTATTGAGACTAACGTCACAGGAACATTTACATTAGTTGATGTTGCTTATAAAAAATGGATGAACAAACCATTTGAATACAAAATAGGCTATGAAGACTGTAGGTTTTTACATGTATCTACTGACGAAGTTTATGGAACATTAGGAAAAACAGGCTTATTTACAGAGAGTACACCGTATGCTCCTAATTCGCCTTATAGTGCATCTAAGGCTTCCAGTGATATGATAATCCGTAGTTACCACCATACCTATGGTATGAATACTGTAATTACTAACTGTTCTAATAATTATGGTCCTAAGCAACATAACGAGAAATTAATACCCACTATTATCAGAAAAGCATTATCAGGAGAAAGTATTCCGATTTACGGCGATGGTAAAAATATCAGAGATTGGTTGTATGTTTTAGATCATTGCAAAGGAATAGATATTGCATTTCATAAAGGAATTAGTGGAGAAGTGTATAATATTGGGGGGAGAAATGAGAAAGATAATTTATACATAGTAAATAAAATATGTAGTATTTTAGATGAGAGAATACCACAAGAGTTTTCATACAATTCATTAATTACTTTTGTAGAGGATAGGGCAGGGCATGATAGGCGCTATGCAATTGATGCTACTAAAATAGAAGATGAATTAGGGTGGAAAGCCGATGAGAATTTTGAAACAGGGATTGTAAAAACAATTGATTGGTATATTGCTAAATTCAATAAATAGGTTCTGAAAAAAGATTATTTACATATCGCTAAACAAGTAATTATTACAGAAACAAAAGCTCTGAAAGGTTTGATGGATAACCTTGGTGATGATTTTAATAAAGCTATAGAGTTATTGCTTCATATTAAAGGTAAAGTAGTTGTTACGGGTATAGGAAAATCGGGTCATATAGGTAGAAAAATCTCAGCTTCATTTGCAAGTACGGGTACTCCAAGTTTTTTTTTACATCCCTCAGAAGCTATTCATGGTGATTTAGGGATGTTAAGTAAGGACGACTTGGTTTTAGCAATAGCAAACTCTGGTGAAACAACTGAAATTATTAAACTTTTACCTTTTATAAAGGAGGAAGAGATTCCTTTACTATCAATATCAAGTAAAGCGAATTCTACTTTAGCACAGCATTCCACCGTTCATTTAAACATGGGGAATTTTGAAGAAGCATGTCCTTTAAACTTAGCACCAACTACTTCCAGTATGTTAACTTTGGCTATAGGCGACGCTTTGATGATTGCACTAATGTCGGGTAAAGGTATTAACGAGGCTAATTTTGCAAAATTACACCCAGGCGGTAATATTGGAAGGCGTTTATTAGATGTAGTTTCTGATGTTATGAAATCAAATAATTTACCTTTTGTAGAGGCAAATTCAACTATAGAGGAGGTAATCTATAAAATAAATTCTGGACGTTGTGGTTTGGCTATTGTAGGCAGTAAAACTAATGTAGAAGGTATTATTACCGACGGTGATTTAAGACGATCAATAAACAATTCGAAAGAACATTTTTTTAGTTTACGATCTAAGGATGTAATGACAGCAAAGCCAAAATTTATTTCAAAATCAACCAAATTAATTGATGCTAAACACCTTATGAATTCTAAAAAAATAACGAGCCTATTGGTAGGGGATGTATCTTTTTTAGAAGGCGTAATTCAGCTCCATGATATTAATTTATAAATTATTATGAATACAGTTGTTGTAATACCTGCTCGTTTAAAGTCCTCACGTTTACCTAATAAGTTGTTATTAGATTTAGGAGGTAAAAGTATTGTGCAAAGAGTTTTTGAGCAATGTATAAAAGCAAAAGGAATTACTAAAGTTTATATTGCTGTTGATCATTCCGAACTTATGGATCACTGTCTTAAATTTACACCAAATGTATTGCATACTAGTAGCAATCACCAATCGGGTACGGATCGTATAGCAGAAGCAGTTTCTAAAATTGACTGTGATGCTGTTATTAATGTTCAAGGAGATGAACCATTTATTGATCCTAATTTAATATCCAAATTAGCCAAAGAAGTTGAACACAACACTATGGTTAGTGCTATGTGTCCTATAGAAACGACTGAAGAACTTAACGACTTTAATAATGTTAAAGTAACAACTGATATTAATTTAAAAGCAATTTGTTTTTCGCGATCAGTAATTCCTTATAACAGGGACCTCATCAACTTCGAAAAACTAAAATATTATAAACATTTAGGAATTTACGGGTACACTAAAGATTTTTTACTTCAGTTTTCGAAAATGAAACCGACTTATTTAGAAGAAACTGAGAAGTTAGAACAACTTCGTGTATTAGAAAACGGGTACACCATAAAAATGGTGTTTACCCCTCATAATGCAATAGGCATTGACACTATTGAAGATTATAATAAAGCAAAAAAAATAGTACAGTAATATATGATATTTTCAAAAAAAATTAAACTAAGTTCTTTATTTGAAAATGCAGTTGACATGCACAATCATGTTTTGCCAAATATAGATGATGGTGCTGATAATTTAAATACATCGTTAAATTTAATTAAGGGGTATAAGGCATTAGGTTATTCAAAAATAATAGCTACTCCTCATACAATGAGCGACTATTATCCAAATACAAAGAAAACGATATTAGAAGCTTTAAATTTATTAAATACGGAATTAAAGAACCAAAATATTAATGATATTGAAGTAAAAGCTGCTAGTGAATATATGGTAGACCCGGAATTTGAGCTTATGATAGATTCAAATTCCCCGCTTTTAACTTACAGGGATAATCATATTTTGGTTGAGATGTCCTATTTACGAGAATCGGATAATCTTAATGAGGTTTTGTATAAATTACAATTAAAAAATTACCAACCTATATTAGCGCATCCAGAAAGGTATTCTTTTTATTTAGATAATTTTGAGAGATTTTATGCTTTAAAGAAGAATGGAATAAAACTGCAACTTAATATGTTGTCGTTAACAGATCATTATGGCCGTAAAATCCAAAAGATAGCTAAACGTTTACTTAAAGAAGGTATGTACGACTATATAGGTATCGATACACACAGAATGGAACATCTTAACAAAGTAGGTGATATAAAAATTTCAAAAAAAATACAGAATAGTATAAAGTTGCTTTTAAATAACAATGAGAGTCTTTTTTAACTATTGTTTTGTATTTATTAAAATAATAAAGTGAGCTGATTTACAGTATTTTGTATATAATTTATGGAATGTAGTGCCAATAGTTATTATTTTTAAATTGAAAGGAATATCTTTGTAAACATATAATAATACATTTCAATACAAGAATGGCAAAATCCCAGCAAACATTTAATAAAAGTGAAAAAGAAAAAAAGCGTTTAAAAAAACGTGAGGATAAGAGGAAAAAGATGGAAGCTCGTAAGCTTGATGCCAAAGAAAATGGAAAAAAAGGTATTGAATTTGCTTATGTTGATTTTAATGGGAATTTAACAAGTACACCTCCAGATCCATCACAAAAAGTAGAAGTAGAGCTTGAGGATATTGCTATAAGTATACCAAAAACACTTCCTGGAGAAAAAGAAGAAATTGATCCGGTTAGAAAAGGTAAAGTTTCGTTTTTTGATAGTTCTAAAGGTTTTGGATTTATTATTGATTCTGAAAATCAAGAAAAATATTTTACTCACGTAAGTGGTTTAATTGATGAAATTGCAGAAAATGATAAAGTTACTTTTGAACTTGAAAAAGGGATGAAAGGAATGAATGCAGTTAGGGTTACTTTACAGAAGTAAACTTCTAATTTTATATAATAAATAACCCTCAGTAGCTTTAAACTACTGAGGGTTATTTATTTATAAAACCTTTTATTGAAAGGCCTTATTAAACGTATTTGTTTGAAAAAAACTATCGAAATTCATAAAATAAAATAGAATTTTCATCTCCTTTTACAATAAGTTCTAAGTTAGTGTCCTTATCTGAATTTTCAATAGTGGCTTCGCCTGTACCAAATACAGGAAACCCTTTTACAGGTTTTGCATTACTGTCAAATAAATAAACTTTTTTAGTATCCAGATTAGTAATAGTTACATAAATTTTATTATTTACTAAATAAATATTAGGTGCTGTATACCTTCCATATTCTAACTCCACAATATTATTTTTAATACTTAAGGTATTTTCAATAAAGCTAACCCAAGTTTTGGAAGTAGCTTTTGCAATTGCATTTTGGGGTTTAAGCTTTGAAGGAGAATAACTTACCGTATTATCTGTTTTAACGTGCGTAATAGTGTTGCTTTCATTTAATGTACAAAACGCATTAGCGTACCAAAACCATTCTTGTGAAGTCTGTTTTGGTGTTTGATTTGGTTTTAAACGGGTTTTACCTGTTCTGTTTAAAAAATGTACACCACCATTTGATTCATTAACAACAATATAATCTTTTTTTCCTACCCTCACATGCTTAGGAGGATGAGTAATAGCACCTTTTAATTTATTCTTAAATTTAAATCCTTTAACTTTTTTCCCATTACGATCATACATGGTTAGTGTTGAATTTTGAGTTAATAACATTCGATATTTACGATTATTATCATAATCAAATAAAGCTACGGGTTGAGTTAATGGTTTATCAAAACTTAAAGGAAAAGGAGCTACATCTTTTCCATTACGGTCTACAACGTATAATTTTGTTTCAGTATTAAAAAGATATTGTAAGCGCCCATTTCTATAGATATCTATTTGCTGAATAGCACCTAAAATAGGAGATTCAATTTGTTTACTCCATTTTAACTCTCCTTTATTTGTTAGTATATTTAGTTTGTTATCAACATCTTGTACTGCAATATCCTTAGTTTTATTAATATAGTTGGTTACAAATTGTGGATTTGATAAAAGGTTAGAAGGTAAAATTACATTTTCAGTTTCATTAACCACAAAATCTTTTTGTTTATCGATGTTTTTTGAGGCAGTCAAATGCAAGTGTGAAAAGCTTTTTTCATTAACCATTTGAATAGCGGTAACTTTATAATCTTTAAAAGTTGTTTTACCCCATTTTTTTTGCAGTGAATTTGATAATGTTTTTTTAAGTTGGTTGTTTGCATATTCGGTATTAAAAACTAACAATGAAGAACTTTCTGCAGTAAGTTCGTTGGTAAAAGTATTGTACCAATCTTTATTAGATAATGTATTGTTGTTTTTTAAAAAAGGAATTATTTTTTTTAAATGCTCTATAGAATTAGAAAATAATAAAAAATCTTTGAAATGAATAAAATAAGTGGCTTCGTAATTAGTTATAAGTGGCTTTAATAGCGTGCCAAAATTAATAGAGTTGTTTAATTTAAATATAGATATTCCTCGATATATTGAGGCCTTTTTTTCAAAATCAAGATAACTTGAAACCTCTATATTTTCATTTGGAATACGACAAGTAAATAAGCTACCTTTAGAAAGCTCAATTGTACCAAACTCTACAACTTCAGTAAGTAATTCATCAATTTTAGTAGCCTTCGCAGTTCCTTTTTTATTATTAAATTTTAATATATTATGAGATAATGTTTCATAATCATCGAAGGTAAATGAAGAAAAGCTTTTTGCATTATGAGGAGTAACTTCGGCTATTTGATTAACTTGAGGGGTAAGATTCTCAAAAATATTTGTAATATCTTTGGTTCCTTCAGGCTTGTATATAGCATTATAACTTAATTTATTTTTATCAATATTAAAATCACCCGAAATCCACCCTGATGCCTTTTTTTGTAGTTTAAACTCTTTCGATAAATTAGGGAACAAGCGGTTGCTAATATCTTCCAATTCTGAATTTATAATTACTAAAGAAACCGACTCATTAGATAAGCTTTCAAATGCTTCCGCATGTTTGTAAGGTATTGAATTTTCAAATTGTTTAATATGGTTTTCAATTAATAAATAATCATCACTAAAAACCCATGACCTATTAAGTTGTGCTCCAAACAACGATGTATTATTTAGTTTATATTCTTTATATAAAAAGTTATTATAAGTACGATCGGTTAAATAGTATTGGGAAAAATCTATAGCAGAAGCTTTATCTGCATCTAAAATTAAAGAAATACCAAAATCGTTTTTTCCAAGAGGAGAAAAGGTAATATATAGTTCAAGGTCAGAAAAGTTTACTGTTTTAAAAGGTTCTATACTATTGAAATAGGAGTACAACCCATTATTTTTATTTTGCTGTAAAAGAGAATTATTTTTAAGTAATGAACGCACTTTTTCAAAATCGTTAACTTTAAGAACAATGCTAGCTTCATTAGGTAAAAAAGGTAATTTCGATTTGTTTTTTTGAGATGTATTATTACAGGATAGTATAAATAAAACACAAAAAAAAGAGAATAAATAGTTCATTGAAAATTAATAATAATTAGCGCATTGCAAAAGTAGATATACTAAAGCATTTAAAGAAGCATAATAACCTTACAACTCAAAAGTATGTGCATCGGGTAACAATTTAAAACCTACACGATGGTATTTTGTAGCTCCATGCTCAAAAATTGCTTTACGATGTGCCTTTGTTGGATATCCCTTATTTTTATCCCAACTATATTCAGGAAACTCGCTGTGTATTTCTAGCATGTACTCATCTCTATATGTTTTTGCTAAAATAGATGCCGCTGCTATATTTACATATTTGCCATCGCCTTTAACAATACATTCATGAGGTATCAAGGGCAACTCATTAAATTTATTTCCATCTACGAGTATAAACTCTGGTTCAGGTGTTAATTTCAATATAGAGCGTTGCATTGCCGTTATGGAAGCTTGTAAAATATTTATTTTTTCAATTTCATCCATAAATACATGAGTAACGGCGAATGATATAGCTTCTTTTTCTATAATCGGTCGTAACACTTCTCGTTTACGTTCGGTTAGTTTTTTGGAGTCATTAAGATCTGGATGATAAAAATCGTCAGGCAGCAACACTGCAGCAGCAGTAACTGGGCCACTCAAACAACCACGGCCAGCTTCATCTGTACCACATTCTAATAAATTAAGGTGTTTTTTTAGTAATAGCATAAAACAAATATCGTTAGTATTTTATAGCAACGTTCTAAAATAAAAAAACATATTTTTGCTATCATAATTTTTTTAATGAAACGTTTACTTTTTATTTTAATTACACTGACTTTTTGTAGCATAAATCTACACAGTCAATCACGTATTATTAGTAGAGGCAATAATAATTCAGACAATCCAGAAGGTGATTCGAAAAGAAATTTTTCTTCACCTAAAGAAAAAATAAAGAGAGCACCCATAGAATGGTATAAAATTATTAGTCATGAAAGAGATACCACTTACTTAGATACTACTCAATCTATTTACAAAGAGTATAAATTTAATTATTTGCGAAAAGATAATTTTGAATTAGTAGCATTTGTAAATGTAGGCGCTTCATATATAGAATTAGCGAAGCAAGAGTCTAATTTTAGAGCTTTTCCTAAGTTTGGGTCGAGAGCTAGGCATTTTGGTTTTTTTGATAAAGAAGATATCAATTATTACAATGTACCTACGCCTTTAACCGATTTGTATTACAAAACAGTTTTAGAGCAGGGGCAACAACTGGATGCTTTTTTAACCGTTAATACATCTCCGAATTTAAATTTTTCGATAGCTTATAAAGGAGTAAGGTCTTTAGGAGATTATAGAAATGAACTTACCAGTACCAAAGCTTTTAGAGGTACTTTGAGTTATCAATTACCAAATAAGCGCTATGTAGCAAATTTACATTTTGTAGATCAGTCGTTTGAAAATGAAGAAAATGGAGGTTTATCAACGCAATCTGAAATAGATTTTACCTCGGGAGATACTGATTTTGATAGAAGATCCGTTTTAAGTAACAATCTTTCCAATGCTGAAAATTTATTAGAAGGAAAACGTTTTTATATAGACCACGAATACCGAATTATTAAAAAAGATACTTTACAAAAAAATCAGTTATCAATAGCTCATACATTCAATAGCAGTGTAAAAGAATTTACATTTGAACAAACAAATTCAACTATTGATATATTTGGCGCATCACAACGTACAGGAGCTTTTAGAGATAAAAATGAATTAAATTACTTAGAAAACAGTATAGGATTACGTTACGAAAATCCTTATGTAGGGTCGGTTGATTTTATGGTCAAAAATAGTTTTTTCAACTATAGCTATAATTCAATAATAGAAATAGATTCACAAGTAATACCTAATCAAATAACCGATAATGTATTTGGAGTAACAGGTAATTATCGTAATTCTTATAAAGGATTTGATCTAAAGGCGAATATCGAATCTACTTTTACTGGCGATTATAAAAATCAATTTTTTTATGGTACTGCGGGGTATAATTTTAGAGATGAAATAGCTGTAAACGTAGGTTATAAAATAACGTCAGAAGCTCCTGAAATAAATAAATTAATAAATCAAAGTAATTATATTCAATACAATTGGCTTAATGATTTTAGTAATACCGTAACAAATTCATTAATTGCAAATATAAAATCAAGACGTTTTTTTGATGCAGAATTAACAGTATCAAATATTAATAATTATACTTATTTTTCTTCAGATCAATCAAATAGCAGTAATGTTACCACGGGGGAAGAAAGCCTTTTTCAAACCAGAGCTTTCCAAGCTAATAAAAGTTTACAATTATTAAAATTAAAATTATTCAGAACTTTTAAGTACCGAAAATTTAGTTTGGTGAATACCGTATTGTTTCAACAAGTAGAAGGTAATACAGATAATTTGGTTTATAATGTTCCTTCTTTAGTTACTCGAAATACATTGTATTACCAAAATGAGTTCTTTAACAAGAAAGCACTTTTTATGCAATTAGGAGCAACATTAAAGTTTTACTCTAAATACTATGTTGATGGGTTCGATCCTTTGTTAGGTGAAAGCTTTACACAAAATTCACAACAATTTGGTGGAGAACCACTAGTTGACGTTTTTTTAAATGCGAAAGTAAGGCAAACACGAATTTTTCTAAAATTAGAAAATGCACAGCATATTTTTGAGCAAAATACAGATTTGTTAACTCTAAATACACCTACAAGGGATTTTCTAATTCGGTTTGGTTTGGTTTGGAATTTCTTCTTGTAATTTAAACGATTCAATTCCTTTTAATAAATAATTAAAAAGGAATTGAATCGAATATAACTTTATTATTATACCTGACTTACACCAATATTGTAACGCTCTTTAATAGGAGATTGATTAGCAGCTTCTATACCCATACTAATCCATTTACGAGTATCTAAAGGATTAACAATAGCATCAGTCCATAAACGCGCAGCAGCATAATAAGGGGATGTTTGTTTGTCGTATTTCGATTTTATTTTATCAAAAAGTGTTACTTCAACTTCGGGAGTGATTTCTTCTCCTTTAGCTTTTAGAGAAGCTTTTTCTATTTGAAGTAATACTTTAGCAGCTTGAGCTCCACCCATTACAGCTAACTCGGCACTAGGCCAAGCAAATATTAGGCGAGGATCATAAGCTTTACCGCACATAGCGTAATTACCCGCTCCATATGAATTCCCCAAAATTACGGTAAATTTAGGTACCACACTATTTGCCATAGCTTGAACCATTTTAGCGCCATCTTTTATAATTCCGTTATGTTCACTTTGGCTACCAACCATAAAGCCGGTAACATCTTGTAAAAATACTAAAGGAATTTTCTTTTGATTACAATTGCTTATAAATCGTGCTGCTTTATCGGCTGCTTCCGAGTATATCACACCTCCAACTTGCATTTCTCCTTTAGCATTTTTGGTCACCAAACGCTGATTAGCTACAATTCCAACAGCCCAGCCATCAATTCTAGCATAACCAGTAAGTAGGGTTTTGCCGTAGTCAGCTTTATATTGCTCAAAGTCCGAATCATCTACCAAGCGTTCAATAATAGGTAGCATATCATAAGGTTTATTTCTTTCTTTAGGAAGTAATCCAAAAATCTCTTCTTCTATTTGTTTCGGTTTGGTAGCTTCTATTCTATTAAAGCCAGCAGATTCAGGATCACCAATTTTTGAAATTATATTTTTTATTTTATCTAAAGCATCCTTATCATTGGCAGCTTTATAATCGGTAACTCCCGATATTTCACAATGCGTAGTAGCACCTCCCAAAGTTTCATTATCAATATTTTCTCCAATAGCAGCTTTAACTAAATAACTTCCTGCTAAAAAAATACTTCCTGTTTTATCAACAATTAGTGCCTCGTCACTCATTATGGGTAAATAAGCTCCACCTGCAACGCAACTACCCATAACCGCAGCAATTTGAGTAATTCCCAGACTACTCATTCTAGCATTATTTCTAAAAATTCTTCCAAAATGATCCTTATCAGGGAAAACTTCGTCTTGCATAGGTAAAAAAGCACCAGCACTGTCTACCAAATAAATGATAGGTAATTTGTTTTCCATGGCGATTTCCTGCGCTCTTAAATTCTTTTTAGCAGTAATAGGAAACCAAGCACCCGCTTTAACTGTGGCATCATTAGCCACTACAATACACTGTTTCTTGTGGATGTACCCAATTTTTACAATAACTCCACCACTAGGGCATCCGCCATACTCACTATACATTTCTTCACCAGCAAAAGCACCTATTTCAATATTTTTACCCCCTTTATCTAGTAAGTAATCAATACGCTCGCGAGCGGTAAGTTTTCCTTTACTATGCAATTTTTCAATACGTTTTTTCCCACCACCCAAACTTACTGTAGCCAATTTTTTTCGTAAATCAGCGGCTAGTTGTTTGTTGTGGTCTTCGTTTTTATTGAAAGTAAGATTCATGTGGCTTAGTTTGCTCGCGAAAATACAAAAAGCTTGTGATTATCTATTTTAGCCATTATCATAATAAATTGTGAAAAAATGATTTCTTAAGTAAGCTATTTTATTTTTTAGTTCTTCTAAGTAAAATTCTTAAAGGTTTATTCTGTAAATTATATAAAAAGTTAAATCATATACTCGTAAATTTGTAAAAGAGTAAAATTTAAAACAAACATACACATGTCAGACGATAAGAAAATTATTTTCTCAATGTCAGGGGTTACCAAAACCCATAAAGGAGCAAACACACCCGTACTAAAAAACATACATTTAAGTTTTTTTTACGGAGCTAAAATTGGAATTTTAGGTCTTAACGGATCAGGTAAATCTACTTTGTTAAAAATCATTGCAGGAGTAGATAAAAATTTCCAAGGAGATGTTGTTTTTTCGCAAGACTATAGTGTTGGTTACTTAGAGCAGGAGCCTCAGTTAGATCCAGAAAAAACAGTTTTGGAGGTTGTTAAAGAGGGAGCTGCAGAAATTGTAGCAATTTTAGATGAATACAATTCAATTAACGATCAATTTGGTTTAGAGGAAGTATATAGCGATGCCGATAAAATGGAGAAGCTTATGGCTCGTCAGGCTGTTTTACAAGATGAAATTGATGCCGCTAATGCATGGGAGTTGGATACTAAGTTGGAAATTGCCATGGATGCGCTTCGTACCCCAGATGGTGATAAAAAAATAGGACCTCTTTCTGGTGGTGAAAAACGTCGTGTAGCACTTTGTAGACTATTATTACAGGAGCCAGACGTATTGTTACTAGATGAGCCTACCAACCACTTGGATGCCGAATCGGTTCATTGGTTAGAGCATCATTTAGCTCAGTATAAGGGAACAGTGATTGCTGTAACTCACGATAGGTATTTCCTAGATAACATTGCAGGTTGGATTTTAGAGTTAGATAGAGGAGAAGGTATTCCATGGAAAGGAAACTACTCATCATGGTTAGATCAAAAATCTAAGCGTATGGCGCAAGAATCTAAAACGGCTTCTAAGCGTCAAAAAACACTAGAGCGCGAATTAGAATGGGTTAAGCAAGGAGCAAAAGGTCGTCAAACAAAGCAAAAAGCACGTTTGAAGAACTATGATAAATTAATGAGTCAAGATCAAAAGCAAGTAGATGAAAAGCTTGAAATTTACATTCCTAACGGACCTCGCTTAGGTACTAATGTTATTGAAGCTTCCGGAGTAAGTAAAGCTTTTGATGATAAATTGCTTTATGAGGATTTAAATTTCAATTTACCGCAAGCAGGTATTGTTGGGATTATTGGTCCCAATGGTGCTGGTAAAACCACCATTTTTAAAATGATAATGGGCGAGGAGCAAGCCGATAAAGGTGCCTTTACAGTAGGTGAAACTGCTAAAATAGCATATGTAGATCAGTCTCACAGTAATATAGATCCTGAGAAAACAATTTGGCAAAATTTTTCTGATGAGCAAGAGTTGGTTATGATGGGTGGTCGTCAAGTAAATTCACGCGCTTATTTAAGTCGATTTAATTTCAGCGGAAGCGAACAAAATAAAAAAGTTTCAATGCTTTCCGGAGGGGAACGTAACCGCTTGCATTTGGCAATGACCCTTAAGGAAGAAGGTAATGTATTGTTGCTAGATGAGCCTACTAACGATTTGGATGTAAATACACTTAGGGCTTTAGAAGAAGGTTTAGAAAACTTTGCAGGCTGTGCCGTAGTTATTAGTCACGACCGTTGGTTTTTAGATCGTATTTGTACTCATATTTTGGCTTTTGAAGGTGATTCGCAAGTATACTTTTTTGAAGGTAGTTTTTCTGATTATGAAGAGAATAAAAAGAAACGATTAGGCGGAGATTTAATGCCGAAACGAATTAAATATAAAAAGTTGGTAAGGTAATTTGATTTATAATTATTAACACAAAAAGCTTCAAATTTAATATTTGAAGCTTTTTTGGCTTAAAGTGGTTTTTGAAATTATTACTAATTTTATAATATCTTTTTTTAAATTACATTCCTTAATAATATATTTAATTATTGTTATAACATAAAACATATGAAACGTTTAATAAATGCTTTATTTTTTTTATTCAGTTTAAGTATATTTTCTCAAGTAAATCAATATCACGAAGATGGTACTAGGCATGGATTATGGGAGAAAAAATTTGAGGGTACTGATCAAATTCGATACACTGGTAATTTTAACAGAGGTATAGAAACAGGAGAGTTTAAATTTTACACTAGGGGCTTTCCCAAACAGCCCTCTGCAATCAAAACGTTTTCTGAAAATGGAAAAAAAGCACAAATTGTATACTACAGTCAACGAGGTAAAAAAATCAGTGAAGGGCAATTAATAGATCGTAAAAGAGAAGGTAAATGGAAGTATTATCATAATAAATCAGGAAATATTATGATGATAGAAAATTATCAAAATGATATGCTACAAGGTACTCGAACCTCTTATTACGATAATAACCAAATTTCCGAAACTATAGAATTTGTAAATAATAATAAAGAGGGTAAACAATTAATTTATTCCGTAAATGGAGTTTTAATTAAAGAGTTTACTTATAGAAATAATAAATTACATGGGGCCAATAAGTTCTTTAACGGAAAAGGAGAGCTAACAATTGATGGTAACTATAGAAACAATAAAAAAACAGGTGTTTGGAAATATTATAAAGGCGGCAATTTAATAAGAGAGAAACAATATTAGATAGGCTGTAATTATAAATAGATATATTATTTTTGCTCCTTATTTAAGTGTTTTATGAAACGTGTTGTTGTTGGACTTTCGGGAGGTGTAGATTCTAGTGTTGCGGCTTACCTATTAAAAGAAGAAGGGTATGAGGTGATTGGCCTTTTTATGAAAAATTGGCATGATGATTCTGTAACAATTTCGGATGAATGTCCGTGGCTTGATGACAGCAATGATGCCCTTTTGGTAGCTGAAAAATTAGGAATTCCTTTTCAAACAGTCGATTTAAGTGAGCAATACAAAGAGCGCATTGTAGATTATATGTTTGCTGAATATGAAAAGGGGCGTACCCCAAATCCAGATGTGCTTTGCAACAGAGAAATTAAATTTGATGTTTTTATGAAAATCGCACTCGATTTAGGTGCTGATTTTGTGGCTACAGGTCACTATTGCAGAAAAAAAACATCCGTAATCAACGGTAAAGAGGTACATCATTTACTCTCGGGAGTGGATCCCAATAAAGATCAATCTTATTTTTTGTGTCAACTTTCACAAGAGCAATTAGCAAAAACCTTGTTTCCTATAGGAGAATTACTAAAACCTAAAGTAAGAGAAATAGCAGCTTCACAAGACTTAATAACTGCCGACAAAAAAGATTCTCAAGGGCTTTGTTTTATTGGTAAAGTTAGGCTTCCAGAGTTTTTACAACAACAATTAAAACAAAAGCAAGGTGATATTATTGAAATAGATGCTTCTCACCCAATATATAAAGGAGCAGATATAAATGCCTTGAAAAACTTCAGCTACCAAACTAGTGATGGTACTGTTGTAGGGAAACATATTGGGGCGCATTATTTTACAAAAGGACAGCGTAAGGGGCTTGGAGTAGGAGGGAAAGTGTTACCATTGTTTGTTTTAGAAACGGATGTAAAAACCAACACTATATATGTAGGTCAGGGAAAACAACATCCAGGTTTAATGCGAAAAGGATTACTTGTAACTCAGGATGAAATACATTGGGTACGTCCTGATTTAGCTTTAGCCTTAAATCAATCCATGGAAGTTGAAGCACGTATACGATACCGTCAAGAATTATCAAAAGCTACAATAACACATACTAAAAATGGCTTGGAAATTATTTTTAATGAGCTTCAATTTGCTATTCAAGAGGGGCAATTTGTAGCATGGTATTTAAATAGTGAGTTAGTTGGCTCTGGTGTAATAGCCTCATAAAAAAATACTAAGAAAATACTTTTAAAAGCTTACAATTTGTAATTTAGCATTCTCAATATACTTTTTTATGAAATTAGTTTTAATTACAATCTGTCTCTTAGGAATAGCATTTGCAGGTATAGCAATTAAATTGTGGGCAAAAAAAGATGGTAAATTTGCAGGTACATGTGCTAGTCAAAGCCCTTTCCTTAATAAAGATGGAGAATCCTGTTCTTTATGTGGAAAAACTCCTGATGAATACAAAGATTGTAACGATGTAGACCACAAAAGCTAAAAAAGTACATGATATTACCGATTCTATTGTATAGCTTTTGGGCTGTTACAACAATAAATTGTGTTTACTATTTATTGTTTTTTCGTTTCAGTTTATTAAAACATGCATCTTCAAACAAGGATGTAAATGTTCCTGTATCCATTTTGGTATATTCAAAAAACGAACAAGAAAAATTAACAGATTTCCTTCATCAATTTGATAAGCAAACTCATGCCAATTATGAGCTTATACTTATAAATAATGCTTCCTCTGATGAAACTAGGTATATTTTTGAAGATTACCAAAAAACTCATAATAACGTAAGTATTGTTAATGTAATAAATAACGAGAATTTTTGGGGTAGTAGAAAATATGCTTTAACGTTAGGAATAAAGAAGGCTAAATTTGATAATCTTTTATTTACAACTACATCCGCTATTTTTGATTCAAAAAATTGGATTACTGAGAACGTAGGTTTATTAAGTGAAAACAAAAAAATAGTTGTAGGACACAGCTATTTTGAGAAAAAAAATGGTTTTTTAAATACCTTAATTCGTTTTTCTGAAATAGTTAGTAACCTTCAAAATTACGGACTAGCGGCGATATCAAAACCTTATCAGGCCTCTCAATATAATTTTGGGTATTCCAAAGCGCTATTTTTTGAAACCAATGGTTTTTCCAATCACATGAGTATTAATCAGGGAGCGGAAGATTTATTTTTAAAAAAAAATGCGACTTCCAAAAATACAGTCTTAGCAACTAGTGCAGCTAGTTTAGTTAAAAAAGAAGCTCCCAAATCATTTTCAAAATGGTTAGATTACAAGGTTGCTAAAAAGCAAATAGCAAAACATTATAATTTTAATGTTAAATTCAATAGCAGCGTTTTTGGTTTGTCTCAATTTACTTTTTTTGTACTAGCATTATTAGCAGCAATTTATATTCCTTCAACATTACTATTTAGTGTAATTGGTTTTCGATATATTTTAATAGCACTTGTTTTATTTAAAACAGCTTTTAAATTAGACGATATAAAGTCTGTTTATTTTTTTCCATTTATGGAAATTATAAATAGTTTGGTACAATTACCTATATTTATACGTAATCTATCTTCAAAATAGAATGTCAGAATTAAATAATAACAAACTTTCTGAACATATTAAAAATGCCAAGTTAGGACAACAAACATCATTTAGTTTTTTGTTAGACTATTATTGGAATGCTGTTTTTTCATTTCAATTAAAGCGAACTGGAGATGAGTTTCAGGCAGAAGAAATTACAATAAAAAGTTTTTCTAAAGCATTTGATAAAATTGAAACTTTTAAAGAAGAATTTAGTTTTAAAACATGGTTACTTACCATTTCTAAAAACACACATATTGATCAAGTAAGGAGTCAAAAAAACAAATTAACTAAAGCTACAGAAGCTCAAGAAAACTTAATGGTTAATACTGTGTTGGATTTAGCTCCAACACCAGAAGATTTAATGATTACCAAGCAAAACCTAGCTGAACTACTACGACATTTAAAAAAATTAAAACCGCATTATCAAGAAATTATACAATTGCGGTATTTTCAGGAAATGAGTTACAAAGAAATAGCCATTGAATTAGGTGAACCTATGAGTAATATTAAGGTTAAATTACTTAGAGCAAAAAAATTATTATTACAAAATATAAAGACAATTTAAGCCTATTTTCAATGCATAATTTATTGAAAAAATTAGGGCCAGGATTATTATTTGCAGGAGCAGCTATAGGCGTATCTCATTTAGTCCAAGCCACTAAAGCAGGTGCCGTTTTTGGAACAGGGTTACTTTGGGCAATGCTTTTGGTGCATCTTTTTAAATACCCAACATTTGAATTCGGCACGCGTTATACAGCTGTTACAGGTAATACCATTCTTCATGGATACAAAAAAATAGGTCGTTGGGTATTACCTGTTTATATCGTGGTAACTTTGGCTACTATGTTTACTATACAAACAGCTATAACTATTGTTACAGCTGGTATTGCTGAGGGAGTTTTTGGGTTACAAATAGATGTGAAAATATGGAGTTTAGTAATCTTATTAATTTCGGCACTTGTTTTACTTCTTGGAAAGTTTTCGTTGTTCGATAACCTAATTAAAGTTATTGTTATTTGTTTGTCACTTACAACAATAATTGCTCTTGCAGTTTCAATATTTAATCCAAACAATTCATTACAATTTACGACCTCTTTTCCTAAAAACGTTTTTGAAATAAGTTTTCTAATTGCTTTTATGGGCTGGATGCCCGCCCCCTTAGATGTATCCGTATGGCAATCGGTTTGGGTATATGAGAAAGCTAAAAACCAACCTAATTTAAGTTTAAAAACTTCATTGTTTGACTTTAACTTAGGATATATAGGCACCTTATTAATTGGAATCTGTTTTCTTTTAATGGGAGCACTAGTTATGCATAATACCAATCAAGAGTTTAGTACAAGTGGGGTAGGGTTTGCTAATCAGTTTTTAAATATGTATACTTCAACTCTAGGAAGTTATGCTTTCGCTTTTATTGGTTTAGCTGCGCTTACTTGTATGTTTAGCACAACAATAACAGCTTTAGATGCCTCGCCACGTGCACTAGCCAAGGCAATAGAATTAGTAGGGCTTAAAATTAAAAATGGGTATCAATATTGTTTGGTGTTTTTAAGTTTTGGAACTATAGCGATTTTGTTTTTTATGTTATCGGAAATGGCTTTGCTGGTAAAAATAGCTACTATTGTTTCTTTTTTAACAGCTCCTTTTTATGCCTTGTTAAATTATTTATTAATATTTGGAAAACACAGTAATGTAAAGAAACCTAAATCCTTTTATAAATACCTAAGCATTGCTGGAATCCTCTTTTTAATAGGTTTTGGACTTTGGTATATAACTACTTTATTTAATTGATTATGATATTAGATCACATTGACAATAGCCATTTTTATAAAAATATTCATCCTAATTTGGAAAAAGGGTTCGATTATATTTTGAATACAGATTTTTCAACCTTACAAACAGGAAAACATCTAATTCAAGGACAAGAAATATTTGCATTGTTTGAAAAATATAGATCTAAGCCCTTAGAAAAGTCAAATCTTGAAGCGCATAAAAAATATGTTGATATTCAATACATGATTGAAGGGCAGGAGTATATTCAAATAGCACCCTTGACTACTCAAAAAATTATAGAGGCTATACCAAATAACGATCTTACATTTTATGAAGGAAGTGGTCAAAAAATTAAATTAGAAAAAGGTAATTTTGCTATTTTTTTTCAAACAGATGCCCATGGACCAGGGATACAAATAGATAAATCGGAGCAGATAACTAAAGTTGTAATTAAAGTACAAATAAACTAAAAAAGTTAGTTGTAAAGTTTCTAGATAAAAGTAAAAAGCGTTAAATTTCAAATATTAGTTATTTGTATTTTTGAGGTATAATTTAATGGCTAAATTTTGTAAATAATACAATTGTAAATGGTTGATTTAAAACAAGAAACAGAAACACTTATAGCACATTTAAAACGTGGAGGGATAATTTTATATCCCACAGATACCGTATGGGGCTTAGGGTGTGACTCTACGAATGCAGATGCTATTGAAAAACTTCTTAGAATAAAAAAGAGTGACGCTAATAAATCGATGCTATGTCTGGTAAATGATTTTAAAATGCTACAGCAGTTTGTCGAAGAAGTTCCAGAAGTAGCTTACGATATTTTAAAATTTGCTAAAAAGCCTACAACTATCATTTATGATAATCCAATTCGAGTTTCTGAAGCATTAATTGCTGATGATAATACTTTAGGAATTAGAGTAGCACGAGATCCATTTGTGGGTAAATTGATTAAAAAATTCAGAAGACCAATAGTGTCTACCTCTGCTAATTTCTCGGGACAACCCACACCAACAAAGTTCAGTGAAATTGATCCAGAGTTAATTAAACTTGTTGACTACGTATGTAAAGTAGAATCAAATAGTAAATATAAAAAAGCATCAGCCATTATAAAAATAGGGATGGATAGTACCGTAAAGGTGATTCGCAATTAAAATTGATATAATAATACCACTACTATATGTTAGTACCTTTTTCTGAATTACCAGAAAATGCCCGTGTATGGGTATACCAAGCAAATCGATCTTTTTCGACAGATGAATTGATTGATATAACACGAAAGATTGATGATTTTATTACAAACTGGACAGCACATGGAGCCGGCTTAAAAGCGGGTTATGAAATTCAATACAAACGCTTTATTGTTTTAGCTGTAGATCGTAGTTTTAATGATGCTTCAGGGTGTTCAATTGATGCTTCTGTTCGTTTTGTACAGCAATTAGAAAAAGAATATGATGTTGATTTAATGGATAAAATGAACGTTTCATTCAAAAGTGGCGAGTTTGTTGCATATAAAAGTTTAATAGACTTTAAAAAAATGGTGAAAACGCGTGCGGTTTCAGAAAAAACCATAGTTTTTAATAATTTAGTAAACAATATCGCGGAATATAAAAATAATTGGGAAGTTCCTATTACCGAAAGTTGGCATAACCGATTTTTAAAATAATAAATATATTGAAGAAATACATTTTTATAGTTTTCCTAATAGCTTTTTGTAGCTTATCTCAATCCCAAGTAGATCCGTTGCTCTCGCAAGATATTGTCGCTCAAAAAAAGTGGGTAGATAGTGTGTACAACCAATTAAGTTTAAAACAGAAAGTAGGACAACTTTTTATGGTTGATGTTTTTTCCGTAAAAGGAAAAGCAGAGCAAGACCGAATTGCAAAGCTTATAGAGGACGAAGAAATAGGAGGGCTAATTTTTTCTAAAGGAGGCCCTGTTGGTCAAGCTAAAATGCATAATGCTTTACAAGCAAAATCTAAAATTCCATTATTGGTATCTATGGATGCCGAATGGGGTTTATCTATGCGGCTAGATTCGACTTATGCTTTCCCTTGGAACATGACTTTAGGTGCTATAAAAGATACTTTGCTAGTAAAAAAAACTGGGCGAGCAATAGCTAATCACTGTAAACGCTTAGGAGTACATATTAATTTTGCTCCTGTTATTGATATTAATACAAATCCTGTAAATCCTATTATAGGAAATCGTTCGTTTGGCGAAACCAAAGAACTGGTAGCCAATCACGGTACTGCTTTAATGCAAGGAATGCACAGTCAAAATGTATTAACTAGTGGTAAACATTTTCCTGGACATGGAGATACTAGTAAAGATTCTCATAAAACCTTACCTACAATTACATTTTCAAAAGATAGAATTTTAGAAACGGAATTATATCCTTTCCAACAACTTATAGATAATGGAATATCGAGTATAATGATTGCTCATTTGAATATTCCTAGTTTAGTAGAAAAAGAAGGATTACCTTCTTCCTTATCCAAAAATGTAGTTACCAATTTACTACAGGAACAAATGAAATTTAAAGGCTTAATCTTTACAGATGCCTTAAATATGAAAGGGGCTTCTAATTTTAAAGAACCAGGAGCAATTGATGTAGCAGCTTTTGAAGCTGGAAATGATATTTTGTTGATTTCAGAAGATATTCCGAAAGCGGTTCAAAAATTAGTTGCAAAAATAGAGGCTGGTAAAATTACGGAAACTCGTTTAAAAAAATCGGTTACTAAAATTTTAAAGGCAAAATATAAGGTTGGACTTCATAAATACAAACCCGTAGATACCAAAAATTTAATAAGTGATTTAAATACACAAGCTAATGATGTACTTTATGAGCAGTTGGCAGAAAATGCAATAACTGTTATTAAAAATAATTTAAATTTTATTCCTGTAGCTAATTTAGAATTAAAAAATGTAGCCTATGTGCATTTTGGCGAGGCTACTGGAGACGCTTTTTACAATCAATTAAAATTGTATACCAAAATAGACCGTATTAAAATTAGTACTCGTGAGGATATTGATAAACTTCAAAATTACAATCAAGTAATTATAGGATATCACGCTTCCAATGCTTCGCCTTGGAAAGCTTTTAAAATGAGTGCTGAAGAAAAAAAACTAATAAGTATTATATCACAAACTAATAATTCCTTATTAGCGTGCTTTGCTAAACCTTATGCTCTTAATAACTTTCCTGCTTTACCATATCTAAACGCTGTTGTTGTAGGTTATCAAAATAGTACCATATTTCAAGAAAAAGTAGCACAATTAATTTTTGGAGCTATTCCTGCTAAAGGAAAACTCCCTGTAAGTATTACTCCCGATTATAAAGTGGGCGACGGTTTTTTTTTGAATAATAAGTACCGTTTGTCCTATGGATTACCTGAAAATGTTGGTGTAAATTCAAAAAAACTAGCTAAAATTGATTCTATTGTAAACTTAGCTTTGGATAATAAAATGACTCCAGGCTTGCAACTTCTTGTTGCTCGAAAAGGAAAAGTGATTCACCACAAAGCTTACGGATTTCAAACATATAGCAAAAACGATTCCATAACAAAAACTTCTGTTTATGACCTTGCATCATTAACAAAGATATTGGCTACACTCCCTTTATTTATGAAACTAGAAGAAACAGGTGTGGTGCAGTTAAAAGAAAGATTATCTGATTTATTACCCGATTTAAAAAAATCAAATAAGCATACCATAAAAGTTGTAGAAGCATTGTCGCATTTTGGAAGATTAAAACCTTGGATTCCTTTCTATATCAAAACACTCGATTCAATTAGCTTAAAACCTAGCAATGAGTACTACAGAAAACAAAAAGATACTATTTTTACAATTAAAGTAGCTGATGAATTTTATTTGAGAAAAGATTACAAAGATTCTATTTATAAAGAAGTAGTAGATAGTGAACTAAGAAAAAAACAAGAATACAAATACAGTGATTTACCATATTATTTTTTTCAGAAATATATCGAAGAATTTTACAATTCGAGCTTAAGCGAACTTTCTGCAAATCAATTTTATAAACCGTTAGGGGCAAATTATACTGGTTTTCATCCGCTACAAAGATTTCCTAAAGAAGAAATTGTTCCTACTGAATTTGATAGTATTTTTAGAGGGCAGGAAATTAGAGGTTATGTTCACGATCAGGGAGCTGCTATGTTAGGTGGTGTTGGCGGGCATGCTGGGCTTTTTTCAAATGCTAATGATGTAGCTAAAATAATGCAACTCTACCTTAACAAAGGAACTTATGGTGGCCATGATTATTTATATCCAAGTACTTTAGACAAGTTTAATACCTGTTATTATTGTGAACAAGAAAATAGGAGAGGAGTCGGATTTGATAAACCACAATTGAAAGAAGTAGGTCCTACCTGTGGTTGTGTATCTATGACTAGTTTTGGACACAGTGGCTTTACAGGAACTTATACTTGGGCTGATCCCGAAGAAGAAATAATTTATGTCTTTTTAAGTAATCGTACCTATCCTGATGCGACTAACCGAAAATTGATTAAAGAAGATATTCGAACCAAAATTCAAAGCTTGATTTACGAAGCTATTGAAAATTAGAAAATATAAAATGAAAATAGCAGTTGTATGTTATCCAACTTATGGAGGAAGTGGTGTTGTAGCTACAGAATTAGGAATTGCAATGGCAAAAAAAGGACATGAAGTTCACTACATAACTTATAGTCAGCCTGTACGATTGGATATGTTAAACGAAAACATACATTTCCATGAAGTAATAGTTCAAGAATATCCGTTATTTCACTATCAGCCTTATGAATTAGCATTATCGAGTAAGTTAGTGCGTATTATAAAAAGATATAATATTGAAGTATTACATGTTCATTATGCGATACCCCATGCTTATGCAGGATATATGGCACAACAAATGTTGGCAGAAGAAGGAATACACATTCCTATGGTAACTACTTTACATGGCACCGATATTACATTAGTAGGAAATCATCCACATTATAAACCTGCCGTTACTTTTAGTATCAATCAAAGTAATGCCGTTACATCAGTGTCGCAAAGCTTAAAAGAGGATACGGTACGGTTATTTAATATTAAAGAAGGTAAAATTGAAGTAGTTCCCAATTTTATAGATACTTCAAAGGGAAATTTAGGAAACGAACAATGCAAAAGGCATATGATGGCCGAGCCTAACGAACGTATTGTAACACATATTAGTAATTTTAGACCCGTAAAGCGCATCGAAGACGTAGTTTTAATTTTTGATAAAATATTAAAGAAAGTACCTGCTAAATTAATTATGGTAGGCGATGGACCTTTACTTATTAACGCGAGAAAGCTTGCGCAAGAACTAGGGATAACGGATAAAGTTATTTTTATGGGAAATAGTAACGAAATTCATAAAATATTATGTTTTTCGGACCTGTTTTTATTGCCTTCTGAAACTGAAAGTTTTGGTTTAGCTGCATTAGAAGCCATGATACATAAAGTACCTGTTATTTCGAGTAATGCCGGTGGAATACCTGAGGTTAACAAACAAGGATTTTCAGGGTATTTAAGTGATGTTGGCAATATAGTTGAAATGGCTAATAATGCAATTAGCATTTTAGAGTCTGATAAAATCTTAAATAAATTTAAAGAAAATGCTAAAACACAAGCAGTAAACTTCGACGTAAATGCTATTGTACCTGTTTATGAAAATATATATAAAAGAGTATTAAAAAGTCAGCAATTAATATCTTAATTTTATAGCTTTAAACACTAACTAAAGAGTAAACTATTGAACTTATATCCTTTAAAATTTCAGCCTTTATTTAAATATAGAATGTGGGGTGGAGAAAAATTAAAAACCTTTCTAAACAAAGAATATGAAGAAGATTCTATTGGTGAATCTTGGGAAATTTCGGATGTTAAAAATGACGAAACCTTAGTTGGTAACGGACTATTACAAGGGAAATCCATACAAAATTTAATTTCTGAATACGGTAGTGCCTTTTTAGGTAAAAAAGTACAAGATAAATTTGGTACAGAATTTCCATTACTTATAAAATTTATTGACGCCAAAACACCTTTGTCTATACAGGTTCATCCTAGTGATGCTTTAGCTAGAGAAAGACATCAGTCTTTCGGTAAAAATGAAATGTGGTACGTAATGCAAGCCGATGAAAATGCTGAACTTATTGCAGGTTTTCAGAAGAAAATTAGTAAAAAAGAATATACTTCAATAGTCGAAAAAGGAGCTATTTTAGAAGCTTTACATGCTCAAAAAGTAGCTGCTGGTGATGTGTTTAATATTCCAACAGGTAGGGTACACGCTATTGGTGCTGGGGTTTTACTGGCCGAAATTCAACAAACTTCCGATATTACTTATCGTATTTACGATTATAACAGGGTAGATGCTAAAACAGGAGAAACCCGTGAATTGCATACTGAACAAGCCATAGAAGCTATCGATTATACTGTAGAAGAATCGTATACGACTAATTATAAAACATGTCCAAATACTTCAGAAGAATTAGTGCACACTCCTTATTTTAAAACTAATATTTTGGAATTAAAAGGTACCTTAAATCAAAACCACATAAACAAAGATTCTTTTGTAATATATATGTGTGTTGAAGGTAATGCTACTTTGATTTATGATACTATTGATTATACGCTACATACAGGAGAAACTATATTAATACCTGCTTCGCTAAATGATTTCGTATTAAAAGGTGAAGCTAAGTTACTGGAAGTTAGTTTGTAATACTAAAAAAAGATAGCGTTAACTAAAAGTAAATGGAAGCATTATGTCGTTTTTCCCTAAAGAATTTAAAGAAGCTTTAAGTCACCTACCAGAAACAGAAAAGGATAAGCTAATTTTACGCTTGTTAAAAAAAGATTTAAACTTAGCTAATAGACTACTTTTTGAATTAGTAGACACAAAAACAGTAGAAGACCGCAGATTAATTCTTCAGGATCGCATTATAAACCATGTAAAAAGGATAACAGAAACTTTTTACAGTATTGCTTACTTTAATGTGGAAGTAAGATGGCTGAGTGGTGATATTAGTGAGCATGTTCGCATAACCAAAGATAAATATGGTGATGCTAGTTTAAATTTATTGCTTTTAAACGAAGTACTTAAACAAAATAAAAACCACATTTTAGAAGCACGACCTCCTGCAAAACTTCGTAAATTTAGTATTCAAATTATAGCTAGAGTTTTTAAAGTATTATTATTAATCCATAAGATGGATATTGATTTACATCTTGATTTTAAAGAGGATTTAATGCTTTTAGGTAAATTAATTAGCGATAATAAAAAAATAATGGATACAGCTGTAAAAAATGGTTTGGATATTAATTGGTTACTAAATGCTGAAATACCAAGTGATTTAGCCAACATACACAAAGAGCTAAAAGCTAACGGTTTTCTAAAGTAAAATTAATTTGAAAAATAAGTATAAAAAAAGAATGAGTAGCTTATTTAGGCTACTCATTCTTTTTTTAGATTAAATTGACGTGTTTTATTTAATCAAACTCTTTTTACGTTTTCTTAATTTGAAGTTTAAAAACTCTATGAATAAAGAAAATGCAATCGTAAAGTATAAATACCCTTTAGGTATAGTTCCTACAGAAGAACCTAATAGATTCAGATGCGATAGGTGAGCGGCTTCAGAAATCAACATGAAACCAATAAGTATTAAAAAAGATAAACCTAGTATTTGTACCGAAGGGTGCTTATTTACAAAATTACCTACAGGGTTAGCAAATATCATCATTATTAAAACAGAAATAACTACTGCTATAATCATTATAATTAGAGCATCATTTGGGTCGGGACTTAAACCATTAGTCATACCTACAGCTGTTAAAATAGAATCAAAAGAAAAGACAATATTAATTATAGCTATTTGAGTAACAGCTCTACCTAAACTAGAAGCACTCTTTTGTTTTAAATCCTCTTCTTCAGCACCTTTTTCTTCTACTTTTTCATGAATTTCGTGTACACTTTTGTAAAGTAAAAATAATCCTCCTCCAAATAATATTAATGCTTGTCCACTAATACCTGCTTGTAACCAAGATAGGTTAATGTGCCAAAAAGGAGCTTCCATAGCAACGAGTAAAGAAATTCCAAATAAAAGAATAATACGCATTACCATAGCTAGGACTAAACCAATGTTAGTTGCTTTTTTTTGTTGATTTTCGGGTAATTTACTAGAAGCTATCGAAATAAAGATAATATTATCTATTCCCAATACAATTTCTAAAAAAGTTAGTGTTAGTAGTGCTACCCAAGCATCTACAGAGGCAAAAATTTCAAACATAATTAATTAATTTTAGTGGCTGTACCTTTAGCTTTACGTTCGGCGCCTACCAAACCATACTCAAAGGTATATTCATTTTTATTTGTAGTTATTATTTTTATATGCAGTGGTTTTTCTTCACTTCTTTTCTTTGGATTCAAGTTTCTTAAAATACATTCACAATCATTTACCCAGCGTATACTCGAAGTATCTGCTTTATTTTTAAAATAATCGATTTCAATAGAATCTGTTCGCTTAAATCTACTCGTCGCTAACTCCCCGTTCAAAAATGTTTGATATTCAAACGTACCTATCTTAAAATAAGAACAATTTCTTTCTTGCTCGTAGCACGAAATTAATAATGATGAAAAAATAAGAATTATAAAGCAATATCTGCTAAACATGAGTTTCATTTTGAAGTGTAAAAATAATTTAAAAATTACAGAACCATGCTATGCTTATGAAACTCATCTGTTTAATTTTTGTATTCTTTAAATGAATCATCTGAATAAAAGATAATAATACGATCTATGGAGGGGGCTTTATTACTATTTTTTTCTGAATCAGAACTAGTAAAAGCTTTTACAATTGTATTTGATTCTGGAAAATTAGAATCTTGTTCAACTGCTTTAGGTTTTTCTTCTAATTTATTTTGGAATAGGGTTGGGGCTGGCGAAGTGTTTTCATTTTTAGGGAAATTCCCTTTGCCTAGAATCAACCAATCAAAAGTTACTTCTTTGAAGTTGTCTAAAATATGTAATACAAAATCTAAACTAGGCTTATTTCTTCCAGAAACTATATGCGATATAGAAGACCGCCCAACCCCTAATTTTTCAGCAAAAGCAGAAGCAGATAGTCCATAATGATCGAAAATCACTTGTAGACGATTTGTAAACATTTCATTGTTTATCATTGTAAACTAATTATTTGATAATTGGTATTTACAAATGTAACGATATATATTCATGATTACAATATAAAACAAATCGAAACTAGTATTTAAAGTAAAGCTTTATATAAATGACTTAAAACACTGAAAATAAGAGTTTTAATTATTTATAAATCCAATTAAAATACTGACTTACACTTGTTTATTAATAATATCAATTGTTTTACATGTTTGAATTTAGAGTGTTTACTTTTGTGAATCACCGTATGTTTATAATTGTAAACACCAAAATAATTACAACGTGGCATCTGTTAAATGAATAGTTCTTAGCTTTGTGGGTTTCCAATTAGAATATTATTATGAGCAGCACTATTGATATATTAGAACAATACATTACATATAAAGAAAATTCAATTAAGGGTAGATATATAAATTATTTAGATATAAAACCATTATTAAAAAAATGGAGTGTTACATTCAATATTAAAGAACTTGGAGTATCAGAAAATAACCTACCTATAGAGCTTTTAACCTTAGGAACAGGAAATAAAAAGCTTTTGCTATGGTCTCAAATGCATGGTAATGAAAGTACCACTACAAGGGCTATTTTTGATTTACTAAATTTTTTAGCAGATCCATTAAATAAAACCGCTCAGAATATTTTAAACGAATGTACCTTATATATAGTACCTATGCTAAACCCCGACGGGGCTAACTTATATACTAGGATTAATTATAATAAAATTGATTTAAACAGGGATGCACAAGATTTATTGCAGGCAGAGAGTCGCATTTTTAAAAAGTTAGTTGATGAAGTAAATCCTTTGGTTGCTTTTAATTTACATGGCCAGCGAACTATATTTAGTGCGGGACAAACCAATAGGAGTGCAATTGTTTCTTTTTTATCACCTTCAAGCAATCCGGAACGAACAGTAACAGAAAGTAGAAAAATAGGAATGCGTATTATTTCTGAAATGAATAATGCTCTTCAACAACACATTCCTAATTGTGTAGGACGCTATGATGATGGTTTTAACATCAATTGTACTGGGGATACCTTAGAAAACAATAACATCACAACTATATTATTTGAAGCTGGCCATCATCCAAACGATTACAACCGTGAAATTACTCGTAAGTGGATGTATTTGTCTTTAGTAACATCTTTAAATTTTATAGCTTCTAATGCATTAAATTCAAGTGGATATAACGCTTATTTTGATATTCCTGAAAATGGAAAATGTTTTAAAGACATTATTATTAGAAATTATGACTACAATAACAATAAAGTTGATATTTCTATACAATATAAAGAGCAATTACAGGAAAATAAAGTAATATTTATACCTTATATTGTTGACATTCAAAGCTCCATACCTGAATACGGCCATTATGAAGCAAATGCAGCCGAAGACACTATAACGATAGTAACGACTACAGAAGAACTAAAAATTGATAATAAAATAGCTAGTATTCAAGTTAATGATAAAGAATTCTCAGTATTTCCAATAATTTATTAGAAATAATGCTTTAAAATCGTATAAAACTAGTATTTTAGCATTCGATTAATTAAAAAATCATAGAGATGGCAAAATTTAAATTAGACGAGGTTGATCACCAAATCTTAGATATGCTTATTGAAAATACAAGAACTCCTTTTACGGATATCGCAAAAAAACTTCTGATTTCTGCAGGTACAGTACATGTACGTGTTAAAAAAATGGAAGAAGCAGGCATTATTCAAGGATCCTCTTTAACTTTGAATTACACTAAGTTAGGATATTCGTTTATTGCCTATGTCGGTATATTTCTTCAAAATACATCTCAAACAAAATTTGTTTTGGAACGTATTAACGAAATCCCATTTGTAACTGTTGCTCATGTTACTACTGGAAAATTTAATATTTTTTGTAAAATAAGAGCTAAGGACACCAACCATGCTAAAGACATTATTTTTATGTTGGATGATATTGAAGGTGTTTATAGAACAGAAACAATGATTTCTTTAGAAGAAAGCATAAACGATAAAAAACGTTTAATGCACTCTATATTTAATGAAATGAACTAGTAACAAGGCTAAACAAATTACATGAGCAGATCACCAAAAATGTCTCGTTTTAGCGAAGACGTACTTTCAAAATACCAAATTTACAACAGTATTTTTATGACCTTACCATTTGATAAGGTTACTAATACAGGAGTTTTACTTCCTTTATTTAAAGAAGTTTGTGATAAAGGTTTTGCTGAAAAGCAAACACCTACACAAATTGTAGAAAACTTTTTTAAATTATATCAAGATCATCCTTCTGAAGATGAAAAAAACACTTTATTGTTTCGTTTTATCCAATATATAGAACGTCAAGTAGTGTTATTTGATGCTATTGAAGATGCTGCTTTTACCAAAGTAAACAATATGGATGGTAGGGGAACGCTTCGAAGTCTAAAAGAAGAAGCTGATGAAAAAGGATTAATGCCTGTAATGCAAGCATTTTTAAAGGAATTTAAAATTCGTCCTACATTAACAGCACACCCAACTCAATTCTATCCAGGTACTGTATTGGGTATTATCAGAGATTTAGACAAAGCAATTAGAGAAAATGACCTTTTAACCATTAAAAAATTATTAGCTCAATTAGGAAAAACAGCTTTCTTTAAAAAAGAAAAACCATCTCCTTTTGATGAAGCTATCAGTTTAATATGGTATTTAGAAAATGTTTTTTATCATTCTATAAGCTCTATATACAATTATATTCAACAGAATATTTTTAATGGAGGTACAATTGATAACGATATCATAAATATTGGTTTTTGGCCAGGTGGAGATAGAGATGGTAACCCATTTGTAACTACAGATACTACTATTAAAGTTGCAGAAAAATTAAAGACTTCAATTTTATCTAATTATTATAAGGATATACGTCGATTAAAGCGTCGAATCACTTTTGGAGAATTACCTGATAGAATTAATGAATTGGAGCAAACGCTTTACCAAAATATTTATTACCCTTCAAATGATTCTTCATTCACTTTAGAATTTTTTGAAAAAGAATTAGCTGAAATCCGTTCTATTTTGATAGATGAACACAACAGTCTTTATTTAAATGAACTTGATGTGCTAATTAATAGAGTAAATTTATTTGGATTCCATTTTGGAACTTTAGATATAAGACAAGATTCTCGTATTCATCATAAAGTATTAACTAAAATTGTTGAGGAAACTACTGCAGCCAACTTAGGTATTTTCCCAGACGACTATAGTTCTCTTTCTGAAGAAGAACAGATGAAAGTATTATCTTCAACTACTGCTAAATTAGATCCTTCCTTCTTAAAAGATGAGATGGCACGAGCTACTATTGGTTCTATTTACGCTATGAAAGATATTCAATTAAATAATGGTGAAAGAGGAGCTAATCGATACATTATTAGTAACAACGGAAGTGCTTTAAATGTTTTAGAGACTTTTTGTATGATTCGTATGTGTGATTGGAGTCAACCTTCTACAGATGTAATACCTTTATTTGAAACTGTACCTGATTTAGAAGTTGCCGATAGTGTAATGGAACAGTTATATACTAATCCAGAGTATATGGCGCAATTACAGCGTAGAGGGATGAAGCAAACAATTATGCTTGGTTTTTCTGACGGAACTAAAGATGGTGGTTATTTAATGGCCAACTGGGGTATTTTTAAAGCTAAAGAAGCATTAACTACTATGTCTCGTAAATATGGCGTTAAAGTTGTATTTTTTGATGGACGCGGAGGACCACCAGCGAGAGGTGGAGGTAAAACAAGTCAGTTTTACGCATCTTTAGGACCAACAGTAGAGGACGAAGAAATTCAAATGACAGTTCAAGGACAAACAATTAGTTCTAATTTTGGAACAACAGATTCTTGTCAGTATAATTTAGAACAATTATTAGGAGCTGGTATCTCTAACGAGTTATTTACAAATCCTACAAAGATAATTAAAGATGAAAATCGTGCTACAATGCAAGAATTGGCCGATGTGAGTTATAAAACTTACTCAGACTTTAAAGCACACGATAAATTTTTACCTTATTTGGAAAAAATGAGTACCTTAAAGTACTATGGAAAAGCCAATATTGGTAGTCGTCCGTCAAAACGAGGATCAGGTTCTGAACTTAGATTTGAAGATTTAAGAGCTATCCCTTTTGTAGGAAGTTGGAGTCAGTTAAAACAGAATGTACCAGGTTTCTACGGAGTAGGTACAGCTATTCAATCTTTTATCGATAAAGGAGAATTTGCAAGAGTTGAGCAATTATATAATGATTCTACTTTTTTCAAAACCTTACTCGAAAATAGTATGATGAGTTTAACTAAATCGTTCTTCGATTTAACGGCTTACATGCAAGATGATCCTGAATTTGGTGAGTTTTGGAAAATTATATATGAAGAATATAAATTAACGAAATCTTTATTACTTAAATTAACAGGGTATGACGAGTTAATGCAAAACGAACCTGTAAGTAAAGCTTCTATTCAAATTAGAGAATCTATTGTACTACCGTTATTAACTATTCAGCAATATGCCTTGAAAAAACTTCAAGATATGAATAGAAACGGAGAGGATAGTGGAGAGTTATATGAAGTTTTCGAAAAAATGGTAACACGTTCATTATTTGGAAATATTAATGCAAGTAGAAACTCTGCTTAATAGCATTTAAAAAGTAGCGAATTTATAAGTGCTACAATAAGTTAAAGCGGATGTCTGATTTTTTAGACATCCGCTTTTTTATTTTATAAATACGAGCTAGAATCTTTACTAAATGTTAATATTATAAAAGCAATTGATATTTATAATATATTATAGAAAAAAGTAAAATGAGGCTATTATTCTTAATATTTGCTAGTTTTTCCTTGTTAGTTGGTTGTAAATCGTCGAATTCTGTAGCTAAGCAAGAATTAATCGCAAAACAATTTTCAGAATTAGAAACACTAATCAAGAACAAAAATTATACTATTGAAATTACTGCAGTATTTCCTTTTAATACCAATGGAACAACTCAGGTATTGAATTCTATATTATTACAAACAGGAGGTAATAATGCTAATAGGATTGATGTAAATAAAGAAGGTTATTTTATTACAATAATCAACGATTCAGTGAAAGCAGATTTACCTTTTTTTGGAGAACGTAGAATTGTTTCCAATTATGGAGGTAATGATAGCGGCATATCGTTTAACGCTGCATTAAAAAATTATTCGTTCAACAAGAATCTTAAAAAGAAAACTCTACATATAAATTTTGATGTTAGTAATAATACCGAAAGTTATGCTGTTTATATAATTGCTTATCCAAACAAAACAGTAAACGTAACTATAAATTCTTCGCACATAGCAAATATTTCTTATTCGGGTATTTTAAAAGGAGCAATTAATTAACGTGAGTTCGACCTAATATTGGTGTAAATTAGATTGAGCTCACGTTATTAAATAGAAATTTTACAAGTTTACAAATTGGCGAAAAATGGGTCTCAGATATTACCTATTAAGAGTTGCTAACCAATGGAATTATGTAACCACAATTCTAGATTTGGCGGATAGAAAAATAGTTGCTTGGGTTTTAGTGATAATATGACTACTGAAAATACTGTTTGTAGCGCTTGGGTACAAGCTAGAAAGAAAAGAACATTACAGACAATCATATTTTCATTCTGATAGAGGCGTACAATATGCTTCCAGTAAAATGGTAGATCTCTTAAGGTTAAGTACTAGAGCAATACAAAGCATGAGTAGAAAAGGTAATTGTTGGGATAATGCCGTAGCGGAATCGTTTTTTAAAACACTAAAATATGAATGTACTAATAGATATAATTTCAAATCTTACTTACAAGCCTATAAAATTATAGAAGAATATATTAATTGGTATAATACTGTAAGAATGCATTCTACTTTAGATTATAAATCTCCAGCTGAATTTGAACTAAAACTAAAAATTATTAACAATCAAAAAGTAGCATAAAAATAGTATCAAATTTAATAGGTAGTCCATCGTTTTTTGGTTTCTATCTATATGAGCTATAAATTTGTTCCAAAATTCATAATCTTGATGCTTTAAACCTTCAGTGAATTTAAGACTAGTTTTTTTAGAAAATCTAAAGAAAATAAATTAGTCCAAGGGGCATGAGTAATATTGTTTAGTTCAAAAGCATTTTTAG
>CANNCQ010000003.1 GCA_947503135.1 uncultured Aquimarina sp. | reverse complement strand
CAATATATCAACAAATTTATCTTTGATAGAAAAATTAATAATATCAAAATTAGCATTGTTTAAAATGCACAACGGGTAGTAATAGTATTCCTGTAAATAGAAATGCCATTGGTACCACCACGTATAATTTTGTTAATAACGGTTAGCCCAATGATGGAGATTACACAATTTCGAGTCGGTTTAATTGGTTTCAGTCATGGTTTACAACTACCGATAGAACACCTGGAGATACAGGAGGACGGGCATTAATTGTGAATGCCGACGATAATACTTCGGGACAATTTTTTGAAAGGAATATTGAAGGTTTATGTAGTAATACTACCTACGAATTTTCAACCTGGTTGCTTAATTTGAATTCATTACCGCTGTCAAATTTTTGTACTAATGCCACAGGTATTCCTGGGGGTATCCCTATAAACGTTAGAATTGAAATTTGGGATGAAGCAGATACAGTGATTTTAGCTTCTGGCGATACAGGAGATATTTTTGCTTCATCTCAAGCAAATTGGCAAAAATATGGTTTAACATTTTCAACCGTGCCAGGACAAGAAAGGGTTATTTTACGAATACTGAATAATGGAGTTGGAGGCTGTGGTAATGATTTAGCTTTAGATGATATTCAGTTTGTAACCTGTGGAGACCGTACAGAAATTTTAACAAGTACCAATATGCAGAGTCCCTTAAGTTTTTGTGATGAATCTTCAGGACAAGTTGAGCTTCGAGTAAATACTTTATTAAGAGTTTTTTCTAATCGTTTTTATCAGTGGGAGGAAAGTTTAGATGGAATTGCATTTACTTCAATTGTAGGGGCAAATAATGAAACGTTTAAAACGGAAAACCTGATCGATCCAGGAAACTATTTTTATAGAATTCGTATTGCAGAAACTACAGATAATCTACTAAATAACTCTTGTAGTACCGTTTCAGATGTTTTTGAAATACAAATTAATACACGGGTTGGTGCACCTTCAGTTTCTGAAAATTTTCAGTTTTGCGCTGGGGATGATTTAATTTTAAACGCAAGTACGCAAAATTCCAATGAAAATATTCGTTGGTATGATCAAGCTATTGGAGGAGAGTTGTTGTTTGAAGGTTTACAATACAGAGTTGGAGAGGCAAGCTCGGGTAATTTCCAATTTTTTGTAGAAGCATTTGACCAACAATTTGATTGTCCAAGTTTACGTACAGAAATTAACGTAACCGTGTTTAATGAATTTGAAAATCTTCAAAATGAAGTACGCTCTGTTTGTCCTTCCCAATCTACAACATTAATCGCTTCACTAAGCACAAGTACCTATGCATGGAGCACAGGTGAAACCACACAACAAATAGAAGTATCACTGCCAGGTATTTATACTGTTGAAATTGTAAATGATGATGGCTGTGTAGGTGTAGAACAATTTGCAATTAATTTATTTACTTCTTCGGCTACTATTGAACAAATTCAAACTATTCAAGAAGATATTTCTGTAACAATTACCGGACAAATATTAGATTATGAATATTCTATTGATGGGGTTAATTTTCAAAGCTCTCCAATTTTTAGAGGAATTGAAACAGGGAATTACACCATTTTTATAAGAGATGTTTTTTCATGCGGAGTGTTTGATCAAAAGAATTTCTTTCATTTAAATATACCGAAACATTTTTCGCCTAATAATGATGGTTTTAGGGATGAGTTTGTTTTAAACGAAGTTAAAAATGCTTCAATTTTCACACGTTATGGTAAATTAATTCTCCAGTCAACAAATGGTATTCGTTGGGATGGAACTTATAACGGAGAAACTTTACCGTCTGATTCTTATTGGTATTTGATAGAAACAGAAGCGGCTACAGTGAAAGGGCAAATTTTGTTAAAGCGCTAAAAAAAAACTCCTTTAAGAAGGTCTTAAAGGAGTCAGTTAACAAATATTAATATTACTAATTTTTATAGTCTGTTTCAGTTAGCAAATACTGCTTTAATTCTTCATATTTAGAAATAGATTTAAAGACCTTTTCTTTGTCAAGAACACTTTTAATTTGTTCAGGAATTGCAACTTTAGTGTTTAAAGTTTCTTCTACAATATCTGAAAACTTAACAGGGTGAGCAGTTTCTAAGAAAATACCATATTCGTTTTCTGAAAGCTTATAATTTTTTAAGCCTAAGTAGCCGACAGCGCCATGCGGATCGGCGATATAACCGTTACCAGCTTTAATTTCTTTCATGGCATTCTTAGTTTGTTCATCAGAAAAACTAATGGATGAAAAATCCTTTTTTAAATCTTCAAAATTGTTTTTAAATAGCTGTTGAATACGAATAAAGTTACTAGGGTTTCCTACATCCATAGCATTCGAAATAGTTGCTTTCGATGGTTTCGGTTCGTACTTACCAGTGTTTAAATAATTAACAACTGTGTCGTTTACATTTACCGAAGCAATAAAGTGCTTAACGGGCATGCCTAATTTATTAGCAACAATCCCAGCACATATATTTCCAAAGTTTCCGCTAGGTACTGAGAATACAATTTCTTTGTCTATTTTTTTTGTTTGTTTATAAGCAAACAAGAAGTAAAACAACTGTGGTAGCCAACGTGCAACATTAATAGAATTGGCAGAAGTTAGCGCCCTTTGCGAAGTGATACTTTCATCTAAAAAAGCTGTTTTTACCATTTCTTGACAATCATCAAAAACACCATCAACTCTTAAAGCTTTAATGTTTTTTCCTAAAGTAGTTAACTGCCTTTCTTGTATGTCGCTTACTGCTCCGTTAGGATATAGTATAACTACGTCTACACCTTTAACGCCTAAAAAGCCTCTGGCCACTGCACCTCCGGTATCTCCAGAAGTGGCTACTAATACGGTTACGTGTCCATCATTATTTCGGTTAAAATATTCCAAACTACGCGCCATAAAACGAGCACCAACATCTTTAAAAGCCATTGTTGGCCCGTGAAAAAGTTCCAGTGTTCCAATATTATTAGTAATAGGCACAACAGGAAAATCGAAACTTAACACATCAGCTAAAATATCTTTTAAATCGGCTTCAGGAATTTCATCACCTACAAATTGTTTTATGGCTTCATAAGCAATGTCTACATTATCCATCGTTTCGATATTCTCAAAAAACGAAGCGGGTAGTGGTGTTATGTTTTCAGGAAAATATAGCCCTCTATCAGGAGCTAATCCTTTAACAACAGCTTCGGCATAAGAGACATTTGGTGCTTTTTTGTTAAGACTATAAAATTGCATTGTAGTTTTTTTATTTTAGAAAAAGGACATAGAAAGCAAGCGGGAAACTTAATTCTAGTGTATGTTTTTCTGTTTTATATTATTCAGTAATTACTGCTGTAAACTCAATTTCTATGACAATCGCAGGATCAATTAATTTTGAAATTTCCACCATTGTAGTTACAGGTTTAATGGTTCCAAAATACTTTCCATGTACTTCACCTATTTTTTCCCATTGAGAAATATCCGTGGTAAAAATGCGAGTACGTACTACGTCCTTTAAACTGCTTCCGTTTTCCTCTAAAACTTTTTTAGCCAATTCAATTACTCCTGTAGTTTGCTCTTCTAAAGTTTCGCCAGGTGCAGTTGTTCCTGAAAGTTCGATAGTATTACCGATGCGTACAGCTCTTGAATAACCAATTTTATCTTCCCAAGGAGATCCAGATGATATGTTTTCTCTTTTCATTTTGTTATTTTGTGGATTGATGTATTATTTGAAAGAGCTATTTCTAACTCATAATAAATATTATAATTTAAATAGCAGTTACTCCATTAGCATTAATACTAGCTACGTGGATATCAAATGAGATACCAGTAGGTTCATAAATAGCCTCAATAGCTTTTGCTACTTTATTTGCGTTTTCTTTTCCCTTACTTAAGGCAAATATCGAAGGTCCAGATCCTGAAATACCAGCACCTAAAGCACCGTTTTCAATAGCAGTAGCTTTAACTTCTTCAAATTTTGGAATAAGTATGCTGCGCATAGGTTCAATGATTACGTCTTCTAAGCTGCGACCTAATAAATTATAATCATTGGTATATAGCCCGGCAATAAAGCCACCTAAATTACCCCATTGAGTAATTGCTTTTTTTAAAGAAACATTAGGTTTCACTACTTTTCTAGAGTCTGCTGTTTTTACTTCTATCTGTGGGTGAATAATAGTCATGTACAAATCCTCGGGTGTATTCAGTTTCAAAACATCTAAGGGTTCATAACTTCTAACTAAGGTAAAACCTCCTAATAAGGCAGGGGCTACATTATCAGCATGAGCATTACCACTAGCTAAACGTTCGCCTTCCATAGCAAATTTAACTAGTTGGGTAGCGGTAAAAGGTTTGTTTAAAAGTTCGTTTGTGGCCCAAACAGCACCAGCACTACTGGCGGCGCTACTACCAATGCCACTACCAGCTTTTATTTTTTTATAAATTTCAATTTCTATACCTGTAGTAGTGTCTTTTAATTCTTCTAAAAGAGCAATAATAGCTACCCCAGCTACATTTTTATCGGTTTCTAAAGGTAAATCAGCACCCTCAATTTTAGTAATTCGTACTCCAGGAGTATCAGAAAGACTAATAAGCATTTCATCGCCAACACCGTTAAGGCAACACCCTAACACATCAAATCCGCATGAAATATTAGCTACTGTAGCTGGAGCAAAAACTTTTAAGCTTTTCATGACTTATTTTTTACCAATTCGAATAATATCTGCAAAAATACCAGAGGCTGTAACATCGGCACCAGCACCAGCTCCTTTAACAATTAACGGCTGCTCTGGGTAGCGATCTGTAAAAAACAAAACGATATTATCACTTCCTTCTAAGTTATAAAAAGGATGATCGCTTGGAATATGTTGTAAGCCCACAGAGGCTTTTCCATCTTCATATTGAGCTACGTATTTTAAGCGGCAATCTTTATCAAGAGCTTCTTGTAAGATACCTTCAAAATGGGTTTCGTTATTTTTTAAACTTTCAAAAAAGTCAGGCACATTATCAGTGTCTAAACTTGCTTGTGGTAAAAAGGCATTGTTTTCGATATCAGAAAGCTCCATGATATTTCCACTCTCACGAGCTAAAATTAAAATTTTACGAGCTACATCTACACCACTTAAATCTATTTTAGGATCAGGTTCCGTGTAACCTTGCTCTTGTGCTTGTTTTACGATATCGAAAAAAGTAACTCCTTTTTTGTAATAATTAAAAACAAAATTTAAACTACCCGAAAGTACAGCTTGTATTTTGCGAACCCTGTCGCCGGAAGCAATTAAATTATTAAGTGTGTCAATAATTGGTAAACCAGCTCCTACATTTGTTTCAAACAAGAAAGAAGCACCGTATTCACGAGAAAGTTGTTTTAATTCGTTGTAATTAGCATAGGTGTCTGCACATGCAATTTTATTACAGGTAACTACACTAATGCTATTAGCAAGATAATCTTTATATACCGAAGCAATTTTATCCGTAGCGGTGTTATCTACAAAAATGCTGTTTCTTAAATTTAAGATATTTGCTTTTTCAAAAAAAGATTGTGGAGTGGCGCTTTCACCATTTTCAAGCGCTTCTTTCCAATTATTTAAATCAATACCATCGGCATTAAAAACCATTTTTCGAGAGTTGGCTAATGCAACTACATTAATTTTTAAACGTAAATTATCTTTTAAGAAATCTGCTTGCTTTTGTAATTGCTCAATTAATTTTCCGCCAACATTACCAACACCTGTAATGAATAAGTTCAATTGTTTTGAACTTACCTCAAAGAAGGCTTCGTGTAACGAGTTTAAAGCTTTGTCAATATCCTTTTTTGCAATTACAATAGATATATTTTTTTCTGAGGCTCCCTGAGCTATAGCTCTTATATTTACGTTGTTTTTTCCAAGAGTACTAAACATTTTACCACTTAAGCCTTGGTGGTTAACCATGTTGTCACCAACTAAGGCTAATATAGCTACGTCTGATTCTATTTTTGTAGGAAGTACTTTTCCTTTAGTAATTTCAAACTCAAAAGCAGCATCAATTACTGCCTTAGCTTTGTTAGCATCTTTACTTTCTATAGCTAAACAAATAGAATGTTCAGATGAAGCTTGGGTAATTAAAATTACATTTATCTTTTCAGCGAATAGTGTTTCGAACAAGCGTTTAGAAAAGCCAGGGATGCCAACCATACCGCTACCTTCTAAAGTAATTACATCAATATTTTCAATATGACTTATACCTGTTACGGCTTGTTTTCTATCGGTAACTTCACGAGTAATTAGAGTCCCAAAATCCTTAGGAGCAAAAGTATTCTTAATGTAAATAGGGATGTTTTTTTCTAATACAGGTTGAATCGTAGGAGGATAAATTACCTTGGCACCAAAGTGCGAAAGTTCCATGGCCTCCTGATATGAAATGTGAGAAACAGGTTTAGCCTGTTTAACAACTCTCGGATTTGCAGTAAACATACCGCTAACATCAGTCCATATTAATAATTCCTCAGCTTCCACTGCGGCAGCTAAAATTGCTGCTGTAAAATCAGAGCCACCTCGTCCTAATGTTGTAGGCTCTCCAGCCTCTGTTTTTGCTACAAAACCAGGAAATAATACAACTTTATGGCTGTTGTTTTTAGCAAATTCTTGAATTTTATTATTCGTTTCTTGGTAGTTTATAGTTACTTTTTCTGCTTCAATAGTCGTAATATATTCTCTTGAATCTTGAAGTATTAAATCTAGGTCATTAGCTTTGGCAGCTTCAGATATGATATATGAAGAAAGAATTTCTCCAAAACTAGCAATTACAGAAGCGGTTTTTGGAGACAATTCACTTAATAAATAAGCTCCCTCACACAACGATTCTAAATCATTAAGTTTTGATTTAACAGTACTAATGACAGCGCTTTGGTTTGTTACCGGAATTAATTCTCGTACAGTATCAAGGTGTCTTTTCTCAATAGTAACTAAAGTGTTTTTGTAATCATTGTTATTAGAAGCAGCTTGATCTCCTGCTTTTAGTAATAAATCAGTAATTCCGCCAAGGGCAGATACAACTACGGAAAGATTATTTTTGTTACTGTGATTGGCTACTATTTGTAGTACTTGTTGTATAGTCTGTGCTGTTGCTACAGAAGAACCTCCAAATTTTAGAACGTTCATATGTTTTTTTTTAAGAATTAAGTAATTGAAAAATTAGCGAAATATCGCTGTAATAAGGATTTGAAATGAAAGTTTAATAACCCAAAAGGGTAGTGGTAGCAGTAGTTAATGAGGTTGGGAGGTTTCCTAATGTCATTCGTGTATTTGATACATACTTCGTACTGTTTTTCATCGTAAAAATATTTTTCAATTTTAATGAGCAAAAATAGGGATTTTTATGGTTTTATTTTAATTGGTAACCATAAATCCCTATTGTCTACTATCCAATCCAAACACTTTCTAATTTTTTAGCGTCTTTGGTTTCTTTTATTGTTGTTGCCTTTGGCGTTATTAGAGGCTTTTCTGTTAGCAAAAAACTCTTGTTTACGACGCTGTTTTTCCTTTTCGAATTCCTTTTTTTCTGCAGCAGTCATAGGTTTATCTGTCTGCGGATAGGGGTTGTCTTTGATAACTTCTACTTTCTTTTTAATAAGTTTTTCAATACTTTTTAAGTAAGCATTTTCTTCGGGTTCACATAGCGAAATAGCAGTACCTTCTTTGCCAGCTCTTCCTGAGCGGCCAATACGGTGTACGTAAGTTTCGGAAATATTAGGAATATCGTAATTGATGACGTATTTAAGTCGATCAATATCAATTCCTCTTGCCGCAATATCAGTTGCAACTAAAACACGAATGTTTCCTTCTTTGAAATTAGTTAAAGCTTTTTGACGTTGATTTTGAGCTTTGTCACCATGTATTGCAGCTGCAGTGATGTTTTCTTTTTTTAAATTTTTCACAATGCGATCAGCACCGTGTTTTGTTTTTGAAAAAAGTAAAACCTGATCTAGCTTTTCGTCTTTTAGTATGTGAAATAATAAATCCTTTTTACTAGATTTATTAGTCATGTATATATATTGCTGAATAGTATCTGCTGTTGATGAAGTAGGACTAACCTCTACTTTTTTTGGATTACTCAAAATAGAATTAGAAAGTTCCTTAATACTATTAGGCATGGTTGCAGAAAAGAATAAAGATTGCCTTTTTTGAGGGATAATTTTTACTAATTTTTTTACCTCATGTACAAACCCCATATCTAACATTCGGTCAGCTTCATCTAGGATAAAAAATTCAATATGTTTTAAACTTATAAACCCCTGATTCATTAAATCCATTAATCGTCCGGGTGTGGCAATTAAAATATCGATTCCATTTTTTAAAACTCTTACTTGAGAGGCTTGGTTTACTCCACCAAAAATCACCGTGTTTTTTAGCGCAGTGTATTTACTAAATTCAGTAAAATTTTCTTGAATTTGGATGGCTAACTCTCTAGTAGGGGTAAGTATTAAAGCTTTTATTACTTTCCTTTTGCTTTGGTCTTCAGAGGCTATTAAATGTTGAATAGTAGGAATTGCAAAAGCAGCGGTTTTACCAGTACCTGTTTGTGCAATACCTAAAATGTCGTTTTTTGCAAGTGCCAACGGTATTGCTTTACTTTGAATAGGAGTGGCAGTAGAGTATTTTTTTTCGTTTAACGCTTTCAAAATAGCAGCGTTAATGTTTAGATCTTCAAATTTCATTTAATAAAATTATTTCGTGTATTAATTAAGAATACTCCGAATACACGAAAATTCGAAGAAGTTATTTGTAAACAAATATACTGCACAATTGTGCTTGCATTTGTAAAATAATAGAATAACTAGTATTTGTTGGGCGTTAATAGCGGTTTGGAAAATATAGGATTATAACTTAGCGATTTGCTTTTTCGAGTTTTTGATGACTAGTTTTTGTCTTTACTTGTTCAATTTGTAGCTTATGCTTACATTGGAAGGAGGTAGTTATTGCTGAATTTTTTTCTGCCTTTAAAAACAGAAACATTGGATTATACAAAGAAAGAATATTCCTTGCTTGTGCTTGAAAGAGATATTAATTTAATCAATTATCTTAAAAAAGAACTAAGCTCTAGTTATGATATTGCTATTGTAGAAACTGCTAAAATTGCAATACAAAATGTACAGATAAGTCATCCAAGCTTAATTATAGTTGATTTTGATTTACCTGAAAATGAAGGCGTTTCTTTGGTTAAATATTTTAAATCCATAGAAGCAAAGAAACACATACCAATAATGGCATTTTCTAAAAATAATTTAATTGAAGCAAAAATCGAAGCTATAGATTTAGGCGTAGAGGCCTATTTCGAAAAGCCATTTAGTATAAAACTACTCAAATCAACTATTAGGCAAATACTTGCGAGTCGAAAAATTTTATTAGAAAAATATTCTTTGGGACTTACCAACGTGAGTATAAAAACAGAAGAGACGGATAGGAATTTTATGCAAAGTGTTTTGGTATATGTTCAAGAAAAACTTAATGCACAAGATTTGAATGTTGAAATAATGGCTTCTCATTTCTTATTAAGTAGAAGTCAGTTTTACAGAAAAATAAAAAATCAAACAGGTTTCTCGCCTAATGAATTTATTAGAAAAGTTAGGTTGGAAAAAGCAAAATCATTGTTAGTAAGCAGTGATTTGAATGTAAACGAGGTTATTTATGAAGTCGGGTTTTCGTCTTCTTCTTATTTTGCTAAATGCTTTAAAAAAGAATTCGGCTATTTGCCAATGCAAATAAAGAAGAAGTAAATAAAGTATAACTTTATTTTGTAATCTAAACCCTGCGATTCATTAAGTAAGTTCCAAAATTAATAAGCATTTCTTTACTTTCGATAGGAATGTCTAATTTATTGGCAACTTCAAAGGCTTGATTAGTATATTCCTGAATAGCTTTTTTTGTAGCTTCAGTAGCTCCCGATTCATTAAAAATCTGTTTTATGGTTGTTATTTTACCATTGGTATCTACTTGATCTTTATTAGAAAATAATTGGTGTAATTGTTCTTTTTGAGAACTATTCCCTAGTTCTCTTGCTTTAAGAAAAAGGTACGTTTTTTTATTTTCAATAATATCTCCTCCAACTTGTTTACCAAAGGTTTCGGGATTGCCAAAGGCATCCAAATAGTCATCTTGAATTTGAAAAGCAATACCTAGTAGCTTACCATATTTATAAATTTCTTTTTGAGCTTCTTTGCTTTGGTTAGCAATAATAGCTCCCATTTGAAAGGCGCAACCTACTAAAACAGAAGTTTTATAAGTGATCATTTTAAGATATTCATCAATAGAAACATCATTGCGAGTTTCAAAATCGATATCATATTGTTGTCCTTCACAAACCTCTAAAGCGGTATCTGAAAATAGCTTGACTAATTGATAAAATAATTTAGCATCATATATTTCAAAACATTGGTATGCTTGAATAAGCATAGCGTCTCCAGAAAGTATTCCTGTGTTAGTATTCCATTTAGTGTGTACGGTATCTTTACCTCTTCTAATTGGAGCGGCATCCATGATATCGTCGTGAACCAAACTAAAATTATGAAATATTTCAATAGCTAAAGCGGCGGGCAAAGCCTCCTCGGGCGTAGCGCCAAAAATTTCAGCGCCAATCAATGTTAATATAGGGCGTATGCGTTTTCCTCCTAATTTTAGGATATAATCTATAGGTTCGTAAAGATTTTTAGGTTCAGGAACACGAGTGTTTTGTTGCAGGTATTCTGTAAAAAGTTGATTGTAATGTGCTATTTTATCCACAGGATTAATTTTTCTTAAATAAAAGGAAATGTTTTTGTCGGGCAAAGATTTTAAGAGCAATTTAATGCGCTTCCAGCCAATTGTCACCAACCCCTATTTCAACATCAAGTGGAACATCTAATTTAAAAGCGTTTTCCATTTCATCTTTAATTAAAGTTTTGACAACCTCTAATTCTTCTTTAGGAACATCAAAAACCAATTCATCATGAACTTGAAGCAACATTTTAGTTTTAAAATTGCCTTTATTTAGTTTTTCAAATATATTGATCATTGCGATTTTAATAATGTCGGCAGCACTACCTTGAATAGGGGCATTCACTGCATTTCTTTCAGCCGCTCCCCTTACTACGGCATTGCCTGAATTAATATCTTTCAAATACCTTCGGCGGCCCAACACGGTTTGAACGAAACCATTTTCACGAGCAAAGTTTACTTGCTCCCCCATGTACGATTTCAGTTTAGGGTAGTTTTCATAATATGCTTCGATAAGTTCTTTAGATTCGGCTCTCGAAAGGTTAGTTTGATTGCTTAGTCCAAAAGCAGATACTCCGTATATAATTCCAAAGTTTACCGTTTTTGCATGGCTACGTTGTTCGCGGGTAACCTCGTTTAAATCTACTCCAAAAACTTTTGCAGCAGTGGTGGCGTGAATATCTTCTCCTTTTTGAAAAGCTTCCATCATAGCTGTTTCATTACTCAGTGCAGCAATAATACGTAATTCAATTTGCGAATAATCGGCAGCAAGCAATACATGATTTTCATTACGAGCAATAAACGCTTTTCTTACTTGCCTACCTCTTTCTGTTCGTATGGGTATGTTTTGAAGATTAGGATTATAGGAACTTAGTCGCCCCGTTGCGGCAACAGTTTGAATATAATCGGTATGGACGCGCTGTGTTTTTGAATTTACTTGCGTTGGTAACGCATCAATGTAAGTGCTTTTTAATTTAGCTAAACCACGATATTCAAGTACATTGGCTACTATTTCATGGTCTTTTGCTAAATAAGATAATACATCTTCGGCGGTAGAATATTGTCCTGTTTTTGTTTTTTTAGGTTTGTCTACTAATTTTAGTTTTTCAAATAGTATACTACCTAATTGTTTTGGTGATCCTATATTAAATTCTTCTTCAGCTTGTTTGTATATGTTCTTTTCAAGAGAATCTATATCTGTTGTAATATCTGTAGATAGGCTTTTTAAGAAATCAATATCAAGATTAATACCTTCTAGTTCCATATCTGCCAGTACGCGTAATAAGGGTAATTCAATATCTTTAAAAAGCGAAGTGATATTAGCTGCTTTTAGTTCAGGAGTAAAATGTTTAGCAAGTTGAAGTGTAATATCAGCATCTTCAACTGCATATTCTGTTTGTTGGTTTAAAGGAACTTGACGCATCGAAAGCTGATTTTTTCCTTTTTTTCCAATCAATTCAGTAATTGAAACCGGGGTATAGTTTAAATAAGTTTCTGATAATACGTCCATATTATGACGCATATCAGGGTTTATTAAATAATGAGCTAGCATAGTGTCGAAAAGAGGGCCTTTTACAGTAACCTCATATTTACGAAGCACTTTAATATCATATTTTAAATTTTGCCCAATTTTTTGAATTTTTTCACTTTCAAAGAAGGGGAGTAGTTCTTTAATTGTATTTTTAGCCTCTTCGAAATCTTCAGGAATAGGCAGGTAAAAACCTTTTTTTTCTTCCCAGCTAAAAGCTATTCCTACCAATTCAGCTTCAAGTGTATTAAGACTAGTTGTTTCCGTATCAAAACATACAGAAGTTTGGTTGTTAAGTTGTTGAACAAACAATTTAAAAGCCATCCCTTTTTCAATTGTTTGGTAATGGTGACTTACTGAGCTTATTGTTTGTCGGGAATTTACAATAGTAGTTTTGGTATCACTGCTTGGTGTATCAAATAAAGAAAATTGGCCAGAACCAGCGGTATTTTTTTGGGTATTCACCTTTGATGGAGTTAGCGTAGCTTTAGTAGCAGGGTTTCCATCGGCATCAAATAATTTAAAAAATTGATCTTTCATTCTTCGAAATTCCAACTCTTCGAACAATGAGGTTACCTTTTGAGCATCGGGAGCTGTTAACAGGTAGGATGCTGCGTCAAAAGTAACATCACAATTAATATCTATAGTTGCTAATGTTTTTGAAAGCAAACCCAGTTCAGCATTAGCAATTACTTTTTCTTTCATTTTACCTTTCAGTTTGTCGGTGTTGGCTAAAAGCCCTTCCATACTTCCGTAGGCAGCAATAAACTTTTTAGCTGTTTTATCACCAACACCAGGTAATCCAGGGATGTTATCAACAGCATCTCCCATCATCCCTAAATAGTCTATAACTTGTTCAGGTTTTTCAACTTCAAACTTTTTCTGAACAGCTTCAACGTCCCAAATTTCTATACCATTACCCATACGTGCTGGGCGATACATAAAAATATTATCAGAAACTAGTTGCGCATAATCTTTATCGGGAGTAACCATGAATACTTTAAAACCTTCTTTTTCGGCTTGTTTAGCTAAAGTTCCTATTAAATCGTCTGCTTCAACTCCCATTTGTTCGATAATAGGAATATGCATTGCCTTTAAAATATCTTGAATATAAGGAACCGCAATTTTAATAGCCTCGGGGGTTTCGTCTCTGTTGGCTTTGTATTCGGGAAATATTTCAGTTCTAGAAGCGCTCCCTCCTTTATCAAAAGCAACAGCTAGGAATTCGGGTTTTTCACGTCTAATAACATCCAGTAACGAATTTGTAAATCCCATTATCGCGGAAACATCCATTCCGGTACTAGTTATTCGAGGGTTTTTTATTAGGGCGTAATAACCTCTAAAGATAAGTGCGAATGCATCGAGTAAAAACAGCCTTTTGGTGGTTGATTCCATTGATTGAGTAATTTTAATATAATTTTAATAGGGTATGAAGATACAATTCTTAATTTTCAAGGAAGAAATAATTGCTTGGGTTTTACTAAAAGTTATAAAACAGAAATGCTGTCGTAAAGACAGCATTTCACCCCAAAATAAAAATCGAAAGTATCACTACTCTCAATATGTTTCAATACTGTAAAGCTAACATTTATTTTTCACATTTCTTAAAAACTTACCTAAAGGTTAGTGGGTAAAATTAAAATAATTACGAATTTGATAAGATTTATTCTTCCTGTAGTGGTCTTTTTAGTGCTCGAGGCACTTTTTTTTGTGTTAACAATAAAGTTGTTCAGAATTAATAGGTGGTGTGTTTGTTTTTTTTTAGGATATACGCTATTTGGTTATTCGTTTTTTGTGTATCAAATTTTAAAATATGATAGGTCTAGTGGTCCTTCTCACATTTTTTATTGGGCTATTGGAGCTATGATTCTTCATCTGGTTCCGAAATTAATAACTCTGTTATTTTGGCTAGTCGCTTTAGGGGTTAATTTTTTGATTTCAATAAATGTAACTAAAGATGTAGTTTCGAGTAGAAGGAATTTTATAGGTAAACTGGGTTTAGGGTTAGCAGCTATTCCCTTTTTAGGTATTATTCATGGTATGTTGAAGGGTAAATACAATTATAAAATAATTACTAAAACACTGTTTTTTGACGATTTACCCGAAGATTTTGATGGTTTTAAGATATTACAGATATCGGATTTACATTCAGGAAGTTTTGATGATAAAGAAAAAATAGAGCATGCTATTGATTTAATTAATGATCAAAAGGCCGATTTGTTTTTGTTTACAGGAGATATTGTTAATACTAAGGCAGAGGAATTTGTTCCGTGGATAGATACATTTAAGGCTATTAAAAGTTTCTCTTTTGGTAAGTATTCTGTATTAGGGAATCATGATTATGGCGAATATGTAAGTTGGCCATCGGAGAGTTTAAAGCAACAAAATTTCGAAGATATAAAAGGGCTTCATCAAAAAGTAGGTTTTAATTTATTGACAAATCAAAATGTTACTTTAAGTAAAGGTAATGCTTCAATAAAGTTAATCGGAGTGGAGAACTGGGGTAGAAATTTTAAGCAAGCTGGTGACTTAAATATGGCTTCTAAAGGAGTTCGTAAAGAAGATTTTAAAATATTAATGAGTCACGATCCGTCACATTGGGATGAAGAAGTACAATATCATAATAATAATTATCATTTAACTTTAAGTGGTCATACTCACGGTTTGCAATTTGGAATTGAAATTCCAGGTTTTTTTAAATGGAGCCCAGTTCAGTATGTCTATAAACAGTGGGCGGGACTTTACAAAAATTTAAATCGATATGTGTACGTTAACCGAGGTTTTGGATTTCATGCTTTTCCAGGACGTGTAGGTATTTGGCCTGAAATTACAGTATTAGAGTTGAAACGAAAAGAAGTATAGCTGTAGTTTTTTGCAACTCATTAAACACGTATCTTTGCACAAAATTAGAACTCATGAGTACTTCGAAAAAAAAACCTAGTAACCCTAATAAAGGTAAGCGCGTAGGAAAAAGTGTTAAGGAAAAAATACCTTCAGCACCTAAATCGAAACGTCCTGTTGCCGCGAAGTCGAAACTTAGCAATGATAAAGGAGGTATACGTTTAAACAAATATATTTCTAACTCTGGGGTTTGTACGCGTCGCGATGCAGATTTATATATTTCTTCAGGAAATGTTTGGGTTAATGGTAAGGTGGTTACCGAAATGGGGTACAAGGTAGAGTTAACTGATGAGGTTAAATTTGATGGGCAATTAATTAATCCTGTAAAAAAGTCTTATATTTTACTGAATAAGCCTAAAGGATTTACAATTTCAGCTTCTACTACTAACGAGAAAAAATCGGTGCATGCCATTACTCAAAATGCAGCAAAATCACCCTTAAAGCCTGTAGGTAAAATGGAGCGTAATACTTCTGGTTTGATATTACTTTCTAATGACGATACTTTTTTAGGAGCTATGAATAGTTCGGGGAGATTACGTCAAATATATCATGTGGAATTGAATAAGAATTTTTCAAGAATAGATTTCGATAAAATAATCGAAGGAATTCGTATTGATAATAACGTGGTAAAAGTTCACGACCTGCAGTACATTGACGATTCAAAAAGAGAATTAGGAATTCAAATTAATTCTCAGAAAAACAGAATTGTTACTCGTATTTTTGAAAAGTTAGGATATACTGTTGAAAAATTAGATAGAGTAGTATTTGGAGAGCTTACCAAAAAAGACTTGCCTCGTGGTCGCTGGCGCGATCTCACAAAGCAAGAATTAATTAATATTAATATGATGGCCTAAAACGAACGGGGTTTATCTACGCTTATAGATTCTGATGTTAGTGTTACTGGCGTAAGAGCGTCTTGGTGTATATGATCGCTTAACTACTTTTTTAGGAGTATTTAAATATCGATTACTATAACTTTTAGTTTGCTTGCCAACAGGTTGTCTTTGTAGGTACTTTTTTGTGTTGTTATTATGCCTTCTTTGGTTATAGCTGTTGTTTCTACTAGTGGTTACATTTTTGTTGTAATTCCTTTTGTTATAGTTTCTTTCAGTTTCATAGTGCACACGCTTACTTGTTTGGTTGTAACGTCTAGGTCTTTCGGCATAATGTCTTGAATAATTGTTGTAGTTATACCTGCGTACAGTATAATCTCTTCTGTACGGAGAGTTGTTTACAATACATCTGTCTCTAGAAGGTAGCCTATAGTAATTATGTCTTGGGCTAAAGTTACATTGGTATGCATTTATGGCTCCTCTATGTCCGTTATATATACCATAATTGTTATAATTAATATATAAGTTTCCTATTCTAGAAGCATAGCCAAGGTTATTGTAGTACATGCGAGTTGTTCCAATCCTTGTTACTCTGCCGAAGTTGTCGTAATAAATAGGAGTGCTTTCTATTTGCACTACAGCACCGTAATTGTCGTATTGAACAAATGCATTGTAATTATGTCCTGTGTTGAAACTGAAGTTTATGTTTCGGGTATTTATATTAAAATTAACATTGTTTGAATTGATAATGTTAAAATCGAATTGCCCATCGTTGAAAACGGCAAATTCAATTCCGTTTTCTATAAAAATAAATGGTTTTTCGTACCTGTTATAAGTAGTCGATGCTGCTGATGCTATCGAACTAAATAATACGGCTGCTATAAGGAAGAATATCTTTTTCATGGCTCTTGTATTTGGTTACACATATAGTTTCTTTAAAAGAAACCGTTATGTTTTTAATAATCCAAAAGCCGTGCCAAGATTTTATTTTAGTAATTTGAAGGATGCGTAGTGTAAAGGGTGTTTTTTTGATTTAAAGTAACCGCATCAGATAAAAAATCTTTTACTTGATATCTGAATTTTCCATCAAAAGTGTAACCGTAATTTTTGAAGAATTTTTTACCAACAGTATATTTTTTTGATCCATTTTGATTTATGCTCTCAATAACAAATATCGAATTGGTGTCAACAATATCAGAAGTGTTTAAATTTTGAGAGTCGATATAACTTTTTTCGATTAACTGATTCTTTTTAAATTTATCTTTAACATCCTTTTTAGTGATATAAAATTCGTCGATTATTTTAAATTCACCTATAATATCATAAACTTTTTCAATTTTGGAACCTAATGCTAGCACATTAGATAAACGTTTTTTTGCAGGCCCGTTAACATAAATATAAGGCTTGGTTTTTTTTAATTTACTTCTTAGCGATTCTAATTCAGGAGTTACAGTGTTGTGAAATAACTCAGGCTTAATATTACCTTGTTTTATGCGAGAAGCTACTTTTTTTAAGTGAATTTTTAATTCTACTTTTTCAATTGAATACACTCTAAATCTAGATTTAAAGCTTGGGTTTATATTTTGATCACCGTAAATATTTTCGTTTATGTCTAACCCATCAGCTAATTCTTGGGCTTGCTTTAACCATCTCTTTTTTACTTCAAAAGGTTTTTGAGAGGTTAAAAAGGTATTTATTTTTTCTACAATAGAATTTACATTATCATATTTTTCAAGCTTAGCGTCATTTGATTTTTTAATTTCAATTTCTTTGCTTTCAAGTGTTTCAATATGAGATTTTAAATTCTTGTATTTTTGAGAAGCTTTTTTTACTGTTGTAGCGTTTTCAAAAACATTTTGTGTGGCGTATACATTGTAAACATCTGGATTATTTTTTAGCCGTAAAATTCTGTTTTTTGTAAAAGCCCTATCAAGGCCATATACGGATATGTTTTGTGCACTTGAAAAAAGACTACAAGCTAAAAATAGCATAGAAACGAACAGTTCTTTTGAGTTTAAATTTTTCATCATATATGGCTTTGATTAGGGTTAATAATTAATTACTTTTTTGTAATATTGATCTTGGATTTGATGCTTTTTTCAGCATTCATAAAAGCGTAAGCATCTAATACATTGCGTATTGCTAATAATTGTTGCTTGCTAATATCTCTTTTTTTGTAAGCATTAGGTCCTACATATAGTGCGGTTACATTTTCTCCATCGGCAATACTGCTTATCATTTTAAGATCCTTTGAAGATGTAATTGGCTTGTCAAGTAGTTCCACTTTGAACCTCTTTTTTCCTTTAGTTTCCGACTTCGTAATATCTCCGCTAATAGTTTGGTCTAATTGATTAATAGTTACTATAAACTCTTCAATGTTTAGCCATTCAGTGTCTATATATCTAATTTTAAAAAATAATTTAGGACCGTAGGCATCTTTTTTTATGTAAGCATAAAAACACTCTTTGGTATCAAATTTTGGACTTGTTTTATCTTTATAGATTGTAAATTTACCTTCGTTAGTGATTTTCATTTTATCTAACGAACTCGTTAGTCTGGTATTTCTTTCTAGGTTTGCAATCTCTTGCTTTTTGTCCAGTTCCTTTTTTAGTTCAGCATCAATTTTTCGTTTTAACGAATTTATATTTACCCCATTTAAAGTGTCGGGGTATGACTTAATTAAATAGGTTAATTTTTCTTTAGCTACTGTATATTCATCCAAGTCGTAATGCGCTTGAATTTGACGTAATAATTTAGCAGGAGCTACGTTAGAGTAATCCGCTGAATTATCAGCTTTTACGTGACTTGAGTTGTCCTTAATTGAAGGTGCTGATTTTTTAGAGTTATCTCCACAACTCAATGCAGATAGCATTAGAATACTTAAGGATGTTGCTGTAATTAACTTTTTCATTTCGATTATTTTGTTAGTTGGTTATAATTTTTATGAAGGTATTTCAGTTGTAGCTGTTTCGTTAGTTACTTTAAGCTCTTCTTTTTGTGAAGAATTAAAATGTATGTTATGCTCTGAGTTGTCTAACCCATCAATTTCATGCTGTAGAGAAACTCTAATACCTACAGTGTATTTTAGTATGTATACCAATATTGCTGTAATTACAACAGACCATAATGCTACAGAAAAAGTACCAATAGCTTGTACTTTAAGTTGTTCAAAACCACCTCCATACAATAAACCATTTTCGGTAGAGTAAAGACCTACTAATAGCGTCCCTAGAATACCTGATACACCGTGTACAGAAAATGAAGCAACGGCATCATCAACTCTTAATGTTTTTTCAATAAACTCAGTACTAAGAGTGGTTGCAATACCACAGATACCACCAATACATATAGCACCTAAAGGATCAACAGCGGCACAACCAGCAGTTACACCAACTAAACCAGCCAGTGTACCGTTTAATGTCATCGAAATATCTGCTTTTTTGTAGCGTATCCAAGTAATAAATAATGCACTTATTCCACCCATTGCTGCTGCTAAATTGGTGTTAAGTATAATTAAAGGAACAGCATTTGCGCTTTCACCTGTAATGGCTAAAGTTGATCCTGCATTAAAGCCAAACCATCCCATCCATAATATAAATACTCCAAGTACTGCAAATAAATTGTTGTGACCAGCTATGTGGTTTACCGATTTATCAGCATTGTACTTTCCATCTCTTGCGCCTAGTATTGCAGCATACACAAGTGCAGCAAAACCACCCATAACGTGTACTGCTGTAGAACCAGCAAAATCAATAAATTCCATTTGCGTTAACCATCCATCGGTTTGCCATATCCAGTGTCCAGAAATTGGGTAAATAAATGTTGTAAAAGCAAAAGCAAATATTACATAAGTAATAAACTTTGCACGCTCAGCAATAGCACCCGATATAATTGTAGTTGCTGTAGCACAAAATACCATTTGAAAAAATAGGTTGTGCATATCGTTGTCGTCGATGTAAAAAGGTGTTATTTCGCCAACAAACCCGCTAATAGAATTACCATACATCATAGAATAACCTACTGCCCAAAAAGCAATAGCTCCTACAAAAAGGTCTACAATATTTTTCATGGCAATATTTGCCATATTTTTCGAACGCGTTAATCCCGCTTCGAGTAGTGTGAAGCCTGCTTGCATAAAGAAGACTAATATTCCGGATACAATTACCCATAAAATATCCAATGTAGTTGACAAATCCATACGTTACTTTTTTAATGTGTTAAGTTGATTACTTACTTTTTATTAAAACCTTTTTAAACAAATATTTATTGCTCTTAAATAGTTTTCAGTGCAAATGTATTTCGATCAAAAAGGTTTTCGTTGGGATAATTTTATTTAGGAGTATTTATTTCGATAAAAAGCTTTTTTTTTAGGTGAAATGTAATTTTCAGCAAAAAAACACTGTTTAATTCTTATTTTTCAGGAAATTATAAGCCTTTTTGAGCAGTTAAATAGAAAGAGGGAACAAAGATTTTAAACTGATGTAAAAAAGAGATATTGGCTTTTTTTAATGTAACGTGAACATGCAGAAGTATTTGAGAAAGAGCCTTTTTTGAAAAGAATGTTTAGGTTTGTATGGGTTTGCTTGTGAAGTATTTGTAGTAGGTACCTGTGTTTTTTTAAAGAATAAAAAATAAGCTTTTAAATTGAAATTTTAAAAGCAAGAAAAAGCGATAAGTTAAACTATATAATAGTAGATTGCCCTAGGTAAATGTTTTCAATATTAAAGTTAGTAAGATCAGGGTTACAGATGTAGTCCGCTATAAAGTCACCAATTTTTTCGGTACTCAAGGGCTTTTGTTTGTTAAGGTCAGGGGTGGTGAGGTTTAATTCCATGGCTTTAGTAACAGCCCCTTTAATCGCATTTGCCTCGGTGCTTAGGTCAAAGTGATCTAAAAGCATTGCTGCCGAAAGTATTGCGCCAATAGGGTTGGCAATGCCTTTATTTGTGGCAACAGGGTATGATCCGTGTATGGGTTCAAATAAACTGTATTTCTCGCCTAATGAAGCCGAAGCCATAATTCCTTTTGAGCCTACTAAAGCACTAGCTTCTTCAGAAATAAAATCACCAATTAAATTTGCGGTAAGGATTACATCGAAACTCTTGGGGTTTAAAATTATTTTTGCAGCAGCTTGGTCCACGTACATTAATTCAACAGTTACATCTGGGTATTGTTTAGACATTGAAATTACAGTACGCCTCCATAAACGCGAAGTTTCAAGTACATTGGATTTGTCAACTAAAGTAAGTTTCTTTTTTCTGCCTTGAGCAGCTTTAAAAGCGTTATGCGCTATACGTTCAATTTCTTCGGCGGTGTAGGTACAGGCGTCAAATGCTGACAGGCCATCATCGGAAGTGCCTTTACTTCCAAAAAAAATACCGGCGGTAAGCTCGCGGTAAATTAAAATATTGGTTCCCCTTGCGTTTTCTGGCTTTAAGGGGGAGTTGTTTAAAAGGTAATTATAAACAATTACGGGTCTAATATTTTCAAATAACTCTAACTCTTTACGTAAATTCAAAAGTCCTTGTTCAGGATATACTTTTGTGTTAGGGTCATTATCAAAAGCCGGATCGCCTATTGCTCCAAAAAGTATGGTGTCGCAATTTTTACAAGTATCGATGGTTTTTTTAGGAAGCGGACTTCCGGTTTTGTGAATAGCAGTAGCACCTACTAAAGCTTCATGAAAAGAAAAATCATGGCTAAAATATTCAGCAACCGCGTCTAAAGCTTTTACCGCTTGTTCGGTAACTTCAGGGCCAACACCGTCTCCAGAAAGTACTGCTATTTTAAGTTTCATAAGGTATGCGTCTATACTCAAATGTAGTATTTTTACATTGATAAAGGAAATGAACTAGAGTTTTAAATTGGAATTAATTTTTTTAAATTCTCTAGATTAATGTAATAACAATAAGGTGCAATGAAAATTATTTTAGCTTCAGGTTCCCCAAGGCGACAACAATTCTTGAAAGATTTAGAATTGGATTTTGAAATTCAGCTAAAACCAGTTGATGAAGTGTATCCGCCACATTTAAAAGGAGAAGGAATCACGGACTTTCTATCGGAATTGAAAGCAGAAAAATTCAAAGAAATTGTGAAGGACGACGAGGTAGTAATTACCAGCGATACTATTGTTTGGCATAAAGGAAAAGCATTGGGAAAACCGAAAAATTCAGCCCAGGCCGAAGAAATGATTTTAAGCTTTAGTAATGATTGGCACGAAGTAATCTCATCGGTTACATTTACCACAACGAAACAACAAATAACTAAAAACTTTACAACTAAAGTTCATTTTAAAACACTTACTCAAGAAGAAGTTTCGCATTATGTGAAAAAATATAAGCCTTTAGATAAAGCAGGGGCTTACGGTATTCAAGAGTGGATTGGGCTTATCGGGATTGATAGAATCGAGGGGAGTTATTTTAATGTAGTGGGCCTGCCTACGCATTTAGTTTACGAAACTTTAAAAAGTTTAGCGCTCTAAATTTCTTCAAATTGAATTTAAATTATAATATTAGAGTTCATAAAATAGGGGGTAAAACCCTATTTTTGCTTAAAACACATTTATATGCTTAAAGCAGGAGTATTAGGGGCAGGACATTTAGGTAAAATACACTTACGCTTGTTGGCTCAATCTAAAAATTACGAATTAGTAGGTTTTTACGATGCCGATGAAATTCATGCACAGCAAATCGTAAAAGAATTTGGGTATACCTATTTTAATTCTATTTCTAAATTAATTGAAGCTGTAGATGTTGTAGATATTGTTACTCCAACTTTTGCTCATTTCGACACCGCAAAACAAGCAATAACTGCAGGTAAACACGTGTTTATAGAAAAACCAATTACCAATACCGTAGAAGAAGCAAATGAACTGATAGCTTTAGCAATTAAACATCAAGTTAAAGGGCAAGTAGGCCATGTGGAGCGTTTTAATCCTGCGTTTACTGCTGTGAATTCAAAAATCAACAATCCTATGTTTATTGAAACACACCGTTTGGCAGAGTTTAATCCTCGCGGAACAGATGTGCCTGTGGTTTTAGATTTAATGATACATGATATTGATGCTATTTTAAGCGTGGTAGATTCTGAAGTAGCAAAAGTTTCGGCAAATGGGGTTGCAGTAATTAGCGAAACTCCTGATATCGCTAATGCTAGGATTGAATTTGAAAATGGTTGTGTAGCCAATTTAACAGCAAGTAGAATTTCGTTGAAGAACATGCGGAAAAGTCGTTTCTTTCAAAAAGACGCTTATATTTCAGTGGACTTTTTTGAGAAAAAATGCGAAGTGGTTAAGATGAAAGAAGCTCCACAAACTCCGGGTGATTTTGATATGATTTTGCAAAATGCCGAAGGAGTAAAAAAGCAAATTTATTTTGATAACCCAGCAGTGGGCGCAAACAATGCTATTTTAGATGAGTTAGACGCTTTTGCCGATGCAATTAATAACAATACTACACCAATAGTTAGTTTACAACAAGCCACAAAAGCACTTGAAGTGGCTATAGCTATTATCAACGATTTTTAAAATGAGTATCGCTAAAAATATAAAGCAACTAAAGGAAACATTACCTAAGGAGGTAACCTTGGTAGCAGTTTCCAAAACAAAGCCTATTGAGGATTTACAAGAAGCTTACAATTGCGGACAACGGATTTTTGGAGAAAATAAAATCCAAGAAATGACTCAAAAATGGGAACAACTTCCCAAAGATATTGAGTGGCATATGATTGGACATGTACAAACTAATAAAGTAAAGTATATGGGGCCTTATGTAAATACAATCCACGCTGTAGATAGTTTTAAGCTTTTAAAGGAAATTAATAAGCAAGCTCAAAAAAGTAATAGAAGTATCAATTGTTTGTTACAATTAAAAATAGCGGAAGAAGATTCGAAATTTGGATTATCGGAAAAAGACTTAATAGCTCTTTTACATCATGAAGATCTTAAATCATTAGAACATATAAGAGTTACGGGTTTAATGGGGATGGCAACTTTTACGGATAACAGAGAACAAATAAAAGAAGAATTTCAAAAATTAAAGAAAACTTTCGAAAGTTTAAAGGGGCAGTCCTTGGCAACAAACACTCAACTCAAAACAATATCGATGGGAATGAGTGGCGATTATAAAACAGCCATTGATTGCGGAAGTACCATGATTAGAGTAGGGAGTTCCATTTTTGGAGCTAGAAATTAAAAAATTCAATGTTAATAAACCTAATTAATATTAAATAATTGTACGCAATACTAGATATAGAAAGTTCTGGAGGGAAATTTAACGAAGAAGGAATTACCGAAATCGCAATTTATAAGTTTGATGGCCATGAGGTTGTCGATCAATTTATAAGTTTGGTAAACCCGGAGCGACCTATAGACCAGTATGTAATTAAGCTTACAGGGATTAATAACAATATGTTACGTACGGCGCCTAAATTTTACGAAGTTGCCAAACGTATTGTTGAAATTACAGAAGGCTGTATTATCGTAGCACATAACGCACAATTTGATTACCGAATATTAAGTACTGAATTTGGGCGTTTAGGATTCGACTTTAAACGACAAACTTTATGTACGGTAGAGTTATCTCAAAAATTAATGCCCGAGCAACCTTCGCATAGTTTAGGGAAGTTAGTACGTTCGCTAGGAATTCCTATTGCCGATAGGCATCGGGCAAATGGCGATGCTTTAGCTACGGTAGAGCTGTTTAAGTTGTTACTTACTAAGGACTTAGATAAAGAAATAATTTCTGAAAACATACGAAATTTGGAAATGGAGTTCAATGCGAAACTTCATAATTTAGTACGAGATTTACCTACTAAAACAGGGGTATATTATTTGTATAATGAAGAAAATAAAATTATTTATATAGGTAAAAGTAAAAATATTAAAAAGCGAATAAATCAGCACTTCACAGGGAGTGACAAAAAATCAATGTCTTTACAGAAAGAAGTGGAACGCGTAACTTTTGAAATTACGGGTATGGAAATGATTGCTTTATTATTGGAAAATGAAGAAATCAAAAGGCATAAACCTAAATATAATAAAGCTTTAAAGAAGAATATTTTTACACATGCACTTTATCCAATTACAAACGACCAAGGATACGTAAATTTAAAATTAACTAAAGCCGACGGACGTAAAAAACATATAATGACTTTTAGTAATCGAGAATCGGGTAAAAGTTTTTTGCGACGCATTAGTGAAATCAATGGTTTGTGTGAAAAATTCACAGGAGTGTACACAGGTAAAGGAAGTTGCTTTAAACATGAAATTCAAGAGTGCGCAGGCGCTTGCATTGGTAAAGAAGATAAGGATGCTTACAATGCTAGAGTGCGTACTATTATTGAAAAATATACTTTTAGAAATAAAAACATGCTATTAATTGGCTATGGTCGAGAAAAAGCAGAACGCAGTGTAATTCTTATAGAAGATAGTGAATTTAAGGGATTTGGTTATTTCAAGTTAAATCATCAAATTTCAAAATTATCAATTATAAAATCGATAATTACCCCTATGCAACACAATAAAGATGCACAACATATTATTCAATCTGAAATGCGACGCAATAAGAAAATGAAAGTAATGGATTTACCTTCAAATAATTAAAAAAAGTAAAATAATTATATTTGAATAAGTTACCAACGCTATAAAAACTATCAACTATCAATAACTTAAAGCAAAAAATACACGATATTATTTTTAAAGCCGACACCAAGAGTGGTTTGGTGTTTGATATTTTATTGCTGGTATTTATTTTATTAAGTGTGCTCTTAGTAATGCTCGAAAGTGTTGAGGAGCTCAATAACAAATATAGAGACTACTTCGCTGCTGCTGAATGGGTAATAACCATTTTGTTTTCAGTAGAATATGTCTTACGAATTTTTGTAAGTAAAAAGCCTTTTAAATATATATTTAGCGCCTTAGGAATAGTTGATTTATTATCAACACTTCCTAAATACATTGCTTTTGTAATACCTGGAGCCAATGCTTTGTTAGCTATAAGGGCATTACGCTTATTACGTGTTTTTAGATTGCTAAAATTGGCACGTTACATTGGCGAGTCTAATAAATTGGTGAATGCGCTAAAAGCGAGCAGAATCAAAATATCAGTGTTTTTACTTTTTATAGTAATTCTATGTATTATTTTAGGTACAGTAATGTATTTAATAGAAGGTTCAGAAAGTGGCTTTACCAGTATTCCAAGGAGTATTTATTGGTGTATAGTAACCATGACCACTGTAGGTTTTGGGGATATAGCGCCCCAAACTCCTTTAGGGCAACTATTGGCATCGGTTATTATGATTCTGGGTTATGGTGTTTTAGCAGTACCTACAGGTATTGTTAGTGCAGAGTATGCTGAACTTGGTAGCGATTCCAATAAAAGCGATGTAAAAAAATGTATGCACTGTAAAACTGGTGTTATTGTTGAAACAGCCGCTTACTGCCATGTATGTGGAGAAGCTTTTGCACATGAATAAAAAAACACTTATTGTAGTTGTAGGACCCACTGCCATTGGAAAAACAGCTATGGGAATTCAATTAGCCAATCATTTTAAAACAGAAATAATTTCGGCAGATAGTCGACAGTTTTTTAAAGAAATGGCTATCGGTACGGCGGTTCCTAATTCGGAAGAACTTTCGGCAGCAAAACACCATTGCATTCAGCACATTAGTATTCAGCAAAAATATAGTGTAGGCGATTTTGAAAAAGAAGCATTATCAATAGCCGAAACTATTTTTAATAAAAATGATTTCGCAATCATGGTTGGTGGCTCGGGTTTGTATGTAGATGCTGTATGTAATGGGTTAGATGTTTTTCCAGAAGTACTTCCGGAAGTTAAAACGGAGGTGGGTTTAGTATTCGAAACAAAAGGATTAGAAGCTTTAACTGCTATTTTAAAAGAAAAAGATCCTAAATATTACGATAAAGTAACACTTCAAAATCCGCAACGAGTAATGCGTGCCGTTGAGGTTTGTTTAAGTAGCGGGAAGCCTTTTTCTAGTTTTTTAAATAAAAATAAAGGGAAACGTCCTTTTAATATTATAAAAATAGGCTTAAATGCCGATCGACAAGTAATATATGATCGTATTAATAAGCGTGTAGATATTATGATGGAAAATGGGTTGTTAGCAGAAGCAAAAAAGGTATACGCTCAAAAACATTTAAATGCATTAAATACCGTAGGTTATAAAGAATTATTTAAATATATGGACGGCGAATGGGACTTGGATTTTGCTGTTTCCGAAATTAAAAAAAATACCCGACGCTTTGCAAAACGCCAACTTACGTGGTATCGAAAAGATGAAGCTGTTAAATGGTTTGATTTTGAATCAGTTTTAACAGATGTTATTTCTTATGTAAATTCTATCCAGGCAAGCAAGGCTGGTAAATAGAATACGGATTTATACTAAAAAACAATTCAGAATTCATAATCCATAACTCATAATTTCAGTATTTTTGCTAAAAATTTTATTATGGCAGGAAATAGCTTTGGAAAATTATTTAAACTAACCACTTTTGGAGAATCTCATGGAGTAGGTATTGGAGGAGTAATTGATGGTTGCCCCGCTGGTGTTGCTTTAGATTTTGATGAAATTCAAAAGGAGCTAGATCGAAGAAAACCAGGACAATCTGCTATTGTTACCCAACGAAAAGAACCAGATACTGTAGAATTCCTTTCAGGTATTTTTGAGGGAATTACTACCGGTACATCCATTGGATTTTTAATTCGTAACGCCAATCAAAAATCCAAAGATTATTCGCATATAAAAGATTCATTTAGACCTTCACACGCCGATTATACCTATTATAAAAAATACGGTGATGTTCGCGATTATAGAGGTGGCGGACGCTCTTCGGCACGCGAAACAGCTTGTAGAGTAGTTGCAGGTGCAGTAGCCAAGCAAGTACTTAGTGGGATTTCTTTTCAAGCTTACGTAAGCGGTGTGGGACATATAAAATTGAATAAACCATATACAGCCTTAGATTTATCGCAAACAGAAGCGAACATAGTGCGTTGCCCAGATCAAACGATGGCTTTAGAAATGGAAAATTACATCAAACAAATTCGTAAGGAAGGCGATACCGTTGGCGGTATTGTAAGTTGTGTAATAAAAGGAGTTCCTGTTGGGTTAGGGGAGCCTGTTTTTGATCGTCTGCATGCGGAATTAGGAAAGGCAATGCTGTCGATAAACGCAGTAAAAGGATTTCAATATGGGAGTGGTTTTGAAGGCGCCGAATTAAAAGGAAGCCAACATAACGACCAGTTTAATGCCGATGGTACTACAAAAACAAACTACTCGGGCGGTATACAGGGGGGAATATCAAACGGAGAAGATATTTATTTTGACGTTGCATTTAAACCTGTAGCCACTATTATGCAAGATCAGGAAACGATAGATAAAGAAGGAAATAAAGTAGTAATGTCTGGTAAAGGGCGTCACGACCCTTGCGTAGTGCCAAGAGCAGTTGCTATTGTAGAATCTATGGCAGCACTAGTTATTGCAGATTACCTATTACAAAACAGAGCGAGTAGAATTTAGTTTAAAAGCATTTGATTGTATGAATTTAAGTATGGTTAAATGCTTTTTTTTGTTTTTTTGTTTAAGTTGTACTTTAAATGCGCAAAAAAATATTCAAAGTTTTGTGTTTAATGTTGAAACAAACCTTCCGATATCGAATGTTTCAGTAAAAGTAAAAAATTCCAATAGGGGTGTTTATACTAATAAGAAAGGTTTTTTTTCTATAAAAGGACTTACAAGTAATACGGTATTGATTTTTGATAAAATAGGATTCAATAAAATTGAATTGCCGATTAACGAGATTCAAGATGTTGTATATATAACCTCAGATATCGGAACGCTAGATGAGGTAGTAGTTTCTAGTTTTTCTAGCAGTCAATTAAAACAGATAGCACCAGATAATATAAGATTAACTCAAAATGATATTCGAAAGCTGCCTTTTATTTTAGGTGAAAAAGATGTCATAAAACTTATTCAATATACTCCGGGAGTTCAGCAGGCAAGTGAAGGACAAACAGGTTTGTTAGTCAGAGGAGGTAATGGTAGTATGAATCTTACTCTTTTGGATAATATTTACATACATAATACAGCACATTTAGGAGGATTGTTTTCAGCTGTGAATTCAGATTTTGTGTATTCTTTAGATTTTTCAAAATCAGGTTTTGATGCGGCTTATGGAGGTCGATTATCGTCTGTTACTGATTTACAAACACTAAAAAAAACAGATAGTACTTATTTTAATGGAAGCATAGGTTTATTAGCAGCAAAGCTAACAGGGAATATCAAGTTAAATAAAAACAACAATTTATTGGTGTCAGGAAGGCGCACTTATTTAGAGGCTTTCAAACCATTTACAGGAGATAATAATTCTATATTAGGAGGCAAAAAAAACTATTTTTTGTATGATGCTTTGGCTAAATACACCTCAAAGATTACTTCTAAAAGCGAAGTCTCTATTGAAGCTTATTTTACGCGAGATAATTTTATAGATAGGACAAAAGGGAGAAATCGAAGATTGGAATGGGGGAATTTTTTGTTAGGAGCTAATTTTAATCACCGTTACTCTGAAGTTGTAAGCTCTACGACGACTGTTTCAAATAGTAATTATGAATTTTTATTTAGTGATGATGAGTTTCCATTTGAATATAGTGCCACAAGTAATTTTAATGTTTTTAGTATCAATCATAACTTTTTGTGGAATACTCCTAATTACTTGTTTAAATTAGGAGTAGCATATAATTTGAATAATACATTACCTAAAAAAGTAGAAGCAAAAGTAGATCAAGTAGCATTGGGAATTTCAAATCAAGAAGATTTCAATTTTACAGACGTTAGTTTGTTTGGAGATATTGAGCTTAAGCTAACAAAAAAGATAGAAGCCAAAACAGGATTGCGGTTAACAACATTTATTACTGAGGAAAATAGTTTAGTGGATAAAGAGTTTCTATATAGCTTAGAGCCGCGTGTAAGTATTAAATATAACTTTAAAGAAAATCAAGCGTTTAAATTTAGTTACCAGAGATTAAGTCAGTTTATACATCAAGCTTCAATTGATGCATTGAGTTTACCAGCCGATTTTTTTGTAGTTAGTACAAAGGAAATCAAGCCTCAAATTAGTAATCAGCTGAGTTTAGGATATGTTTTTGAGCAAGGTAATTTTCAATTGAATAGTGCTTTGTATTTTAAAAATGTAGCCAATTACACGGAATTTCTAAACGGAGCAGTAAATAATTTATTTTCTGAAAATATATATGAAGATATTGTGGTTGGTGAGTTTAATTCATATGGCTTAGAAATAGGGATGAGTAAGAAATTGAAAAGACTTACAGCTCAAGTTTCTTTAACGCTTTCGAACACAGTGGCGAAGTTCGATGAAATTAATCGGGGAGGGTATTTTAGAACTACATTTGATAGGCCTGTTAATGTGAATTCGATTCTACATTATCAATTAACAGATCGGGTAGAGTTAGGAGCTTTATTTTTATTTACAAGCGGACAAAATTATACGCGTCCAAGTGATATAAGAATTATAGCAGAGCGTCCAATTATAAATTTCGAGGCTAAAAATGGATCTCGATATCCAAGTTATCATCGTTTAGATTTGTCCTGTACTTATAGTTTTAAGCCTAAAGGGAAATGGAATTCAAAATTGAACTTAACTGTTTACAATGTGTATAATAGGGCGAATCCATTTCAAATCACTTTTCAAACAGAGGGAAATGCCAATGACTCTGTTATAGAAGTTAATGAAAATACTGAAACGTTATTCCCTATACTCCCTACTCTGAATTGGATTTTTTCGTTTTAAAAAGATTTTGTTTATGAAAGAAGTTGTCTTACTAAAAAAAATATTAATATTATTAATAACTCTAACAGTAATCGGATGTTCTATTTCTAACTCTGAAATAGAAAAGTCTGATAAATTAACTGTTGAAGGGCAAATTAGAGAAGGTGAGTTTACGGAAATATTTTTGTCTAATAGTATTCTTTTCGAAGGGGTTATAGATTCTTTGACCGTTGCTAAATCTGTAGAGTCTAAAGCAAAAATAACTTTAACAAATGGGGAAGTAACAGAGGTTTTAACCTTGAAAAAAGATGATTCTCGTTTTCCTTTTTTGTTTTATAGAAGTAATTTAATAAAAGGAGAAATAGATGCGGAATACAATTTAACAGTTAACATAAGGGGAAAGGAATTTAATGCTCATACTAAAATCCCTAAGGTTGCTACCGTTGAAGATATTACTTTTTTACAGGCTCAAAAAGATGGTTTAATTACTCCCGGTGTTAAAAATGTAAGACTTTTGATAAGGAATAGGCAAGAACAGACTAGCTATTATAAAATCCTTATTAAAAACGAAAATGAAAGCAAATTCGAATTTGCAAGTCCATTTATTGTGAGTACAGAGAATGTGTTTACCGAAACCTTTCCGATAATAGTTAATTACAATAGGTTTACTAGCGGCTCAAAAGAGAGTTTGTTATTTGTGGGAGAGGTTTTTGAAATTAAACTTATCGCGATTGCTAAAGCGCAATTCGATTTTTGGAAAAAAGTACGGGGAGAAGAGTCAGATATTATTGAAAATGCAGCTTTTACCCAAGAAGTACCTTCGAATATTTCTAATGGAGCTTTCGGGTATTGGTCTGGAGAAAATGTTACAGCTATAAAATTTAAAATACCAAAATAAAAAAAAGACTATCATTTCTGATAGCCTCTCCTTATTACAAATCTGTATTTAGAGAATTAAAACTCTTAAAATACTGCTGGTTCTGTGTTAATAGAAATTTCTTTATTGTCATCACCAGAATTAAAATTGATGTCTTCAAAAAGATTTGTGTAAACATCAAAAACACTTTCAAATTTGTCTTCTGTATTTGAAAAAGAATTATCGAAATAGGTGTCAAAGTCAGCCGTGGTACCATCTTCAAATAGGAAGCGAGCATTAATTATATCTTCGGTTTCAGTTGTTTCATTTAAATCACCAGTGTTTGGATCAAAATTAAAAACAGGAAATTCTTCTTGATCTTTATAAAATTGATTTTTAGCAATAGACTTATTATTGATAATTAGTTCTGAGTTTATATTGTTGTTTAATAACTCAATTACTTCATCAATAGTTAATTCAGATTCAGGGTTTACATTATCATCATTTGCTTTAGTTACCAACGTTGCATTTAAAAACTGTAAAGAAACGGTAGCGTTATCTAAAACATCTGTAAATTCAGCACTATCATTTTCAACTTCATTAAAGTTTCCTTCAGTAGTGTAGTTGTATCCTGCAATTACGTCATTGCCTATTTTAAATTGAAAAGACTGAGTCAGCGATTGATTATTACTATTAGAGTATTCAGTAACTAAACTAAATGCACCAATTTTGGTAGTGTTGCTAAAATTATTAGGGACTGTTTTTCCGGTGTCGATTGAGGCTGTGTAGTTTTGAGAAAACACTGTAGTGCTACCAATATTCAATTGTGCAACAGCTTTTGTAGGTACTTCTGCATCGTCCTTTGCAAATGTCGTATCAAATTCACTTACAGTAAATACAGCGTTTTTTCCGTTAAACGCAATATTGTAAATGATATCATCACTGTTTCCAGTTTTTTCAAAATCACCTTCTCCACCTTTTAATGCAGGATTCCAAGTATACACTCCTTTCTCATTATTGAAATCTTCTAATGTTGTTGTTTCTACTGCTGTAGTTTGATTTAGTGCTGTGTCTAAAACACTGTTTTTAGCATTAGAAAGATTTATTATAGAGTTTACTGCTGTTAATTGAAACCCGTTTAAATGTTTAGGAGAAGAATTATCAGCACTTAAAAATTCTGCTAACTCAATAATTTCATTTAAGGCGCTATCATTTTCGAAATCTTCAATTTTATTTAAAAGTTGGATAGCATTATCTTCCAATTGTTTTTTTCCTTCTTCAGGCGTTAGTGAACCTTCAATTTTAGGAGTCCCTGATTCATTCGAGTTGTTGGAGCTATCATCATCGCTACTACATGAGGTCATAATGAATAAAGAGGTAAATCCTACTAAAAATAGTTTTTTCATAGTTAAGAAATTATAGTTAATTAATTTTCAAATATACTGATATATAGAGTATTGATTGCTTAATTTATTAGGATTATTTAGGTTCATTGTTAATGAAGACTGCTGTTTTTTTCACTTTTAATCAAACTTTAGAATAATTTTCACACCTTAATGAAACCTTTTTTATAATATGCAGTTCTTTAAAATGTTAAATACTTATTTATATTAAATTTTAAGCAAAACCTTACGAATGAAATACCTTCAATTACTTTTTTTATTGTTGTCAAGCTTGATTTTTGCACAAAAAAATATAGGAGAATTAAATTTTGAAAATTCAATTCCTAAAGATACAGCTGTGGTAAGAGGGCAGTTAGACAATGGATTGAAATATTACATCCTAAAAAATGATCGCCCTAAAAAAACAGTCGAAATGCGTTTGATGATTAAAGCGGGTTCGTTACAGGAGGAAGCAGATCAATTAGGGTTAGCGCATATTTTAGAACATCTTTTGTTTAATGGAACCAAAAACTTTCCCAAACATAAAATTATAGAGTATTTGGAGAGTATAGGGCTTAAGTTTGGAGCAGACCTTAATGCTCATACAGGATTTGATGAAACAGTTTATAAATTAAGTATTCCTACAGAAGATATAGAAAAGGTTGATACAGCTTTTCAAATTTTAGAAGATTGGTCGCATAATGCATTGTTAGAAGATGAGGAGATCGAAGCCGAACGCGGTGTGGTAATGGAAGAGTATCGATTGCGATTAAAAGGACTTACTGAGCGTATTTGGAATGGAGCATTTGACGCTTTTTATAAAGATACTAGGGAGCGAAATAGATTGCCTATAGGTACGGAAGAAAGTATTCTAAATTTTGAACCACAGCGTTTACGAGATTTTTACACCACTTGGTACCGTCCTAATTTAATGTCTATTGCCATAGTAGGGGATATTGATGAGGCTTACGCCGAAGAAAAAATCAAAAAACATTTTTCGAAACTTGTAAACCCAGAAAATGAAACCAAATTAGAAGAATATACTAACAATTTATTTCATGCAGAAAAAAAGGTTAAAATAATCACTGATCCCGAATTAACCTCTACTGGCATTCAAATAGGTTTTTTAGATAAAGAAAAACAAGAAGTCGATGGGGCTTTAATCAAAGAACTTAAATCAGCAGTGATAGACGATATTTTAATGCAAATGCTTAACAATCGTTTTCAAGAGTTATCATTTAAAAAAGATCCTCCTTTTTTAGGAGCGGGCGCATACAGATCGGGAACATTAGTTACGAATTTGAACAGTTTATCCGTAGGAGCAGGCATAGCCGAAGGCAAAGTAATTCGTGGAATTAAATCGTTGTACACCGAGTTAGAGCGTGCTTATAGATTCGGATTTACTGCTACCGAATTAGCAAATGCAAAGAAAAATGTACTTTCGGATAACGAAACAGTTATTAATCAAAAAAACGAGCGCTATTCAAAAGCATTAATAACAACATTGCTATCTGAATATAAAGAAAATTGGGCATTAACCTCTGTAGATTGGGAGTACGAATTCAAAAAAAATATTGTGCCTTCTGTGAATTTGGAAGCTATTCAAAATCAATTGAAACAATATTACCGCAGAGAAAATCAAAATATTTTAATACTAGTGCCTAAAAAAGAAGGTGTTGTAGTACCAAAAAAACAAGAGGTTTTACAAGCGATTACTGAAGTTGAAAACAATACCACTATTAAGGCCTATGAAAGTAAATTGTTACGTGATTCACTATTAGAAACATTACCAACCAAAGGGAGTATTACTTCTAACGAAAGTTTGGCTTATGATATTAGTAAAATAGTGTTGAGTAATGGAGTTGAGGTATTTTATAAAAAAACAGATTTTGACACCGATTACATCGGCTTTAAAGCATTTAGTTATGGCGGCACCTCACTATTTTCGGATAAAGAAGCAAAAGGAGTAGCTAATTTATTGAGTTATGCTAGTAGCACAGGGATAAGTGGTTTTAAAACTTACGAACTTCAAAAAGTGTTATCGGGCAAACAAGTAAGTTTAAATAGCTATGTAGCCGCTTATGACGAAGGGTTTGTAGGAAACTCTAAAGTTACCGATATGGAAACCTTATTTCAATTAATACATTTGAATTTTTTGAGTGTTAATAAAGATGAAGAAACTTACAATACGGTGTTAAGCCGAAGTAAAGAATGGTTGAAAAATCAATTACTTAATCCAAAACGAGTATTTCAAAATAGAATTTCGAATGTGTACAATGAAGTTAATCCTAGGTATATAAATGTATTTGAAGATAATAATTTTGAGAAAATAGCGGATGGCGTTTCGTATGAAAAAGTGTATAGTAGTTATGTAGATCGATTTGCAAATGCGGGTGATTTTAAATTCTTTTTTATTGGAGATTTTGAAGAAGAGAAATTAAAAGATTTTGCAGAATTATATTTAGGATCATTACCAAGTATTACTCAAAGAGAAATGTTTAAACTTCATGAATTTGATAAAAAATTAAGTACTAATACACTTACAGTGTATAAGGGTATTGCAGAAAAAGCTCAAGTGCAAATTAATTTTAGTCATAAGGCGGCCTATAACCCCAAAGAAAGTAAAGCAATAGCTATTTTTTCTACGATTTTAGAGCGCAAATTAAGAAATGCTATTCGTGAAGAAAAAGCGGGAACCTACGGGGTGCAAGTCTCATTTGGTCATAATAAACGACCAATCGAAAGGTATGAAGGGAGTATACGTTTTGAATGTGACCCTAAAAATGTTGAAGATTTAAAGGTTGAAGTTCAAAAAGTGTTACAGGCTTTTCTGAAAACAGGCCCTTCGGAGGAAGAGGTGGAAAGTGTAAAAGAACAATGGGTTTTAGCTCGAAAAAAACAGTTGCGACAAAATGGATTTTGGTTGACTCAAATGCATAATAGAGTGTATTGGAAAAAGCCAATGGAAACCTTGTTTGAAAACGATAAACTCGACAAATCAATTACTGCTGAATACGTTAAAAAAACAGCTTCAAAACTAATTGACGAACCTGAAATGGTAGCAACATTATTGCCCGAAAAAAAGTAAGTAAATAGTAGTTTTTTGTATAAGAGCGTACTTTAGAATTAAAGTATAGCCAAGAGGCAATTCAAATAAATAAAGGGTATAAGGAATGAAAAAAATAGCACTGCATTGGCAAATTCTTGTAGGAATGCTCTTAGGTATAATCGTAGGTTTTGTATTGACTTTAGTGCATTGGGGACCTAGTTTTATAAGTGATTGGATTAAGCCAGTTGGGACTATTTTTATTAATTTATTAAAGCTAATAGCAGTTCCTTTAATTATTGCTTCCTTAATAAAAGGAATATCGGATTTAAAAGATATTTCAAAGTTCAAAAAAATGGGAGGTCGAACGGTACTTATATACATAGCCACAACAGTGGTAGCTATAATTATAGGGTTGACTTTAGTAAATGTTTTTCAGCCAGGCGCTGGAATTACAAGCGAAACTATTGAGAAGCTGACCAATACTTATGTAGGGAATTCCAAAATTTCTTCCCGTATAGCCGAAGCTTCTAAACAACAAAGTAGTGGCCCACTACAGTTTTTAGTGGATATGGTTCCTAAAAACGCAATACAAGCAATGTCTAATAATAAGATGATGTTGCAAGTAATTTTCTTTTCTATTTTATTAGGAATCTGTATGCTTTTAGTACCCGAAAAAGAAAGCAAGCCCTTAAAAAACTTTTTCGATAGCTTAAATAGTGTTATTCTAAAAATGGTGGATGTTATTATGTTAATGGCACCTATTGCCGTTTTTTCATTACTAGCAAACGTAGTAGTTACTGCCGATGATCCAGATATTTTATTGGCGTTATTAAAATATGCTTTAATTGTGGTTTCAGGATTAATTTGCATGGTGTTGGTTTACATGTTGTTAATTAAATTTTATGTAAAAAAATCGCCATTTTGGTTTTTAAAACAAATTAGTCCTGCTCAATTACTAGCGTTTTCTACAAGTTCCAGTGCGGCAACATTGCCCGTAACTATGGAAAGAGTAGAAGAGCATGTGGGGGTGGATCAGGAAGTATCTAGTTTTGTACTGCCTGTGGGAGCAACTATTAATATGGACGGAACAAGTCTATACCAAGCGGTAGCGGCAGTTTTTATTATGCAAGTTTTATGGCCAGAAGGCTTAACTTTTTCAAATCAACTAACAATAATTCTTACTGCTTTGTTAGCATCAATAGGGTCGGCAGCAGTGCCCGGTGCAGGAATGGTTATGCTAGTGATTGTTTTGGAAACTGTAGGCTTCCCTCCAAGTAGTTTGCCTATTGGTTTGGCTTTAATTTTTGCTATGGATAGGCCTTTGGATATGCTACGAACAACAATTAATGTTACAGGTGATGCTACCGTGGCAACAATTATAGCAAAAAGCTTGGAGAAAATAAAAAAACCAGCTCCTAAAAACTGGAACGATGAGTTGTAAATTAATTATAAAAGATCGAGGTTTGTACCTAAATTAAAAAATGATGCAAGACTTTTTATCTACAGTTATTTTGGGCAATTCAATACAACAACTATTAATTGCAGTTGCTTATATTGTGGGAGGTTTTTTTGTTGCAAAAATCATTTTTTTCATTCTAAAGAAAATAATTAAGGGTTTTGTTTCAAAATCAAAATCACAGCTAGACGATATTATTTTTACAACAATGCATCGTCCCTTGTTAATCGGAATAGTGGTAATAGGTTTTTACTTAGGGGTTGAACAACTGAGTATTGGTGATAAATTACGATCTGTTAATGATAAGTTATACCACATCATTATAATTTTAATGATTACTTGGTTTTTAGTTCGATTAATAAGAGCGCTCTTAGATAAGTATATTAAGAAGCTTGTTTTAAAAACAGAATCTACTTATGATGATCAATTAATGCCTGTAATAAAGCAGTTAGTTTTTATAGCGATTTGGTCAATGGGTATTATTATTAGCCTTAACTATGCGGGCTATAATGTAAGCGCACTTGTTGCAGGTTTAGGAATTGGGGGATTAGCTTTTGCTTTAGCAGCTAAAGATTATATCGAAAATATTTTTGGAGGAATGTCTGTTTTTACAGACAAGCCATTTCAAACAAAAGATAGAATTCGTATCGACGGTTTTGATGGAACTGTTGAAGAAATAGGAATTCGTCGTTCGCGTATACGTACTTTGGGAGGGACTCTAGTAACCATACCTAATGCTAAATTCATACATAATAGTGTTGAAAATGTTGCGCTAGAATTAACCCGAAAAATTGTATTACAACTCGGGTTGACTTACGACACTTCTTCCGATAAAATGGAAATGGCTTTAGAAATTTTGAGGGATATTAATGCAGAAAATCAAGAATTAGTAACCGAAGAGGCGGTTACTTTTTTTGCAGGATTTGGAGCTTCTTCTCTTGATATTACATTTATTTATTACATCCGTAAAGGAGCTGATATAGCTAAAACACAAAGTGTAATGAATTTGGAAATTTTAAAACGTTTTGAAGCAGCAGATCTAGAATTTGCATTTCCTACGCAAACGGTTCATTTGGCTAAAGATTAAGGATGGTTAGGATATATTTAACAAGATTTAATATAATGAGTACTTTATTTGTTTTAGCTTTACTTATATACACTAAATAAAAACCGTAAAATGGTTGAGATTTTAACAACAATATTTTTTGTGTTTGCAGTTATCGACCCGATTGGTTCTGTCCCTGTATACCTTGAAGGAACTAAAGAGTTTGATGCTGCTCATAAAAAGAAAATTGCTATTCGAGCTTCGGTAATAGCCTTTTTGATTTTGTTGTTTTTTATAGTTATAGGGCAATTAATTTTAGAGGGAATGTCAGTGTCGTTAGACGCTTTTCAAATTTCGGGAGGAGTAATATTATTTTTATTTGCATTAACAATGATATTTGGAGACGGAAAACCTGAACTTGAAAAAAACCGAATTACCGACTATAAACATGTTACTATTTTTCCAATTGCAATACCATCAATAGCTTCTCCTGGAGCAATAATGGCAGTAGTTTTAATGACAGATAATCACTTGTATACTATTGGACAGCAGTTTGTAACTACAGTTATTGTTATGTTGGTTATAGCAATTACATGTATAATTTTACTAGCAGCTAACCATCTTCAAAAGCGAATTGGTAATTACGGAATTACTGTTATAAGTAAAATTATGGGACTAATTTTAGCATCTTACGCAGTGCAGAGTATTTTGACGGGAATTAGTAGTTATTTTTCTAAAATCTAAATCAAACCTTCAGGTATAACTATTAATTGTCTAAAAACAACTCCTTAAGTTCTGGAGTTGGAATCCAACAGGCTTCTTTTTTTCCAAACCACCGGTAACGGTTTTTGGCTATAAAATCATATACCCAATCTCTAATTTGTGTAGGGATAAACAATAAGAAGCTTAAATAATGATATGGACCACTAAGTTTTTTAGCAGCTTGCAGGGCAGCTGACGATTTTATATAGTAAGCTACATCGGGATTAATAAGTATTATAGAGTCAATTTTTAAGGGATCTATTTGTCGCTCAGCCAAAAGCCGTTTTCCAATGTCACTTTGTAAGGAAGCGTAGCGAAATACCTTATTTTTATCTCTTTCGATAATAAATTGAACCGCACCATTACATAAATTACAAACACCGTCAAAGAGAATGATTTGTGTGTTTTTAGGAAGGTTATCTAAAGCTTTCAATTAAATTAATTTAAAGGGTAAAGATAGTAACTTTATAGTAGTTAAAAGTGCTATTTATTACTGCGACAGCGCAATTGTTATTAACTAAGTTGCTTATTACAATTACAACAGTATAATTCAAGATTTTCTTTATTATTTTTGAAGTATAAGGATATATGCAATGCTTCAAAACGATACGACCAAACATCAAGGAATGAGACGAAAACTAGTTTCAGAACTTAACAAAAAAGGGATTACAGATGAAAAAGTTTTGAATGTAATAAATAAAGTACCGCGACATCTTTTTTTAGATTCCTCCTTTGAGAGTCATGCATATCAAAATAAGGCGTTTCCTATTGGAGCAGAACAAACTATTTCACATCCTTATACAGTAGCTTTTCAATCGGCTTTATTAGAAGTTTCGCCTGGGCATAAAGTATTAGAGATTGGTACAGGTAGTGGTTATCAAACAGCTGTTTTGTGTGAATTGAAAGCTCAAGTATATTCAATTGAACGCCAACATGAATTGTTTAAAACCACAAAAAAGCTATTACCAAAACTAAACTACAATCCCAAACAATTAATTTTTGGAGACGGATATAAAGGATTAGCTTCTCAGGCCCCTTTTGATAGTATTATTGTAACAGCTGGCGCGCCTTATGTTCCCAAAGATTTAATGGCTCAGTTAAAAATAGGAGGTAGGTTGGTAATTCCTGTTGGAGCGGATCCTCAAATTATGTATTTATATGTGCGTAAAGATATTAAAACATTTACCAAAGAGGAGTTTGGAGAGTTTAGGTTTGTGCCTCTTTTAGAAAGTAAAAATTAGAGTTTACAAGGTTTAAAGATCTGTATTTGTAGCTGCAAATGGGAAGTTAATAACCACCCTAGTACCCGTGGCAGAGGAGTTAATAAAAACCCTACCATTAATATATTCCATTCGCTCTTTCATAAAAAATAACCCCATACCACCTTCGCTTCCGCCTTTAGGTTTTTTAGCAGTTTTTGCAATATCAAACCCTTTACCATTATCCGTAACAGAAATACTTAAAAGATCTTCAGTTTTCTTAATGGCAACTAGTATATAAGAGGCTTCGGCGTATTTAATAGAGTTGTTGATACACTCTTGAGTAACTCTATATAAATTAGTTTCAACTAGGGTGTTAAATCTAATGTTTTCATCAATAGTGTTTTTACAAATAATTTCAGCATCACTAAATTTATTTAACTGAATCACCATTTTTTGAATAGCCGTAGTAATTCCGTAATCCAAAAGTTCTGGAGGCGTTAAATTAAAAGTGGCCATTCTTACACCTAAGATTATATTTTTGGTATGTAGTTTTAATAAATCAATTTTGGATTCTAAAGTATCTGTTTGCTGAATATTTAACGACTCCAAATTAAATTTTAGGGCAGTCAGCATTTGGCCAATACTATCGTGAATATCTTTAGCAATACGTTTACGCTCTTCTTCTTGTGCTTCAACGATTAAGCTAGCTTTTGATTTTTGAAGCGCCCTTTCGGTTTCCATTTTTTCAAAATTTAAAGCTTCTACTTTATATTGAGCTTTTTTTCGTTTAGTAATGTCTAGGCAAACAAAAAGGTATTCGGTTACTCCTTTGGCTTTAATAAAAGGGAATACCGATATGTCTAACCATTCAATTTTAATACCATCTAATTTTACTTGAAATTCATAATGCAGTAAAGCCCCTTTTTCAGCGACAATTAAGTCTTTTAAAACCCGTTGATCACTTTCGCTTAATCCTAAATTTTCAAAAATAATATGTTTATGTCCGCCATGCTGTTTGTCTAATATTTCTTGCATCCTTTTTCCTAAGGAAAGGATAGTCCCATTTTTATCGATACGAGCAAAAAATAGTGTTTGATTTATGGCTTTTTGTAATAATTGAAGCTCGGCTAAAGTTTCATTTTTTTGCTTTACAGCCATGTTCGCCTTGTCGGCAAAATCAAAAGCATCATCTTTAGCAGCAATTAATTCTCCTATGGTAGTTTTTATTTTTCTTGCAGCGGGTTTAAATAAAAATAATATTTCAAAAAGTAATAAAATTAAAACTAAAACAAAGGTTACTGACTCTACTACTTTAATGTTCTTTATTTTCTCAGAGGCATAGGTTTCGTAACCATAAACATAAGCATTCATTTTTTTCAAGAAAGAAGACTCTTTTTCTAAAAAAGACTTTGTAGCATAATCGTAGGTGCTCTTGTTTTTTGAAATTGAGGTTTGTATAGTTTGGCTAAGGTTAAAAAGCTCTTTAATTTCTAGATCTACTTCTTTATAGAGTTTTTGTAGTGTTTTTTTTCCTTCAGTCTTTGGTAAATTAATAAGATTGTTTCGCAAAATGTTGTGAGAACTTATCCATTCATTCAAAGCGGAGTTTAATTCTTTTTCAATATTTCTCTCTATAGGTATATTTGTCTTTAATAACAGAATACATTTACTTATTTTTTGACTCAACATACGCTGTTTACCAGCAATGTTGATTATTTGTGCATCATAATCATTATCAGATAATGCACGTTGAATAAATATTTGAGAAATGAGTACTAAAAAAGCAATAATACCTAAGGCTAGTAAATATATTTTACTGAGCGAAGAAAAAGTTTTTACATCTAACGAATCTTTAGAACTCACTATGCTAATGCTTTTTGAATTAAAGAAAGGCCTTTTTCGGAATAAGCTATTTTGAGTGCCGCAGCATGCCCGCTTTCAGACATTTTTTTCCAAGTTTTTTGAATAATATCAATTACCTTCTCATCGGTATGCTTAGCACTAAAAGCCTCATAATAATATTCTAGAAATACCAAACATATTACATCTTCAAGAATTTGCGTTTCGTCGTCTCTTTTGAGTTGTTTTTTTTGAAGTAAAAAAGCAACACGTTCTATAATTTTGGCATCAAAACCTAATTCTGATAAAATATCAGAGGCTTTTTTTGCATGGAATTTTTTAAGGTCGGCACGCCATTTTAAATACCCTACGCGATTCATTTCATAATCACTACGAGGGCTTTCCCACCTGCAAATATGTTGACAACGAGCAGCAAGTTGAAGTGCTGTGGAGGCGTTTGGTTCAAAATTAGTTAAAACCTTGGTCATGCGTTGCCCATAAATTAGCTCTTTAGGAGTTTCTTTTCCGTCAACAATTTCAATATTGGGGTCTTTTGAATTAGCAAGGTCAAAAGCTAGCAAAGCTTTTTCTGTAAGTATATTATCCATAAAGCAAATTTAATAGAAAGTATGGCTTAAAAAAATAAGAGACTACTAAATCCAATTAGTAGCCTCTTATTAATTTATGGAGTATTTGTTTTAATCTTCAAATCCAATAAGTACTTTATCATTTTCAATACGAACAGGGTAAGTTGCTATTGCATCCATATCACCATTTAAATTTTCTCCGTTTTCTAGTGAGAAAGTTTTTTTGTGTAGAGGGCAAGCTACTTTTGGAGTTCCTTTGTGATCTCCAATCATCCCTCTACTAAGTACCATTTCCATTTTATGCGGACATAAATTTTGACAAGCATACCATTTTCCAATTCTATCAAAATTAAAAACAGCAATTTGTTTTCCTTTATATTTTACACAAGCGCCACCATCTTTAGGGAATGAAGATACTTTAGCTGCTTCATACCATACGGTAACATTCTCTAAAGTTGTGGTTTTATATTGTTTTAGAATTTCTTCCATTTCTGATTCTTTTTTTTAATTTCTCAAAAGAGAAAAAATTGTTTTAGATTTAAGTTTTTAGAAATCTTACTTCCAGTGCTCAGGCATTTTTTGATCCCTTAACGGAACAAACACTAAATTGTCATCATCTTCATCACTGTTCACAAAGTGACTAAAACGGCTCATCATTTCAGGGCTCTCAATAGCTTGTTTCCATTCGCATTCGAATTTATTTACTAGCGTTTGCATTTCTTTATCTAAATCTGCTGCAATTCCTAAAGAGTCTTTAATAATTACTTCTTTTAAATATTCTATACCTCCTTCAAGCCTATCTTGCCAAGCAGCAGTACGTTGTAACGGCTTTGCAGTTCGCATGTAATACATTAAATAACGATCTAAGTATTTAATAACTGTTTCGTTATCAATTTGCTCGGCTAATAATTCAGCATGCCTAGGAGTAGCTCCACCATTACCACCCACGTAAAGATTCCAACCACCATCAACGGCAATTAAACCAAAATCTTTACCTCTGGCTTCAGCACATTCACGAATACAACCCGATACGCCACCTTTAATTTTATGAGGAGAACGCATACCGCGGTAGCGATTTTCAAGTTCGATACCAAAACTTACACTTTCATCCATTCCGTAACGACACCATGTTGAGCCGACACAAGTTTTTACCGTACGCAACGATTTACCATAAGCATGTCCGCTTTCAAAACCATTGTCAATTAATTCTTTCCAAATTAAAGGAAGTTGGTTTAAAGTAGCTCCAAAGAAATCTATACGCACCCCACCTGTGATTTTAGTGTAGAGGTCATATTTTTTACCTATTTCACCTAATATAATTAATTTTTCAGGAGTAATTTCTCCTCCAGGAATACGAGGTACTACTGAGTATGTACCGTTACGTTGTATGTTGGCTAAGAAACGATCATTGGAATCTTGAATAGCATACTCTTTATTAGCGGTATCGGCATATATTGTAGCCATTAAAGAAGCTACAAGTGGTTTACATAATTCGCAACCATGACCACCATTACCGTGGTTATCTAATACTTCGTTAAAAGTAGTATATTCTTTTACTTGAATTAAATCATATAATTCTTGGCGATTGTGGTCAAAATGTTCACAAACATTATCTTTAACAACTCTTCCTAAGGATTTAAGTGTAGCATCTACTAAATCTTTAACCATTGGCTTACAACCACCACAACCTGTACCAGCTTTAGTACAACTTACCACATCTCCTAAATCATTAGCTTCACCACTTTCAATAGCATTACAAATTTGACCTTTGGTTACGCTTTCACAAGAACATATTTGAGCTTCGTCGGGTAAATCCATAACATCACCTAACAATCCTCCGCCTTCTCCACCACGACTACCTAAGATTAAATCTTCAGGATCTTCGGGTAATTTCATTCCGTTACTGTAAATTTGAAATAGGGAGTTGTAATCAGAAGAATCACCTACTAAAATACCACCTAGTAACTTTTTACCATCTTTAGTAACGTTTATTTTTTTGTAAATACCACTACGTTTGTTTACGTAAGTAATTTCATCTATTTCTTCCTTAGCATCGTTTAAAGCATCGCCAAAACTAGCTACTTCAGTACCAATTAATTTTAACTGAGTAGACATGTCAATGTACTCGGGCATTGTGTTGTCTTTGCCAATAATAGTATCAACAGCAACTTCCGCCATATCATATCCAGGAGCAACTAAACCGTAAATCATACTATTTAGTAATGCACATTCCCCAATAGCAAAAATATTAGCATCGGAGGTTTGCATTTTTTGATTTACAACAATACCTCCACGAGTTCCTACTTCTAAACCACATTCACGCGCTACTTCGTCTCTAGGTCGAATACCTGCAGAAACCACAAGCATATCTACCTTTAATTCGGTATCATCTACATATTGCAATCCTTCAATTGCTTTGTCACCTTGTATGTGCTGTGTTTGTTTTGATAAGTGAACTTTAAGACCCAAACTTTCAATTTTAGCTTGAAGCATATCACTAGCTCCTTTATCTAATTGCCTAGGCATTAATCGAGGTGCAAATTCAACTACGTGTGCGTTTAAACCTAAGTTTTTTACAGCATTAGCAGCTTCTAAACCTAAAAGACCACCACCTAAAACAGCAGCCTCAAATTTACCTTCAGCTTTAAGCTTTTTAGCATAAGCTTCAGTAGCTTCTAAATCTTCTATAGTTCTGTACACAAAAACCCCTTCTTTTTCGACCCCAGGAATAGGAGGTACGAAAGCAGAAGACCCTGTGGCTAGAACTAAGTAATCATAACTATATTTAATTCCTCGGTGGTTAGCTACGGTTTTATTTTCTCTATCAATTTCAGTAATCATTTCTGCTACATGTAAATCGATATTATTTTCTTCATACCATGTCGCCGAAGACATACTTAAATCTTCTGCCGTTTTACCATCGTAAAATTCACTTAAATGAACTCTATCATAAGCTCTCCTTGGCTCTTCTCCAAAAACGGTAAGTTTAAAGTTGGCATAATTTTCATTAGCTACAAGTTTTTCGCAAAACTTATAACCTACCATTCCATTACCAATTACAATTATATTTTTCATAGGGAAATGTTTACATCTGCAAAAATAAGTATTTACGCAGTAAAAAACTAAGTATTTGTACGTAATTTATAAACAAAGCAGTCTGATATACGTTAGACTGCTTTGTTTATAAATAAAACATTAAAGACTTATTGTTAAAAGAATATGGTTTTTAAATTGATTTTGCATCAATTTGAAGTTGTAGATCTTCTAACTTTTTTTGTTCATCCTTAGCAGCTTGTTCTTCTTCAGCTGAAAATTTAACTAGTAGTCCTAAAAACCCTACGGCAGCAACAACAAAACCGAAAGCAAAAAAGGCTTCTTGTAAGCTAGATCCGCTTCGTAATAAATATTGTGCATAAAGTACAGCACCAACATTACCACCAGCACCAACAATTCCAGATACAGCACCTAGCGCTTTACGGTTAATAAAAGGTACTACGGAGTAGGTAGCTCCTTCTGCCATTTGAACAAATAAAGAAAAGAATACCATTGAGGCAACGGCTAAGCTTAAAGAGTTCATTTGTGAAAATAACAGCAAGGCGATTCCTTCGGCTACTACAACGTAAACTAATATTTTAACCCTTCCATTAAGTCCCGAGTTTTTTCCAAATTTATCGGCAATCCACCCTCCTGTAGATCGTGCAAATAAATTCATTGCACCAAAAAATAAAACTATAAAACCTGCAGTTTCTTGGCTTAAACTAAATCTTTCCTGATAATAAGTTGATGCTTTTCCTGTAACAAAAAGTTCCATTCCAAAACAACCTGCATACATAAAAAATAAAATCCATACTCTTTTGTCTGATGCAGCAGTTAGAAATAAACTTTTCTCGCCTTTTTTTGTTTGAGGTCTTTCTTCTGGTAAGTCGTTATAATTTCCTTTAGGGCAATCTGTTGTGTATTTCCAGTATAGGAAAGCAACAATTAACATTATTAAAGCAGGTATAAACATTGCAATTCTCCATTGCGAATTCGCTTCAGCTAACCCTAAGGCCAATACAGCGGAAGCTATCATAGGCATAACAGCGTTGGTAACACCTCCACCTAAATTACCCCAACCAGCTGTAGTAGCGTTGGCAATACCAATAACATTAGGAGCAAACATTACTGAAGTATGGTACTGAGTAATTACAAAGGAAGCACCAATAACACCAATCGCAAGTCTCGATAATAAATAGGTTTCCCAGTTATAAGCAAAAGAGGAACTTGCTACTGCAAATGCTCCAAAAATAAGTAAATATACGTAGCTTTTTCTTGGTCCAATTTTATCGCATAGCGGACCAATAATTAGTCGCGCAAAAATGGTAACTCCCACAGAAGCTATAAAAGCAATAGTTGTTTGGGCTTTAGTGAGCATCAAATCAGGAGCTATAGTTGATTTCATTAGTGGAGCGTGAGAAAACCAGCCAAAAAAGCAAAGGAAAAATGCTATCCAGCTTAAGTGAAAGGTTCTCATTTGAACGGTTTTAAAATCAGTAAGGGTAATTTTTGTAGCCTTACTAGCACTTAGAGTATTCATAATATTAGGGAATTTGAATTTAGTGCTTGCGAAAGTAATGGTTTATTTTAAATAACTAAGTATTAATACGTATTTAATTGTAAATACTTATAACTGACGTTGCTACAAATAAAAAGAGACTGCTGTTAAAGCAGTCTCTTTGAGTATATTAGTATGTAAGTTCTATTACTTAGTTTCTACAGGTTTTTTCCATTTAAATAAGTTAGGATTTATGGTTAACATAACCCAACCCCAGTTTTGAACACTGTCAGCTTCTAAAGCAACATTACTTCCTCTACTAGCTCTAGCATCAGCAAAATCACTATTCAAGAAAGACTGTGAATAACCTACTTTTACATTAGCATAGCTGTTAATTTTTTGAATATAAACTAAATCAACAGAGGTTCCTATATAACCATCATATACAGCTCCTTCAGCAGCAGTAGAAAAATAATGAAGTTTCGTAACTAGCTTAGATTTTTCTCCGGTTTTAAAAACTGCTTTAGCGTTAAGATCAATTAACCCTTCTGCATTTGCATGCCTACCTACAAAGAAGAAATCTTGGTATCCATTAAATTTGTGATTAGTTCCAAATAGAGGAAAAAATGCCTCTTGATCATTACTATCAAGATCATTACCACTCAAAATTTCAAATCCTAAGCCAAGTAGTGTTGTGCCTGTTTTGTAGGTTGCATTAGCTGCTATATCAAAAGCATTAACTTTAGTCCCAGCACTTCCTATTTCTCCAAATTGGTAGTATCCACTAAAGTCTAAACCAAATTTACCGTCTTTATATTTTCCATAGATACCTGTAGTTTGTCTAGAGCTTACTCCAGGTACAGATGAAGTTGATGTAACCGCATCGGAGGCTTCAACAGCTTCAACAGCTTCTGTGACAATTATTTCTTGTGGTACGTTAGCATCGTCAGTAATTGTTGTTGTTACAGCAGGTATTGCATCAACAGCCTCTACAGCGGGTGATACAACTGTTGTTGCACTATCTTGAAATTGATTACTCATAAACAAGAAGCTACCAGAAAACTTATCGCTAAATTTTTTGTTTATATGTAAAAATTGCATTGCTTTATATTGAAATACTGTTTGTGCAGCTCCTGAGGGAGTGAAAACATTATTAAAGTTGTTTGGTCCATTTTGATTGAAAGCGAATCCAATGTCCATTTTAAAACCATCTTTATTATATTTTAGTAAAGCCGCATCGTGAGTTCTCTGTTGGTCAGCCCAACCTAAAGCTCCTAATATACGTTGGTCGTCATAGCTTAAGAATTGTCTACCTACTTTAGTAGCCCATCCTTTTCCAAGTCCAATTTGTGCCCAAGCTCTATTTACCCTAAAACCTCTACCACTACCGCTACCGTCATCGGTTGATAATTGTGATCTATCTCCCCAAACACTAGTATCTTGTAGGTCTAAAAAAGTAGTGATTTTAGAATCAGAATATTTTACTAATAAGGATGAGCGTTGAAAAACAAATGAAGAACCTTCAGCGTCTTTAGGAAGTACATCTTGAAAACCATGACGATATTCAAAACGAGGTCTAATCATTGCATCAATACTTAGTTCCTGTGCGGTAACACTAAAAAAACCTAATCCAGCTAAGGCTCCTATAAGTAAATTTGACTTTTTCATAAATAATAGTTTAATAGTTTGTAATAATGTTTGACAAATATAAGTATAAATACTTAGTCGATACTTAAGTATTTTAAGATAATTTTTAATTTTTATTTATTTTGTTGATATTCAGTTGTTTAGTTTTGTGTGTTTGAAACAAAATACTTAGTTTTTTGTATATTGATACTACAATAATAATTATTAAGACTTTTGAATTTTGTTTTGCTACGGAAAAATGATGTTTTAATTAAATAGAATAATCTCTAATATATAATACATGAAAAAATTTCATATATTAATATACTTAGTTATTTTTGTGTAAATATTAATCTCAATGAGCAATATGTATAGAATTTTATTGGTTGACGATCATTCTTTAGTTAGGGATGGTATTAAATCTTTATTGGCTGATGTCATAGGTATGGAAGTAGTTGGGGAAGCTTCAAATGGAGAAGAGGCTATCCAAATTACAGAAAGCTTAAAACCAGACCTAGTTATTTGCGATATACGTATGCCTATAAAAAATGGTATTGAAGCGGTTTCCGAAATGTCCAAAAGAATTTTGGGTACTAAGTATATTATGCTGTCCATGCATGATTCGGAGGAATACATAATTCAGTCGGTACAAGCGGGTGCTCATGGTTACTTATTGAAAGATGCTGGAAAGGAAGAATTCTTGAAAGCAATACATACTGTTAAAGATGGCGGTAAGTATTACAGCGGAGATGTATCCTCTATTTTGGTAAATAGTTTGTTAGAAGGAGGGGGAGCCAAATTCTCAAATACATTATCGAAGACAGATCCGCAGATAGACCCTAAAAGCGAAGAGAATATTGATACTACAGCTAATTATAGTTTGACAAAAAGAGAACACCAAATATTAGAGAAAGCGGTTGCAGGCTATAGTAATAGAGAAATAGCTGAAGCATTGGGTATTAGTAAAAGAACGACAGAGGTGCATCGCTTTAATTTAATGAAGAAATTGAATGTTAAAAATATTTTGGACTTAAGTAATAAAGCAAGGAAATTTGGATTAATTGAATAGTAATTTTTTAATTTCAAACATATAAAAAGCCCCTATTTTAATGTTAAAATAGGGGCTTTTTTGAGAGAAAAATTTAATATTCAATGGGGTGAAATGTTTATATACTAGCCAACTCTTCATATTCAGAAGTTAATATTCTGAAAAGTTTATTTAGTTTGTTAGTGGTAGTGTAAATAGTGTTCATAGTGGGCTTACCATCTAAAAAATCGGTTTTGTTGGTACGAATATCATCAAAAGCAATTAAGGCATCATTAATTATTCTAACAGTAAGCGGGTTATTTACATTTTGTTTTAATAAAACGATTAGTTGCTTATCTAATTTTTCCATGACCGATCTAAGGGTTCCTAAGATTTTTTGATTTTGCACAGGAGCAATAACATTTATTTTTTGAGCTACAAAATACAAACACAAACGCTCCGAGGCTACTTCTTGTTTTTCGCTAATTTCTAATAAATTTTCAATACCTGAGTTGGTGGAATTAAAAGAATTATATGCTTCGGCTTTAAATGCGCTATAAACTAAATGTGATTTTTTTAATAAAGCGTTAGATAATTCTACTACTTCATTTAAGTTTTTTGTTGTTGGTTTAATAGTTACATTTTTTTTAAGTGCATACCAAGCTACAGCCTCTTTTGTAATAATATTATTAGCAATAGGTGAAAATTCGTTAGGGCCTTCAGTTTGCAATACATTAAGGTTGTTTTCAAAAAGAATAATACTTGTTTTTATTTCTGATCTTATTTGATAGAAATTAGCTCCGTAAGCTAATAATAAATAGGATTTAGCAATTTTCTGAGATAAAACGCGTTGCTCTCGCGCGATATCAATCAAATTACTTTTCATGTTATTCGCAAAAAGGGAAGTCGCACTAATAAGTAGAAAAGAAAAAGAGGCAATAAGTTTAAGTGTTGCTTTCATATCTAAAATATTATTAGGTTGTAATGTGAAGATAATACTTTTTTACATTTAAACCTTATTTTTAACACTTAATCGACAACTACAACATTGTAGTTATGTTTATTTGTAAACACACACATATATGTAAGAATATACTTACTTTTTGGTTAGTTGTTATAATTGTTAGCTGTACTTAAGGTTGTTTAAATAAAAAAAACATCTAATTAGCAAAAAGCAATTAGATGTTTTTTAAGTGAGTCTTAGTTTATGATTTTCTATAAAGAAGTGTACTGACCTGTTATTACATTATAAAGACTTGTAATTTTATTAGTCTTGCTCATAATACTTGTAAGTGGTAATTTGTTATTGAAAAAATCTCTTTTGTTTTTTTCAATATCCTCAAATAAGCTTAATACTTTTCCTATGTTACCTTCTATGTGAAAAGTGTTTAAATCGCTAATTAATAAGTTGTTTAAGGAATTATTCATTTCGCCATAAATTTCTTCAACTTTAGCACACATACCTTTAGAGTTTAATTTTTCTTTGCGGTAAAGTCTGCAAGCAACATAATACAAGCAAAGTCTTTGAGATAGCATGCGTTGTTTTCCTGATAAATTAACGGTAGCAACTTTAGCTTGCTCAGATTCTTCTGCGTTAAAAAACTCCTTATTGTATTTTGAATCTTCTTCAATAGCAAGTACTAAAGCGTGACAAGTTTTTAATAATAAGTTAGATGTTTCCATTATGGCATTTACGTTAGTTAGATTTTTATTGCGTAAAACTCCCTTAAATTGTTCAAATAACTCAGCTTCTTTTTTGATTAGTGCTTTTACTTTAGCGGAACTACTATTTGAATTCGCCTTTAGAATGGCTAAATTTCTTTGAAATAATTGAATGCTAGAAGTGAATTCACTCGATAATTCTGAACCCGAAGCTCCTGCAAGTCTTATTAAGTGAACTTTTGCTATACGTTGAGAAAGCATGCGTTGTTTCCCTGATATATTAGTAGCTTTTTTGAAGCTAATTTTACCGAAATCAGTGTTTTGAGCACTTAAATTAAAAATAGCCAATATACTTAGTAAGTAAAACGAAATGAAGATAGTTTTTTTCATAATTATATTATTTAGGGATGATTGATAATTCAAATGTAAGTATTAATACTTAGTTTTTTGTTATTTTTTTTTAAAAATATAGGTATTTTATTTTTATAATAAACACAACTATTTGAAAATCAAATAGTTAATTATTAATTAAAAAAAACTAAGTACTAACTACGTATTTATACGTAATTAATACTTACATTTGTACTGTCAACAAAATAATAATAAACAGTATTCTTATGAAAAATAGGTATTTAAAAATAACAGCAAGTGTATTTGCAGCGGTTTTGGTTTCTTGTGGAGGAAAGAAAAAGCATGAGGCAGCTCAAGGAGAGGCTGAGGCGGCTCCAGCTATTCCTACATTGGAAATAGAAAAACCACAATTGAAATTTGGTTTTATAAAACTAACAGATATGGCTCCTTTGGCAATTGCTAAGGAAAAAGGGTTTTTTGAAGATGAAGGATTGTTTGTTTCGGTAGAAGCGCAATCTAATTGGAAAAATATTTTAGATAGAGTAATTGATGGCCAGTTAGATGGATCACATATGTTAGCAGGTCAGCCAATTGCTGCCCAGGCTGGTTTTGGTAGGCAAGCTGAGCTTGTAACTGCTTATTCGATGGATTTAAATGGAAATGGAATTACAGTATCTAATGATGTGTGGGCAAAAATGAAACCTAATGTTAAAAAGGATTCGAATGGTAAGCCTATTCATCCAATTTCTGCTGAATCTTTAAAACCAGTAATTACAGAATACAAAAAAGGAGGAAAGCCTTTTAAAATGGGAATGGTATTTCCAGTATCAACTCATAATTATGAAATTCGTTATTGGTTAGCTGCGGCAGGTATTCACCCAGGTATGTATACGGCTAGTAATATTCAAGGACAGGTAGATGCTGAGGTGTTGTTATCTGTAACTCCACCGCCACAAATGCCAGCAACTTTAGAGGCAGGTACTATTTATGGATATTGTGTAGGAGAGCCTTGGAATCAACAAGCTGTGTTTAAGGGTATTGGTGTTCCGGTTACAACTAATTACGATATTTGGAAAAACAATCCAGAAAAAGTATTTGTAATGACTAAGCAGTTTATGGAGAAATATCCAAATACTGCAGTTGCTGTAACAAAAGCTTTAATTAGAGCTGGAAAATGGTTGGATGAGCCAGGAAACAGAAAAGAAGCAGTGCAGATTTTATCTAAGCCAGGTTATGTTGGTGCACCAGTAGATGTATTAGCAAATTCTATGACAGGTACTTTTGAATTCGAAAAAGGAGATAAAAGAGAAATGCCAGACTTTAATGTTTTTTATAAGTACAATGCAACGTATCCTTTCTACTCGGATGCAGTATGGTTTTTAACTCAAATGAGAAGATGGGGTCAAATTCCAGAGGCTAAATCGGCAGATTGGTATGCCTCAAAAGCAAAAGATGTTTACCGTCCAGATGTTTGGTTGAAAGCAGCTAAATTATTAGTAGCCGAAGGTAAAATACCAGCAAGTGATATTCCTAATACTGATGGTTTCAAACCAGCAACGAAAGATTTTATTGATGGTAATAAATTTGATGGTAAAGATCCTATAGGATATATCAATAGTTTTAAAATTGGTAATAAAGACAAATAATTCTTAGGGAGTGTTGAATTTTTTTGACACGGAGTTAAGGGGGAGTTTTTTTAAGCTTCCCCATACTCTTAACCTCCCCCAAAAAAATAATTAAAAGTAATAAATCAAAAAAAGTATTTCAATACGTCAATCCCTAAAGTATAATGATTATGAAAGACAAATCAATCAGTATATTAAAATTTATTGGTTTAGGATTTTTTGAGCCAATCGTTCGCCTAGCAGCTGGTGAAGAAGTGAAAAAAAACCTTACCGAATTAATAAAAAAAGTAGTATTTCCATTAGTATCTATTTTCCTATTTATTATTTTGTGGAGTGTAGGTTCAAGAGCTTTATATAATACCGAAAGAAATTATAAGATAGAAACAGCTCGTACCTCGGGTGGAGAAGCAGCAGTTACAGCTGAATTAGCAAGAATAGAATCAGGACAAAGTACTATAAACTCGTTGCCAGCACCAGGGGCAGTTTGGGAGGCCTTTAAAAATTTAATAGCCGACCATAAGGCAATTAGTGCTAAAAAAGAGGCTTTTTATGAAAGAGTATCCGCTACTAATGAAAAATTAGCAGCCCAAGGAAAAAAAGAAATTACTTATACAGGGCGCCCGTCTTTTGTAGATCAAGTAATGACTAGTTTAAAAACGGTATTTGCAGGATTTATTTTAGCCTTGTTTTTGGCTGTTCCTATAGGAATGGTTTTAGGGCTAAGTGAAACCTTACGTTCTTCATTTAATTGGTTTATACAAATATTTAAACCAGTATCGCCTGTTGTTTGGTTTTTGTTAGTTTATATGATTGTTAAAACACTTACACTTACTTATGATGGTGATGTGTCGTTTGTGATATCTTTTATCGCTGTAGGTTTGTGTGCTATGTGGGCAACACTTGTAAACACAACGCTTGGAGTAGCATCGGTAGATAAAGATTATATTAATGTAGCCAAAGTACTTAACTTAAGTGTAGGGCAAAAAGTATTTAAAATAGTATTGCCATCTGCATTTCCGTTAATTTTTACAGGTTTACGTATAACAGTATCGGTAGCTTGGATGGTACTAATTGCTATTGAGTTATTATCTCAAAGTCCAGGATTAGGAACATTTGTATGGGAAGAATTTCAAAATGGAGCTAATGATTCTAACGCCAAAATTATTGCAGCGATGTTTGTAATTGGTTTAATTGGGTTTTTGTTAGATCGTATTATGTTTTCAATACAAAAATTAATGACGTTCACTGAAGCTTAAATAGGTTTACGGTTTAAAGTTTCAGGTTTAATGTGAGTATAAAACAATAAACCCAAAACAGTAAACTACGAACCATAAACCAAAATTTATGGCACATATAGAATTAAAAAACGTTTCAAAATCTTACGGAACGGGAGCAAATAAAATAGAGGTACTTAATAACATAAATCTTAAGATAGAAGAAGGTGAATTTGTTGCAATAGTAGGTTTTTCTGGAAGTGGAAAAACAACATTAATAAACCTTATTTCAGGACTTGAATTTCCTGATGAAGGAGAAGTGTTGTACAAAGGAGAGCCTGTAACAGGTCCAAGCCACGAAAGAGGAGTTATTTTTCAAAACTATTCATTATTACCATGGTTAAACGTTCATAATAACGTAGGCATGGCGGTGAAAGAAAAGTTTAAAAAATGGTCAAGAACTCAAATTAGTGATCGTGTAAAGGATTATGTGAAAATGGTGGGCTTATCGCACGCAATCACAAAATTACCTAAGGAACTTTCTGGTGGAATGCGCCAGCGAGTGTCAGTAACTAGGGCGTTAGCTATGAGTCCTGAGGTTATTTTAATGGATGAGCCTTTGAGTGCTTTAGATGCCTTAACACGTGGGACATTGCAAGATGAGATTTTAAATATTTGGAACAAAGATAAAAGAACCGCTTTACTAATAACCAACGATGTTGATGAAGGTATTTATATGGCTGATAGGATTATACCATTACGTCCAGGGCCAAAAGCTACTTTAGGGCCAGAATTTGTAGTAAATATTGATCGCCCTAGAGATAAAACAGCGTTGAATAATGATGATAATTTTAAAAAATTACGTAATTCAATTTTAGAATTTTTAATTCAGATTGGGAAAGAGCGAAAAGCAAAGGCTTCTAAAGAATATGTTTTACCTAATATTAAGCCTATACTTAGAACAAAATTAGGAACACGAGTTTAAAATTAAAGTTTATGGAAACAAAAGAAATTAAAGGTACTCGTGAACACAATGGATTGTTTCGTCATGAGTATATGTTAGATATATCTGGATTAAACAAAACGTACCCTACTCCTAATGGGGATTATGTAGTTTTGGATGATTTGGATTTAAAAGTTAAAAAAGAAGAATTTATTTCAATTATTGGTCACTCGGGTTGTGGTAAAAGTACGCTATTAACCATGATTGCAGGTTTAAATGAAATATCAAAAGGAACTATAATTGCAGGCAATAAAACGGTAAAAGGTGCAGGGCCCGATAGGGCGGTGATTTTTCAATCGCCAAGTTTGTTTCCTTGGATGACGGCTTATGAAAATGTAATGATTGGAGTAAAGCAAGTTTTTGCTCATGGAAGTAAAAAAGAACGCGACGATATTGTAAAATATTACTTAGCAAAGGTTGGTTTAGAGGATTCTATGTTTAAAAAAGCGAAAGATCTTTCGCAAGGTATGCAACAGCGTGTTGGTATCGCTCGAGCATTTGCTTTAAAACCTAAAGTTTTGTTGCTAGATGAACCATTCGGAATGTTAGATTCCTTAACAAGAGGGGAGTTGCAAGATGTTTTGGTTGAAGTATGGAATCAAGAAAAAATTACTGCAATAATGATAACGCACGATGTTGACGAATCTATTTTGTTAGCAGACAGGGTAATTATGATGACATCGGGGCCAAGGGCAAAAGTTGGTGATATTTTGGAAATTGATTTTGAGCGACCTAGAGATAGAGCAGCTTTGTTGGATCATCCCGACTATTATAAGTATAGAGAACACTTAATTAATTTTTTAGAACATTAATTAATAAAATAACTAGTTTAATTAATATTAGTTTTTTTCGATTGAAATCCAGTATTCCTTGTGAATATTGGATTTTTTCTTGCTTTATTTTAAACTATTACAAATTGAATTGTTGTAATTATTTTCATAAATACAATAAAATAACAAAAAAAGAATATAAAAATCATAGAGTATTGATGATTAGTAAATTAATCATAAAAAAAAGGGGAGAAGAATATTTATAAGTATTAATGCTTAAATTAGCTAAAAATATCTAAGTATATTAAAAGAAAAATACTTACTTTTTGGTAAGCTAAAAAAAGAGCTCTTAATTTTATCAACAAATATTGTTAGTATTATAAAGACAGTTAAACTTCTTCTCGTGTTGATAATTTGGGAGCTCTTATATTATAAAGACTACAAGTATAATAATTAATTTTTTAAACTAAATGGAGAATTGTTTAATTAACAATTTTGTTAGTTAATTCCTCAATTTAGAAAAAACGTATTTTAATTCGGTTGCAATTTGTAAACTTCGTTCTAAATACTTCTCTTGTTGTTGTGGAGTATTATCAAAAGCTTTAGGATCTTCAAAAGTTAAAGGAATTCTTTTTTCTGCACCTGCAATAAAAGGGCAACCTTTGTCTGCCGACGAACAAGTAAGTATGGCGGCAAAATTGCTTTGCGGATTAAAAGAGTTGTCAAAAGTTTTTGAAAAGCCTATGATAGGGGCATTGTTTAAGCCTAACTTAATAACATATATAGGATTTATACTATCAGCAATTGTTTCTATAACAAACCCATTAGTTTCTAGTGTTTTTGCCGCTACAGGAAAAAGGGCAGTGGCTTCAGTACCGCCAGAATAACTAAATACATTCGGAATATTATAAAAAGCGGCCATTGCTTGCGCCCAAACTTGAGATAAATGACTGCGTCTTGAATTGTGAGTACATATAAAATTAAGATTTACAGCTTGGTTTGAATCTATTTTTGATTGGATAAAACCAGTTAATTGTTGTAATGTTTCTTTTCGGTCTTCACTAATATTAGTTTCTTTTAGAGATAATATTGTTTTTTTTATTTTGTCGAACATAAAAAGAATAGATTAACAGCACCCTGATCCAGGAGTACATGCGTTAGCTGTGTTTTCAGTTTTTTCAGGTTCAGCAATACCACAATTATCTTTAGCTAAACAATCAGTAACTTTTGAGGTAAGTAAAAAATTGTTACCCTTAATTTCTAAACCATATTTACCAATAGTTTCTCCTTGATATTCTACTTCAATTTCTTCATTAGAAATATGGAGTACATTTTCGGCAATAGTAATAATGTTTAGTAATTTATCAGGATTTAACCTGTGGTCGTAATCATCAGCTTCCCAAAGTTGAAAATTAACAACACGTTCCTTTCGTAGTACGCCACCGCAATCAATAAAATCTTTAGTTACTTTACCCACTTCGGTAACATGAAAATGTTTAGGTACTAATTGCCCGTTAGGAAGTTCAAAAGCTATTTGAGATAGGTTTTTAAGGGCGGATTTAAATTCTTCTAACTTCATGATATTTTGAAATTTATTGAAGTAAATTTAAGGGATAATAATCAATTATTCTAATACCTTACGGAGTGCTTTTACTTTTAGTAAGCATTCTTCATATTCACTGTTAATATCAGATTTATTAGTAATAGCGCCTCCTACAGATAAGGAAATGTATTTTTTTTCTTCATTGTATAAAATACTGCGAATTACCACATTAAAATCAAAATCACCCTCGGGAGTAAAATAGCCAATGCTTCCACTATACAAGCCCCTTTTGGTAGCTTCTAAATTTTCTATAATTTTCATAGCAGAAATTTTAGGAGCCCCCGTCATACTTCCCATAGGAAAAGTAGATTTTAAAACATCAACAGGTGAGGTGCTATTACTAACCTTACTTGTAATTGTGGAGATCATTTGGTGTACTTGTTCAAAAGCGTAAACTTTGCAAAGCTCATGCACTTTAACGCTTCCTTTGAGGGCTGTTTTTGATAAATCGTTTCGAACCAAGTCAACAATCATAATGTTTTCTGAACGCTCTTTTAAATTGCTTCCCAAATTTTGGGCAAGTATTTCATCTTCCTTTATTGAGTTAGCTCTTTTAGCTGTTCCTTTAATAGGTTGTGAAGTAATTAAATTTCCTTTTTTTTTCAGGTACCTTTCTGGTGAAGCGCAAAGTGCATAAAGATTATCAGCTTTTAAAAAGCTGGCCATTGGCGGTTTGGAAATAGCATTTAAAGCTTTATATGTAGATAATGGATTTATTGTTGTGTTTTTAGCAAAAAATTCTTGACAAAAATTGGCTTCATATATATCGCCTTTAGCGATGTGTTTTTTTATTTGTCCTACTTTTTCTTTGTAAGTGTCTTTAGTAATTTTAAGCTCAATTTTAGCTTTTTTGAAAGTAGCCGTTTCTTCAAAAATCGCCTCGTTTGTTAGTGCGTTAAAATCAGCGTCGATTTCATCGCTTACCACATTTAAATAATCAAAATAGATAGTGCTACCAATTAAGCGGATTATTTTTTTAGGTTGAAAAAAAAATAAATCAGGAAAATTCAGTTCATCACTGTTTGTTGAAGTTAATTTTTCTACGTCGTTTTTAAGGTCATAGGTTAGGTATCCAAAAAGCCAATCCTTAGAAAGGTTTTGATATTCTTTTAATTTTTCAAAAGCATCAGCAGTATCTGTTTTTAGTAACGTAAAAGCATCTACAGCTAAAACAGCTTCGTACTCGCCAGCGGTTTTGTTTAGGTAGCTATTAGAGTCTAACCATACTACCTCTTCGAACTGTTGTGCCCACGATAGTAATTGAGCTTTTAGCTTTGAAAGATTGTTAAATGAAAAGGACTTAGAAGTACGCACTTTTTTTTGGCAAATATAAAGCCTTTACGCCGATTTATATGCCTTTACGTTGCTCAATTGGTGTGGTAGGGTTGTACCCAAATCCTTTTACGGTGTGTTGAATATTTAGCTGATGTAAAAGGTAGCCTATAGTTGCAAAATGATGTATGGCATGGCTGTGAGCAAAAGCCATTATGCTTTCCAAGGTATAGCTAACCGTTACTTCTCCCTGCCCTAAATCATCGGTTACATGTATGATATAATCGGTATTAATGTCTGTAAAATGTACAAAGGTTTCTTGAATTTCTCGAATTTTAGAAATGGCTATGTCTTTGTCATTCGCTATAGTTTCATCCCTTTTGCGTTGGGTAAGATTTATTTCATTGGCATCTAAACCATCGATAATACATTGAAAAAAATCAAGCGTATGGCGTAAATGCGAACCAATACTTGAATGATAAGGACCAACTGTAGTATTTGTATATGAGCTGTTTTCAATAGTATTTAAAAGAGAAATAGCTTGGTTTAAATTTTGATTTATAGCTGAGATTATAGAAGACTTCATTTATTTTCAAATTAAATACTTATAGGTAATAAATATAAACAATTATTAATTTCTTTTTCAAACTTAGTTTGGTCAAGCTTTTGATAGATTTAGATTAAATGCTATATTTCACGATAAATTGCACATTATAATTTTATATAGAACCCAAACCAATTTTTATGAAAAACTTATTTTGTCTTTCAGTAGTTATTTTTCTTTCGATACAAACATATGCACAAAAATGCGATACTGCTTTTAGTTCTGCAAATTACGCTGTGTCAAATACAAATAAAGCTTACGAAGGAAATAATACAGAACATATTAAAGAGTGGACGGAAAAAGCAATGGAAGCTTTCACCGAAGTTGAAGAAATTACAGCAAATTGCGGATGCTCTCAAGTTTCAGAATTGGCTTATCAAGGTTTTGAGGCTTGTGATAGAGCTCAAGTGGAAAATACGTACGAACGCGCTCGGTTTTTTGCAAAGCGTTCCCGCGAAAAAGCAAAGTTAATGATTGACGCACTTTCAAAGTGTACAAACATACCTGTAAATGATATTGAAGCGAGACAAAATGCAGGTAATGAAGACTACAACGAGTCTAATTATGAGAATGAAGATTACGATAACGATTTGAATGCACAACAAGAAGATTTGCTAGCTAAGCAAAAGGAATTGTTAGAACAACAACGTTTATTACAAAAACAAATTGCAGATCAGCAAAAGCAAGTTGCAGCATTAAAGCAACAAAGAGCCAATGAATTAGTACAGCAAAAAAGAATAAAAGTTAATGCTGAAGTTGCTTTAACAGAAATTCAAAGAAGCTACGAAAAACTAGCTACAAGTATTGGTTGTACAGAAGCATTGAGTATCTCACGCGTTTCATTTACAAAAACGGTAGATGCTTTGGAAAAAGAAACGTTAAGTGAAACAAAGTTATATTACACAGATAAATTAAATGAGATCGTTGAAAAGTTCAACCAATCTTTTTCAAAGTGCGCTAATAACTGGTAATATCTTTTATTAAATTTATATTTTAAAAACAACTACGATTTTCGTAGTTGTTTTTGTTTTAAATCTATCCTTATGATTTCAGTTGAAGATGCAATTTTAAAAGTAAACTCATTTTTTTATAAAGGAACACCAATTTCTATTTCTGTAGAAAATAGTTTAGGATATGTATTGGCGGAGGAAGTACTTTCGGCAATTGATATGCCACCATTTGCTCAATCGGCGATGGATGGTTATGCTATTAAGTTTCACGACAGTTTAGAATATACTATTGTAGGAGAGGTAAAAGCAGGTGACGCACATGTAGTTTCTTTAAAACAAGGAGAAGCGGTGCGTATTTTTACAGGAGCAGCAGTGCCCCCAACAGCCAATGCTGTTATTATGCAAGAAAAAACATCAGTAACAAATAGTACGTTGCTTTTGGAAGAGCAACCTAAGCCACAACAAAATATTAGGGCACAAGCCGAACAAATTACTAAAGGTAGCTTGGCTGTCTCTAAAAAGACAATAGTGTCACCCTCGGTTATTAGTTATTTAACTAGTTTGGGAGTTACAATGGTAAAAGTATTTCCTAAACCAAAAGTAGCTATTGTCGTTACGGGAAGTGAATTAGTGCAACCAGGGGCGCCTTTAACTCACGGAAAAATTTATGAAAGCAACTCTGTTTTGTTAGCAAACACTCTAAAACAGGAAGGAGTAATTGATTATGAAATATATAAAGTAACAGACGATTTTCAACAGACTAAATCGCTTTTAGATGAAGTTACAAAAAACCATAACTTCGTTTTAGTTAGCGGAGGGATATCTGTTGGCGATTACGATTATGTAGGGAAGTCACTAAAAGAAATAGGTACAGAAGAAATTTTTTATAAAATTAAACAGAAACCAGGAAAGCCACTGTTTTTCGGAAAAAGAGCAGCTTGTTTTATTTTTGCCTTACCAGGCAACCCAGCTTCAGCACTCACCTGTTTTTATATGTATGCATTGCCTATGCTTCGCTATTATTCCGGTATTGAAAAACCACACTTACCTAGAGTTAACAGAAAACTGAGTCATGATTATACCGTAAAAGGAATACGAGCACAGTTTTTAAAAGCAGTAGTAAAAGGGCATAGTGTTAGCGTGCTTTCTCAGCAAAGTTCAGCAATGATTTCTGGATTTATAGAAGCCAACGCTTATGTTTTTGTGCCTGAGTTTAGTACAAAAATTAACGAAAACGAATCTGTCGAAGTGATTTTGTTACCTTAAGGATAGTTATTGTTAAATAAAGGCAGTCATTTCTTGCTGAAGTTTTTCAGCAGCAATAGTAGCCTTTTCAGCAAAATCAGTTCCGTTACTAGCGTAAATAATTCCTCGTGAAGAATTAATTAAAAGACCAATTTGATCGTTTAATCCATATTTGCATACCTCTGATAAACTTCCGCCTTGAGCGCCAACACCAGGAACTAATAAAAAACTATTCGGAACTATTTTTCTAATTTCAGTAAAATATTCAGCCTTAGTAGCCCCTACAACATACATTAAGTTTTCGGAATTTTCCCATGATTTCGAAGTTTCTAAAACATGTTTGTATACTTCTTTATGGTCTATTTTTTTTGTTTGAAAATCAAATGCACCTTGGTTAGAGGTTAACGCCAGCATAATGGTGTGTTTGTTTTTAAAAGCTAAAAAAGGCTCTACAGAATCTTTACCCATATACGGAGCTACGGTAACGGAGTCAAAAGCTAAGTCTTCTAAAAAAGCTTTAGCATACATCGTTGAAGTATTTCCGATGTCACCACGTTTAGCGTCGGCAATAGTAAAAATTTCGGGGTAATTTTTATTAATGTAATGTATTGTTTTTTCTAAAGATTTCCAGCCTTTAATACCATAGGCTTCATAAAAAGCGGTGTTAGGTTTGTAACTTACAGCCAAATGATGTGTGGCATCAATAATTGCCTTATTGAATTCAAAAATAGGGTCTTCCGTTTGTAGTAAATGAGCAGGAATTTTATTTAAATCCACGTCTAAACCAATGCAAAGGAATGATTTTTTTCGTTTAATTTCAGCAACAAGTTTTTCAGTAGTCATTAAAGTAAAATTTTGGCAAATATAAAACCTTTTGATATTGCTTATTCAGTTAATTCAAATTTTTCATTTACCAAAAAATCGTTTAAATAATTATATTTTTTAGTAAAAACCCCTTTGTTAAATACACATGCTTTTTTAAGTATTGGGTGATTTAAATCTTTAGTTATATAGGGAAGTATATTTGCTATAAATTGATTTCCAAAAGCAATACTAGATGTTTTGGGTAATTCGCAAGGCAAGTTGTCTACTGCAACAACGGCAATACTTTCTTTTTTCAAGAAATCACTTTCTGTACCTTTTTCTTTATGATACCCATAAATAGGGTTTTCAGGGGTAGATACTCTTATACAAGTTGGTATTGGGGTATTTATATCACAAGAAATGTCGGCTATAGTATTTATTTTAAAATCGGGAGAATTTATGTTGTTACGTTCAAAAAACAGGGGCATACCTTTATGGTAATAATGTCCAGCTACAAATAGTTCAGCTTGCATTGCGTATTTTAAAAAGTCGCTTTTATAGGTGTTTGGGGCGAGGTTGAAATCCTCAATAGTAAACCTTTTGCCTTCCTTGTGTACTAAATAGTCCTTTTTACTAAGTTGGGTATACGTAGCTTTAGAATAATTGGTGTTTAAAAAATCAACGGGGCTAATTTTATTTATTCCAATACGGTTAAAAAAATCGTCAATACCTCTACCAACATTCCCAGTACCAGTAGTTACTATTTTAATAGGAGGTAAACTTACGTTAGAAGCAAAAAAAATAAGTTCTTCCAAAGTATCGCACTGATATGGGTTGGGAAGTTTAAAAAGCTGGTGTTTTAATCCGTAAGTTCGAATAGCATGATACGCACCTATTTGACCTGCATTTTTGCCAAAAGCAACCAGTCTTCGGTTATTGGAATCGGTAAAGTTTTCGTAATCAAAAAAAGTGATTTTTTTATTCTTTAACTCCTGAAGATAATTTTTATTATGAAGTTGTTTTTTGGTAGTGTGAGAAAAGAAAAAATAAGTTTTACCCGAAATTAAATCATTTACAGGAACCTCTTTAATGCCTAGTAAAACCTCACAATCAGAAATGTTTGAGACTACTTCAATACCTAAGTCAAGATAGCTTTTGTCAGAAAAACATCGAGTAGGGGAGGACTCTACAACAAATTTGTGCTGCGGGTATTTTTTTATAATATCGGCAAGTTGTGTTGGCGAAAACAATACGCGTTTATCACCAGTTAACTTTCTTTCTTTTAAAAGGGCAAACTTCAATACTTTTGGTATAAAATTTGTTTAAAATTAGCAACTACAAATATATTACAATTATATTTGTAGCCTTATAACAATTAAAATTCATTTTTGTTTGTTGTAATACAATGGGGTCGACTGGTTTTGACAGCGAGTCGAATTGATTTGTAAGCACGCCGAGCTAAGATGTTAATGCTCGTAAATATCTGTATCACTTTTTTAAACGGCGAGAATAACTACGCCCTAGCTGCATAATCCGAATTATAGTAGGATTAAGCCTCGGTCTACTAGGTAGACAAGCAGGAAACTCTTCAACAGCCTTGGTTTACGGCGTTTGGTATTGAGTTTCGTAAAAGTAAGCTAAGACTGTACAGGTTCTTGATGTACTTTCGAGATTAATTAAGAATAAGGAATGCGTTGGTTGTTTTTGACCGGCAAATTCTCGAAAATTTAACCAAAAACTAAGCGTGTAGAAAGCAGGTTAATTGCTTGTTTGGACGAGGGTTCGAATCCCTCCGACTCCACAAAACACTCCCGAATCATTAATGATTACGGGAGTTGTTGTTTTTAAAATATAGTTTACTCCCCATTTCAAACTTATTCTTAATTCTTTTTCTAAGATGTCTAGGTTTTAAAACTTCTAATGTTTCTCCAAAACCCATAATTAGGCGTTCTAATTCGAAATTGAGATGTACTTTGATACTAAATACAATACTTCCATCCTCTAATGTTTCGATAACCTTTTGTGAATGATGGAAAGGTTTAGTAATCACATAAGGGGCATTTTTTCGATCAATTTTCATTACGATATCTTGTAAACTATGATTATCCATTACCGTAACACCAATGGTATTTTCGTAGTAAATATCACCATCAAAATTATGATTTACATATTCAATTGAGGTATCATAATCTAAAGCTATAATTCGATCTAAAGCTAAAGTAACTACTGGTTGTTTAGATTTAGAATTTGGTTTACCTACTAAAAACCATCGATTATTAAATTCTTTTAGAATGAAGGGGTGAAAAGTCATTACATTAGCTTGTCTAGCTTTAAAAGATTTATAGGTTATTTTCAGAACTATCTTTTTTAGGATGGCTTGATATAAGGTATCTAAATGTTCTAAACCTTTTAGGTTTTCATTTTTGTCTAAATGAATGATAGATGACTGCTTTGTTCTCTCGGTATATACTTTGTCTTCTAGTCTTTGAATAATTCCTCCTAATTCTGAAAATAGTGAGAAGTCTTTGAATTGCTTTAGCATTTCTACAGTTTCAGATAAAACACTCATGTCTGTTTCTGTAATAGGAATATCTGTTATAGAAAAATCTTCTTCAGCATATTTATAATATTTCCTTTGATATACTTCAATAGGAGCATTATATCCTAGTTTATCACTACGCATCATTTGAATATCCAATTGGATAGTTCTCTTACTTACATTTATTTCACGTCCTTCATATTCGTTTAATGAGTCAGAGCAAGCTTCTATTAAATCATCCAATGTCCATTGTCGATAATGATTTTGTAAACACTTATCAATAGTTTTATACCTTATTAATGCATTTTTATTTATTGCCATATTACAATTGTTCGAGTTCTTTAGTTAGATTAATTCTAGCTTTTTTTTTCGAATTGAGATTTAAAAGTTGAGGTCTGAAAAATATTTTCTTTATCTAAAAAATGCTGGAGTACCTTTTTACGACCTTGTTTATAAATGATAGTAGGAATTATTTTGTATTCGGCTCTTATTTGCTGAGTATATATTATAAGTAGTATCAGTTTGACCTAAAATGGCTAAGTCAAAGTCAATCATGAAACCTTGGTCTAGAGTAAGACTGGTGTGGCTTTTAGTACAAATAATTAAGTCTTCTACGATTTGTAATTCCTTTGGTGGGAAATTGATTTGTTGAAGAACTAGCAATGCTTTTGTAACACTTTTTTCTTCGTTATCATTTTTCAAAACTTCATAAGCAAGATCATGATAAAAGATAGCAAAGCTAACAGCTACATTATTTTGAATTGCACTCTGATGTAAGTCATAATATGTAAACAACTCTTTTAAATGATTTAGATTGTGATATTTTCGATGACTTTGAGTATAAGCTAGGTATACTTGATTCCATAAATTTGAGGTTTCCTCTTCGGAAGTATATTTATTTAGTAGGGTGTAAAATCGCTCCTTTAAATCCATTAGATTCTAATTTAGAATAAAGATAATTATTTACTACGTTAAATAATTGCGTAGATAGGTTGGATTATTGAAGTATGAAGACAAAGTTTGAATCAACTAAGGATATTTTATATGTTGTATTTAGTAAATATGTAGTTGAAGGAAATTTAAGGAAAAGGAGTTGTGAATGCTGTGTTTCAAATGAAGAAATTCGTTTGTTACTTTCAAAACCATTAAGTCAATTAACAGAAAATGAACTAGGACATTTTATGAGATCTGCGGTAACTACTTATGGAGATATTGAGGATTATAAGCATTTTTTACCTAGGATTTTGGAGTTAATATATTGCTCTGAAAATGACTTATTGAGTGACTTCATAATTTTTGAAAAACTAAACTATTCAGAATGGGAAACTTGGCCATTAAGTGAGGTTGAGGCGATAGAAAATTTTATAACAAATTTATTAGTAAATACAATTGAGGAAACTAGTTATAATTTTGACCGATTAGTAGACACAATCAATTTGGCATTTAAGTATACTAATACTAAGAATGTGTTTTCCATTCTAGAGAATTCAAATTCTCTCCATTTAGTCAATTTTATAGTTGATTCAACCTTAAATGGTATTGATAATACCCTTTGTAAAAGCATAGAAGATTGGTTTACTTCAGATAATGTTTTAAAGAAATTAGAAAGAGCTTTTTTCAAAGTGAAGGATAAAGATTTAGCAACGAGAATTTCTATTGTTTACACTATTTTAGAGAATTTTAATTAGTACGCAAAATAATTGCGTACTAATTGAGCACATTTGTACTGTAATTAAATTATAAGCTATGAAAGCTGAAATCTTAAAGAAATTAAAGGAAATAGAAAGAGAAAAAGGTATTGAAATCTTATTCGCTGTAGAATCAGGAAGTAGAGCTTGGGGTTTTGCTTCACCAGATTCAGATTATGATATTCGATTTGTGTATAAACATAAAAAAGACTGGTATTTGAATCTTTGGGAGCAAAAAGATACTATCGAATTTATGACTGATTTAGAATTAGATGGTTCAGGTTGGGATATTCGAAAGGCATTAAAGTTACTTTATAAGTCTAATGCTTCTTTTTTAGGGTGGTTATTTTCTCCAATAGTTTACAGAGGGGATAACTTAATAATTGAAGAGTTTAGAAGTATCGCAATAAATAACTTTAATCCTGTTTCTGGGTTCTACCACTACCATAGTATGAATAAAGGTTTTGAAGAAATTTTAGGTACTGAAATAATGACATTGAAAAGTTTTTTTTATGCAATAAGAACAGCTTTATGTGCTAATTGGATATGTAAAAAAGTAACGATTCCTCCTGTTGATTTTAAGGAATTATATCCATTAATAGATTCAGAATATTATCCTAAGCTTGATGAATTAATTCTTTTGAAAAGTAAAGAGATAGAAAAAAGCAATGCTCCAGTTGATAAGGAGTTAATAGCTTTAGTTAGAGCGATAATTAAAGAAAATGAACATCTAAAAGTTGATTTGAAAAACAAAAGTGCAAACCCAGAAGAGTTCAATACTTTCTTTTTAAAAACAGTGTAATGACTATAGAAGAATTAAAAAAAGAGGGGCACATCATTTTTGAATGTATAAGTGGTAGTAGGGCTTATGGTTTGGACACTCCTACATCGGATACTGATATTCGAGGAGTGTTCATTTTACCTAAAACCGACTTTTATTCATTAGATTATATAGGTCAAATTAATAATGAAACAAATGATATTGTTTATTATGAATTAAGAAAATTCATAGAATTATGTGCGAAAAACAATCCAAATATACTGGAGTTATTAAATGTGCCAGGGGAATGTATTTTATATAAAGATGAATTATTTGATAAGATAAAATTAGAGTATTTCTTATCTAAACAATGTGAAAAATCATTTGCTAATTATGCGTTTACACAAATTAAAAAAGCTAGAGGTTTAGAAAAAAAGATTGTAAACCCTGTTGAAAAGGAACGTAAATCAGTTTTAGATTTTTGTTTTGTATATGAAAAAGGAAAATCAATACCTTTTAAGAAGTTTATTGACCTAAGAAATATAAAACAAGAAGATTGTGGAATAGCTAATATTTCTCATTTAAAAGATTGCCATAATTTATACCATAGTATTGATATTCCCTATAAGGGATTGATAAGAAATGAAAAAGCGAATCAATTAGCTTTAAGTTCTATTCCTAAAGAGGAAGAACCTATAGGGATGCTATTTTTTAATAAGGATGGGTATTCTTCATATTGTAAAAAGTATAAGGAATATTGGGATTGGGTTGAAAAACGAAATGAAGAGCGATACAAAACAACGGTATCTCATGGGAAAAACTATGACTCTAAAAATATGATGCATACTTTTCGATTACTTCATATGGCAAAGGAAATAGCTATTGAAAATACACTTTATGTAAAACGAAGTGATAGAAAGTTTCTTTTAGAAATTAAAAATGGAAGCTATGAATATGATAAATTGGTGCTTTGGGCTGAAGACCTTAAAAACCAATTAGAGGAATTGTACAAAAAATCAAGCTTGCCAATAGTTGTAAATTTAATTGTGATAAATGAATTACTAGGAAAGCTTAGAAGCGAATTTTATAAAAGAGAAGTAATTAAGAGTTAAAAAAAATTGCATATTTGCAATATAAAATGAAACAGTTTAGAAAACATAATAACCAAGATAGACTAATTAGTCCGTGTCAATATCGCTCGATAAGTGGATTACTTACGCCTAAGAGGATGTTATTTGTGCTTTCTAAACGTTTTTTGAATTGATTTAAACTCGAAAATTAGATATAAACATAAGCATCCAACGTATTGGATGCTTTTTTTTTGAAAAAAAATAAAAAATATTTGAGAAGAACTAAAGAATTAAAAATAGCGTAGTTGAAACATAAAACAATTGAGAGACAGACAGTTGTATAAATGTAAAATATCCGTAAAAAACGGATAGGGATTCTATTGCTTGATTTTTTATTAAAATACTGATAATCAATAAATTAAATTTATTTTTTTCTTGTGTAATTCAAATATCACTCACATATTTGCACCGTCGGAAATAACAACAAGACAAACAAATTTTGAAATAATAAATAACGATATGAAACTTCATTTAGAACAAATACCACAACCCATAGATTGTTTTAGTTCGCTAAATCAAATTGGAGCGTATCGCAATAGTGAAGTATATCTATATACTAGGGAGAAAACTAATCTTATAAGTTGATGTAAAACAATTTATAATTTTAAAAAGCACCTCCCGAAAAGAGGTGCTTTTTTTATGAATAAAAATGGAGAGTAGACAAATATTGGTTCGTTGTGCTTGACGGCTAATCAAGTCCATGTAAAAGTGGTAAGGGTTCAATTCCCTTGCTCTCCGCAAAGTAATAATAAAAAGACAAGATGGCTGAAAGGTTAAGGCAGCGGATTGCAAATCCGTTTATTATGAGTTCGAATTTCATTCTTGTTTCAATGCACCTTAGTTAAAAAACTAAAATATTTTGACTGTCTCTCAAAATATTGATTCTATAACAATAGGATTGGTGCAAACCACTGGGAAGATAACGATTGGAAGTTTACCTGCTTTGGATGCAGGAGGTTGCAGGTTCGAGTCCTGCTTCTCAGACGAAATGTTCCGTTGGTCAAATGGTTAAGACAGCACACTTTCTATGTGGGATTAGGGGTTCGATTCCCCTACGGAATACAGATATAATTTAGGGATGGTGAAATTGGTAAACACGTCTGATTTAGAGTCAGATTTTTGAGAGTTCGAGTCTCTCTCCTTATACTATGATAACCTGTGATGTAACGGTAGCATACAAGATTTTGATTCTTGTCGTAAAGGTTCGAATCCTTTCAGGTTGACAAAATGGTGTTTTTAGCTTATTAGGTAAAGTGTCTAACTGTGGATGGTCAGCACAGAGGTTCGATCCCCGAAAACACCGAAATAGGAATATAGTTTAATTGGATAAAATTTTGGAGTACGATTCCAATGATGCGAGTTCGAGTCTTGCTATTCCTACAAATTTTACAAACAATTAATTATTACGCAAAATAATTGCGTAGTAGTATTTAATATTTGTAGTGTCATTATGAGAAAGGGGAGGTAAAACCATCTCATAGGTGTGTAGAATGCTCCGCCAAATAGGGAGTTGGTGGAGCTAAATTAAAAGTTCTTAAACATATAAAAAGGAAGTATTGAGCAATTGGTTGGCTCGCCTGACTGTAAATCAGGTTCCGAAAGGACATGTAGGTTCGAGTCCTACTACTTCCACATCAAGTAAGTCTTGTTAAGTGTTTCGGTATAGCACTATTGTATAAATCCTTGCCGTATGGTATTAGGTTTTTATGTTCAACTTGACTTGAAGGTTTGGTTTGTTTTCCAAAAAACAAACACCACCCTATGTGTCGCAGGTTCGAATCCTGCTCCAGATTTATATCTGGGTAGCTCAGTCTGGTTAGAGTAATAGGTTTTCAAATTGCAGGTTCGAGTCCTGCCTTGCTTTAGGCAATGTGGCGGAATTGGTAAACGCGCAACATTTTGGTTGTTGTTTTGAAATGGACTCAAAATCCATCTCCAAAGCTGATCATCTTATAAAACTGATTTCCAAGTGCGTCACACTTTAAATGGCAAAAACAATGTAAGATGAAACTGGTTTTAATAGCATTTGTGTCGTAAAACAGTCTCAAGAGTACCTTGAAATATCAAGTAATTTAATACAATTTCTGTATTGACTTTTTTGAAGATTATGATTTAAGATGTAATGAAGGATTTACTTTTTACACACAAATTAAAATCTGAAGAAAAACGCTTTACTCAATTTATTAAAACCTGATACTTCCGTAATTCAAAAGATGGTTTCATTTTTCATTGTTTACTAAAGAATAGTCATTCTCTAGAAGAGAGATCTATTATAAAGTTTAACCTACCTATCAAATAGATAGGTTTAAGAATTAAAAAAATGAAACAAGTTAGAATTAATGCAGGACATGTAGGATTAGTATTCAAAAATGGAGATTATCAACGTGTAATTACTCAAGGGAAACACTGGTTAAAGTTTAATGAGAGTGTAATAAAGTATAATATGCTTTTACCTTTTAATACACCAGTGGCGTTAGATATTTTACTTAGAGATGAAACCTTGTCAAGTAAATTAACAGTTATCGAAATAAAAGATAACGAACTTGTTTTGGTATATGAAAATAACCTATTTAAAAATGTACTTACATCTGGTCGTTATGCTTATTGGAATGGTTTGTTAGCGTATAAATTTGTTACAGCAGATTTAAACAAAATTGAAATTACTGAAGATATTAGTAAAAGCTTGTATGGTAAGAGTGAGTTGAGTAAATACATCCGTGTATTTGAAGTAGCTGCTTATGAAAAGGCCATTATGATAGTGGATGATGAGGTAACTAAAACCCTGGAGCGTGGTACATATCATTTCTGGAGAAACCAACAAACTATTAAAATTGCAAAGGCCGATTTACGTCAATTACAGTTAGAAGTTGCGGGTCAAGAATTGTTAACTAAAGATAAAGCCGCAGTTCGAATAAATTTTTATGCACAATACAAAGTAGTAGATGTTGAAACAGCTTTGATGCATAATAAAGATTACGAAAAACAATTATACATCGTTTTGCAGTTGGCTTTACGAGTCTTTGTGGGAAGCTACACTTTGGATGAGTTATTAGATGAAAAGGAGAATATTGCCAAAGCGGTATTAGAACAAGTAAAAAGTCAAGTAGCTAAACTAGGAGTTAATGTTTTACATACAGGTATTCGAGATGTGATCTTGCCAGGTGATATGAAAGATATTATGAATCAAGTATTGGTCGCTCACAAAAAAGCGCAAGCTAATGTTATTATGCGTCGAGAAGAAACAGCTTCTACTCGAAGCTTGTTAAATACAGCCAAATTAATGGAAGATAACACTATGTTATTCAAATTAAAAGAAATGGAATATGTAGAAAAAATTGCTGACAAGATTGGAGAAATTACGGTTGCTGGGAATGGAAATGTAATTGAACAATTAAAGGATATTTTTTCAGTGAATAAATAAGTTTTAAATACGCAAAATAATTGCGTAGTATGAAATCATATTTGTAGTGTAATTAAGAAAAAGTCTTGTGGAATGGACTTATTAACTGAAATGCTCCACCAAACGCCGGGGTTGGTGGGGCTTACAAAAAGTGAAAATGAAAACAAAAAATATTTTTAACATTGATTATCTATTAGAAAAAGATGCCCTGTTTTGGGAAGAACTATGTATAAAAATATGCAGAAGTTAATGCACTTAGTTTAACAAAAGAGAAGGATGAAGACGTAATACCATTTTATGATAAAGAAAATGTATTACAAAATTTAGAAGAAATATTGATAACTATAGATTTACTTGATATAGATGTAGTTGAAAGTGAAATGTTTAGTCTAAAAATAACTTCCAAGACTTTTAAATTAATACTTAAAGAAATTAAAATATAGTAAAGACCAACTAAAATGGAATATAAAAAACAAATTACAGGACATACCTTAATTGAATTAGGTTTTCGACAAGGTAAATGGATGAAGGATGCTATTGAATATATCAATGCAAATCAATTAGAAGAAGAAGCTATGCATAGCTATTTAGAGCAATTTAAGTTACCAGACCCAATTGAATTGCATAAAGAAGCCATTCCATTTGCCATTAATATTAAAGCAGAAAATGAATTGGAAGAGGATAATGTTGCTAAGGTGTTGGGATCTATGAGAACTTTAATGAAAACGCCAACATTAGTAGATGGAGCAGTAATGCCCGATGCCTGTCCAGCAGGGCCTCCAGGAACCATTCCTGTGGGTGGAGTGGTAGTCGCTAAAAATGCCATTCATCCGGGAATGCATAGTGCCGATATTTGCTGTTCAGTAATGTTAACTGATTTTGGAAAAGTAGATCCAAAAGAAATTTTGGATGCTGCCCATGCGAATACGCATTTTGGTCCAGGAGGAAGAGATAGAAACACACAATTTCGATTCCCTACAGCATTGTTAGAAGATTTTGAAGGGAATTACTTTTTGAAGGATCAACAAATGATTCAAGGGGCAAGAGCACATTTAGGGACACAAGGAGATGGAAATCATTTTTTGTTTGTTGGAAAATCTAAAAAAACAGGTAATACAATGATGGTTACTCATCACGGTTCGCGAGGACCAGGAGCGAGATTGTATACTAAAGGGATGAAAATTGCAGAGCGATTCAGAAAGGATTTGTCTCCAGAAACCTTAAAGGAAAATGCGTGGATTCCTTTTGATACAGAAGAAGGACAATCCTATTGGGAAGCTTTACAAATAATAAGAGATTGGACAAAATTGAATCACGAAGTTATTCATAATTCAGTAGCTAAAACCTTAGATATTGAAGTTGAAAACAGGTTTTGGAACGAGCATAATTTTGTGTTTAAAGACGGAGATTTATTTTATCATGCAAAAGGAGCGACCCCATTAGATAAAAAATTTATGCCTGATATTACAGGGCCGAGATTGATTCCTTTGAATATGTCTGAACCAGTATTGATTGTAGAGGGAGAAACTACAGTTAATAATTTAGGTTTTGCACCACATGGAGCGGGTAGAAATATCAGTAGAACCCAACATAGAAAAAGTAAAACAGGTACTATTGAAGAAATTTTTAAACAAGAAACCGAAGGTTTAGATATCCGATTTTTCTCTAAGGAAATTGATATTACAGAATTACCAAGTGCCTATAAAAATGCTGAAAACGTAAGAAACCAAATGGAAGAATACGGCTTAGGCAAGGTAATCGATGAGGTTATGCCTTATGGGTGTATTATGGCAGGAGATTGGCAAAAGAATGCACCTTGGAGGAAGAAGAGGAGTAGAAAAGGTAAGGAATAATAGAAAGGAGTCTTAACATTCCTTTCTATTTAAAATTATAGAGATGAAAAGTGTAATCAGATTAGCATTTAAAGTATTGACTCAGCAGACTTCAAAAGAAGAATTTGAAGAAGAGATCTATTCTGATTTTTACATGGATAGAATTAGTCAAGACGATTTAATATATGCTATTGTTACTATTGATTATAGAAATGATAATTGGCAGAAAAGGCTAGAAGAAGTAATTGGAAATCATTTAACAGTAGACCCAAAACTTTTATTAAATATTTATTTTACGATGCTTCAATTAATTCAATTGAGCTCAAAAGAAAAAGAAGTCATTTATAATTTTGTAGAGAAATTAGCAAACTTGAGTTTAAAAACAGATTTTGAATATGATTTTCTTAACCAATTTTATTCGTTAAATGAAGAAATTGGTTTAGCGAATATTGGATATGCTAGAGAATCAAATTTTATTATTGCTGAAATTAAGAATTTAGCTAGAGACTTTTTAAAGAAATATGATAAAGACTTAAGTTTTGATGAATTAATGACTACTGACAATGATTTAATTTCAAATTATGAATCTTCGAAAACTATTGACGATTTAGTTGAAAAGCCATTTAGTATAGAAAGTGAAAAGTCATTCATTATTGGATTTATTAAACAAAGAATTTTAAATCTTGAATCCAAAAAAGGAACTTTTAAAAAATTGAAAAGTTTGGGTTATTCAGATCAATTTATACAAGAAAATTATAATCAAGCAGGTATAGATGTAATTCCTAATCTTAAAAATAGAATTTTAATTTATTCCGTAATTGGAGTTCCGATTTTATATGTTGGAATAATGAGTATTCTGAAAAAAGACTCACATATTTTTCTTATCGGTTTTTTACTAATTGGATTTGGTTTATTATTAACAGCTCTTTTGTATTTAGTCAAATTGACAATTTATTGGTCTCAGAAATAGTTAAAAATATTCACTTTAGTGCATTTCGCTTTTAGCTTCTAAAAAGTTCCTACATTTAATATGTGAGTAGTTTCCAACGTGTAAATAGTCATTCAGTAAGTAGATTAAGAGTATATTTAGTTTGGAGTACAAAATATAGATACGGTGTTTTAAAGGGTGATATGAAGATATGATGTCGCACTCTCTTGATGCAAATCTGTGATTCCGAAGAGGTGAAAATATTGAAAGGAGTCGTTTCTAAAAATCATATACATATGCATGTAGAATATAGTCCTTCTCATTCAATTAGTAGTTTGGGAAAAAAGCTAAAAGGAAGAAGTTCACGAAAACTTCAACAGGAGTTTCCAGAATTAAAGAATCGATACTGGGGTCGTCATTTTTTGGGTATTGGATTTGGTTGTTGGAGTACGGGGAACATAACAGATGAGATGGTAAACAAATATTTGGATCATCACCGAAAGCCGAAAGATGATGGTTCAAACTTTATAATAGAATGACTTTTAGTCGTAACCAAAACTATGGACTTCAAGTCCATAGTGGTTTATTTTATTAGAAATAGAATCTAAAATTTCCTCTTTGTTTTGTGGCTAAAGATGAATTACAAGAAAAATTAGGAAACCGAATTAAGGAATTACGTTCTTTAAGAGGATGGTCACAATCTGATTTGGCTAGAGCTTGTGAAAAAGATATGCAAGAAGCTTTTGAAAAAACAGAAAAAGTAAATCTTACAGTTTATACGTTTCTTGAAATATCTAAAGCATTAGATTTATCTCTTTCAGAACTTTTGGAAGTGTAGCACCTATCTATAAAAAAACCTTTCATATATTTAAGGATATGAAAAAAATATTACCTCTACTAGTTACATTAGTTTTTGTTTGTTCGATGCTTTCCCAAAGAATTCCATCTGTAAAAGTTGGAGATTCATTAAAATTAAAATTATCGGATTTAAAAGTAGATATAATTATTGCCGGAAATACGGCGGTAACAACTTATGATATGTCTTTTTTTAATGAAACAAATAGTACATTAGAAGGAGAGCTTTCTTTTCCTCTAGAAGAAGGGCAATCGGTTTCTAGGTTTGCGATGGAAATAAACGGAAGTTTAAGAGAGGCTGTTGTAGTAGAGAAGGAGCTGGGAAGAATAGCTTTTGAAAGTACGGTAAGACAAAATATTGATCCTGCGCTTTTAACAAAAACTCAGGGAAATAATTATAAAACTCGTGTATACCCGCTTTTGCCTAACAAACTAAAAAGAGTTATAGTTTCTTATGAAGAAGAATTAGGTTTTAACGAAAAGTATGTCCTTCCTTTAGTTTTAAGCGATACTTTGGAAAATTTTTCAATTTCTGTAAAAGCTATAGCGCAAAAAGAAAAGCCTATAATAAAAGGTTACAATAATTTGAGGTTTATTGAAAGTAATAGAGATTATACCGTAGAAAAAAAATGGAAAAAATACTTACCTAATAATATATTAAGCATTGAATTACCCAAAAAGGAGAATGAAGTTAATGCAGCAATTCACAAAGAATATTTTAATATAAGTGGCTATATTTCATCAAATTTAAAGTCGAAGAAAAAGCCAAACAGAATTCAACTTTTGTGGGATATATCATATTCCATGAGCTTTAGAAATAAAGAAATGGAATTTCAGCTTTTAGATAAATATTTTAAATATTTAAATAAGGTTGATGTTGACTTAATTCTTTTTAATGTTAAGAATAAGGGAAAGTTAAATTTTAAGATTATAAATGGCGATTGGAAAGAGTTAAAACAAAAATTAAACTCAGCTGTTTATGACGGAGCTACATCATATAAAGTTTTATCATCCAAGTTTAATTGTGATGAAATTCTTCTTTTTTCAGATGGCTTAGTCAATTTTAGTGCAAATCAAGATAAATTAAAAATACCTGTTTATACGATTAGCTCAAAAACTTCAGCAAACTACAGCTTACTTAAAAAAATTGCTCAAAACTCGGGAGGCAATTATCTAAATCTAATAAAAAAGGATTTAAATAAAGCAATGAATCAATTAAATAGTCAAAATTATAAGTTTTTAGGAATTAAAAGGAACAAAAATATTTCTGAAATATATCCTAAAAAACACACAAATATCTCTGGGACATTTTCTGTTTCGGGAAAATTTAAACAAGACACCACTATCGAGTTATTATTCGGATATGATAATGAGGTAGAGGATAGTTTTAAAGTGGTTGTAAATAAGAGTTCAAATAAAACTCCTTTGATAAGGCGTCTATGGGCAAAACAGAAGCTAGAATATTTATCTGATAGTAAAGAAGAAAATAAGGATGAAATTATTGCTTTAGGAAAGGGGTATAAATTAATTTCAGATTATACTTCAATGATAATATTAGATAGAGTAGAAGATTATGTGAAATATAAAATTGAGCCCCCTACAGAATTGAGAAAAGAATATAAAGAAATTTTAAAAAACCAAAAAGAGAATAATACAGACTTAGAAGAAGAACTGATAGACTTAAGAGAAGATTTAAAAGAAACATATAAAGACGTAAAAGAATGGTATGATAAAGATTGGGATTCGATTTTAAAGGCTAAGATTCGTGAAGAAAAAAGGGAAAATATATTAACGATTAAAAGAAAAAAAGACTCTATTTTACGAGTGAAAAGGATTAAGGATTCTATTTTGAAAGTTAAAAACGAATTAGAATTAAAAAAAGCGCAAGACTCCATTAGTCTTGTAAATCAAAAAATAGAACTCAAAAAGAGGCAAGATTCTTTGATAAACTCAATAAAAATTAATCAAAATAATAATAGAGGTGGCGTTACTGTTACAGGTGTAGTTAGTAGTAATGAATTTCCATTACCAGGGGTTAATATTACAGTTAAAGGAAAAACTACTGGAACTATAACTGATTTTGATGGTCTTTATGCAATTAATATTGAACAAGGAGATATTTTAGAATTTTCTTCAATTGGTTTTATGACAAATGAAGTTAGAGTAAATTCTAATAGCATAATTGATGTGGTATTAGAAGAAGATGTAAAATCTTTAGAAGAAGTTGTAGTAGTAGGTTATGGGACTAGCAAGAGAAGTAGTCTTTCTGGGAGTGTAACTGCTGTAAAAATAGATGAAATTAGTAACGTACGAATTAGAGGGATTTCATCTTTGCAAGAGTTGGCAGCACCTTTATATGTAGTAGATGGTGTACTAACATCAGATTATAGGGATCTTCCTAAAGATGAAATAGATTCGGTGTCTGTGATTAAAGATGCTTCGGCCGCAGCTATATATGGATCAAGAGGAGCAAATGGAGTGATTGTTATCACAACCAAATCAGGCAAGAAAGAAAATGCAAAGGCTATCTCGGTACTACAAGAGAAAATTGAAGATAAAATAACTCTTCAACCTAGAGATTCTGATCTGTTATTTATTAAACAACTTGAAAAATTTAATAGTGATATAGATGCTTATGATGAATATATCAAATTAAGAAATGAATATTTAAATATTCCCACTTTCTATTTAGATGTATCTGATTTTTTTAATAAGAGAAATAACAAAGAATTGGCATTATTAGTCCTTTCTAATCTAATTGAGATTGATTTAGATAATTACGAACTAATGAGGGCTCTTGCTTATAAGCTAGAATATTTTGACAGTTATGATTTAGCATTAGAGGTTTATAGAAAAATTTTAGAGTTAAGACCTGAAGATCCCCAATCATATAGAGATTTAGCTTTGGCATATCAAGAAGAAGGACAATATCAAAAAAGTTTTGACTTATTGTATAAAATTTATGATGGGACAATAATGCTAAAAGATGATGATTTTAAATACGAAGGAATGGAAGGGATTTGCTACGTAGAATTATTAAATTTGATAACAAATCATAAAAAAGAAATTAAACTTAATAAAGTTCAAAAAAAGGATTTTCACAAAATTACAGAAATAGAAACTGATGTTAGAATTACAATAGACTGGAATCATAATGAAACTGATATAGATTTGTGGGTGATTGATCCAAATGGGGAAAAATGTAATTATAAAAATGATAACACAAAAATTGGTGGTAGATTATCGGAAGATTTAACAGAGGGGTTTGGACCTGAGGAATTTATGTTAAAAAAGGCAATTAAAGGAGACTATAAAGTGATTTTAGATTATTATGATGATAGTTCGCAAAAGATATCTGGACCTACAATTGTCAAGGTTATAATCTTTTTTAATTATGGTAAATCAAATCAAGAGAAGAGGGTCTTAACAATACAATCAGATGAAGACAAGGAATTAGAAGTAGCTAAATTTAAGATTTAAATTTTTAGGATACTGCCTTTTAAACTTTACACACTTACCGGGATAGTGTCTAAAACCGAAATGTATTCCTTTTTAACCGCCCTACATTTCTTATATTCAACGTTGTAAAACTGTTTATTTACTGTTTTAAAAGTGTAGTTTTTTCTGAGCCAAGAAAACTAATAATCGTAATTATAGTTTCCATAGTATTATTCTACATAGGGGATATTAATAATTTTTAGAAATTCATTTCTTGATTTAACATCTTCAAACTTTCCTCCAAATTCTAAAGTGGTTGTAAAGCTATTTTTGTCTTTAATACCTCTTGAGGAAACACATAAATGTTTGGCAACAACCATTACAATAACACTTTTAGTTTCTAAGGCTTCCTGTAGGTCTTTTACTATTTGCAAGCACAGTCTTTCTTGAACTTGTGGCCTATGTGCATAATAATCTACTAAACGATTTATTTTGGAAAGTCCTACAACTTTCTTTTCGGGGATATAGGCAATGTGTGCCACACCTGTAATTGGTAAAAAATGATGTTCACAAGAAGAATTAATAGTAATATTTTGCTCTACTAGCATTTTTTGATAACCATAGGTATTATTAAATGTCGAAAGTTTTGGTTTGTTTATGGGGTTCAATCCATAAAAAAGCTCTTTTACATACATTTTAGCAAAGCGATAAGGGGTTCCCGACAAGCTATCATCTGTAAGGTCTAGTCCTAGCTCCTCCATTATTTGTTTAAAAAAACCTTGTATTGTAACTATTTTTTGGTCGTCAGTCTTTTTAAAAGCATTGGGAGACATAGGGGTTTCAACGTTTGAAGAAAAGTGATGATCTCCTTCAAGCTCAATTTTATTCTTATTCATATATTATAGTTTTGAAGTACAACATTTTTTGCTATCGCATTGGCAATATTTACTACTGTAAAAATGAAGAAACAGTAAGCTTATGGTTGGAATATATATGGTAATTTCAGGTATTTCTAGCCAGTGTGTTTTTTCGTTTAATAGAATAAATAATAATACACCCCAACTAACAATTAATTGTGTTTTTACCCATTGTTTGCTAATTGTTTTAGAAGAACGGTATATCGCTATTGCGGAAATAAATAGAAAAAACACATCTAAGTAGCCCCAAAAAGTAGCTACTTTACTGAATTGAACGGTGAGTGCTATTAGAAAAGGACTAGCTAAGCAATGCATTAAACACAAGGTGCTTACTAGCATTCCTAAAGAGTCTGATTTATTAATTGTAATATTCATTAATATAGGTATCGCAAATGAGTTGCAATACTACGTTTAAAAACCCTTAAATGCAACACTGTTGCGTTTAAGGGTTTTTATAATTTATTTTTATTGAAAAATAGCAGAGTCAGAGCAGTATTTGAAAAGTAGGGAAACTATTTAAATGTATAGTTATCCCTTTTATAGAATGGTAAAGTCCTGAAACAGGTCTTATTGGGTATGCTGTAGTTTTTAAAGTTGACTACTTACAAAAGCTATTTTTTCAGAAACTCTACTTTGAACAAAGCTTCAAAATGTTTTAATAGCTTTTCGTGTACTTCCTCTAAAGGGATTTTTTTGCCTAGTTCAGCTTCTAAAGAAGTAACTCCCTTTCCTTTGATTCCGCAAGGGATAATATGATCAAAATACCCCAAATCAGTATTTATATTGAAGGCAAAACCATGCATGGTTACCCAGCGACTGGCGCGAACGCCCATAGCGCAAATTTTACGCGCAAAAGGCGTATTTACATCTAGCCAAACCCCTGTTTCTCCTTCGCTACGAGTAGCTGAAAGGCCGTATTCAGCAAGGGTTAAAATTACCATTTCTTCTAAAAAGCGAAGGTATTTATGTATATCTGTAAAAAAATTGTCTAAATCTAAAATAGGATAACCTACTATTTGTCCTGGTCCATGATAGGTAATATCACCACCGCGATTAATTTTATAAAAAGTAACCCCTTTTTTATTGAGCTCTTTTTCAGAAGTTAATAAATGACTCATATCTCCACTTTTACCTAAAGTAAATACATGTGGATGTTCTACAAAAAGTAAATGATTAGGAGTTTCAATAGAGGCGTCTTCACGAGTCTTTTTTAATTTAAGAGCAATGGTGTTTTTAAAGACTTCATCCTGGTAATCCCAGGCTTCTTTATAGTCTAAAAGCCCTAAGTTCTGAAAAATTACTTTTTTGTTCATTAAAAGCAAAATTAAGAATTATAAGTTTAGTGTTACTTTTTTTAAGGAGTACAATTTATGTTTGAAAAAGAAAAACGAGCAAGCTTTTTTGCTTGCTCGTTTAAATTCAAAACTAAATATAAATAACGGCTAAAAAGTATATTTCTTTTCCGCGGTTATTTTATCGGCAATACTATTTCTAAGCCCAACTATGTTTGGAATGTTTTGATATTTAGTGAAACGTTTAAGTCCCATAAGCATCATACGCTGTTCGTCACCTTCTGCAAAACTAACAATAGCTTCTTTGGCTTTAGAGGTAATGTCTTCAATAGCATTAAATAAGTACAATTGGGTCATAGCAATTGCTGTTTTTTGTGCTTCAACACTTGTACGTTTGATGTTCTTTTCGGTACGTAATATGGCAGATTCTACCATATAGATTTGAATTAAAATATCACTCGCAGCAATTAATAATTGTTGATGCTCTTCCAATTGTGGTCCAAATTTTTGAACTGCACTACCTGCAACCATTAAAAATACTTTTTTGAGGTTTTTTAATATTGCTTTTTCTTCCGATAAAGTTTCCGAATAATCAGGGGTGTCAAAAGATGGAATTCCTGTTAATTCATCAGCAACAGCCATTGCAGGTCCTAGTAAATCTACATGACCTTTCATGGCTTTTTTAACGAGCATACCAACAGAAAGCATGCGATTGATTTCGTTAGTTCCTTCATAAATACGCGAAATACGAGCATCTCTCCATGCCGATTCCATAGGGGTGTCAGCAGAGAATCCCATACCACCATAAATTTGTATTCCTTCATCAGCACAACTTTGTACATGTTCGGAAACGGCAACTTTTAATATTGAACATTCAATAGCATATTCTTCTACACCTTTTAGCTCTGCTTCTTGATGCGTATTACCTTCCGACATACGGATAGCAATTCGATCTTCAATATTTTTTGCCGCTCGGTATGATGCGGACTCGCCAACATAACAATTGGTAGCCATTTCAGCAATTTTTTTGCGAATAGCACCAAATTCAATAATAGGTGTTTTAAATTGAATACGCTCAGCAGCATAACCTACGGCACTGTTAATTACTCTACGTTGAGCATCTAAACAAGCTGCGGCTAATTTAATACGACCAACGTTAAGTGCATTCATCGCAATTTTAAAGCCTTCACCACGGCCAGCTAACATATTTTCTGCAGGTACAACTGTATCACTAAAAAATACTTGTCGGGTAGAGGAGGAGTGAATACCTAATTTATGTTCCTCATCACCCATGGTGATTCCATTGCTAGGATCATTTTCAACAATAAAACCTGTAATATTTTTGTCGTCTTCAATACGAGCAAAAACGATCATTACATTACAAAAACCAGCATTTGAAATCCACATTTTTTGACCAGAAATACTGTACGTTTTCCCATCTTCGCTCAACACAGCTTTAGTTTTTCCACTATTAGCATCCGAGCCTGCACCAGGTTCAGTTAAACAATAAGCGCCAAACCATTCGCCGGTAGCTAATTTAGGAACGTATTTTTGACGTTGTTCTTCGGTTCCGTATAATGTAATTGGCATGGTTCCGATACCAGTGTGCGCTCCAAAGGCAGTTGCTACGGAACCCGTAGCGCCAGAAATATAATCGCAAACTAACATAGTAGAAACAAAGCCCATTCCTAAACCATCGTATTTTTCAGGAACTGCTACACCTAAAAAACCGAGTTCACCAGCTTTACGCATTACTTCTTCGGTAAGTGCATAATCTTTTTTCTCGAAACGTTCTTTGTGGGGCCATACTTCACGATCTACAAATTCTTGTACGGCTTCTTTCATCATATTTTGCTCTTCTGAAAAATCTTCAGGAGTAAATATGTCTTCGCACTTAGTTTCTTTTACAAGGAATTGACCTCCTCTTAGTATGTCTTTATTTTTAGATATTTCCATTTTTATGTTTTAAATTTTAAATGTTGAACTATAAATTTTGTTGAGAAGTCTTTACAATCTTGGTCAAAATACTGACTAGGTGATCAATTTCTTTTAAATGAATATCAACATTAATATTAGTTAAATTTGATTTATTTAATAATAGTAACCAGTATCTGGTTTACCTTGCTTCTTTAGATGCTATGGACATTTTATAAATAAAATCCTTTTTTGAAAAAGCAACTGTAGCTTTTAGTATATTGGCACCGATACTAGTACCACTTCTTAATAATTGTTTCGAAATAATAAATTCTTTTTCATTATTTAACACTCTGTATAATTCAATTATGGCAAGAGCAAAATCAAAACTTTTATTAACTACAATATTGTCTTTTTGCATTAAGAATTCAACATTTAAAATTTAGCATTCAAAATGATTAGTTTAAAAACTCAAAAACGCCACAAGCCCCTTGACCTGTTCCCACGCACATAGTCACGGCACCGTATTTTCCTTGCATGTTTTGTTTTCGCATTTCGTCGAATAACTGAACGGATAATTTAGCTCCTGTACATCCTAAGGGGTGACCAAGGGCAATTGCTCCACCGTTAACATTTACGATATCTTGGTTTAAACCTAATTCGCGTATTACAGCTAGTGATTGTGAAGCAAAGGCTTCGTTTAATTCGATTAACGATAAATCATTTTGTTGTAAACCCGCTTGTTTTAAGGCCTTCGGAATAGCTTTTACAGGACCAATACCCATAATTCTAGGTTCAACACCAGCGGCAGCATAATTTACAAGTCTAGCAATAGGTTCAAGATTTAGTTCCTTAACCATATCCTCGCTCATTACCATTACAAAGGCAGCACCGTCACTCATTTGTGACGAGTTACCAGCAGTTACACTTCCGCCTTGAGCGAAAACAGCACGTAATTTTGCCAAGGCTTCCATGCTTGTTCCCGCGCGCGGACCCTCATCTTTTGTTACAGTATATTTTCGAGTTGCTTTTTTTCCATTAGCGTCGATGTAAACTTGCTCCACATCAATAGGTACGATTTGATCTTGAAAACGATTTTCGGCCTGAGCCTTTAAAGCTTTCATGTGCGAATTGAAAGCAAACTCATCTTGATCCTCTCTCGAAACTTTGAATTGATTGGCTACAGCCTCGGCAGTATTTCCCATTCCCCAGTAATAGTCTTCATGGCCAGACTGTGCAATGTCGTAGTTCAATTCAGGTTTGTTACCCGTCATAGGAACCGAACTCATGCTTTCGGTACCACCAGCGATAATACATTCGGCCATTCCCGCTTGAATTTTTGCAGCAGCAATACCAATAGTTTCTATACCCGATGAACAAAACCTATTTACGGTTACCCCTGGTACATCAACAATGTCTAACCCCATAAGTGAAATTAAACGCGCCATGTTTAAACCCTGCGACCCTTCTGGCATGGCATTTCCTACAATTACATCATCAATTCGTTTTTTATCGAGTTGAGGTAATTCTTTCATCATGTGTTGAATGGTTTCAGCAGCCAATTCATCACTTCTTTTAAAGCGGAAGACTCCTTTAGGAGCTTTTCCCACCGCTGTTCTATATGCTTTTACTATATATGCTTGTTTCATTTTTTATAGATATGAGATATGAGTATTGAGTACTGAGATTACCTAAGTTTCTTTTGGAAATTGTAATTCATCTTCTGTATTTCAATTATCATATCTATTAATGGTTTAACTTTATTACTAGGTACTAAATTTAGATTTGAAGCCAAGAGTAATTGAGTTTGAAGTTCGTATGAAGAACCGTTTGAGATATTTAAAAAATAAGCAAATTCTTTATTGGAATTTCTGCCAGCCCCTTCAGCAATATTTGAAGGTATTGAAACAGCGCACCTTTTTATTTGAGAGGATAAGCCATACTTTTCATCAACAGGTAAGTTTGAAGCTAAATCGTAAACTTGTATCACCAAATCCATAGATTTCTCCCAAATTTTTAAATTTTCTACCTTATTCATCGCATATTACTTAAAATTCTCAATTCTCAATTCTCAATTCTCAATTCTCAATTCTCAATTCTAGAATCAAACTAGTTTCTCAAAGGTTTCCCTCTTTTCAACATGTGTTCAATACGCTCTAGTGATTTACGTTCGGTACATAAACTTAAAAAGGCTTCTCTTTCGAGGTCTAATAAGTATTGCTCATTAACCAAGGTAGGTTCTGATAAATCGCCACCAGCCATAACGTAAGCTAATTTATTAGCTATTTTTTGATCGTGTTCGCTTATGTATTTACTTGCTTGCATAGAGTCGGTACCTACTAAAAACATACCGAGAGCTTGTTTTCCTAATACCTTTACATCTTGCCTTTTTGGAGCTTGCGTGTAGCCTTGTTCAGCCATAAGTTTTGCGTAGGATTTAGCAATACCAATTTGACGGTCTTTATTAACTACAACAATATCTTTTCCTTTTTGTAATATGTTAGTGTCATAAGCTTCGTAAGCCGAAGTAGAAACTTTAGCCATACCTATGGTTAAGAAATGCTCTTGTAATACATTAAGTTCTACATCTCCTTTAGAGAATAAGTCACTAGCACGTAATGCCATTTCCTTAGAACCACCACCACCAGGAATAACTCCAACGCCAAACTCTACCAAACCAATATAAGTTTCTGCAGCAGCAACAATTTTGTCTGCATGAAGTGAAAGTTCGCAACCTCCACCTAAAGTCATACCGTGTGGTGCAGAAATTGTAGGGATTGAAGAATAACGCATGCGCATCATAGTATCTTGGAAATATTTAATAGCCATATTAAGCTCGTCGTATTCCTGTTCTACAGCCATCATAAAAATCATTCCGATGTTAGCACCCACAGAAAAATTAGCAGCTTGGTTTCCTACAACTAACCCTTGGAAGTCTTTTTCAGCTAAATCAATAGCTTTATTTAGTCCAGCGAGTACGTCGCCGCCTATAGTATTCATTTTAGATTGAAACTCTACATTTAAAATACCATCACCTAAGTCTTCAACAACTACACCGCTATTTTTGTAAACTTCGTTCGATTTTCGGATGTTATCTAAAATAATAAAAGCATCTTGACCAGGTTTTTTAGTTTGTGCTTTAGAAGGAATATCATAAAAATAAGTAGCACCCTCTTTAACCGTATAAAAACTGTCAGAAGCCATATTGGTTACCCAATCGGCAACTTTTAAACCTTCAGCTTCAATAAATTCAATACCTTTTTTAATGCCTACGGCGTCCCAAATTTGAAAAGGACCATGTTCCCAGCCAAAACCAGCTTTCATGGCATCATCAATTTTGTATAGCTCATCAGTAATCTCAGGAATGCGAAAAGAAACGTATGAAAATAAGGCAGCAAAACTTTTACGGTAAAATTCTCCCGCTTTGTCTTTTCCAGCTACTAAAATTTTAAAACGATCTACAACTTTATCAATAGTTTTGGTCATTTCAAGGGTAGGGAAAGAAGCCCTTTTTTTGCCTCTGTATTCGAGTGTATCTAAATCTAAAGAAAGAATTTCTGTTTTTCCTTCAGCATTTTTCGTTTTTTTATAAAATCCTTGTCCCGTTTTACTACCCAGCCATTTGTTTTCCATCATGGTATTGATGAAATTAGGTAAAGCAAATAATTCGTGACGTTCGTCTTTAGGGCAGTTTTCAGAAATTCCATTGGCAACATGTACTAAAGTATCTAAGCCAACTACATCAACCGTTCTAAAAGTAGCTGATTTAGGTCTACCAATTACAGGGCCAGTAAGTTTGTCTACTTCTTCTATCGTTAGGCCTAAATCTTTAACAGCATGGAAAAGACTTTGTATGCTAAAAATTCCGATTCTATTGCCAATAAATGCAGGGGTATCTTTAGCGACAACAGAAGTTTTTCCTAAAAATTTATCACCATAGCCATTTAAAAAATTTAAAACAGTTTCATCTGTTTTTGGACCAGGGATAATTTCAAAAAGTTTTAAATATCGCGCTGGGTTAAAAAAGTGGGTACCGCAGAAATGCTTTTGAAAATCTTCGCTACGACCCTCGCACATGAATTTAATAGGAATACCAGATGTGTTACTGGTGATAAGTGTACCTTTTTTACGATGTGTATCTAGTTTTTCAAAAACTGATTTTTTAATATCCAAGCGCTCAACAACAACTTCAATAATCCAATCAACGTCGGCCACTTTAGCTATATCATCGTCTAGATTACCTGTAGTAATTCTACTCGCAAAACTTTGATGGTATATTGGTGAAGGTTTCGACTTTAAAGATGCTGTAAGGGCATCGTTAACTAAGCGATTTCGGACAATTTTATCATCCAAAGTAAATCCTTTTGCTTTTTCTTTATCATTAAGTTCCCTTGGGACAATGTCCAAAAGAAGTACTTCGACTCCGATATTGGCAAAATGACAAGCAATTCCAGAGCCCATAATTCCAGAACCAATGACGGCAATTTTGTTAATTGTTCTTTTCATTTGCAATGAGTGCTATTAAGGTTAATTATTTTGTTTTATATATGTTTTTATTAGATATGATGTCGTTAATGCTATGTAATACATCTGCAAAAATATCTAGCTTTGCTTTGGGGATATTTTCTTTTACAGCATTATCAAATTTAAAAACGACTCCTTTTGAAAAATCCCTCATTTCATGACCAAATGGAGTAAGGCATATAAGAACGCTTCTTCCATCATTAGGGTTTTTTTTACGCGTTATTAGTCCTTTTTCTTCCATGGTTTTTAATGTTCTGGAAAGACTAGTAGCTTCCATTCCCATTTTAGGACCTAAAGAAGTTGAAGGGGTTCCATTCTCAGGATCAATATTTAATAATATAAAACCTGTAGCCATGGTACTCCCTTTTTTTCCAGCTTCTTCATTGTACAGTTTGGCAACGGCCATCCATGTAGAACGAAGTAGATAGTCAATGGTTAATTCTTTCATTAATTATATCGTTTTAGTAAATATACTAAAAAAATACTATGCACGCATAGTAAATATAATTTATCTTAAAATTATTCCATTAAATTAAAGAAAAAATAGGGGTAAATGGTATTTGAAATGTTATAATTATCTCAATTTTGGAAATTTAGTAGGATTACTTTCATTAATAATGGCATAAACCTTTTCAAAAATATCATCTATTGAGGGTTTACTAAAATAATCACCATCGGTTCCGTAAGCAGGGCGATGAGGTTGAGCACTTAATGTTTGCGGTGCGCTATCAAGATATTTGAATATTTTTTGAACATCCATTGCTTGCTGAAGGATATATCCTGTAGCTCCACCTGGCATGTCTTCGTCAATAATTAAAATGCGGTTTGTTTTTGAAACACTTTTTGCAATTGTATGGTTTAAATCAAAAGGGAGTAAACTTTGGATATCAATAATTTCAGCATTTATTCCTACAATTAATAACTCGCGGGCTGCATCTTCAACAAGTTTTAAGGTTGACCCGTATGAAACTAAAGTAATGTCTTTACCTTCTTTAATTACCTCGGCATAACCTATAGGAGTACAGAATTCGCCTAAATTATTAGGTAGTTTTTCTTTTAAGCGATAACCGTTAAGATTTTCTATGATTAAGCCAGGTTCATCACTTTTTAGTAAAGTGTTGTAAAAACCTGCAGCTTTAGTCATGTTTCGGGGTACTAAAATATGTATTCCTCTTAGTAAACCAATTAGTGCACTCATGGGAGACCCAGAGTGCCAAATGCCTTCCAGTCGGTGTCCTCGAGTGCGAATAATTAAGGGGGCTTTTTGCTTGTTAAATGTTCTATAGCGTAAACAAGCTAAATCATCACTAAGTGTGGAAATACAATAAAGTATGTAGTCTAAGTATTGAATTTCAGCAATAGGGCGTAAGCCACGTTGTGCCATTCCTATGCCTTGGCCAATAATTGTAGGTTCTCGAATACCGGTATCGGAAACCCTAGTTTCTCCGTATTTATCTTGAAGCCCTTCAAGTCCTTGATTTACATCGCCAATCTTCCCAGCATCTTCTCCGAAAATTAATACTTCGGGATTGTTTTCAAAAATAACATCGAAATTATCTTTTAAAACAATACGTCCGTCTACAATAGGTGCATCGGCATCGTAAGAGGGTAAAACTTCTTCAATATGTGTAACTCCTGTTTCACTTTCGTTATAAACGTGGGCGCTAAACTTAGGTTGCATTTCGGCCTGATAATTATTTAGCCATGAAATCATAGTGTTTTTTTCTGTAAAATCTTCATGAGCTATGTAGCGTAGAATTTTTCGACCAGTTTCTATGATGTCTTTTCGTAAAGGCTCGGATTTATTTTCTAAATCTTCTATAATTGATTTAATGAAAATGCTTTGTGTGCTTTTTGCTATTACAGGTTTGTATATGGCTAAAGCGTCTAATTGTTCGTTAATAATTACCGAAATAAACTGCTTCCAAGCTGCGTTTTTCGCGTTTCGAATTTCTGTTTTTATTTCTTTTTCAATAACTCTTAATTCATCTGTAGTAGAAATGTTATTTTCTAAAATGAATTGCTTGAACTTTTTATTACAGTCAAACTCTCTTTCCCATTGTAGCCTTTCATCATTTTTATATCTCTCATGAGATCCTGATGTAGAATGACCCTGGGGTTGTGTCATCTCTGTTACGTGAACCACTACCGGTACGTATTCTTCACGAGCAAATTTCTCTGCCTTTTCGTAAGCTTCAATAAGTTCAATATAATCCCAACCTTTAACTGTGATTATTTCAAGACCTTTTTTTGATGCTGTACGCTGAAAACCCGCAAGTACTTCAGAAATACTCTCTTTTGTAGTGTGGTATTTATTGTGAACAGAAATTCCGTAAGCATCATCCCAAACGCTTATAACCATAGGCACTTGTAATACTCCTGCAGCATTTATTGCTTCAAAAAATATTCCTTCACTGGTACTTGCGTTCCCTATAGTACCCCATGCTACCTCGTTTCCGTTTTTAGAAAACTGTTTGCGATCTTTAAGGTCGGTAAGTTCTCGGTATACTTTTGATGCTTGTGCTAACCCTAATAAGCGGGGCATTTGACCTGCGGTACAAGAAATGTCGGCACTAGAGTTGTATTGGTTGGTAAGGTTTTTCCATGTACCGTCATCATTTAAGCTATGGGTAGCAAAATGACCTCCCATTTGCCTTCCGGCAGAAAAGGGTTCTTTTTCAATATCTGTTTGCGCATACAAGCCACAAAAAAAATCTTGAATAGGATAAATACCTTTTGCAAACATAAAAGTTTGGTCACGGTAGTAGCCCGAGCGGAAATCACCTTTTCTAAAAACTCTAGCCCATGCTAATTGCGCCAGTTCTTTTCCATCTCCAAAAATTCCAAATTTCGCCTTTCCGGTAAGAACTTCTCTACGTCCAACTAAACTACATTCTCTACTCATAAACGCTATCTTGTAATCTTCAATTACTTGCGTTTTAAATTGCTCGAGAGATAATGTTGTAGTGGCGGATTGTTCTTCTTGCATTTAGATGATCTTGATTTTGAAACTCAAAAGTACGGAATTCGTGAATTTTAGGCAATTAATAAGAAAAAACACTAATTGTTTTTAATGAAAAAAGCTCTAAGCTACACAGTAGATTAGAGCTTTTTGTGCTTTAATTTTTGATTTACTCGTCTAAAAGTAAATTTAAGGTAACGTCAATATTATCTTCAGTGGCTCTTGAGTAAGGACAAACTTCATGAGCTTCTTTAATTAACTCTTCTCCTACAGCGACATCAATTCCAGGAATATAAGTGTCTAAAATAACGCCTAATTGCAAATCTCCTTCATCAGTTTTTCCAAGGCTAACTTCGGCACTTACACTAAAGTCACCTAAGTCAATTTTTTTTTGCCCTGCAATAAGTTGTAAAGCACTTCCGTAACAAGCAGAATATCCCATAGCGAATAATTCTTCAGGGTTAGTACCGTCTCCACCTTTACCACCTAGTTCTTTAGATAAGTTAAGGTTTAAAGATAGTTTTCCGTCGGCAGTTTCTGTTTTCCCATCTCTTCCACCAGTTGTTGTTGCTGATGTTGTATAAAGTATATTCATTTTATTTATTTTTAGTTATCGTAACGTTCTATTTCTCTATCATAAAAATTTGAAGCAGCTTCTATGATTATTTGTGATTCTTGTAGTAATTCTTCTTCATCACTAGTATTAAACTCTTCTAACCATTCTACCTCGTCATCGACTAGGTTAATAATACAACGCGGAAATTCGGTATGTATTACAAAAATGGCATCTTGAAAATCGGTATTGTCACCGAGTAAAAATTTTGGAAATTCCATGTTATAAAATTCTAATTAAATATAGGGAATAAAATGACTACAAACTTAAATATACTTTTGTTCTCTGTTAAGAAAAGTATAAATGTGTAGTAGTGGTTGTTGATTGTGTAGGCACACTGAAAATTATAAATAAAGTGATGGTTTTTTAAATTAAAAACCCCAGCTTCAATTGAAACTAGGGTTTTTGTATTTGCTTTAATGTTGCTAATTGACTAAGCTTTGTGCATAAAGGCTTGCTTAGCTAATAACTCTTCTTCGGTTTCGATAATGTCTTCGTCAGGAACACAGCAATCTACAGGGCATACTGCTGCACACTGAGGTTCTTCGTGGAAACCTTTACATTCAGTACATTTGTCAGGGGCTATAAAGTAAAATTCATCACTTACAGGTTCTTGTGCTTCATCTGCATCAACTTCTTTTCCAGAGTTAGGTAACACAATGTTACCTTCTAAATCTGTTCCGTCGCTATACCTCCAATCGTCAGCACCTTCATAGATAGCTGTATTAGGGCATTCTGGCTCACATGCTCCACAATTGATACATTCGTCTGTTATAATAATTGCCATAGCTTTTTTTTGTTCTAAATTTGTACAAAAATAATGCCAATAGGATTCAAAAACAAGTGTAATGAATTTAAATAAACGAATTGAAGCTTTTTCAGAACTAGGAAACTTTTTAAGTCAATTTACTTCAAAAGATTTCAATAAAAAAGAAGGAGTGCTAAACAACGATTCTTTTTTTGAGCTATTTGCCGAAGCGATACATGGTGCGCAACATAAAAATGGCTGGTTTTTGCCAGAGCAAGTAATTTTTTCTGTAAACCAATGGTCACAAGCATTAAGGAGGCAGGCGTTACAACAATGGACTGCGAATTACAATTTTACTGTTTCGGATACCAAAACAGTAGCAATAGTCATGGCTGGTAATATACCATTGGTAGGATTTCATGATTTACTCTCTATTTTAATTTCAGGGCATAAAGCTTTGGTGAAATTATCTTCGAATGATACCAAGTTAATACCCTTATTGTGCGACTACGTATGTTCCGTTGCTCCAGAGTTTAAAAATTTTTTACAGTTTACAGAAGGTAAGTTAGAACATTTTGATGCAGTTATTGCCACGGGTAGTAATAATACAGCTCGTTATTTCGAACATTATTTTAAAGGTAAACCTCATATTATTCGTAAAAATCGGAATTCTGTTGCGGTGCTCACAGGTGAAGAAACTACTGAGCAATTAGAGGCTTTAGGAGAGGATGTTTTTAGGTATTACGGACTTGGTTGTAGGAGTGTCTCAAAATTTTTTGTGCCAAAAGGTTATAGTTTTGATGCTTTTTATAAAGCTATATTTAAGTTTCAAGATATTTTAAAACATGAAAAGTTTACAAATAATTACGACTATAACAAAGCAGTTTATTTAATGAGTAATTTTAAGTTATTAGATAATGGTTTTTTAATGTTGAAAGAGGATGAGAGTTATAGCTCGCCAATATCTAGTGTGTTTTATGAAACATATGAGAATTACGACGATTTAAAAATACTGTTTGAGGAAAAAGATGAACAATTACAATGCATTGTTAATTATCCGAGCAATACAAAAAATGTTGATTTTGGAAAAACTCAATACCCTGGTTTGCTTGATTATGCAGATGGAGTTGATACTGTGAATTTCTTGTTGAAAATTTAATTCAGAATTTTCATAAAAAACCTTGAAATAAGAAAGATTATTAAGACATTTGTAGCTTGTTTAGAATCGACTATTAATTGTATTCAAGTACAACAAAAAGACACCGTAGCGTGTTTAATTTAACGTTTATGAAAAAACACAACTTTAGCGCAGGACCTTGTATTTTACCACAAGAAGTTTTTCAGAAAGCAGCACAATCAGTGTTGGATTTCAATAATTCAGGATTATCTATTTTAGAAATTTCTCACCGAAGTAAAGACTTTGTTGACGTTATGGAAAATGCACGAGAGCTAGCTCTTGAGCTTTTGGGTCTTCAAGGGAAAGGATACAAAGCTTTGTTTTTACAAGGAGGAGCTAGTACTCAGTTTTTAATGGTAGCTTACAACCTATTGAAAGGAAAAGCGGGGTATGTTAATACAGGGGCATGGAGTCAAAAAGCCTTGAAAGAAGCAAAATTATTTGGCGATGTAGTTGAAGTAGCCTCTTCTGAAGATGCTAATTTTAAATACATACCAAAAGGATATTCAATTCCTGAGGGATTGGATTATTTACATTTAACAAGTAATAATACCATTTTTGGTACTCAGATAAAAGATTTTCCTAAAACGGATGCTCCACTAATTTGTGATATGAGTAGTGATATTTTTTCTCGTACACTTGATTTTTCTCAATTTGGATTAATCTATGCTGGTGCGCAAAAAAATATGGGTCCAGCAGGAACGACTTTAGTTGTAGTTCGAGAAGATATTTTAACCGAGATAGGACGTAAAATTCCTTCGATGTTAGATTATAAGGTACATATCAGTAAAGGAGCAATGTTTAATACTCCACCTGTGTACCCTATTTATGTATCTATGTTAACTATGGAGTGGTTAAAAGCCAAAGGAGGTATAGCAGCTATTGAGGAAGAAAATGAAAAGAAAGCAAGATTAATTTACTCTGAAATTGATTTAAATCCATTATTTGAAGGTTTTGCAGCAAAAGAAGATCGTTCGAATATGAATGCTACTTTTAACTTAACAAATGGTGACTTAAAAGAAACTTTTGATGCTATGTTGAAAGAAGGAGGTATTAACGGAGCTAACGGACACAGAAGCGTTGGTGGATATCGTGCAAGTATGTATAATGCTATGACGATTGAAAGCGTAGGCGCGTTAGTTGATATTATGAGTGATTTAGAGCGTAAGGCTTAAAAATAAAATATAAAGAATTCCCGCAACAGCGGGAATTTGTTTTTTAATAAATTAGCAGTAAATAAACTGCAACAAATAAATTCTCCCTATGAAAGTTTTAGCAAACGACGGAATTTCACAAAGCGGAATTGATGCTTTAGAGAAAGCAGGTTTTGAAGTATCTACAACTACTGTAGCTCAAGATCAGTTATTAAATTACATTAACGAAAATGATATTACAGTACTTTTAGTTCGTAGTGCCACTACAGTACGTAAAGATATTATTGACAACTGCCCAGGTTTAAGAATTATTGGACGTGGTGGAGTAGGAATGGATAATATTGATGTGGAATATGCTCGCGAGCAAGGTAAGTCGGTGATTAATACACCAGCAGCATCTTCGGAGTCTGTTGCAGAATTAGTTTTTGCGCACCTATACGGAGGGGTTCGTTTCTTGTATGATGCTAACCGAAAAATGCCTTTAGAAGGAGAGAGCAATTTTAAAGGTTTAAAGAAGGCTTATGCAAAAGGTGTTGAGTTAAAAGGAAAAACATTAGGTGTTATTGGTTTTGGACGTATTGGACAGGCTACAGCCCGTATTGCGTTGAGTATTGGAATGAAAGTAATTTACTTTGATCCTTTTACAGAGAAAGCTAATTTAGAGATTGGTTTTTTCGACGGACAAACAGTTTCTTTTGATTTAACAAGTATTTCTAAAGAAGAAGTTTTAAAACAAGCAGATTTTATAACATTACACGTTCCCGCTCAAAAAGAATATGTAATAGGTAAAGCTGAATTTGATTTAATGAAAAATGGTACGGCTATTGTAAATGCGGCACGTGGCGGTGTTATTGACGAGGTAGCATTGGTTGAAGCATTAGATAGTGGGAAATTAGCATTTGCAGCTTTAGATACTTTTGAAAATGAGCCTAAGCCGGAAATTAAGTTATTAATGCACGATAAAATTTCGTTAACTCCACATATTGGAGCTGCAACAAGCGAAGCTCAAGATCGTATTGGTGTTGAATTGGCAAGCCAAATTAAAGCTATTTTGAAATAATTTTGTAGCTTGAAAAATAATTTGCAAAAAAAAAAAGACTGTCTGAAAAGGCAGTCTTTTTTTTGTAAAAAATAATTGTAACTAAGCTAGTTATGCTTTAGTTGCTTTTTCAACTAAATTTAAAATAACCTTAAATTGTTGAGGGCGTGATAATTTTGAATTGTCAATTAAATAGGCGTCGTGAGCCTTAATTAAAGGGGAATCTTCTCTGTTTGAATCGATATAGTCTCTTTCTTCTACATTTTGCAGTACTTCTTTATAAGATACTTTTTCGCCGTTATTAATTAATTCCTCATAGCGCCTAGTGGCTCTTACTTCTGGTGAAGCGGTCATAAAAAGTTTAAGATCAGCATCTGGAAAAACCACAGTCCCAATATCTCTACCATCCATAACAATTCCTTTTTGTTGTCCCATAATTTGTTGTTGTAGCACAAGTAATTTTCGAACTTCAGAAATGGAAGCTATATGGCTAACATAGCTAGAAACTTCCAAACTACGAATTTTCTTTTCTACATTTTTGTTATTCAAAAAAGTTTCAACACGGCCTGTTTCTTTGTTTTTGGTAAAGTGAATTGAAATTTTATTTAAACTTTTTAATAGCAACTCTTTGTTAATGGTGTTGTCTTTTATAAAACCTTGCTCTAATGCGAAAAGACTAACTGATCTATACATAGCTCCAGTATCTATATAAGTATAGTTTAAATACGTTGCAAGTTCTTTTGCAACGGTGCTTTTACCTGTAGAAGAATGGCCATCAATGGCGATAATAATTTTTTTAGTAGTTCCCAAGATTAAGATTTAAGCCTAGCAAACTAGAGCTTCCTGCTAAGTTGAAGCGAGCATAAGAATAGCTAAAAGTTAATTTTTTTATGCGTATAGAAGCCCCTGCTGAGAGTCCTGCAAATGACCTTTGATCTATGATTTTTAATTCTTCTGACCGTCTGAAATTATAACCTAATCTTAGGTTAATAGCACTTCTGGGAAACATTTCGACACCCAAAGTAACATGTCTTAAAACATTATTAATAAAACTAGGGTCGTCTGTTTCTAGAGGTTCTCCAAACAAATCCTCGGTATCGCGATTAGAATTAGAAAAAGCTAGCTGCCAAAATTGTAAATTTTGTAAATTAACAAACCAACGAACGGGTATGTTTTTGGGTATTTGAGAAATTCCAGCATCTATAGCTAAAGGAAGCTTTTCTTGTGTTCCTGTATAAGTGGTGATTTGTGTTCCTAAATTTCTTACAGCAAGGCCAATATTAAGATCCCATTCTTTTTTGTAATAAAGTACACCTAGGTCGGTAGCTATTCCTACCGAGCTATATTGTTCTAATCTTGAACTTATAAATTTTAGATTTGCTCCCAAGTAAAAATCGGAATTGGGTATTCTTCTAGCATAACCTAAAGAAACGGCGGTTTCAGCAGCTCCAAATTCACCTGTAGAATTTCCTTCCAAATCAAAACCATCAAAATCACCATAATCGGCGTATATAATGCCTACATGAATTAAGTGTTCTTTGCTTCTGCCAACAGAAAAAGCAGTTGCTGCAGCTCCGTAATTGATATCTGCTATATAATTTACGTAACTAATAGCAAAATTTTTCACCATTTTTTCGTTAAGTGTAGCGGGATTGTATAATGCAGATATAGGATTGTTATTGTTGTCGGTAACAACTTTACCACCTAAAGCAACATGTCGCGTAGAGTTTTCTAAATTTAAAAATTGATAAGTAGCCCTGCCGCCAATTTGCCCGAAAGAGCAGAGCGAAATAAAAACAAAATAAAAAGTAAGTAAACTTTGTTTCATTAAAGTCAAAAATAGTACATCCAAGCGTTTAAAACATTACAAAAGCGATAAATATTTATAATTACGATTATTAATAACTTATGTAATTAGATATTTCTAGGCCATACCCCTCCATACCTACACGTTTTATTTTTTCACTATTTGATATCAAATTTACTTTAGAAATGTTTAAATCATGTAGTATTTGAGCGCCAATACCAAAATCTTTAAAATCCATAGGTAATTTAGGAGCTTCGGTTATTTGATTATTTTCTTGTTGCTGTTTTAAAGTACTTAGGCGATTTAATAAATTTAAAGATTGAGCTTCTTGGTTAATGAAAATCACAGCTCCTTTTCCTTCTTTATTAATAATGTCAAACATTTTTTCTAAAGGTTCTTCGGCATCATGAGTTAGTGTGCCTAAAATATCGTTGTTGTGAAGGGCTGAGTTGATACGGGTTGGAACTTCTTCTCCTTTAGTCCACGTGCCTTTGGTAAGAGCAATATGTATTTGGTTGTTTGTAGTTTGTTTGTATGCTCTTAGCCTGTATGAACCGAATCGGGTAGAAAGTTCAAAATCTTCTTTTTTTACGATTAATGAATCATGTTGCATTCTATAGGCAACAAGAGATTCTATGGAAACTATTTTTAAATCAAACTTTTTGGCAATCGTAATTAAATCAGGAGTACGTGCCATAGTACCATCTTCATTCATAATTTCGATAATAACACCAGCAGGTTTAAACCCAGCAAGTCTTGCAAAATCAATAGCGGCTTCAGTGTGTCCAGTTCTACGGAGTACTCCGCCTTCTTTAGCTCTTAAAGGAAATATATGTCCTGGTCTAGAGAGTTCATGTGGCTTGGTATCGCTATCAACTAAAGCTTTGATGGTTTTAGCTCTGTCGCTAGCAGAAATTCCAGTGGTAACGCCTTTACCATTTAAATCTACAGAAACTGTAAAGGCAGTTTCCATAGGGTCGGTATTGGTACCTACCATCATTTCTAAATTTAAGTCGTCACATCTTTTTTCTGTTAAGGGAGCACAAATTAAACCCCTTCCATGGGTAGCCATAAAATTTATGATCTCGGGGGTTATTGCTTCGGCAGCAGTAATGAAGTCTCCTTCATTTTCTCTATTGGCATCGTCAACAACAATAATAACTTTTCCTAAGCGAATGTCGTTAATTGCTTCTTCAATGGAATCTAATTTAAAACTATTTTGCGATGTAGAATTCAAGAATGATAATTTAGATTTGTAAATTTTTAGACCTATGTAAATATAAGTTTTATTTGATTTTGAATACTATTCATGAGTAGTTAATCTCTTTTTTTAAATAGCTTCTTAATTCTATGAAAAATATCCCCGAAGCTAATAAGTCCTTTGTCATTAGTAGCTCTGTGGGTAAATAAAATGCCTAAAGGCATGAAAATAAAAGTAGATAACCAACTGGCGACAAAAGGACTTATGCTTCCATCTTCAGCAGCGTTTTTTGCAAAAATACCTGTAAAGTGATACACTAAAAATAAACCAAAAGCATAGAGTGCAGGTAGACCAAGACCACCTTTGCGAATGATCGCTCCAATAGGGGCGCCAATAAAAAATAAAACAATACAGGCTACTCCTAATGCAAATTTTTCATGTATGGCAATTTCAAACTTATTAAGGTCAGATTTACGTCTGCTTATAGATTTCTGGTTAACATCTATACGATTTATAAGTTCCTTTACATTTCGTGAAGCGTTTGTATAGATGTTTTTTTTTGTTTTTAAGTCGAAAAAATCACTTAACGCATTAGGGTAATCTTCAGTAGTACAGCTAAGGTCTACCTTTTTGTATGTTTTTTTAAACCCAGAACTTGATAACACTCTTCGGAATTGGCTTTTTCTGCTTTTGTTGAGGTTGGTGGAGAAAGAATCTACATCTTTGGTAAGCAAGTGTACGCCTCTCATTTTTCTGTTTTTAGCATAGTCAGATTCAGAAACAGTTACATCATTTATATCTCCCAAATTAAGGTTCATTGTATACTCCTTAAAGTTGCTTTTTACAAAGGGAACTTTTTGTTTGTCCTGATATTTTTTGGGTTGTAAATCCTCGTAGTAATTTCCATCGGTTAATTTTAAAGACAACACATTAGAGTTTACGGAGCTAATTAACTCGCCTTTTTTAGATTTAATTACAGTGAAATTACCGGCTTTATTCGGAGTGGTTTTGTGAATTACAACATTGTTTAAATATTGGTCATTATCTCCATATTTACTATCTACCTTTATATTAAAACCTTGCAGTTCATTAAATCGTTTAGCCACAATAGCTCTAGCGGGTTTTCTTTTCACCACATTTCTTCTAAGGTTAATAAATTCTTGATAAGAAGCAGGAATTATTGAATCTGAAAAATAATATGTTGAAAAACCTAATAGTACAATAAAAATGCTTAAGGTTCTCATGGCTCTTTGTAAAGAAATACCTGTAGATTTCATTGCAGCAAGCTCATAATGTTCAGCAAATTCACCAAATACCATAATTGATGAAAACAAAATGGTAAGCGGAAGGGTAATGGGTGTTGAAATTGGAATGGAATAAAAAATGAATTTAGCAATCACTATAAACTCTAAGTCCTTGCCAGCAAATTCAGAAATGTAAAGCCATACAGATTGTAGTACCATAATAACAGTAAGTATCATTAAGATAACAATGAACTTCTGTATAAAGGAAACAAATATGTAACGATCAATGATTTTCAAAAGTCAACTAATCTAAATTATTGATGTAATAACCAGAATATTTTGATTCATCGAAGGAAAATAAAGTATCAGACAATGGTTGATTTGTTTTAAATTGATTCACAGTAATAGTGATCGCAGTGCTGTTGTGTTGGCTGATAATTAGTTTGTATATATGTTTGGTAACTTGGTCTATTCCTAAAAGTATAGATTTAATTTCGTCATTATTTTTGATGGGTGTAAGTTTGATGTATTGAATCTTTCTTCCTCCAACGTTTTGAATAATATCCATTTCAGCGTCATAACCATTTTGATAAAAAGAAAGCATTTTAGAAGGAGTAAAACTATCATCATCTGTAGGGGTTGAAATTGAAATTTCTTCATCCTCATCGCTTATTGAATATAATTTATTGCCATCAAAAAGCTGGGTGGTACCAATCAAGTTTAAAACATATTTGTTTCCAGATAAGGAAGCATTACCATTGGTCTCTTGATTTAGGTTAGCGGATTTATTTCTTAATCCATATTTAAAATCAATTACGATGTTATTATAAGATTTTACCTTTTTGTCAACCTCATTTAGTAGGCTTTTAGCATTTTGAGCTTGAAAGGAAAAGGGTAACAATAAAAAACTTAAGAGTAATGATACTATGTATTTCATAAAAGTAAATATTAGTGCAAAAGTAATATGCTTATTTTGATTTTAGGATAAAGAAATAAAAAACTATTCTTGACTTAGAAACTTTTCTAATTCAATTAAATCAGGTATTAATACCTGCCTAGCTTTACTTCCTTCAAAAGGGCCAACAATACCGGCAGCCTCTAGTTGGTCAATTATTCTTCCAGCTCTGTTGTAACCTAATTTAAGCTTTCGCTGAAGTAAAGAAGCTGATCCTTGTTGTGCTGTAACAAGTACCTCGGCAGCCTCTTTGAATAATTTATCTCTATCCTCTTTATTGTTATCAAGAGTTGTGCCACCTTCTTCGCCAACGTATTCAGGAAGTAAATGAGCATCAGGATACGCCTTTTGAGCCCCTATATAATTTGTAATACGTTCAACTTCTGGGGTGTCAACAAAGGCGCATTGTACACGCACCAAATTATTTCCATTAGTATATAACATATCACCTCGACCAATAAGTTGATCGGCTCCCCCCGCATCAAGAATTGTGCGAGAATCTATTTTAGACATTACTCTAAAAGCTAATCGGGCAGGAAAGTTAGCTTTTATCATACCTGTTATAACGTTTACAGATGGACGTTGCGTGGCGATAATTAAGTGTATCCCAATAGCACGTGCTAATTGAGCTAATCTAGCGATTGGAGTTTCAACTTCTTTACCAGCAGTCATAATTAAATCGGCAAATTCATCAATAACCAGTACTATATATGGTAAAAAACGGTGACCGTTTTCAGGATTTAATTTTCGCTGTTTAAATTTAGTGTTATATTCTTTTAAGTTTCTTACAAAAGCATTTTTCAATAATTCATAACGGTCATCCATTTCAATACATAATGAATTTAGCGTGTTAATTACTTTGGCATTATCGGTAATAATGGCTTCTCCTGAATCGGGTAATTTTGCTAAAAAATGACGTTCAATTTTATTGAATAAAGTAAGCTCTACTTTTTTAGGATCAACTAATACAAACTTAACTTCTGCGGGGTGTTTTTTGTAAAGCAAAGAGGTTAAAATAGCATTTAAACCAACCGATTTACCCTGGCCAGTTGCTCCGGCCATTAATAAGTGGGGCATTTTGGCTAAATCTACAACAAAGGTTTCGTTTGAAATGGTCTTACCGAATGATATCGGCAATTCCATTTCTGCATTTTGAAATTTCGATGCAGCTATAGCAGATCGCATCGATACAATGGTTGATTTTTTGTTAGGTACTTCAATACCAATAGTTCCTTTTCCAGGAATGGGAGCTATAATTCGTATGCCAAGTGCAGCTAAGGATAATGCAATGTCGTCTTCTAAATTTTTAATTTTTGAAATTCGAATACCAGCTTCTGGGATAATTTCATACAAAGTTACAGTAGGTCCTACGGTCGCTTTTATGTGGGCTATTCCAATTTTATAGTTTTTTAGTGTTTCAACAATTCTATTTTTGTTTTCCTCAAGTTCTCCTTGGTCAATTGTTATGTTATTTTGACCGTTGGTATAATCTTTTAGCAAATCTAAGCTAGGGAATTTGTAATTTCCTAATTCAAGCGTAGGATCAAATTCACCAAAGTCTTCAACTAACTGCTTGCTAACTTTACTTATGTCTTCTTCAAAAACATCCTCAACTTCAATATTTAAATCTTCTTCAATTATTTCTTCTTCTTGAGGGGTTTCAATTTCTAGAGTGGAGGTGTTTTTCTCTTCTATTGGAATAGTCAGAATAGATTCCTTTTCTAGTATAGGTTCTGGTTCAGGGAGTTTTACTTCAAGTTCCGAAAGGTCATTTTTTACGGGTACAAAGTCGTCAATACTCAAGTCTTCTTGAAATTTAGAGGTTGGCTGTTTTGCAATAGGTTCCTCCTCAATGTCTGTAGCCTCTTTAAATTCTTTGCTAACCTTGTTTTTGGTTTTAGAAAAATAATTAGCCACTGCAGTAGGAGTTAAATTTAATCTAACAATACAATATAGAAGTCCAAGGAAAAATAATAATAATGTAGTACCTACTTTGCCCGTATAGTCCTGCATTAAATCGTTAATTTCAAAACCTACGATTCCGGATAATAATCCAAAGCTATTATGGAAAAAGCCAAAAAATATAGCAAAAAACAAAGTTAGATACATACCCCAAAACCATCGGTTTTTTAATTGCTTGGAGCCATAATTCCAAAAATAACTAATTCCTGTTAATAGTAGTAATGTTGGAAAAATATAAGCGGCTATTCCAAATCCTTTATAAACGAAAGTATGCCCAATAAAATTACCTAAAGGGCGTAAAAGGTTTTGATTAGCATTGTCTCTGCTAAAATTCCCGTATTCATTTTGATCGGCTTGCCAAGAGAAAAAATAGGAAGTAATAGAAATCAGTACCATTAAACCTAAAACAATAAAGAATCCTCCAATAACTAAACGTTGTTTTTGGTTAAGCTTTGAAAATCCTATTTTAATAGTTTTTTCTTTAACTGATTTAGTAGCGCTTTTTGTTGTTGAAGCCTTTTTTCTAGCCATTCAGTTTTTTTGTTTTGAAGTTCGGGAATAATTTATTTTGGAGTAAGCTAAAAGTTATGGGAGCCATTTTTTAACGAAGTTAGGCTTACGTTTTTCGAGAAAGGCATCTCTACCTTCTTTAGCTTCTTCTGTCATGTAAGCTAGTCGAGTAGCTTCACCAGCAAATACTTGTTGTCCTACCATGCCGTCATCGGTTAAGTTCATGGCGAATTTTAGCATTTTAATAGAGGTAGGGGATTTTTCTAAGATTTCTTGAGCCCATTGGTATGCTGTGTCTTCCAATTCATTATGAGGTATTACAGCATTCACCATTCCCATTTCATAAGCCTCTTGCGCGGAATAATTTCTTCCTAAAAAAAAGATTTCACGAGCTTTTTTTTGCCCCACCATTTTAGCTAAATAAGCCGATCCATAACCACCATCAAAACTGGTAACATCGGCATCTGTTTGTTTAAAAATAGCATGTTCTTTACTAGCCAATGTGATGTCGCATACAACATGTAAGCTGTGTCCTCCGCCAACAGCCCATCCTGGGACTACACAAATTACAGCTTTTGGCATAAAGCGAATAATACGTTGAGCGTCTAAAATGTTTAATCGATGATAGCCATCGTCACCCACATAGCCTTGATGTCCCCTTGCTTTTTGGTCACCACCGCTACAAAAACTGTATACTCCATCTTTTGGAGAGGGGCCTTCGGCCGAAATTAAAACAACACCTATATTAGTGTCTTCTTGGGCATCTTGCAGAGCAACAAGAAGTTCGCTAGTTGTTTTAGGACGAAAAGCATTACGGACCTCAGGCCTGTTAAACGCAATACGTGCGACGCCGTTACTTTTTTTATAGGTAATGTCTTCAAATTCTTTAACAATTTGCCAGTTGATAGTACTCATATATTAAGGCTTTATTTTCAAAAATAGGCTATTTCTGTGCATTGCCCAACTTTTTGATTAAACCTTAAAATTGAAAGTTTTAAACATAAAAAAAATATAGGAATACATTACATTTGCATTTAGGAGTTTTTTTCGATTTTAGAAAATTACATAACATTAACATCAAACTATACTTATTTTGGAAAGTAATAAAGCCCAAAAGCTGGTAACTAAAATCTTAGGAGATTTAGATCACGCAGGAATTATAATAAATACAGTTGTAGAGGACCTAAAAGCGCTTAGGGTATTTGCTAAAAAACAGCAAAATCCATTAGCTACTAAAGTGTTGCGTTTAACATACGAATATATCGAACAGAACGATAATTTTGAAATAGCAATACCTGATGACGAGCCAATAGAGGATGAAAATGGAGAAGTTGTAAGTGTGGCTCAGGGTGAAATAGATCCTAAAGAAAGCTTATCTTATTTGGTATCGTTGTTTAAGGATCTTGAAAATAAAAATAATATTATCGATCTTAAGTTATATCGAGATAATTTATGGAGCGAACTTTACTAAAAAGAGAGTTCGTTTTGAATAATAAAAAATCCCGAATTGAAATTTCAATTCGGGATTTTTTATTTAATAAGTTAACGTTAAACAAGATGCCAATTGAGGTTTCTTGATTATTAGTCTTTCAATATAAATTTTAAGTTCTTCTATTTCGTGAGGAAGTAAGCATTGTAGTGCTTTCTTAACTTCTTTTGTAAACAGATTTACGTCAAAACTTACTTTTTCTAACACTGAAATAGTGTATTCAAACATAGCTCTTGCCATAGATTTTGATTAATAAGTTGTATTCGTTTTAGGGTTAACAGTTTGTTTTTCAATGTGTAATTGAATCAAAACTACAAAATAAAGACTTAACAGGTGTTTAAGTGTTACAATAAAATTTGTTAAATTATTATTTCTTCACTTTAATAGTCCATTCAAACTCAAAAGTAGAAACAGTGATGTTATCTTTATTTATGCCAACTGACTTTAGCCAAAATGTTTGGCCTTCATTGCTGTTTACGGCCTTTGCAATACCCTCTTTAATTTTATGTCCATCTATACAAGTAAAATGAATTTTACCAGTTGCCTTTTTTGTAAACGAAGATTTGTTTTGAGCTACTAGCATAGATATTTTATGACCACTCTTTTTAATATGCCACATCACTAATGCTCCTGTGGTAAGTTCAGCGGCCATAGCTTGTACTGCAAAATACATCGATTTAAAAGGATTTTGATTAATCCATTTATGAGTAACATTAGCCTCACATATTTCTGAAGTAATTTTTGTGACCCTAACGCCTGACCACCATGCGGCAGGAAGCTTAAAAAATAAAAAACGATTTAAATTGCGATTTGTGATTTCCATAGTATTGTTTAGTTACTCAAGTTATAAAAAATAAGCTTAATAAAAGTTTTATAGCTACTGTTAATAAGTATGGAATAATTTTTGAAACATGTTTTTTTGAGCTGCAATAAAATGCTATAAGTTTACTTTTAAAATAAAATAAAACAATTTGAAGAAAATAATACTAGTTTTATCTATGCTGATTCCATTATTGGTAATAGGTCAAGAAAAAAAAGAAAAAATAAAAGGAAGTAAAATACCGGAACTAAAAACACAGTTTGTAGAAGAGTTTACTAGTTTGGAGGTTGGTGATTTATTTGAGGTTGAGTTGGTGTTAAAATCAACCCCTACTGTCAGTATTGATGCAGATAGTAATTTTCACCAATATATTATTGTAAAAGTAACAGATGGTAAATTAGAAATTAATGCAACTAAACAATTTTCGAGATATAAACGATTGTTTGTGGAAATTGGGGTGAATAGTAAATTGGCAAATATTTTTGTTAAGGGTAAAGCTGAATTGACTAGTAAAGACAAATTATTGTCTGAAAAAATTAATGTAGAATCTTTTGAAAACTCAAAAGTAACCTTGAATTTCGATTCTAAAAATGCTACTTTTTTTGCAAAAAATAAATCAGAAATAGAAGCAAGTGGTAATGCTGAAGTTCTTTCTTTAAATATTACTGATACTGCTGATATGAAAATTAATGCGGAAACAAAAAACTTGAGTGTTTTGCAAAACACGAAAAGTAAGCTTGTTTTAAGCGGTAAAGCAGCTAATAGTATTTTTCAAATAACAGGAAGTAGTTTTTTAAATAGTGCCGAATTGGTTTCTGGAATAACTACATTTTCGGCTTCTGAATCTGCTGACAGTTATATAAATGTAGCTGATAAGTTAACTTTAGATGTGACGGATAAAACGAATACTTATATTTTAGGAAATCCGTTAATAGAGATTCAATCTTTTAAAGAAACAGCTAGTATTCACAAAACGAATAAAGCTCCGGGTACTTTAAAAAGCTTTTTGAAATAGTTTTAGTTACAAGAATTTATCATCAAATATTGTTAATTACTTTGTATAAACAATATTTGATGATGTATTTAGTCCTTCTTTTTTAATGTAACTTTAGTTAACAGAAACTTTCAAAGTATGCAGGTAGGTGATCATGAGGATAATCAAAATATTGCTTTAGAAAAATACGAAGCGATGTTAAAGTCGAATGAAGTTCTTTTTTTTGATTCAGGAGAATTTGAGTTTATCATTCATTATTACATGGATCACGGAATGGTTCAAAATGCAAAAAAAGCAATATCTCTAGGGCTTTCTCAACATCCGCAAGTCATCTCCTTACAATTATTACAGGTTGAAATATTAATTTTTGAAGATAAATTAGAGAAGGCACAAGAGTTGCTTTCGAAAATTCAAGAGCTTGACCCTGATGATAGTGAGGTTTTAATACAAAAAGCTTCCATTTTATCTAAACAGTCTTTACATAAAGAAGCTATTGAAGAGCTTAATAAAGCATTATACCGTGCAGATGATCAGGCAGACGTATTAGCACTCTTAGGGATGGAATATTTATTTGCTGATGATTTTGAAAACGCTAAAAAGCAATTTGCAAAATGTTTGGAAATAGATCCAGATGATTATTCTGCATTATACAATAGCATAAATTGTTACGTGTATTTAGATGATACTAAAGGTGCTATTAGTTTTTTAACTAAATTTTTAGATACTAATCCTTATTGTGAAATTGCATGGCATCAATTAGGGTTACAGTATAATGATGTAAAAGATTACAAAAAAGCAATAGCCGCTTTTGATTTTGCAATTATAAGCGATGATACATTTGTAGGTGCGTATATTGAAAAAGCTAAAATTTTAGAAAAATCTAAGCAATATATAGAGGCAATAGAGCTTTATACATTAACATTATCTATTGAAGATCCTACTTCATATGCTTATTTAAGAATAGGAAAGTGTTACGAGAAATTAGAAAATAAAGAAAAAGCATTAGAAAATTTTAACAAAGCAGTAACCGAAGATCCTTTACTAGATAAAGGGTGGTTAGCAATTACCGATTTTTATAAAAGGAATAATGAATTCCGAAAAGCATTAACTTTTATCAATAAAGCGATTGATATTGATTCTGAAAACTGGAATTACTGGAAGCGATATGCAAAAATAAACAGGAAGTTGGGTTTTTATGAAGAAGCAGAACGAGGGTATCGTAAAGCAATTGAAATGGGTAATACGGCATTACAAAATTGGTTAGACAGATCGGATGTTTTATGGCTAATAGGAGAAAAAGAAGCTACAATTGTTTGTTTAGAACAAGGTTTGGAATATTACCCTGAAAATGTTGAAATATTGTATAGATTGGCAGGAGTTAATTATGAAATGAAATCTGAAGATAAGGCTGAAAATTGCCTACGAACAGCATTGAAGATAGATGCTGAATTTAATATTATCCTAGAAGAATTATTCCCTAATGTTTTCCAAAACGAAACAGTTAAACAAATTTTAGCTTCTTATCTTAAATAGTTTTTTTCTCATTCAATTTTAACTAGCTTTGAAAATAACATAACGTTAGGAATGGGAAGGGCATTAAAAAAACACATTATTTTATTTTTAAAAGGAATGGCTATGGGAGCTGCGGATGTAGTTCCTGGTGTTTCAGGTGGTACAATTGCTTTTATATCGGGAATTTACAAAGAGCTTATAGATAGTATTTCAAATATAAATTTTGGATTAATTGTTACTTTAAAAAAGGAAGGATTTAAGGCTTTTTGGAAAAAAGCTAATGCGAATTTTCTAGCATCTATTCTTGCAGGGATATTTATAAGTGCTTTAAGTGTTATGCATTTGATGCATTATTTGTTAGAAAATCACCCTATACAGATTTGGTCTTTTTTCTTCGGTTTAGTGGCTGCCAGTATTATTTTTGTGGGTAAGCAAATAAAAAAATGGAGTCCATTAGCTGTTATGCTATTTATTATAAGCGCTATCGGAGCTTTCTTAATAACAAAAATGAATATAATAGATAGTTCAGAAAGCTTGTTGTATTTATTTCTATGTGGTGCTATTGCTATTTGCGCAATGATTTTACCAGGCATTTCTGGATCATTCATTTTAGTTTTGTTAGGGGCTTATTCAGCAATAAGTACGGCAGTACATAATATGGAAATTAAAAAACTACTCGTTTTTTTTATAGGGTGTATTGTAGGGGTATTGTCATTTTCTAGGCTTTTAAAATGGTTGTTTTCTAAATATGAAAATACCACACTTGTAATTTTAACAGGTTTTATATTAGGATCTCTAAATAAAATTTGGCCATGGAAGGAAACATTACAATCGGTAACTATTAACGAAAAAGTGCATATTGTAAAAGAAGCTTCGGTATTGCCTCAAAATTATAGCGAAGAGCCTTTTGTTATTGTAGCAATTATTTTCATGATTATTGGTTTTGTATTGATATTGTCTTTAGAAAAAATAGCAAAAAGGGAAAATGCCTAAACTACAACTAGAAAAGCGTAACCTAGTAAATAATATTTTTTTAATATTAAAAGGAATCGCAATGGGAACGGCTAATAAAGTCCCAGGGGTTTCGGGTGGTGTAGTTGCTTTTGTAGGAGGTTTTTATGAGGAATTTATTTATTCACTTCAAAAAGTAAATTTTAAGGCATTCAAGCTTTTTTTTAGTTTTAGATTTAAAAGTTTTTGGAATTATATTAATGGTAATTTTTTAGGATTATTAATTCTAGGGATGCTAATAAGCTATTTTAGTGTATCAAAATTGCTCGACTATTTTTTAACTCGGAACGAGCTGTATGTGTGGTCTCTCTTCTTTGGAATGATTATAGGTTCGGTACTTTACATTTCAAAAAACTTTGAAGATTGGCGTTTTAAAAACGTAATGTTACTTTTTTTAGGAGTTTTGGTTGGTGTTGGTATAAGTTTAATGACACCTGCTACCGAAAATGATAATTTATGGTTCGTTTTTGTTTGTGGTATTATTGGGGTTTCAGGGATGACACTGCCAGGACTTTCAGGTTCCTTTATTCTAATTTTATTAGGAAATTATGTATTGCTTTTAGTAGATTCTGTAAATGCTCTTTATGATATAGTTGCTTTAATTCTTAAAAATGATTACTCATTTTTGAAAGATCAAGAACAATTAAGGTTGCTAAAAGTTCTTTTTGTTTTTACAATAGGTTCAATTACGGGACTAGTAAGTTTGTCGCATCTGTTGGGGATATTAATGAAAAAGTTTAAAAACGAAACCTTTGCCGTAATTATAGGGTTTATAATTGGTTCATTAGGGGTGGTTTGGCCATGGAAAAACAAAGTATTCAAAACATTAGAGAATGGTTCTTTTTTGTTGGATCAAAATGAAAATTTAGTTTTAGATCACTATCAGCGTTATTTACCTAAATTCTCTTTAGAAACTAATATCGCGATATTGTGGATACTTATAGGTGTTGGGGTAGTTCTATTTATAGAATGGGCAGGTAAAAAGCGAAGTAGCAACAAAGATTTAGTGTAGTTAATCGTATTTTTTTAGAGCGTTATTTTTTAATTTTAAAAATAAGTTGTTGCTTTTGCGTAAGACAGTTTTATATTTGCTTCAACTTAAAAATTAATATTAAAAGTAGCTTCACTATTAATATTTAATCACAATATTATGTTCAAGTATCTGAAAAATGACTTGCCAGCAAGTTTAGTAGTTTTTTTTGTGGCTCTTCCTTTGTGTTTAGGGATTGCTTTAGCGAGTGGTGCTCCACCCTTTGCAGGGATGATAGCAGGTATAATAGGAGGTGTTTTAGTTGGTTCTGTAAGTGGGTCAAATGTTGGAGTTAGTGGGCCAGCTGCTGGTTTAGCTGCAATAGTTCTTGCTGCAATAGCAGATTTTGGTTATGAAAATTTTTTAGTAGCAGTAGTGCTAGGAGGGGTAATTCAAATAGTTTTTGGTATCCTCCGTGCAGGTGTTATAGGGTATTATTTTCCTTCATCTGTAATCAAAGGAATGTTAGTAGGTATTGGTATTATTATTATCTTAAAACAAATCCCTCACTTTGTAGGTTATACCAATGATCCTGATGGAAATTTTGCTTTTTTTCAAGTAAAAGGAGATAATATTATTTCACAAATAATTAATGCTTTTGGTAACCCTTCATTTGGGCCTACATTGTTAGGAATATTTTCTTTACTATTAATGGTTTTTTGGAGTAATGTTTTAGCCAAGAAAAGTAAAATATTCACTTTAATTCAAGGGCCTTTTGCAGTTGTTGTAATTGGAATAGTATATGCTGTTCTTACTACGGGGAATCATTTTTGGGGAATTAGTCCGAAACATCTTGTTAGTGTGCCTGTTCCGGATAGTTTTGATTCTTTTTTAGGGCAGTTTACATTTCCCAATTTTGAAGCAATTTACGATACTAAAATCTTAATTACAGGATTTACGATAGCTTTAGTGGCAAGTTTAGAAACCCTTCTTTGTGTAGAAGCAACGGATAAAATAGATCCACGAAAACGAATTACACCTACCAATAGGGAGTTGTATGCACAAGGAATCGGAAATATAGCATCAGGGTTAATTGGCGGATTACCTATAACGCAGGTGATTGTTCGGAGTTCTGCTAATATTCAATCTGGTGGACAAACAAAATTAGCTGCTATTGTTCATGGTTTTTTATTGTTGATTTCTGTTATAGCTATTCCTACAGTATTGAATTTAATCCCATTGTCGGTTTTGGCAGCTATATTATTAATAGTCGGTTATAAATTAGCCAATCCTGCTACATTTAAAAAAATGTTTAATTTAGGGTGGAAACAATACGTACCTTTTTTAGTTACAGTACTGTTAGTTCAATTTAACTTGCTAGTAGGTATTGGTGTAGGTTTAGTTGTAGGTATCATAATAGTATTGGTAAAAAGTTATCAAAACTCTCATCTTGTTCATGTTAAAGAAGATGACAATAGCCGACATAATGTTAAAATGGAATTGGCGGAAGAAGTAACTTTTTTTAATAAAGGGGCTATTATGCGAGCGCTAGATGAGATTCCGAAAGACACATTTCTTGAGATAGACGTTTTGAAAACCCGTTATTTGGATAATGATATTATAGAAATTATAGAAGATTTTCTTATTAAGGCTAGAAATAGAAACATTAATATTAAATTAATATCTGAGCGAGGAGTTGTTGAAAACCCGTTAAGTATCATTGATTTTTTTAAATGAAACTCCAAAAGAACAGTTTCATTTAGCTAGAATAATTATGAAAGTAATTATTTAATCACAATCTTTCATAGCATTTAAAAATGTTCAAACTAAAGATACTGTAAAGAAACAGCTTTCTATTTTAAAGGTGCTTCATTCTATAAATTCTAGAGTATATGCAGAATTTGATTTTTACCAAGAAGTAGGTGATACCTTTGGTATTCGAATTGCAGGTAAATTTGTGAGAGAGGATATTTTAGGTAGTATGGAGTTTGCTTGTATATTAGCGGGAAATAAACTGTTTTAGTAATAGTACATACTGTTTCCGAAACCGTAGAAGACGTTTTTTGTCATATAGATTAGGGAATTTAGCAAAGTTGATTCGAAATATACAACCCACTGTTGGTGTGGTTACCAAACTGTTAGCTAGAATCTTTTTACTAAAAAAATAATTGATTTTTTTTGCTAATGAGGGTAAAATAAATAAGTTTAAAAACCTGAATGTCAATAAATTAATTTGGACGGTAGTTGGGATTATTCAAAATAAATGGGAACAAGTAATATTCTTTTTTCAATTTCCGAGGTTCAGGAAGATTCTGACTTAATATCCTATGCGAATGAATTGAACTCATATCAAATTCCCTCGATTGGATATAAAGAACTTGATGCTAGAAATCCTTCCTTAAATGAAATTTATCAAGCATTAAAACAGGCTGGAATTGAAATACTAAATGAGTGACAGCAGAAGGAAGAAAGCGATGATGTTACTATTCATATATTTGAGATTACCGATGATGAAATTGACTATGAAGAAGATTTGACAATTAGGTATAAAACAGGACAATCTCCTGATAAGCCTGTCTTGAACATTAGCGGAATAAAAACACATTACAGAATATTGATAAAACTTACAACTCAGTTGACTAAGTTTTTTGGATCATTTTATGTTCTTAATCCTTACGAAGTGCTATTCATTAGGAAGGAAATGAATTATGAGCAAATTTGGAACGAAATAAAATATAAAAGTAACTAAGAAAAATGTAGAAATGACCTTAGCTAATATTCGTAAACAAAATGAGGTGTTAAAGGATATATGGATGATAGTTCGAAAATATCAATGTTAGGAGGGATGTATGATATTGCTACCAGTAAAGTAGCATTGCGTAAATAAACTTATTAGAGCAAAAAAAAAGCCATCCGAAAGGATGGCTTTTTTTATAGAATATTATGAAATTTATCGAGCTCTAAATTCCAGTGTAATTGGAAGGAGTGATTTGTTTTAATTCACTTTTTATTGCGTCAGAAACATCAAGAGTATCGATAAAGTTAGCGATACTTGCTGCGTTAATTCTTTCATTAGTACGAGTTAAACCTTTTAAGGCTTCATATGGGTTAGGATAGGCCTCTCTTCGTAAAATAGTTTGAATAGCTTCCGCGGCTACAGCCCAATTGTTTTCTAAATCTTGAGCTAATTTGTCTTTGTTTAAAAGTAGTTTATTTAGCCCTTTTAGACTAGCTTGAAAAGCAATAATTGTATGTCCAATAGGTACACCTACATTTCTTAAAACAGTACTGTCAGTCAAATCACGTTGTAATCTACTTACAGGAAGTTTAGCAGAAAGATGTTCAAAAAGAGCATTTGCTATACCAATGTTACCCTCACTATTTTCAAAATCAATAGGGTTTACTTTATGTGGCATAGCCGATGAACCAACTTCACCCTTTTTGATTTTTTGCTTAAAATAATCCATAGAAACATAGGTCCATACGTCTCTGTCTAAATCAAGTAAAATAGTGTTAATACGTTTTAAGGCATCAAATAAAGACGCCATATGGTCGTAATGTTCTATTTGTGTTGTTGGAAATGAGTGGTGTAACCCAAGTTTTTCTTGTACAAATTTAGTTCCGAAAGCTTTCCAATCTATTTTAGGATAGGCTACAAAATGCGCGTTGAAGTTACCTGTAGCACCTCCAAATTTTGCAGCACTAGGAATATCAGCCAACTGTTTGAATTGTTCTTGTAGGCGAACAACATAAACTTTAAATTCTTTACCTAAACGGGTAGGTGATGCTGGTTGGCCATGTGTTCTAGCAAGTAATGGTATGTCTGCCCATTCGGTAGCAAGGCTATCTATTTTTTGTTCTAATGTTTGGTATGTAGGTACATAAACATCGTTTAGAGCTTCCTTAATGCTTAGGGGTATTGCTGTGTTGTTTATGTCTTGAGAGGTTAGTCCAAAATGAATAAACTCTTTAAAAGCTTGTAGGTTTAATTTATCAAATTCTTCTTTAATAAAATATTCAACAGCCTTAACATCGTGGTTGGTTACACTTTCAATTTCCTTAATTCGGATAGCGTCTTCAGAGCTAAATTTTAGATATAAATCTCTAAGTTTAGGGAAAACACTAGTATCTACTTCTTTTAGTTGTGGTAAAGGAATTTCGCATAAAGCGATAAAATATTCAATTTCTACTCTAACTCGATATTTTATTAACGCTTCTTCGCTAAAGTAAGTACTTAAGGCTTGTGTTTTTGAAGCATAACGACCATCAATCGGCGAAACGGCTTGTAACGCTGCTATTTGAGACATAAACTTAGGTTTTAATTAAGGTGCAAATATACGGCAAGTTTCGCGTTTACAGTTTATTATTTCTATCTATGTAAATATAAGTTTTGTTATAGTGTTGATTTGTAGTGATTTATTTTTTAATTATAAAAATGTAATTCTATTCTTAATTAATAATTCCTTTTTAGTTCGCTTAGCAAAATTGCAGTAGCGGTGGCTACGTTAAGACTTTCTGTTTTTTGTAAATTACCAAAACGGGGGATGCTTATTTTTTCAGATACTAATAATTCAATTTCAGAAGAGATGCCATTTGCTTCATTACCCATTACTAAAATACCCTTGTTAGGAAGTGTTGTTTTGTATACATTTTCTCCTTCCATAAAAGTGCCTAAAATGGGTAATTTGGTTTCTTTTAAGAATTTGGGTAAATTAACATAATTGATGTTTACTCTTGTTAAAGAACCCATTGTAGCTTGAACAACTTTTGGGTTGAAGCAATCTACGGTGTTTTCTGAGCAAATCAAATTTTCTATTCCGTACCAATCACAAAGTCTAATAATGGTTCCTAAATTTCCAGGGTCGCTAACGCCGTCTAAAGCTAATTGAATGCCGTTGGTGATTTCTTGTAATGGTGAACTATTAGGTATTTCAAAGATAGCAATTGCCTTTTGAGGAGTGGTTAAAAATGATAATTGTGATAGGTCACTCTTTGAGATTACTTCGGTTACTGAGTTGTTGGCTTTTTTAAATAATTCAAGATGTTCTTGTAAAACAAATAAATGTTTTAATTGTAATGAAGCATCAATAAATTCGTTAATTACTTTAACGCCTTCGGCAACGAAATAATTATAGGTTTTTCTATTTTTTTTCTGCTTTAGACTACGAATCAGTTTTTTTTGGTTTTTTGTAACCATACAAATAGTTTACCTTTGGTTAATACCAGAAACAATATTATTTAATTGAATCTCTTCTCCGCAAAAATAACATTAATTACTATAGTGTGTTTTCTATTTTCGAATTGTAATTCGGTAAAGAAAGTAGAGGAAAAGCAGTACCTGCTTACGGAAAATAAAATTTATGTAAATGGAGAGGAAACTTCAAATAAAAAATTATACAATTACCTTTTACAGCGTCCTAATAAAAAAATATTGGGAATTCCTTTAAAATTGGGACTTTACAATTGGGCTACTGATAAAGCAGATTCATTATATGTTAATCAGTTAAACTCAAGTCCTAATAAAAAGAAATTTCTACGCCGTTTTTTGTCTAAAAAACAAGTAAATAGATATGTTGGCAGAAAGTATAATTTTAACGAATGGCTTAAAAAAGCGGGAGAACCTCCAGCTATTATCGATAATAATAAAGTAGAGAAATCTAAAAAACGATTGGAAGGTTATTTTTGGAATCGGGGCTGGTTCAACGTAAATACTACAAGCACATTGGTGCCTACTGATAGTTTAAAAGCATCATTATATTACTATATAAATACTAAAAAGCCCTATGTATTAGAATCTTTAGAGACCAACATCGCTTCGAAAGATGCGGATTCTATATATAATATTTATAAAAACAATTCTAATGTAGTACTTAATGAGCAATACAATACACTAAGTTTAGATGAAGAGCGTAATCGAATAACTAATAATTTTAGAAATAATGGGTTGTTTTATTTTGAACGTGATTACGTAAAATTTGATGCTGACACCATTGATAATTTTAACAAAATTAAGCTAAGGCTAACTATTGATGATCCAAAATCAACGCTAAACGATTCGCTTATTAGAAATACTTTTAAAGTTAGAAAAATTAGTAGAGTCAAAATATATACAGATACTAATTTTGAAAATACACATAAAAAAATCCGTGACAGCGCTTTATATAAAGGATTTGAATTATACAGCTACGATAAATTGAAATACAAGCCTAAAGCTATTACTAACGCTGTGTTTTTAACTCCAAATTCAATCTATAGTGATAAAAATAGACTTCAGACGTATAATGCAATTAGTAATTTGGGAGTATTTAAATACCCAACAATTTCTTTAGCAAAGGAAAAGGATGGTGAAGATTTAGTAGCTTCTATTTATTTAACACAAAGAAAAAAATATGTGTTTGGAGCTAATTTCAATATCAGCACTTCTACTATTCAAGATGTTGGGATTGGTTTAGAAGGTTCGCTAAGTGTTCGGAATTTTTTTAGGAGGGCAGAAACATTTGAAATAGCAGCTCGAGGTAACTTAGGTTCGTCGCAAGATGTGACGGATAATGGTGATGGTTTTTTTAATATAGTAGAATTTGGACTGGATGCTAAATTAAATTTCCCTCGTATAGTATTTCCTGTAAATACTGATAGGATCATTAAAAAATCGAGTGCTCCATTAACAACTATTAACATAGGTATAAGCACTCAGCAAAATATTGGTTTAGACAAAGAAACAGTTACTTTTGGATGGGGATATAAATGGAAGCCTAATCAAGCTTTTTCAAATGAATTTAAGTTGTTTAACCTTCAATATGTAAGAAATTTAAATAGCGGTAATTATTTTAATATATATAGAAATGCCTACAATACAATAAATGATATTTCAAGACGGATATTGCCTGAGGATAACGTGTTTACAGATAATGGTAATTTAATTATTGATGGAGGGGTTAATGGTTTTTTAAATCAAGCTTTGACTAGTGGATTTGATAATTTAACGAGTCAAGATGCGGTTGTTTTAAGAAATCTATCGGAAAGACGCGATCGTTTAACTGAAGATAATTTAATTTTAAGTACCGAGTATAGTTTTATTAAAGACACTCGAGCAAACCTTTATGATGAAAGTTTTACTCGTTTTAGGATGAAATTTGAGAGTTCAGGAGCTTTGTTATCTAATTTAGCTAAAATTGCAAATGTACAAGAAAATGAAAATAATAATTTTGAGTTATATGGTGTTGAGTTTTCTCAATTTGCTAAAATAGAATCGGAGCTTGTTAAGCATTGGAATTTAGGTAACGATCAGGTAATTGCAGTGCGTGCTTTCGGGGGAATAGCAATACCTTATGGAAATTCAAATTCAATTCCGTTTTCTCAAAGTTATTTCGGAGGAGGTTCTAACGATAATCGAGGTTGGATAGCTTATGATTTAGGTCCTGGTAGTAGTAGTGGTCGTAATGAGTTTAATGAAGCTAATTTTAAATTGGCTTTTAATGCGGAATACCGCTTTAAAATTATAGGAGACTTTGAAGGAGCCTTATTTTCTGACGTCGGTAATATTTGGAATGTATTTGACAGTTTTGAGGATGAGGAAGATGTTACTTTTTCAGGGGTTCAAGACTTAGAAGAATTAGCTGTAGCAGCTGGTTTAGGGTTTAGGTATGATTTTTCTTTTTTTATAATTCGACTAGATGTGGGAGCTAAACTTCATAACCCAGCGCTCGAAAAAAATAGAAGATGGTTTACGGACGCCAAATTCAATAAGGCGGTGTTTAATATAGGTATTAATTATCCGTTTTAGTTGTTATTGCCTTGGCAACTATTTGTTTTTTGGGTTTAAAAATAAAAGCTGAAGAGAATTTTTTTCGGATATCCATTAAAGCTCTGTCGGCTTCTAAACGAGTTCTGTAATCGCCTACCCAAACTTTGTAGTTTGGGGTTTCAAAAAGTATCTTTCCAGGCCATTTTGGATAACTACTGTTGAATTTACTAAGAATTTCATGGGCTTTATTTAAGTTGCCATAAAACAATTGTATTTTATAATTATCGCCATAATTTTCAGCAAATTTAATAGTTACAAGTTTATTAACGTTAGGATGTGCATCAATTGAAACAGTACCTTGTTTTTGGTTATTGTCTACTTTTTGTGTGTATCCTAGTGAAGATATCACGGTGAAGCATATTAGTAAAAAATATTTCATAAGATTTGTAAAGCAATTAAATTCTACACAAAAGTAAGTAAAACTATAAGAAGCGACTTAATAGGTTATTTAGAATTTTTATAAATTAGTTTTAACCATAATAAGGGATTTCAGAAACCGAGTTTATACACTACTTTTGCAGAGATATTAGTAAGGCATAATTCTCGTTTGAAGCGAGCGCAATCTATGCTAAAATTAGATGATAACTCTATAGATATTTATGAAAAAGGTAACACACCGAAATTCAATTTCAAGACTATTCTTAGCTATTGCATTTCTTCTTACGTTTTCTTCAGCAATTACGGCTGTACAAGCTCAAGCAGATCCTGGTAAAGGAAAAGAATTGTTTAATTCATTATGTGCGGCTTGTCATAAACGTTACAAAAAAGCTACAGGTCCTGCTTTGTACGGGGTAACCGATCGTCATAGTACGGAGTGGTTGTATAAGTGGATTAAGAATAGTGCGGCGTTGATAGCGTCTGGTGATGCTGAGGCTGTGGCTATTTATGAAGAGTATAACAAAACAGCAATGAATGCTTTTCCTCAATTGTCGAATGCTGATATTGATGATATTCTTGCTTATGTGATGGAGCCAAAGCCTGAGCCTAAAGAGGAGGTGATAGGTCCGGGGGTAGTTGGTGATGGCTCAGGTCAATCTTCTGGTGTTGAAAACAACCTTGTGTTAGGTCTTTTGGCTGTTGTGTTGTTGGTGCTGGTGTCGGTATTGTTTTTAGTAAATAAAACCTTACGAAATTTTGCTGCTCAGAACAATGTTGAGTTGCCTGTGGAAGAAAAGCGCAGACCTTTGTGGAAGGCTTTTGTTGAAAATCAATTCTTGTTGTTGGTTTCTGCGGTGTTCTTGTTGTTGATTAGTGCATACTTTGCTTATGGTTATTTAATGCAGGTAGGTGTCGATCAGGGTTATGAGCCGGTACAGCCAATTCATTATTCGCACAGAATACATGCGGGTACTAATAAAATAGAGTGTAAGTATTGTCACTCTTCGGCTCGTGTTTCTAAGCATTCAGGTATTCCGTCTCTTAATGTTTGTATGAATTGTCATAAATCTATTTCTGAAGTGGCAGAAGCTACGCAGTCGGAAGGCTTAAATGAATACGGTGTTGATTATAACAAAGAAATCAAAAAATTATATAAAGCCACGGGTTGGAATCCGGATACGCAGTCGTATTCAGGGGAGACTGAGCCTGTTAAGTGGGTTAGAATTCATAATTTACCAGACTTTGCTTATTTTAATCATTCACAGCACGTAATGGTAGCGGGTGTTGCTTGTCAGAAATGTCATGGTCCTGTTGAGGAAATGGAAATTATGTATCAATATTCTCCATTAACAATGGGTTGGTGTATTAATTGTCATAGAGAAACTAATGTGAGGGTTGAGGGTAATGAGTATTATGATAAAATTCATGAACAGCTTTCTATAAAGTATGGGGTTAATAAGTTGACTGCTGCTCAAATGGGAGGATTGGAATGTGGTAAGTGTCATTACTAGTAAGGATTAGTCTTTTTTATCGTGGAGACGGTTCACTCTTAATAATAGAATAAGAAGTAAATAATTAAATATATGTCATCAAACAAGAAATACTGGTCAAGTGTTGAGGAGCTTAAAGATAGCTCTATGGTTGAGGCGCTTAAACAAAACGAGTTTTCTGAAGCACTTCCTGTGGAGGGTTTTTTAGAAGATAAAGAAGCGCTTGATGATTCTTCTACAACACGTAGAGATTTCTTAAAGTATGTTGGTTTTAGTACTGCAGCGGCAACGCTTGCGGCTTGTGAAGGACCAGTGGTTAAGTCAATCCCTTACGTGGTTCAGCCAGAGCAAATTGTTCCTGGTGTGGCGAATTATTATGCTACTACAATTGCAGATGGTTTTGATTTTGCAAATGTATTGGTTAAGACAAGAGAGGGTAGGCCTATAAAAATAGAAAGTAATCGTTTGGCAGGTGTTAGTGGAGATGCTAATGCGCGTGTGCATGCGTCTGTGCTTTCTATGTATGATTCAAATCGTTTGAAAGCACCTCAGATTGATGGTAAGGTTTCGAATTGGTTGACTTTTGATAGGGAATTATCGACTAATTTATCTAAGGTTTCAGGTAAAACTGTTTTGTTAACACAAACTTTTGCTAGCCCTTCTACAGATAAATTGATTGAGGAGTTTCTTGCTAAAAACCCTAATGCTTCTCATGTAGTATATGATGCTGTTTCTAACTCAGAAGCAGTAGCAGCTTACCAAGAAGTTTATGGGGTTAGAGGATTAGGAAATTATGATTTTTCTAAAGCTTCTACTATTGTAGCAATAGGTGCTGACTTTATTGGTGATTGGCAAGGTGGTGGTTATGAATCGGGTTATGCTAAAGGGCGTATCCCTACCGATGGTAAAATGTCTCGTCATATTCAAGTGGAATCTAATATGACTTTGTCTGGTGCGAATGCAGATAAGCGTATACCTGTTACTCCATCGGTTCAGAAAGAAATATTGCTTGGTATTTATGGATTTGTTACTAAAACTTCAGTAAATATTTCTTCAAGTAGTTCTAAGGTTGCTTCAGGTATTGCAAAAGAATTGGTTGCTTCTGGTAGTGCCGGTGTTTTAATTACGGGTATTCAGGATAAAGCAGCTCAAATAATGGCCTTAGCTATTAATAGTGCTTTGGGTAGCAAGGTTTTAAATACGGCTTCTCCGAAGCTTACTTCTGTGGGAGATGCTGCTCAAGTAGCTTCTTTGGTGAAGGAAATGAATGCTGGTGAAGTTGGAGCAATATTAATAGCGGGTGTTAATCCTGTTTATTCGTTGCCAAATGCTGCAGCGTTTGTTTCGGGATTGAAAAAGGTGGGTGTAACTGTTTCTTTTGCTTCAACGGCTAATGAAACGGCATCACTTTGTAAGTTTGTTGCTACAACACCTCATTATCTTGAATCTTGGGGAGATACAGAGATAAATAAAGGGAATTATGGTTTAATGCAACCTACAATTAGACCTTTGTTTGATACACGTCAGTTTCAAGATACATTATTACAATTGTTAGGGGCTAATGTAGCTTACGATAAATATATTAAAGAGAATTGGTCAGCATCCATATTGAATGGAAAGTCTTTTAATCAAGCTTTACATGATGGTGTGTTTGTTTCTCAAAACAGTTCAAATGCTGTAGGTAATTTTACTCCTCAGTCATTGACTATATCTAAGCCAATTGGTTTAGAGTTGACTTTGTATACCAAGACTTCTATGGGAGATGGTCAGCAGGCTAATAACCCTTGGTTGCAAGAATTACCAGATCCATTAACGCGTACTTCTTGGGATAACTACCTAACCATGTCTAAGGCTGATGCTGAGGAATTGGGTATAGAAAATCACAATGTTGCTAATGGTGGTTTAAATGGTAGTTATGCTAATGTTACTGTTGCAGGAGTTACTTTAAATGTGCCTGTGCTTATTCAGCCTGGGCAAGCTAAAGGTTCTGTTGGTTTGGCGTTGGGTTACGGTCGAACACAAGGTGTTAATAAAGAGATGCAAATCGGTATTAATGCTTATGAACTGTATAAGAATCAAAATACTGTACAATCTATTAAGGTTGAAAAAGCTGCGGGAGAACATGAGTTTGCATGTGTTCAGTTACAGCGTACTTTAATGGGACGTGGTGATATTATAAAAGAAACTACTTTAGAGATATTTAATACTAAAGACAAATCAAAATTCAATCCAGTTCCTGAGGTCTCTTTAGATCATCAAGAAACACCAGTGACTTCTCCGGAAGTTGATTTGTGGGATGAATTTGATCGTAGTGTTGGGCATCACTTCAATTTATCTATTGACTTAAATGCCTGTACGGGTTGTGGGGCATGTGTTGTAGCTTGTCATGCAGAAAACAATGTGCCTGTTGTTGGTAAGTCTGAAATACGTCGTTCACGTGATATGCACTGGTTACGTATTGATAGGTATTACTCTTCAGAGGAAACTTTTGAGGGAGATAATGAAAAGAAAGATAATTTCTCAGGTTTAGGAGATAGTTTATCTGGATTTGGAGAAATGGAAGAGCCATCTCATAACCCTCAAGTAGCTTTCCAGCCTGTAATGTGTCAGCATTGTAATCATGCTCCTTGTGAAACGGTTTGTCCTGTGGCAGCAACATCACATGGTCGCCAAGGTCAAAATCATATGGCATATAACAGGTGTGTTGGTACACGTTATTGTGCAAACAACTGTCCATATAAGGTGCGTCGTTTTAACTGGTTCTTGTATAACGGAAACGATGAGTTTGATTATCATATGAATAACGATTTAGGTCGTATGGTTGTTAACCCAGATGTAACAGTGCGTTCTCGTGGTGTAATGGAAAAATGTTCTATGTGTATGCAAATGACACAAAAAACAATTCTTGATGCTAAGCGTGATGGACGTCCAGTAAATACTGGTGAATTTGCTACTGCTTGTTCTAATGCTTGTAGTACAGGAGCAATTAAATTTGGAGATATCAATGATAAAGATAGTAGCGTAGCGAAATCTTTAGAAGGAGATCGTATGTATCATTTGTTAGAAAGCGTTGGAACTAAGCCTAATGTTCAATATCAAGTGAAAGTTAGAAATACAAAAGAAGCTTAATAATTAATATAGAATTAACTAGATAGTATATTATGTCTCATTACGAAGCACCTATACGAAGACCTCTTGTGACAGGCGATAAAAGTTACCATGATGTAACTTTAGATGTTGTTGCTCCTGTTGAAGGAAAGGCAAATAAGCAATGGTGGATTGTTTTTTCAATCGCTTTAATTGCATTTGCATGGGGGTTGGGTTGTATAACTTATACCGTGTCTACCGGAATTGGTACATGGGGATTAAATAAAACCGTAGGTTGGGCCTGGGATATTACTAACTTCGTTTGGTGGGTTGGTATTGGTCATGCAGGAACATTAATTTCAGCGGTACTTTTATTATTTCGTCAGAAATGGCGTATGGCAATTAACCGTTCTGCAGAGGCGATGACTATTTTCTCAGTTGTGCAGGCAGGTTTGTTTCCTATTATTCACATGGGGCGTCCATGGTTAGCTTATTGGGTATTACCAATTCCTAATCAATTTGGTTCGCTTTGGGTAAACTTTAACTCGCCTTTACTTTGGGATGTTTTTGCAATATCAACGTATTTATCGGTATCGTTAGTTTTTTGGTGGACAGGTTTGTTACCAGATTTTGCGATGATTAGAGATAGAGCGGTAACTCCTTTTTCTAAAAAGATCTATGGTATTCTATCATTCGGTTGGTCGGGTAGAGCAAAAGATTGGCAACGTTTTGAGGAGGTGTCTTTAGTGTTAGCGGGTTTAGCAACACCTTTAGTACTTTCTGTACACACAATTGTATCTTTTGACTTTGCAACATCAGTTATACCAGGTTGGCATACTACGATTTTCCCTCCTTACTTTGTTGCAGGGGCTATTTTCTCAGGATTTGCAATGGTAAACACATTACTTATTATAATGCGTAAAGTGGTAAATCTTGAAAACTACATTACACTACAACACATCGAATTAATGAATATTGTAATCATGATTACAGGTTCTATAGTTGGTGTAGCTTATATAACCGAGCTTTTTGTAGCATGGTATTCAGGTGTTGAGTATGAACAATATGCATTCTTAAACAGAGCAACAGGACCTTATGCTTGGGCATACTGGGCAATGATGAGTTGTAATGTGTTTTCACCACAATTTATGTGGATACCAAAATTAAGAAGAAGTATTTTGTTTTCTTTTGCGATATCTATTGTTGTAAATATTGGAATGTGGTTTGAACGTTTTGTAATTATTGTAACATCGTTACATAGAGATTACTTACCATCATCATGGACTATGTTTTCACCTACATTTGTGGATATAGGTATCTTTATAGGTACTATTGGTTTCTTCTTCGTGTTGTTTTTGTTATATGCACGTACATTCCCTGTAATTGCTCAGGCAGAAGTAAAATCGATACTGAAATCTTCAGGAGAAAAATATAAGAAGCTTAGAGAAGCTGGAAAACCAACTTACGAAAGAGCAGAAGGAATTGTAGAATTGTTAGGTGAAAGCCACGACGATCATCATTAATATATAAATTAACTATTGAATATGGCTTCAAAAGTTGTTCATGCTTATTACCTTGACGACGAGGTTTTAATGGATGCTGTAAAAGCACTGCAAATTAAACACTATCACATAGAAGAGGTGTACACTCCTTTTCCTGTGCATGGTCTTGACAAATTAATGGGATTAGCTCATACACGTTTAGCAGTTTGCTCATTCCTTTATGGATTGGTTGGGTTAACTGTAGCGGTTACTATGATGAATTTTATTATGATAAATGACTGGCCTCAAAATATTGGTGGTAAACCAAGTTTTAGTTTCTTGGAAAATATGCCATCATTTGTTCCAATTATGTTTGAGCTTACTGTGTTTTTCGCTGCTCACTTAATGGTGATTACTTTTTATATGAGAAGTAAATTATGGCCTTTTAAGAAAGCTGAAAACCCTGACGAACGTACTACCGATGATCACTTTTTAGTTGAAGTAGATGCTAATAATGCTGATATTGAAACGTTAACTTCCTTTTTGAAAGATACAGGAGCAGTAGAAATTAACTTAAAAGATAAGGCGCATTAATTATGAGAACAACTATAAAAATAGTACTTGCATTAGCTGCTGTTGCATTAGTTTCTTGTAACAGTAAACGCAGCAGAAATTATCAATATTTTCCTAATATGTATGAATCTGTTGGCTATGAGGCTTACAGTTCTCATGATGATAATATTGTTTTTGACAACAATAATACTTCTGAAGCTTTAAAGCCTGTGGAAGGATCAGTTCATAGAGGTTGGTTACCGTATGATTATGACAATTCTAATAAAGGGTATCAAACAGCTAAAGCAGAATTGAAAAACCCTATTAGTTATACTAAAGAAAACAAGGCTAAAGGAATGCAGTTGTATACTATTTACTGTGCCATTTGTCATGGTGACAAAGGTAATGGTAAGGGGCATTTAGTTAAGACGGAGAAGATATTAGGTGTGCCTAGTTATGATGATATAGGAAGGGCCATTACTCAAGGTAGTATTTATCATGTAATGTATTATGGTATTAACTCTATGGGTTCTTATGCTTCTCAAACAAGTATAGAAGAAAGATGGCAAATAGTTCAATATGTAGAAAGTTTAAAGGCTGCACTTGAAGGAAAACCAGAACGTTTAGATGCTGTTGATAAATATAGTGCAAAACAAAAGTCTGAATTGATAGAAAATGTTGATTTAGCAGGCGATGTTATTCATGCAGAAAATGATCTCGATCTTACCAAAAATGAAGGTGAATATAAAATTAATACGAATTTAAAGGATAGTATTAAGAAAAAGACATCTTACAGTAAAAAGAGTTTGTTGCAAGGTAAGTCTCACCACTCGCACAAAGAATTAGGAAAAAAATAATTGAACAGAAATAACTAGTATAAGTTATGTATAAGTTATCAAAAAATATAAAATCAGTAGCCTTAATATTTGTTGTATTAGGTATTATTGGTCTAGCTATAGGTTTTACTACAGGTCCACATTCAATAGAAGATGTTAAAGCTATTGAAGCTGCACATGGTGGACATGAAATTGAAGCTACACACAATGTCGGTCATGATGTTCATACAAATCAATCTCATGACGGCCATGATGCACATAGTTCTAACGAGCATTATGAGCATATTTTGCATCAGTATCATAATAAGCCATGGGCTGCAATTTATGTAGCGGCATTCTTTTTCTTTATGATTGCTCTAGGTACTTTGGCTTTTTATGCTATACAACATGCTGCACAAGCAGGTTGGTCTCCCTTGCTTTTTAGAGTAATGGAGGGTATTACTGCCTATTTGCTTCCAGGTGGAATCATAATGTTTGTTTTGCTATCATTGTCTGCAACACATTTTAACCATCTATTTGTTTGGGCTGACCATGATGTTGTAGATCCTACTAATTCTAAGTATGATGCTATAATTGCTGGAAAACATAGTTGGTTAAATGCAGGTTGGTTTTTGGTAAGAGCAGCTATTTTCTTAATAGGATGGAATTTATACCGTCACTTTTCTAGGAAATATTCACTTAAACAAGATGAAGAACCAACAGGTAATGTATGGTATAAGAAAAATTTTAAAATTTCAGCTATATTTTTGGTATTCTTCATTTATACCGAATCTATGATGTCTTGGGATTGGATTATGAGTTTTGATCCACACTGGTTTTCAACGTTATTTGGTTGGTATGTATTTGCTAGTATGTTTGTAAGTGGAATTACTGTAATTGCATTAATAACTATAGTTTTAAAATCTCAAGGTTATTTAGAAAAAGTTAATAACAGTCACATTCATGATTTAGCTAAATTTATGTTTGGTATTAGTATTTTTTGGACTTATTTGTGGTTTTCACAGTTTATGTTAATATGGTATTCTAATATACCGGAAGAGGTAACATACTTTATTACTAGAATAAATGATTTTAAATTACCTTTCTTTGGTATGGTAGCAATGAATTTTTTATTCCCAGTATTAGTTTTAATAAATACTGATTTCAAACGTATTAATTGGCTAATTGTAATAGCGGGTATAGTAATACTTTTAGGTCATTACTTAGATATATTTAACATGGTAATGCCTGCTACTGTTGGTAAATCTTGGTTTATCGGTTCTGCTGAAATTGGTGCATTATTATTATTTTTAGGAATATTTATATATGTTGTGTTTAATGCATTGACAAAGTCATCATTAGAAGCTAAAGGAAACCCATTATTGGGTGAGAGTAAACATTTTCATTATTAGGAAAGTTATTAAGAATTAAAATTTAAAAAATTATAATGACAGTTTTTTTAGTCTTATTAGTAGTAGCATTATTGGGAATAACTTTTTGGCAATTGTCTAAAATATTCAAACTATCTCAAGGTAAAGCCGATAATACACAGGTTGCTAACGATAGTGATAACCAAGCTCAAGGTAAATACATGTTATGTTTTGTTATAGCAATGTATGCCATGACAATCTATTGTTTTGTTGCTTATAGAAGTTATTTTTTACCTGAAACAGCTTCTGAGCATGGTAAAGATTATGACATTTTGATGTTGATTTCTGTTGTTTTGATCATGTTTGTACAGATAATTACTCAGTTTTTATTGCATTTCTTTGCTTTTAAATATCGTGGTAAAAAGGAAAATAAAGCTACTTTTTTTGCAGATAATAATTTATTAGAGGCAGTTTGGACTGGTATTCCTATTGTTACGCTTGCGGGTTTAATAATCTACGGATTATACACTTGGACTGATATAATGGATGTTAATGATGAAGATGATCCATTAATGATAGAATTGTATGCTTATCAGTTTGATTGGAGAGCTAGGTATGCAGGTTCAGATAATGAATTAGGTAAAGCAAATGTTCGTTTTATAGAAGGTGTAAATACTTTGGGTATTGATGCGAGTGATAGTTATGCCATGGATGATGTGGTTACTAATGAATTGCATTTGCCTGTTGGTCGAAAAGTTGTTTTTAAAATGCGTTCACAAGATGTACTTCATTCAGCGTACATGCCTTTCTTTAGAGCTCAAATGAATGTAGTTCCTGGGATGATTACAGAGTTTTCTTATACTCCAATAAAAACTACTGAAGAAATGCGTCAAACAGATTTTATGGTTGAAAAGGTGCAGACTATTAATTCAATTAGAAGAAAAAATAGTAAACAATTAATTGCTAAGGGTGAAGAAGCTTTAGAACCTTATGAATTTGATTATTACTTGTTGTGTAATAAAATTTGTGGTGTTTCTCATTATAATATGCAAATGAAAATTGTTGTAGAATCTGAAGAGGATTATAACAAATGGATGGCTAAGCAAAAAACTTTCAAACAAGTTGTTGCCAAATAATTAAATCAAATTACTTAAGTTGGTATATCATTTTATAAATTGTTTTAGAAATGTTGTCCCAACTTTGTTAGATATTTACAAAGTATAAAAACTTATATAAAAAGTATAAACTATGTCAGGAGCACACGGACATCACAAAGAAACTTTTATTACAAAGTATATTTTCAGTGAAGACCATAAAATGATTTCTAAACAGTATTTAATTACTGGTTTGTTAATGGGAATTATTGGTATTGCAATGTCATTACTATTTAGAATGCAAATAGCATGGCCTGAGCAATCTTTTGGAGTATTCGAGGTATTGTTAGGGAAATGGGCGCCAGAGGGTGTTATGGATCCTAATGTGTATTTAGCATTAGTAACAATACATGGTACTATCATGGTGTTTTTTGTATTAACAGCTGGTTTAAGTGGTACATTTAGTAATTTACTTATTCCATTGCAAATCGGGGCTAGAGATATGGCTTCAGGTTTTTTAAACATGGTATCTTATTGGTTATTCTTTTTGAGTAGTATTATCATGGTATTTTCATTGTTTGTTGAAGCTGGTCCAGCTGCAGCAGGGTGGACTATCTATCCTCCATTAAGTGCATTACCTCAAGCAATGCCAGGTTCTGGTTTGGGGATGACTTTGTGGTTGTCTTCAATGGCTATTTTTATTGCTTCCTCATTAATGGGATCATTAAATTATGTTGTTACCGTTATTAATTTAAGAACTAAAGGAATGTCAATGACAAGATTGCCATTAACAATTTGGGCTTTCTTTGTAACAGCTATTATTGGTGTAATTTCTTTCCCTGTTTTATTATCAGCAGCTTTATTGTTGATAATGGATAGAGGTTTTGGTACATCTTTTTTCTTAGGAGATATTTTTATTCAAGGTGAAGTTCTACATAATCAAGGTGGTTCACCAGTGCTGTTTGAACATTTATTTTGGTTTTTAGGTCACCCTGAAGTTTATATTGTATTATTACCTGCATTGGGTATTACTTCAGAAGTGATTGCAACAAATTCGCGTAAACCAATTTTTGGTTATCGTGCTATGATTGGTTCAATTATAGGTATAGCATTTTTATCAACCATAGTTTGGGGACACCATATGTTCGTATCGGGTATGAATCCATTCCTTGGCTCCGTATTTACTTTTACAACATTATTGATTGCAATTCCTTCAGCAGTAAAATCATTTAACTACATAACTACATTGTGGAAAGGTAATCTTCAGTTTAATCCTGGAATGTTATTTTCAATTGGTTTAGTTTCAACTTTTATTACTGGTGGACTTACAGGAATTATCCTTGGAGACAGTACTTTAGATATTAATGTACACGATACTTATTTCGTTGTTGCTCACTTTCACTTAGTAATGGGTATATCTGCTCTTTATGGCTTGTTTGCTGGTGTTTACCATTGGTTTCCAAAAATGTATGGTAAAATGATGAATAAGAATTTGGGTTATGTGCATTTTTGGATCACTGCAATAGGTGCTTATGGGGTATTTTTCCCAATGCATTTTGTTGGAATGGCAGGTTTACCTCGTAGATATTACACGTACACAAACTTTCCATATTTTGATGATTTAGCAGATACTAATAAACTGATTACTTATTTTGCTTTATTTACAGCATTCGGACAATTGTTTTTCTTATACAATTTTATCCACTCGATGTTTTATGGTAAGAAAGCTGTACAAAATCCTTGGAAGTCTACTACTTTAGAGTGGACTACTCCAGTAGAGCATATACACGGAAACTGGCCAGGAGAATTGCCTACAGTTTATCGTTGGGCTTATGACTATAGTAAGACTAATGAAAATGGTGATTATGTTATACCTGGACAAGATTATGCAACTCAGGTAACACCAATGCAAGAAGGTGAAGTTGAACTTCATCACTAATATATCATTAGCTTGCTTTTAATTATATAAGAGCCCTTGGTCTAAAATAGATCAAGGGTTTTTTCTTTTATTTGAATATATATAACCACAGTCTTTGACTGTGGTTATGTTTTAAAGGCTCTGCTATTATTTAGCTTCGCTCTTCTAAAACTTTTTAAGATAAGTAAATATAGAAAATTAACACATGTCTATTACAAATGCGATTATCACATTGTTTTCACTTCCAAGTATCGTTTTCGAATATTGGAGGATATGATAAAATCATTGATAGAGCATGATTTGCAATTAATAAGCAGTTGGAAAGATGTTCGAATTCAAGAATTGAATGTTAAAGTGTATCATATTCATATGGTATGTTCGATTCCTCCTAAAGTATCCATTTCAGAGTTGATGGGGATTTTTAAAGGAAAAATAGCGATCAAATTATTCAAGACCTATCCTAGTTTGAAACAAAAGCCTTATTGGGGGAATTATTTTTGGTCAAGGGGCTATTTCGTAAGTAAAGTAGGGGTGGATGAAGAAATGATAAAACGTTACGTGTAATATCAATCACACCAAGAGAATAAATGTGATGCCCAGGGCTAATCTTAAGTCCAAAGCCTTTGTTTTTAACGGAGGTTTGTTACTTAAATGTTCTTGAGTATTCAGAAGACATCAAACTAGAGTAAAGTTATATGAATTGCCCTATAGTCTCTTTTAGTGATAGTAGTTTCGATTAAATCTATATGCTGGTATATTAGTAGGCTTATTTATTAGTTCGTTAATAAGGATTAGTTTTTAAAAGAAGTCACAATTTTCTTAAAACAAAAAAAACACCCAATTAAATTAATTGGGTGTTTTTATATTGTTGGAAAAAAGTTTAAAATTTAGCAAATAGTTTTTCCATTTTAACTTTTTCTTCATTAGCTAATTCTAAGTCTACTAGTATTCGTCCACTATGCTCATCGGTAATAATTTTTTTACGCGATGCAATTTCCATTTGTATTTGAGGGGGTATCGTAAAATAAGAACCTCCGGAAGCCCCTCTTTCTACAGGAACTACAGCTAAACCATTCTTGACATTATTGCGAATACGCTTGTAAGCACTTACTAAGCGATCATCGATTTTGTTACCAAAATCAGCAGATTTGTTTAATAAACCTTCTTCTTCCTTTTGAGTTTCAGCAAGAATTTCATCTAATTCCCCTTTTTTATGATTTAAGTGAGCCGTTCGGGAAGAAATTTTTTCTTCTGTTCCTTCTATCACTTCTTTCTTTTGGATAATTTGTGCCTTAAATTCTTTAATATGTTTTTCAGCTAATTCCATTTCTAATTCCTGAAATTCAACTTCTTTGCTTAAAGAATTAAATTCTCGGTTATTTCGAACGTTATCTTGCTGCTCTTTATATTTTTTGATTAATTGCTTAGATTCCTCAATTGCAATTTTCTTAGCTTTAATATTGTCATCAAAAGCAGTAACATCTCCGTTAAGCTTTTCTAATCTTTTATGTAAACCGGCAATTTCGTCTTCTAGGTCTTCAACTTCTAATGGAAGTTCACCTCGAATAGCAGCAATCTCGTCAATGCGAGAATCGATAAGTTGTAAGTCGTAAAGCGCTCTAAGCTTGTCTTCAACAGTAACTTCTTTTTTAGCCATAAATTAAAAATACTTAATAGGATTGGTGTTAATATCTGATATAATAATATTCTTCAAATCAAAGATAGAAGCAAAATTACTGATTTTTTTTCTAAGTAAAGAAACAATTAGATTTTTTGTGTACTGTTCCGACTCATAGTGTCCAATATCTACAATTAGTAATTTACTTTCAGCTTGATAAAATTCGTGATATTTAACATCTGCAGTAATATACAGGTCAGCTTTGGCAGCAATAGCATTTTTTATTGCAAATGATCCACTACCTCCCAGCACAGCTATTTTTTTGATGGGTTTATTTAAAAAACAACTATGCCTTATTCCTTCTGCTTTAAAAGTTTTTTGGATTAGTTGTAAAGTGTCTTTTTCATTTAGTGCTTCGTGTAGCTCTCCAACCATTCCCATTCCTATTTTTTGATTGAAATTTTCCAGAGTTGTTATTTCGTAAGCTACTTCTTCGTAAGGATGTACTTGTAATAGTGTTTTAATAACAGTTGAATGTAAATGCCCAGCAAACGTTAATTGAAGTTGGGTTTCTTTTTCAATATATAATTTGTTTTTTTCTCCTAATACAGGGGTTGAATGTTCATTTCCTTTGAATGAACCAATTCCTTTGCTAGTAAAACTACAATTTTCATAATTCCCAATGTTTCCGGCACCTATGTTAAACAAAGCAGTTTTAACCTCATCAAGATATGTATCAGGAACAAAAACATTTAATTTTTTTATGGTTTCTGCTTTTGGAATTAAAATTTCTTGATTTATAAGTTTTAGTTTTTCACAAATCATATGATTTACTCCTAGCCAGTGGTTATCTAAAGCTGTGTGGATAGCATAAATAGCAATATCATGTTTTATAGCCTTAATAACAACCCGCTCTACATAGTTAGAACCGTTAATTTTTTGTAATCCTTTAAAAATTATAGGATGAAAACTGATAATTAGATTGCAGCCTTTTTCAATAGCTTCATCTACAATACATTCTAAAGTGTCAAGAGTTATTAAAATTTTCGATATTTCTTGTTTAGAGTCTCCAACCAATAAACCTACATTATCAAAGCTTTCCGCATATTTTAAAGGAGCCACTTCTTCTAATAGGTTGGTAATTTCAGCAACAGTCATTTTAATTTATTTTAAAGTGAAAATACAACTTAATTTTATTGAAAATAAAGGATTGTGTACTTTCGCTATTATGAATTTGCTACGTAAATTATTATTGCCTTTGGTGCCTTTATATTACTTAGGGGCTTTTTTTAATAAAAAACTTTATGACTGGGGGCTTAAAGCAAGTAAATCATTCGATTTTCCTGTAATTACTGTTGGGAATTTAAGTGTTGGTGGTACGGGTAAATCGCCTATGGTTGCATATATTACAAGCTTGTTGTATAACGAAATAAATATAGCGACTTTAAGTAGAGGTTATAAGCGTAAATCAAAAGGTTTTAAATTAGTTACTAAAGAAAGCATGGCTTTAGAAGTAGGGGATGAGCCTTTACAATTTAAACTAAATTTTCCTGAAATTACCGTTGCTGTAGATGCCGATCGCAAAAACGGAATCACTAAACTTATAAATTCGAATACTGATATTGAATTGGTGCTTTTGGATGATGCATTTCAACACCGAAAAGTAAAAGCAGGATTACAAATTTTATTAACTGCTTATGGTAATTTATATTGTAATGATATGTTGTTGCCAACTGGCGATTTACGTGAACCCCGGTCAGCAGCAAATAGAGCAGATGTTATTGTAGTTACTAAATGCCCGCAGGAAATTAGCTTTAATGAAATGAATGCGATTAGTAAATCGTTAAAACCAAAGAGTGATCAAAAAGTATTTTTTAGTTATATAGCTTATGATAATCAGGTGTTTGGGGATAATAGTAGGGAAAGTTTAAAAGATTATTTGAGGAAGAAATTTACTTTAATCACTGGAATTGCCAATCCTAAGCCATTAGTAAAGTTTTTAAGAAAAAATAAAGGAAATTTTAATCATATCTCTTTTCCTGACCATCATAACTTTACTGATAAAGAGCTTGAGAGAATAGCTGAAGAAGACAGGATTTTAACTACAGAAAAAGATTTCATGCGATTATGTAATATTGTTTCTTTAAAAAACAAATTAATGTATCTGCCAATACGTTGCGCATTTATTGAAAAAGGAAAAGAATTTGACGATATAATACAGTCTTATGTAAAAAACAAAACCTCGTAGAAATACAAGGTTTTGTTTAAAGGAATCATTTCATTTACTATTACTGTGGTATTAAAGAGAATTGATCTATTGCGTGTCCGTCAGATCGAGCATCAATTTCTACTGTGTATATTCCGGCAGTATTGAAAGTGGCGAAAATTGACATAGGGTTATTGTCCCAAGTATTTGTTTTTTGTAACCAGCTTCCGTAAGTGTTCATGTATCCTTTAAAAAAACCATTACGATTCTCCCCTCCTTTAGGTAGGTTATTTGGATTAGGATTCAAAAGATTAATAGGGATTACGGGAGTTTTATTTGCAGCGTTGCCTGTTGCATAGTATTTATCGTTATTAACATCATCAAAAGCAAAAAAATCATCAGCATCGGGTAATCTCACCCAGCTATCATTATGTTCTGTAGCGACTGAAGCAGGTTCCCCTTTTACAATTCTTGAAGTCCATATGAATTGATAAGTTCCGGGTTCGTCTACGGTAATTTTATAGGTCAACAGTCCATTTTGACCAGCAGTTCCTTTATTCCAAAATTTTTCAGGGCCTTCCCAAACAATATATCCATCACCATTAAAGCCAGTGGCAGAAGTTCTTTCTCTCCAATCAGCAACCAAATTAGTATCTTCAGCTTGTACCGTTATTGTCCCGTTAGCCTGTACGACTTGCGGTGTAATAGCAACTACATCGTTTTCGGTGGTTTCTTCGATAAGGTCTTCTGTAATTTCTTCCTGATTATTTTCAGTAATATCTTCATTAAGGTCTTCTAAAATTTCTTCGGAATCATTTTCGGAAATATTGTCTATAAGATCTTCTGCAATTTCTTGCTGATCCTCTTCAGGAGAGTTTTCATTTACAATAGATGTTGAAGTATCTTCATCGGAGTCATTTCCGCAGTTTATAAGAGTGTTGCACAAGGCTACACAAAGAGCAATTTGAGCTATTTTTTTTAATTTTTTCATTTTTTCATTTTTTTTGAATGTTGGTGTAAAAATTTGAATTTGTAATTGTTTATTTGATTTTAAATGCGAACTGTATTTGGAACTAAAGCGGTGTAGTCTCCTTTGTTTCTAATAACATCTCTAACAATACTACTACTAATAAATGAGGTGCTTGCATCGGTTAGTAAAAATATAGTATCAATCCCAGTAAGTACCTTATTAGTGTGCGCGATGGCTTTTTCAAATTCGAAATCTGCTGGGTTGCGTAATCCTCTTAAAATAAATTGTGCGTTTATTTCTTTACAAAAATCAACGGTTAAGCCAGAGTAGGTTACTACATTTATATTAGGAAAGTTAATAAAAGCCTTTTCTATAAATGCAACACGTTGCTCCAGAGAAAACATGTATTTTTTATTGGCATTAATACCTATAGCTACAACCACTTCATCAAATAGTTGGGCACCACGTGATATAATATCGTGATGACCTAAGGTAAGTGGATCAAACGATCCTGGAAAAATAGCTTTTCGCATATTTTGAATTGTGATTTTCGAATTAAAATTACAAATAATTAATTAAAAACAAATTTTAACTTCCTGCATTCAAGTCATAAGTGCAAAAAGTTAATTTCGTTTACTTTTTTAGCAAAAATGGTTACTGGATTATCAAA
>CANNCQ010000002.1 GCA_947503135.1 uncultured Aquimarina sp. | reverse complement strand
ATTTGTAGGCACCAAAGATGAATTACTTAATAAAGATAAATGGAATTAGACTTAAAATATCATAAAGCCCCAAAATTAATAACCGAAGAAGATACGGTTATGTTATCCCCAAGATTTAAAAACATAAGGTGCATGTACTAAATCAAAAACTCTATGAATATTTGCTAAATCTATTAATATAGGAATTGACATTTATAGTAGGAAAAATAAAATTTTTATATTTAATTAAATAATAATCTGAAACAAAAGTCCTTATCGCCTGCTCTACATCTCCCTAGTGCTTAAGGTTTTAGTAGTAATTAAAAGAACGTGAATTTTAGAAAACCAAAATCCAGAATATATGCAATTAATAGATTGCTCTTTTTTATTTTAATATCAGTCTTAATAGTTCATATTATTTCTGATATTAAAATAAATTTTACGTATTACATTTTTCATTTTTGGGGAACATACTTGTTGAGTTCTTTTCTTTTAATATTGACTTCAAACAACAAGTTTTATAACATGATTTTAGCAATTATTCCTATAATAATCTTAAGCTATCAATTTTATAAAACTGACCATAAATTCGAATACAGGAAAAATATCCAAAATAGCAAATATGATATTGTTGTATCTATAAACGGATATAGAATAATGAAAAAATACTTTTTTTTAGAAAGAGAAATTACTAAAAAAGAATCTAATATTTTCTATTCATCCTTTTCAAAAACAGGAGTAATTAATCCCTTTCAATTTGATGTAAAAATATTAGAAGACAATAAAAAAAAGATAATACTCAATATAAATACAATTGGAAATGGAAGAACTATTGACTCATTGGTGAAAATAAAAACTACCCCTAACAATTTCCACAAATAATACATAATTAAGTGCTGTACCTAAATTTTTGTGTTTTATGAAGTCCATCAAATCCTTTTAATTTTGCTTCCTATAAATTTAATGGCTGTAATGTCCTGAATTTTAATCTTCTCCTTTCCAAAATTAGGCAATTTGTTCCTCTAGCTTAAAAATGTTTAAAACACCTGTTTTAGCATTCTTTTGACAAGTCGCTAAGATTATAAAATTGAAAAAAATATTTCAAGTAAGTAAAATTTAAAAAGCTAAAAACGAACAAAAGATTGTCGAACTAAATATGAGCTCTCTAAAACTTGAAACAAGATCAATAAATGTACTTTTGGCTAAATAATCCTGAACATATGATTTATTTACCAATTTCGATTCTTGAAATGCATAACAAATCTTATACAAAAACATTGTTTGCTATTTGAAAAACGATATGAATAGAATATTAATTATTCTCGGGCTTTTAATCGCAAATTACTCTTGCAACAAAAACAGACTTAAAAACAAAACTCAAACTTTGGAATTGAAGTATATAGCTTGGGCGTGTGATTGTGCAAATTGGGTTACTAATGAAGATTTGGAAAATTACTCTGAAAATTTTGATGATACTTTAGCAGAACAAAGTATTTTTATTGAGCCTGCCAATAAAACTTTAAAATTGCCAGACACACTTGGTTACAGCAATGATGTAATTAAATTCACCGGGCAGTTTTATAATGAGAAAGGGTTTCCAAAAAACTATCATTCGTTCCAAGAACCTGAAAAATCAAGAGTCTTTAGATATACTAACTATGAAGTAATAGTGAGTAACTATAATAATTACAAACACTTAGAACATAAAAGCGAATAAAAATGGCTTACAACGCTGCGTATAATTAATTGCTTGGAGCAAGTATACTCGGATAGTTCCTTGGGAATTCCCTCCGTTTCATGAATATTTGCTATATTAATTATAAAAGTACACAAATAATCATGTTTTAAAACATTTTATGATATTGCAAAATAATTTTTTTAATAAATTCATAGCCCTAATATTAATTTTAATAATCGCTCCATTTTTAGGTGGAGTTTACGGAATTCTACACGATCAAATTACTTATTCAATATCTGAAGAATATTACACAAAATTTAAATTCATTCAATTTGGACTTGGAGATTGGGGATTAGGAGAAAACATCGGAACAACTACAAAGCCTGAAATTAAATTAAATAATCCAAGATTTGGAGCAAGTATCATCGGAACATTAGCTACTTGGTGGGTTGGAATGATTATAGGTGTAATTCTTGGGTTTATCGGACTAATTCACAACAATGCAAAAATGATGTTTAAAACAACAATGAAAGCTTTTCTTTTGACTACAGGAATTGCTTTATTAACAGGAATTATTGGATTATTATACGGAAAATTATTTCTAACCGAAAACAGGCCTAATTGGTATTTCCCGAAAAATTTAATTGATTTTGATAACTTCATAATAGTTGGTTCAATGCACTATTTCAGTTATTTAGGAGGTTTAATAGGATTAATCATTGGAATTATTTACAGCGTGATACAGAAAAAGAAAGACACCATACAAAGGCGTATATAACATAGCTAATAGGTGTTTAATCGAAAGTTCTACGTATATTAGAAAAAAACCATCTAATCAAAAAAATAGGCTTTTAAAATGTAGAATTATAACAAATTAAAAGTTTTAGTAAATTTCTTATTCGAAAATTAATAGCCTACTTTTTCACTATACTAATCATAGCAATGTCCGTTGGAAATAATCATGAGAAAAATTTTATCTACAATAAGTATTCTTTTTTTAACTCAATTTGTAATAGCTCAAAAAGGATTTACACCTAAGATTGAGAAATATGTAAATGAATACATAAACACTTTTGACCAATCTAAATCTGAACTTAAAAGAGTTAATACTTGGTATGCTGCTTTTAAAAAAGCTGAAAAGCCTAGCAAAAAAGAGTTTGAAGGTAAATTAATTGGACTGGGTATAGAAATTGCAAAAGAAAACGAAATGGCTTCAAGTTATCTACCCGCAACTTATACACAAAATGAAAATAAAATAGCTGTAGAAAAAATTAATTCTAAAAAACACGAGCAAAGTCTCATTAATGACTATGCAAAAGCCTATTTTAAAAACAATACTGTATTAAAAAAAGAACCTCTTTATAAAACATTATCTAATGATAATTTTGTCTTTGGTGCAACAAATTTCACTGAGAATACAAAGGAAATATATGTAAAAGGTAATTTTAATCTATATTTTATTCGTACATATAAAAACAATTTGTATGTAATATCCATTAATAGAAACTATAATATTTGGAAAAATAAAGCCGTAACATTTTATAAATTTGACCTTTCTTTAAAAAATGACAAAACTTATGAGATACCTAAAACTGCAACTAAGCCCTCTAAACCTAAAACACCTAGTCAAAATTTAAGTTATAAAATACCTAATCGTTGGAAAGGCACGAATAGACTTTACCACGACGTAGCAATTGACGAACTTAGAGAAACTGTTCGATTACTTGCACAAATACCTCCTTATTCTAATAATAAAGACTTTGTTTCTAACGCTATGTCATTAAGTAGCCCTTTAACTAGGGATAATGTAATGAATTACATATCCCAATTGCAGTTTTTTGAAAATTATAAAGTTGAATTAGATGAAAAAATGAAAGGTAAAATAGGCTATTTTGCTAAAGAATCTATAAAAAATGTAAACCATTATGCTGCACATGCATTAGCAGACATTTTTATGACGAAAAAAGAATATCGCAAAGCCATTTCATCATTTGGAAAAGCACTGAACAGCAAATACCACACTGCAGGGGGGACTAGATATATTAGATGCTTGGGGCGTATATATTCGGATTTGGCAGAGGCTGCTTTTGCTCTAGATAAAACAGATCAAGGAGTTCTGTATTTACTTGCTTTAATAGCCCAAAAAGATAGATATAGTGAATATGCAGACGAGCAACTCACAGCATATGGAAAATCCATAAATTTAAAAAAATTTAAAAAATCTTTAATTTTAGCAATCGATTCTGTAGAAATAAAAGATGAATTAAGATATAATATCACATATAGAAATCAAATAGCCACTTTTGAAATTCCTTTTTTGGGCACTAAGAAAAACATTCAGATCCATTTAGTTAAATCAGATACCTATAGCTATTTTGAAAACAAATAATTACAATAAAATATCACCAATAGTCGCTATAAATAATTAAATACAGCTGCATATTTAAAATGATTTTTTTCAATATCAAATTATGCTGTGAAATAGATAAAATCGAGGATGAACAAAAAAATATTATTATTTGCTATTATGGCGATTTTATTTTTAATTTCTTATAAATACAGTAAACCTAAGTACTACTTAAAGAATATTGAAGCTAAAAGTATAGCTTATAAAATAAGACCTTTTAAAGATAGTGTACATATTTATATACCATATCAGCTTACTATTTATAACAATAGACTGTCAACTCTGAAACTTTCTAGAATATATGATTGTAATAAAAATTCTGTTAATTATAGAAAATATCTTTTATATAATCTTGATAATTTAGAACTGAATTCATATTGGAGTAATAGTTTAACACTAAAAACTGAAAACAACTATCAAAATCATGGGGAGGATAGTTATTGGCGCATTCAACATATCATTGAATACAGGAAAATAATTTTTCCCTTTTTTAAACGAAAATTTTATTATTACAAGAAGTTTACATTAAGTAACAAGAACGATAGATTTAAAATAAATGAAATTAATCGAGATAGTATTAAAAAACAACTTTATTCCTTGGATTACAACATAGAGACTATTATAAAGAAACCTATAATAGATAGTCTTTACAAACTAAACAATAATAAAAGATTCTATGTTTCTTTTGATTCAGAAAAGTTGATAATAAAAAAAATAAGAGCCAAAATCAATAACGAAAAACAAGAAGTGATATATGTCAATCTATATGACTCAGTAAGAGGAAAGGGTATGACTAAACAAGAAAAAAAGAAATATATACTAGATTTTTTCAAAAAACAATCTAAAGATATGTTTTAAAGTGAGTTTGATTAATTTATTACAATATTAGGTAAGATCTGTAGAATTTTAATGTCCATTTCTTATCAAGAAATAATATTCTGAATGTGTCCATAAAAAGTAATTATTTTTAACCCCAATAAAATTTCTTTTAACTACACCTTCGTAGGAAAACCTATTTTATGCCCTTGTTTACCGAACCATAAAATATATACATAACATATAAGCATTACAAAAACGAAAGCACTTTTAAAATCAAACCCTAAAATTGAGTTTTCATACAACCAACCATAAAAAGGAGGAATTATCGCCCCTCCAACAATTCCCATAATAAGTAAAGCCGAGCCTATGTTAGAAAACTGACCAATATCACGTATACCTAAAGGAAAAATAGCTGGCCACATTACAGCGTTTGCAAAACCCAAAGACGCTAAACATCCTACTGCAATTGAGCCTGAAGTAAAGTATGACCCTATTGTTAATGTAATTCCTAAAATGGTAGAAATTGTCAGCCAATTTTCTTGCTTCATGTATTTAGGAATTAATATAATGTTAACTACATACCCAACCAGCAAGCCTGTTAAACCAAATACAGCAAAAAACTTAGAGGTATCTTCCGAAAAACCTAAATTTTTGCCATAAATAGTAATTAAATCTCCCGCCATCACTTCGGCACCCACATAAAAAAAAATAGCTATCGCACCTAGAATAACATGCGGAAATTGTAAAACACTAGTTTTTCCTTTTGATAAATAAGTGACACCAGAACTATCGGCTGAGGCTTGTTCTTTAATATCGGGTAATGAAGATTTGTAAATTACAAAAGCTATAATTAATAAGAAAACAGCCATTATAATATAAGGTACTTCTACCCTACTAGCCAATTCATTTAACAACTGATTTTTTACCGATTCATCCGTAACAACATCTAATTTATTTTGAATCTCGGAAGCATTTTTTAAAAGAATAGACCCCAATAAAACATTTGCAAAAATGCCTGCCAATTTATTACATATACCCATAATACTTATACGTGTAGCTGCCGACTCAATATTTCCTAATAAACTAACATACGGATTTGCTGCAGTTTGTAACAAAGCTAAACCCATCCCTACAATAAATAAACCCGTTAAAAATATACCATAAGATCTATCGCTAGCAGCAGAAACAAAAACCAAACAACCTATGGCCATTATTGTTAACCCAACAGTCATTCCTTTTTTTGTTCCTAGTTTACTTAAAATCCATGAAGATGGAATAGACAAGAAAAAATAAGCGGCAAAAAAAGCTGTAGTTACGTAAAAAGCTTGTTGATCGGTTAGCTCACAAGACTTTTTTAAAAATGGAATTAAAATTCCGTTTACCCATGTTACAAAACCAAAAACGGCGAACAGAACGCCTATTATAGTAAGTTGGTATAAATAATTGCCTTTAGATTGAGTCGTTTTTTTTATCATTTGGTAAAACTCTAATTAATTATTTTTACTAGAGTTGGTATTAATTGCATTTCCATCCCTATCTCTAGTAAGCTTAGCCATTATTTCTGTAGGTTCAATAATTATATCTCTTGGATCCGTTTTTTCTTCCTCTTTATTTTTCTTTACTTCTTTCTTTCTTTCCCCCAAAGGAATTCGACCTATTAAATACCCCAATAAAAATGAAATAAAAATAATTATAGCTATTTCAATAAAAGCTGTAGACCTGTCTAATGGATTCATATTTTCAAACATAATTTATTTTAATTGTAGTATAACTCCTTTTTTAACGTTGCTCCCTTTGGCTTGTTTTTTAGCATTAATAATAATTTTGCTAGAAGAAATGCCTTGCTTTTTCAAATACCCCTTCACCGAGTTCGCTAAGGTCAAACCATATTGATAGTTATCAAAAGAACTTTGGCTTTCATTTGAAAAACCAGTTAAATAAATAAATTGCTCTTTTTTATAATCTATAATAAAATTTTTCACCTCTGCTACTCTTTTTAATTTTGTTCCTTTAAAAGAAGTATTTGCAAGTGTAATGGTTTTTATAAAATTTACTACTTTAGGTTTTGTTGTTGTTTTTACTTCAGGCTTAAGTACCGGCACTGTATTTTGGTTAACAACAGCTTGTACCTCGGTTACTGTTTTAGAGTTAGGTTGTACAACTGAAGCTTTAGCGTTTAACTCTTGAGTCTTTTTATTTTCAACGATTTGAATAACTTCTGTATTTTTCGCAACTGATTTATTTACTTTTTTAACAGCAGGCTTATTTATGTTAATTTTCTGTACTATTGTCTTAATTTCAGTTGATTCCTTTTCAATTATAGTAGCATTTTTTACGACAGAATATTTTTCTGTTTCGACTGTATATGAAACTCTTTTGGGTTTTTCTATCCTTATTTCATCATACACAGCTTCTCCCTCATCGTTTTCTACTGTATCCAAAACCCCTTCTTTATCCAAAGTAGTATACTCAATTTCTGTTAATCCCTCTTCATCAAGCAACGCTATGTTAACCTCTATTCCTCCTTCAAACGTATCATTTTCATCAAACCCGATCACAGTTTGCTGTAACTCGGTGACTACCTTTTTTTCAGTAATGCCTACTTCTTTTAATTTCTCCTTAATATAATTGGCTCTACCAATAGCTATAGTCGAATCTTCACTAATATTGTAATAACTATAAATAGAAATCAAAATAGCATCTGATTCTTTAATCTTACTTTTAATAGTTTGATTGAAAGAAGTTAACCCTTCCGGAACTACAACTACGGTATCGTTTTGCTTTATTAAAAAATTGCGCTCGTAATTAGTTATCAATTCACTTGCATAATAAATTTCTAATGGGTAGCTATAAAGAGTATCCAAAACAATGTTAGCAAACTCCTTTACATCAGTTTCAGTGGTATCTAAATCGGAATAACTCTCTGTTATTTCATTAATACTTGATTTTGTGTTAACCTCTTTATTATCGAATGAGGTTTCTTCTATCAAATTATCACAAAGTCCTTTAATTACGCACACATAATAACTTCCCGATAAGGAAAACCATATAACTAGTATGCTAAAAGCTAATGCTATTCTTTTCATAAACTCGCAGAATTGAGCCTAAAATAATACAAAAATGAGTTTCGATAGCGTATATTGTAAAATAATGATTAAAAAAGTGGCCTAGGATGTAATTAAACTGATAGAATTCTATTATTTTTGTACCCATAATTAATACTATGAATATTATATGTACACATCAGCATCATTTATATGTACTCGCTCAAGCGTGTTAGTTGATTGTACCTTATATATACAAAACTAAACCCGTTTGAAATATTCAAGCGGGTTTTTAATTTTAAAACAAGTTCGGCACAGATAAATACGTTACAATGCAAACAAAACTTAGGATAGCTATTCAAAAAAGTGGAAGACTTAATCAAGATTCTATTGAAATTTTAAAAGACTGTGGAATTTCAATCGATAACGGTAAAGATCAATTAAAAGCTCAAGCCTCTAACTTCCCAATGGAAGTAATGTTTCTTCGTAATGGGGATATTCCTCAATATCTTAGAGACGGTGTGGTTGATATTGCTATAATTGGAGAAAATGTACTTATAGAAAAAGGCGATGATATTTCTATTGCAGAACGATTAAATTTTTCAAAATGTAAAGTTTCATTGGCAGTACCTAAAGATGCAACCTACAACTCTATTAAAGATTTAGATGGTAAAAGAATAGCGACTTCATACCCAAATACAGTACACCAATATTTAGCAGATAAAGGAATTAAGTATGAAATACACCAAATATCTGGTTCAGTAGAAATCGCTCCAAATATTGGTTTAGCAGATGCCATTTGTGATATCGTATCGAGCGGAAGCACCTTATTTAAAAATAATTTGAAAGAGGCTGAAGTAATGCTTACTTCTGAAGCTGTATTAGCAGTTTCCCCAAGTATTAACAACGAAGCTAAGGAGTTGTTAGCAAAACTTCAGTTTAGAATTCAAGCTGTTTTAAAAGCGCGTAACTCTAAGTATGTGTTACTAAACGCTCCTAACGATAAACTAGATAAAATAATTGCAATTTTACCAGGCATGCGCAGCCCAACAATTCTTCCTTTGGCTGAAGAGGGATGGTCTAGCGTACATACCGTAATTCAAAAACATAAATTTTGGGAAGTAATTGACGAATTAAAAGTAGCTGGTGCTGAAGGTATTTTGGTTTGTCCTATTGAAAAAATGGTTCTTTAAATTAGTACTAAATACTTAAGTTCATTTTATGAGTAAATTATTATTTAAAGATTGAACTCATTATTTAATACCTCGTTTCAACCTAGTAAACAATGAATAAAATATATAACCCTGCTCCATCTGAATGGGCTAACATTTTAAAACGACCAACGCAAACTGTAGCCGACATAGAAGGTACCGTTGCTGAAGTTTTTGAAGCTGTTCAAAAAAAAGGTGATATTGCTATTGATGAATATACACAACGTTTCGATAAGATTTCTTTAGATACTATTTTAGTTTCGGATGCTGAACTTACAGAAGCAAATACACTAGTAAGTTCAGAGTTAAAAACGGCTATACAATTAGCTAAAGGAAATATTGAACGTTTTCACGAAGCTCAAAAAACAAACAAAGTTGAATTAGAAACTTCACCTGGCGTATTGTGCTGGCAAGAAAAACGACCTATTCAAAAAGTAGGCTTATATATCCCTGGAGGTACGGCTCCTTTGTTTTCTACGATATTAATGCTGGTGATTCCTGCTAAAATTGCGGGTTGTAAAGAAATTGTATTGTGTTCTCCTCCTAATAGCGAAGGTAAAATTCACCCCGCAATTTTATATACTGCACAATTATGTGGTGTTACCAAAATTTGTAAAGTCGGAGGAATACAAGCTATAGCCGGATTAACTTTCGGAACACCTTCTATACCTCAAGTATATAAAATATTTGGCCCCGGAAATCAGTTTGTTACGGTTGCCAAACAATTAGCTACTAAATACGGTGTTGCTATTGATATGCCTGCTGGGCCTAGCGAACTTTTAATTGTAGCTGATGAAGCTGCGAATCCTGCTTTTGTGGCTTCGGATTTATTAAGTCAGGCTGAACATGGAAAAGACAGTCAAGTAATTTTAGTATCTACCTCTAAAAAACTAATAGAAGCTACTGAAATTGAACTCGAAAAGCAATTAGCGCAATTACCAAGAGTGGAAATAGCTACCATTGCGATCGCAAATTCAAAGTTAATTTATGTCGAGAATCATACAATTGCCTTAGACATGATTAATCAATATGGGCCCGAACACTTTATTATATGTACCGAAGATGATAACTTTTATGTAGCTAATATAGCTAATGCAGGTTCAGTTTTTATAGGTAATTATACTCCCGAAAGTGCTGGTGATTATGCCTCGGGAACAAATCATACTTTGCCTACCAATGGTTATGCAAAAAATTATAGTGGTGTAAATTTAGACACCTTTATGAAAAACATGACTTTTCAAAAAATATCTAAAAAAGGCATTCAAACTATTGGCAATGCCATTGAGCTAATGGCCGAGGCCGAAGGTTTACAAGCTCACAAAAATGCCGTAACTCTTAGACTGAATGAATAAAATTAGTATTAAGTAAGCTGTACGAAGTATTATATATAAAACTATTTTGTACTGCCTGCTTCGTACTTACAATACAATACTGAAAAAACAATGCAATTCAATATAAATAATTTAATTCGTGAAAATGTTAAGGCAATGAAGCCTTACAGTTCTGCACGTGACGAATATGTTTCCGACGGCTCTAAAATGGTGTTTTTAGATGCCAACGAAAATCCTTTTTATAATGGCGTTAATCGGTATCCCGATCCGCAGCAGCGAAACCTAAAACAAGTAATTTCAGAACAAAAAAAAATCAGTCCTTCTCAATTATTATTAGGTAATGGTAGTGATGAAGTATTGGATTTATTATTCAGAGCTTTTTGCGAGCCTAAGCAGGACAACGTTTTAACCCTACCTCCTACCTATGGCATGTATACCGTACTTGCTAACCTTAATGAAATTGAAGAATGTAAAATAGAATTACTTCCCAATTTTCAACCTAACGTAAAAGCTATTTTAGATAAGGCAACACCTAATTCTAAATTGCTTTTTATATGTTCTCCCAATAACCCTACGGGCAATTTAATTTCCAGCGAAAGCATTAAAAATCTATTAATTAATTTTAATGGTTTAGTAGTTATTGATGAAGCTTACATCGATTTTTCAGATCAAGAAAGTTGGATCTCTGAACTTGATAATTACCCGAATTTAATTATTACGCAAACCTTATCTAAAGCTTATGGTTTAGCGGGTATTCGTTTGGGCTTATGTTTTGCTTCCGCAGAAATCATAGCTGTTCTAAATAAAATTAAACCACCTTATAATGTTAATGAACTCACGCAACAAAAAGCACTAGAGCGTGTACTCGATACCAAAAGTGTGGAAAATGAAATAGCCTCTATTTTAGCTGAGAGAATCGTATTGGTTGAGGCTTTAAAAAATATTGCTTTTGTGGAAACTATCTATTCATCCGAAGCTAATTTTGTATTAGCAAAAGTAGATAATGCTACCAAGCGCTATAATCAATTATTAGATCAAGGAATTGTAATTCGTAACCGAACTACTCAAGCACTTTGTGAAAATACCTTACGTTTTACCATTGGTACTCCCGAAGAAAATAAACTGTTGATTCATGCTTTAAAGAGTTTGTAATAACGTTAAAAATATTTAAAAGCGACAATACCTTAGCCCTTATTTTAGCTATATTTGAGTACATTCAACACACTCAAATATAATGTATCAATCAATTATAACTTTATTACTTATTATTGGTTTAAATGGTATTAAAATGAATGCTCAAGGCATTACTTTACAACCAAAAAAACCAACAGCTTCGGAAATTTACGAAGATCTTAAAAAACTTAATTTTTTAGGAACTGTATTATACGTAGCTGCGCATCCCGACGACGAAAACACCGCTGCAATAGCTTATTTTGCAAACGCTGTAAAAGCGCGTACTGCGTACCTATCGTTAACTCGTGGTGATGGCGGTCAAAATCTTATAGGCTCCGAGTTACGTGAAAAGTTAGGCGTTATTCGTACGCAAGAACTATTAGCTGCTCGCGCTACTGATGGTGGCGAACAACGGTTTTCTCGCGCCAATGATTTTGGATATTCAAAACACCCCAACGAAACTCTTAAAATATGGAATAAAGAAGAAGTTTTAAGTGATGTGGTTTGGGCTATACGAACTTTACAACCCGATATTATTATAAATCGTTTTGATCACCGTACCCCTGGCACTACTCACGGTCACCATACATCTAGCGCTATGTTAAGTGTAAAAGCTTTTGAACTGGCCAACGATAAAACTCAATTTAGCAATCAATTAAAGTTTACAAATACATGGCAACCTAAACGTCAATTTTTTAATACCTCTTGGTGGTTTTACGGAAGCAAAGAAAAATTCGAAAGTGTTGACAAGTCAAATATGCTACGTCTTGATTTAGGAACTTATTACCCTAGTTTAGGGCTTTCAAATACCGAAATTTCTGCATTAAGTAGAAGTCAACACCGATGCCAAGGTTTTGGAAACACAGGAACTAGAGGTGTTAATGACAGTTATTTTGAATTGATTAATGGTACTATGCCTTCCAATGGGGATATGTTTGAAGGTATTGACACTTCTTGGAATAGAGTAAAAGGAGGAGCTACTGTTAAAAAAGTGGTTAATCAAATAATTAAGGACTATGATTTTAAAAATCCTTCGGCTAGTATTCCTTTACTTATGAAAGCCTATGCGGAAATTCAAAATATTACAAATACTCATTGGAAAAACATAAAAACAAATGAAGTCAAAAATTTAATACTTTCTTGTGCTGGCTTGTATTTAGAAGGAATAACAGCTATTAATTTAGCTACTTACGGAGAACAGGTAAACTTAACTATTGAAGCCATCAATCGAAGTGATATTTCTATCGAATTAAAAGGAGCGACTATTACAACAAACAATCAAAAAATTGTTGTAAATAGTGTTTTAAAAAACAATAAGGGTATAAAAAAAACGGCTCAATTTAATATTAGTAACGACTTTAAAATTACTTCTGCTTATTGGCTTAAACAGCCTAACTCATTGGGTATGTATACCGTAAATAAGCAACAGCTTATTGGAAAACCAGAAACTCCAATAAACAATAAAATTCGTTTTGATCTTCTTATTGAAGGCACTCCCCTATCTATTGAAAAACCAATACAATATAAATACAACGATCGAGTAAAAGGCGAAGTTTATTCCCCCTTTGAAATAGTGCCGCCTGTAGCAGTAAATGTAGCTTCTAAAATATTTATTTTTTCAGAAGACCTGCCTAAACAAATTCCGGTAACAGTTACTGCTAATAAAGCTAATTTCAAAGGAACTGTTTTCTTGAAACACTCAAAAGGTTGGAAAGTTAGTCCTGAAAAAATAGACCTTGAACTTAAAGAAAAAAACCAAACAGCCGATGTTATATTTACTGTAACCCCTCCAAAAAATGAAGATGAAGGGTACTTGATTCCAACTGTTTCTTTTGAAGGAAAAGACTACAAAAAGGAAATGGTACAGGTAAACTACGATCACATCCCATTGCAAACCTTATTGTTGCCTTCAAAAAGTAAAGTAGTTCGTTTAAATATTAAACAAAAAGGGAAATCTATCGGTTACATTCAAGGAGCAGGAGATGCCATTCCTGAAAGTCTTGAACAGATAGGCTACAACGTAAAAATTATAGATCTAAAATCAATCACTGCAAAAGAACTTGAAAAATACGATGCTGTGGTTATAGGAATCAGAGCGTATAATGTGGTTCCCGAAATAAATTCAAAACAAACACTTTTATTAGATTATGTAAAAAATGGAGGGACATTAATTACTCAATACAACACCGTACCTAGAAGAAAAAAACTTGATATCAAAGCTCCTTTTGAATTAGAGTTATCAAGAGATCGAGTTACTGATGAAAATAGTGAGGTAACGATATTAAATCCTAATCATTCATTGATTAATTTTCCTAACAAAATTACTGTTAAAGATTTTGAAGGCTGGACTCAAGAACGTGGCTTATATTTCCCAAAAAAATGGTCAAGGCAGTACGTCCCGTTATTTTCTATGAACGACGAAGGTGAGGATAAAAAACTAGGAAGTTTATTAGTTGCTAATTATGGAAAAGGGCATTATATATACACCGGATTAAGCTTTTTTAGAGAACTCCCTGCAGGTGTCCCAGGAGCTTATAAACTATTTGCAAATATGCTTTCCATAGGAAAAAACAACTCGTTAAAAAATGAATAAGTCCCCAAAATACCTTTGGAAAAAAAGTTACACTATAATCTTATTAGTAAATGTTGCTTACTTTATTATTTTCTATTTATTAATGAACACTTTTGCTTAGTATGAAATTCATTGATTGGGCTATATTAATAGCAACATTAGTTTTTATAGTCGTTTACGGAATATATCAAACTCGAAAAAATAGTGGTGTAGAAGATTATATTAGAGGTGGAAACACCTCTAAATGGTGGACTGTCGGACTTTCAGTAATGGCAACTCAAGCAAGTGCCATTACTTTTTTATCTACTACAGGGCAAGGTTTTTACAGCGGAATGGGATTTGTACAGTTTTATTTTGGCTTACCCATAGCCATGGTTATTATATGCTTAGTATTTATACCTATTTATCACAAACTAAAAGTATATACCGCCTACGAATTTTTGGAAAGCAGGTTCGACTTAAAAACAAGAACCCTAGCTGCTGTTTTATTTTTGATTCAGCGTAGTTTAGCAGCAGGTATTACAATTTACGCCCCCGCAATAATTTTGTCAGCAGCACTAGGTTGGGATTTAACCCTGTTAAATATTGGTATTGGAATTATCGTAATACTATATACTGTTTCTGGAGGAACAAAAGCTGTTAGTGTTACTCAAAAACAGCAAATGGCAGTAATTTTTTTAGGGATGTTTATTGCCTTCTTTTTAATTTTAGATAAACTACCCGAACAAGTAACATTTAGTAAAGCATTGAGTTTAGCAGGTGCTAATGGTAAAATGAATTTATTAGATTTTTCATTCGATTTTAGTAATCGATATACCGTTTGGAGTGGATTAATTGGCGGTACTTTTTTAATGCTATCCTATTTCGGAACTGATCAAAGTCAAGTACAGCGTTACCTTTCTGGAAAAAATATTAGAGAAATGCAAATGGGATTGCTATTTAACGGAGCCTTAAAAATTCCTATGCAATTTTTTATATTGTTAGTTGGGGTAATGGTATTTGTATTTTACCAATTTAACCCTGCTCCATTACATTTTAACCCAATGGCCGAAATAGCTGTTGAGAAATCTTCTTACAAAAAAGAATATCAAGAAATCAAACAAGAACTTACTGCTTTACAAAATTCTAAAAAACAAACTTCTTTAAAGTTTGTTGAAGACACCAATAATAGCACTACCCTTTCGCTACTCCAAAACTATACAAATCAAGATTTAGATTTAAGAAATAAAGCGAAAGCTATTATTGAGCAAGCAGCACCTGAGGAGGAAAAAAATGACAAGGACTATGTATTTATACATTTTATATTAAACAATTTGCCTCACGGCCTTATAGGCCTTTTACTAGCCGTTATTTTGAGTGCCGCCATGTCATCTACTGCATCAGAATTAAATGCTTTAGGCTCTACTACTGCCATAGATTTATACAAGCGAAATTTAACCGAAAATAAAGATGAAAATCATTTAGTAAAAATGACTAAAACTTTTACTTTTCTATGGGGCATATTAGCCATTTTTGTAGCTTGTTTTGCTAGCTTATTCGAAAACCTAATTCAGTTAGTTAATATTATAGGCTCTATTTTTTATGGTAATATTTTAGGTATATTTCTACTTGCTTTTTTTATTAACTACATAAAAAGTAATGCTGTTTTTACAGCTGCACTTATTACACAAGTAATTATAATGGTAGTGTATGGATTAATCCATTTTAATGTAATTAGCCTTCCTTTTTTATGGTTAAACCTTATTGGATGCTTATTAGTTATTGTTTTAGCAATAGCAATACAAACCATTAGTAAAAACAACGATAACTTAGTCGCATAAGTTGTGATAATTTTATAAGTAGTTAAACACTAATTTGTTTGATTTGAATTTAACTTTAAATGAATTATTCAGTAAATTTTATTATTTATGTTTTGTACTTTATTAAAATCTATTTTTGGCACTTCTGAGCCTGCAGCCCAAAATAAATTAACCGTTAGTAAGGGAAAACAATCTATTTATCAATTTAAAGTTGATGATTTATACGGAAACACTTTTGATTTTTCAACCTTAAAGGGTAAAAAAATATTAATAGTAAATACCGCTTCTAAATGTGGATTAACACCACAATACAAACAGCTACAAAAACTGTATGATACTTATAGAGATCAAAATTTTACGATAATTGGATTTCCTGCAAATAATTTTTTATTTCAAGAGCCTGGCAACAGTGATAACATAGCTGTTTTTTGTGAAAAAAATTACGGTGTAACATTTCCTATGATGGCTAAAGTGAGCGTTAAAGGAAGAAATCAAGCCAAAATATATCAGTTTTTAACGAAGAAAATATATAACGGAGTAATAGACTCCTCTATAAAATGGAATTTTCAAAAATTTTTAATTGATGAAAAAGGCCATGTAGTAAAATCAATTGCTCCAAAAACATCCCCTTTAGATTCTAGTATTACAAAATGGATATAATTTAACGAATTAAAAATACATAATATTCTAAAAATCAATATATTAGATACTTAAAGTATCTTTTATGAAAGAAGATTTTTTACACTATGTATGGAAGTTTCTAAAAATAGATAGCCCATACTCGCTACACACTACAGCAAATGAACCGATAGAAATAATCAGTAACGGTTATCACAACACTGAAAATTCAGGTCCTGATTTTTTCAATGCTCAACTAATTATTAATTCTCAAAAATGGGCTGGTAATATTGAAATTCATTTAAAGTCTAGCGATTGGTATGCACATAACCATCAAAACGATAGCGCATACGAAAATGTAATTTTACATGTAGTTTGGGAGCATGATGTAGAGGTTTATCGAAAAAATAATTCCCCTATTCCAACATTAACACTTCAAAATATAACTTTAGTTAAAACTCTTCAACAATATAAAAATCTTATTAATGGCTCTACTAATTGGATAAATTGTTCTAATCAACTTGAAAAGGTATCAGCCTTTACCCTTAATAATTGGTTAGAACGCCTTTACTTTGAAAGATTAAATTCTAAATCCAAACATATAGCAACCGTATTTAATTCGCTAAATAGTCATTGGGAAGCTACCTGTTTTAGCATTATAGCAAAATACTATGGAGGCAACAATAACGGTATGCACTTTCTCAATATTATAAAAAGTATTCCATTCAGTGTTTTACAAAAAACAACCTCTATTATTCAAATAGAAGCCCTTCTTTTCGGTCAAGCAAATTTATTAAACGGTGACTTAGATGATTTCTATTATGTTTCGTTACAACAAGAATACAAATACTTAAAGCATAAATATAAATTAACACCTTTACTTGGTTTAGAACTACAGTTTTTTAGACTCAGACCCACAAATTTTCCTACTATAAGATTGGCTCAATTAGCTCAACTATTAGCAAATCATCCTCAATTATTTGCTGTAATCAAAGAAGAATTTAACCCTAAAATTCTTAATAAACTGTTTAAATCGGCTACTTCCATTTATTGGAAAACACATTATAATTTTGGAAAGGAATCAAAAAAAACAGCTAAAACAACCACCGATTCTTTTATTGACATATTAATTATTAACGCTATTATTCCCTTACAATTTTACTATGCTAAAACGAATAATAAAGAAGTTGGAAATAATTTATTAAACCTTATTTCTTCTATTCGTTCCGAAAAAAATTCAATTGTATCTCGTTTTAAAGAAGAAAAATTACTCCTAAAAAACGCAATGGAATCACAAGCTGCAATTCAATTAAAAAAAGAATATTGTGACTCTAATTTATGTTTAAAATGTGCTATTGGGTTTGAATTATTGAAAGGCAATTAATTTTCTATAAGCCCTTAAAAAGCTTATTTTTGTTTGCAACTCAACTCTTATGTATAATTTAAGACACTTTTTTGAACGCCACGGTTTTTATGTTTGCGCCCGCTTGGCTGATCGCTTAGGAATGCGAACCAAAAATGTCCGTATCTTTTTTGTTTATGCCACTTTCGCCACTGCTGGCATTGGTTTTTTTATATACCTTACCTTGGCATTTTGGTTACGTTTAAAAGACTTAATCTACACCAAACGAACTTCAGTTTTTGATATTTAATTTATGATTAAAAAACTCCTTAAAAACAAGTTTTATTTAGCAATTGCTTTGCTAATTGTTTTACTTTTTATTGGAGTATTGGGTTATAGAACTATTGCAGGCTATAACTGGGTAGACTCATTATACATGACAGTTATAACCATAGCAACCGTAGGTTATGGAGAAGTTACCCCTTTAGACGATAGTGCCAAATTGTTCACTGTCTTCTTAATTTTAACTAGCCTTGCCATAATAGCATTTTCTCTTTCCGTAATAACGGAGTATATTGTTGTACAAAGTAACCCAAGATTAATTAACCGTAGAAAAGTAAAAAAAATGATTTCAGCTTTCGAAAATCATATTATTATATGTGGCTATGGTCGAAATGGCAAACAAGTAGCTCAAAAATTATTAGCTCATAAAAAAAACTTCGTAATTGTTGAAGCAGAAAAAGAAATTGTAGACAGGTATAATGCTGAAAATTTACCCATGATTTGGGGAGATGCCATAGATGATGAAGTACTAAAAAAAGCAGGTATTTATAAAGCAACTACGGTAATATGTACATTGCCAGAAGATGCCGACAATTTATTTATAGTCCTTTCGGCAAGACAAATGAATAAAGAATTAAAAATTATAAGTAGGGCAGCTAAACCATCTTCTTACAGAAAATTAAAATTAGCAGGTGCCGATAATGTGATTATGCCTAACCGAATTGGTGGCGACCACATGGCATCGCTAGTAGTTGTACCCGATTTAATTGAATTTTTAGATAACATTTCCTTAGTGGGTGATGGCTCGGTGAATATTGAAGAAATTCCTTCCGATAAACTTACTAAAGGCAAAGAAAATCAATCCATCATTAATTTAGATGTTCGATCGCGAAGTGGTTGCACCATAATTGGATACAAATCCCCTGAAGGAAAATATATTGTTAATCCTGATGCCAATCAACCACTAGAACATAAGTCACGAATTATAGTTTTAGGAGATGCTAAGCAAATACAAAAATTAAATAAAATTTACCACATCACTACATAAGCAACACTTTACTATGAAAAAATACATTTCCTTTATTTGTTCTTTATTCTTTAGTATTTCGGCTTTTTGCCAAGAGCCTAAAACCATCGATCAAAAAATTGATACCTATGTAGCCCCTGCTGCGGAATGGCTAGGTCATTATATATTTTTTCCAATATCAATAGCTGGAAAAAATGTACCCATAGTAATTCTAGTATTACTAAGTGGAGCAATATTTTTCACTATTTATAACAAGTTTGCTAATATTAGACTTATTGGGGTTGCTATTAATGCTGCTCGTGGTAAATATGATAGTGTTGAAGCTACTAATAATACCGAAGAAGTAATTGGAGAAGTAACCCACTTTCAAGCACTAACAGCAGCCTTATCGGCAACAGTTGGTTTAGGTAATATTGCTGGAGTAGCAGTTGCTATTGCATTAGGTGGTCCTGGCGCTACTGTTTGGATGGTATTAGCTGGCTTTTTGGGAATGTCTTCTAAATTAGTAGAAGCTACGTTAGGAGTGAAATATCGCGAAGTTGGCGAAAATGGTAAAATTTACGGAGGCCCTATGTATTACTTAAAAAAAGGATTAGCTGAAGAAAAAATGGGGCTATTAGGAAAAATATTAGCTGGATTTTTCGCTATTATGATAGTAGGAAGCTCATTTGGAGCAGGAAACATGTTTCAAGCAAACCAGGCTGCTTCTCAGGCTAGTCAATTATTAAATGTAGATTCTAAATTTGGCATAGGTATAGTACTCGCTGCTTTAGTAGGAGTTGTAATTATTGGAGGGATAAAACGTATAGGTAAGGTCACTGAAAAAATAGTTCCTTTTATGGGACTAATATATGTGGGTGCTGGATTACTAATTTTATTAATGAATATTAATTTATTACCTCAAGCTATAACTAAAATAGTAACTGCTGCTTTTTCTTCTAATGCCGCTTTAGGTGGCTTTATTGGAGTGATGATTACCGGTTTTCAACGTGCGATTTTCTCTAACGAAGCTGGTGCAGGGTCTGCTGCAATAGCACATGCAGCTGTAAAAACACGTTTCCCTGCCAGTGAAGGTATAGTTGCTTCTATTGGTCCATTTGTAGATACTGTAATTATTTGTACAATGTCGGCTTTGGTTATTGTGGTTATGAATTTAAAAGAAAATTTATTTAACTACGGTGCTGTAGACGGCTCTTCGGTTATATTAAATGCTACCGGTGAGAGTTTGGGAGGAGTAGAATTAACCTCTTTAGTATTTGAAAAGGCCATTCCTAACTTTTCATACGCACTTACTATTGCGGTTATTTTATTTGCCTTCTCTACCATGTTATCGTGGTCTTACTATGGCTTACAAGGATTTACTTATTTATTTGGAAAAGGAAAAGTTGCTGATAAAGTATATAAAATTTTATTTTTAATTTTTATTGTAATAGGTGCCTCTTCTAGTTTAGACTCTGTTATTTCATTTTCTGATGCTATGTTTTTTGCGATTGTTTTTCCTAACATGATTGGTTTAGTAATACTTGCTCCAAAAGTTAAAGTTGAAATTAGTAAATACCTAAAAGCTATAGGGCATAATAAACAGAATACATAGCCCTAATAAAATATTGTAAATGCATACTACAATAAGCGAAGACTCAAGCTCTTTCCTGAATTAGAGTTAATAGGTAAGCAAATAAGCTTAAAATTTAATCAAGATGATAAGTATATAGTATACTGAGGTTTCATTATTTCACCTGTAATGATAATTTTTGATTAGCTATATAAATAACCTTATTATATTCTACAGTTGGCAATAATTAAACTCACGAGTATGAAAAAAACATTTCTATTGATATTAATACTTGTTTTCTCTATAACCGAATCTTTCGCTTGTAGCTGTATAGAAACGAATGAGTCGTTAACTAAAAAGGTTGAAAAAGCTTTTACTGAATCTGACTTAATTATAAGCGGACAAGTTATCGATATAAAAATTGAGAATAAAGCTAGAATAAAATCTTCGGCTGACCCAATCATATACAAATTTGAGATTACAAAAACTATCAAAGGAAAAGTTGAGAAAGAATTTATCGAAATTGTATCTGAAGATAGCGGAGTAAGTTGTGGATATAAATTTGAATTAGGAAAATCTTATTTAGTTTATGCTCGAAAATCGACTCATTTTACTAAAATGACTAAAAACGAATTTGATTTTGTGACTAGCCTCTGTGACAGAAATCAAAAACTTAATACAGTTCACAAAAAGGAATTACGAAAATTGAAAAGACTGAATTGCAAAAATGAAAAATAACTATTGCCAACAATGTATAACCGCAATTAAGGCGGATTCGACTACGTCCGAATCAACTAGGAATTGCTAACGTCTGTGCTAAACCGTAAATAATCGCTAATTTAATCCGTAACTGACGGTTATACGAGACCGTTATTTTCTTCGATTACTCTTTTTTTGTGTTTTATCTAAATGATCTTTCAATTTTTCGATAATTACCGAAGTTGCTGGACACACTACTGTGTTCTCCAAAGTAATACGCGAGAGTTGATGAAATTTATTTCTTGTGGTATGCGGATATTCCAAACATGCTTTGGGACGTACATCGTAAATCATACAATAGTTATCATCCATCAAAAATTCGCAAGGTGCCATCTTAAAAGATTTTAAATTGTCCCCTTCAATATGAACATATTTCGTTTCAAAATCATAAATTTTCATTTTTAAATGCTTAGCTATGCGCTCAGAATCTTTGTCTGTGATAATTGGCACCGTAGTTTTGCAACAATTACCACAAGTTAAGCAATCAATCTTCTTAAATGTTTCTTCATGTAACTCTTTCATCTTAACGTCCAAATGCTTGGGAGGCCTTTGATTTAAGCGATCTAAAAACTTTTTGTTTTCTTTTTTAAGCTCTATTGCCTGCTCTTGTATACGTTGTAATTCTTCGTTCATAAAACAAAGGTAATCCATTTAAAATTGAATATTTTTACAACATGCAAAACGATATTTTTGGGGAAGCTATTTCCGCCTATTTTAAAACAAAAGAGGAACAAATTATTACTGTAAAAAACAACGATTTTGACGACGACCAAATTCTTGTCTCATACCTGTTTCGAAATTATAAACAAATGCCTAAAATCGAACAAAAAGCTTTAGATTTATCGAAAGGAAAAGTATTAGATGTAGGTTGCGGTGCGGGTAGTCACTCCTTATTTCTTCAAAACGAAAAAAAATTAAACATTACTGCTATTGATACTTCAACAGGGGCTATCGAAATTTGTAAACAGCGTGGAATTACTAATGCATTTGTTAAAGACTTCTATAACCACTCCGGCAAATACGATACCGTATTGTTGTTAATGAATGGGAGCGGAATTATAGGTAAACTGAATAATTTCAATACCTTTTTTGACCAACTTAAGAAAATACTGAATACTAATGGACAAGTATTCATAGACTCTTCTGATTTGATTTTTTTGTTTGAAGATGATAATGGTGAATATTGGGTAGATGCCGCAAAAGGATATTATGGGGAACTTAACTATCAAATAAGTTATAATAATATATCTTCCGAAGTTTTTGACTGGTTATATGTAGATTTCAACACCTTAAAAAGAGCCTGTTTAGTTCATGGATTTAATTGTGAACTTATTGTGGAAGGTAAACACTATGATTATTTAGCAAAATTAACACTGGTATGAAGTTAAATAACCTTTAAATTAGGTTTATTCAAATCCTTTTGTAAGGAATTCAAAAAAAATTGAACAAAATACACATAACAGTAAATTTACTTTACACTCCTCTTATGAATACATTTTTTAAAAAAGTTTTCTTTTCAATAGTTTTAACTCTAGCGATTATAAGTTGTGAAAGTGATGATAATTCTACTGCTAGTAATAATGCAGAAAATGAAAGGGAACGAGTAATTATTCCTAATACAAGTGGACCTATTATAGATACTAATGGAAGTATAAATTTAGCATCGTTAAGAAGGGTTAATCCTAATTTCAACTTAGCAAATTTAAATGATTTAGGAAGCTCTGCAAGAGATTTAGTTAGAGATAATCAATTTAAAAGTATCACCCTAGAAATAGTTTCTGTAGAAGGGTTTGAGCCTTCTGAATTTGCCAAACAAAATTTAATTCAATTTATTTCTGACAGATTAAACAAACCTGATGGCGTGACTATAGTTGAGCAAACTATACCTGCTCCAGATGTTGAAGAATATACTGTTCAAAGTATTTTTGAACAAGTTGAGGCACCCAATAGAACTCAGTTTAATACTGAGGATAATCTTGCTATTTTTATATTTTTTGCGGACAGAGATAATGCAGCAACAGAATTTAGCAACAGATCTAGTACTGTTATTTTAGGTACAGCTTATTTGAATACTTCATTTGTAATTTATGAAAGTACGCTTATTCGATTTACAAGAAATAATCCCCGTGTTTTAGAAAGAGTTGAAGCGGGAACGTTAAACCATGAGTTTTGTCACTTACTAGGTTTAGTAAATAGTGAGTTTACCCCCCAACAGGAAGCACATGAATCTCAAATCGAAAATGAAGATGGTGAACTAGAAGGAAACGGGCACTGCAATGTTCCTTTTTGTCTTATGGAAGCATCTGCTAGACTGGTAACAGACATGATGAATAATGTGAATGTACTTCAATTAGATCCTCTTTGTATTCAAGACCTTAGAGCTATAGGCGGAAAATAGTAATCGTTTTTTATTTAATAGAATAGTAATATAACCTAAATCAACTAGTACATTTGTAAGCACAAATATGATTCTTAATATGAAGCTTACAGAAGATTTAGTTAGTTATTTAGAAAGCTTTTTAACTGAACGTAGAAGGTTAAAAAACCATGCCGTACTTGAAAATCGTACTTATCAATTTTCGGTAGCTATAGAAGATGTTTATCAATTACATAACACTAGTGCTGTTATGAGAAGTTGTGATATTTTTGGAATTCAAAACCTTCATGTTATAGAAGAAAGAAATGTGAGAACCATTGATCGTGAAATTGCAATGGGTGCTCAAAAATGGGTAGATATTAACCGACACCACACTACAAAGGAATGTGTTGATACTTTAAAAAAAGAAGGGTATCAAATAGTAGCTACAACTCCACACGGTAAAAACAATGTTACTTTAGCTAATTTTGACATTAGCAAAAAATCAGTTTTTTTCTTTGGTAAAGAAGATACTGGATTAAGTGATTATGTATTAAATAATTCGGATGTGCAATTAACAATTCCCATGTACGGATTTACAGAAAGCTTAAATATTTCCGTTTCAGCATCAATTATACTACAAGAAATTACTCATAAATTACATAATAGTAATTTAGACTGGAAGTTTACCGCAGAAGAACTACTTCAAAAACGATATGATTGGGTGTGTAAAGTACTTAAAAGTCATGAAAAAATTATAGCACGCTATAATTTGGAAAATTAATTTGCAATACTTTTTGTTTTTAAATAAGCATAGAGTTTAAAAACACCTAAAACCAGCATAAATACACCTATTATAATTTTAAATTTAGAAAAAACAATTCCACTATATAATTGAAACATTCGGTAAGCCCCTAAAGCAATAAAAATAAGACCGAAAATTAAATCATATTTTCTTTGTCTGGGGTGGTCAGGTATATTATTGTAATCCATAATTTAATATTCCGTCCAAAAATACAATTATTTGCAGTTAATTAAAATACTTGCTGTTCCATATAGCGGTATTAAAATTCTTTCCTTTAGAAAATCCATAAAACATAACTACTGCTACAACTGATTTAAACATAAATAAATACTCAAAAAAATACACCGAAGCACTCATTTTTTCGTTAGTAAATAACCCTTGAGGTATCAGGGCAGTTAGTAGCAGGCTTACTAGTAAGCAAAGTACCATCAAGTTTTCAAAACTTTTAAAACACCATGCCCAAGCCTTTCGCCACGGTTTCAAATCACCTCCCCATTTATGTACAAAATAGTAATAATCATTACCTAAAGGTATAAATAGCAAGGGGTCATCTGCATTTTCAAGTTTAAACAATTTTGAAGGGGCGATAACTTTAAAATTGTAAAAAGCAGTTTCGTGCGTTCTTTCTAAATCTTTTATTTTAGATATTGCTTCAAAAGGGATTTCTCCTTTAAAGTAATGTGTACTTAAAAATCGTAAACGGTAATCTATACATAGTTTCTTAATATCTGAAATGTGATATATATTTTCGCTTACTAATTTATCAATCTCAAAATGATTATTGGGTAAGTTTTTTGTTGGTTTAAGCTTAATTCTTTTTAATAAAGAAATGTCTTTCTGATGCTCTTTATTCCAAATTAAATCTAAACTATTTAAAAGTGCTTTTGTTGTTGGTACAGCTTTATTCTTTTTTAAAACCTCTTCTAAATTAATGTTATACAAGCCCATAGATTTTGTTTTATATAAAATTAGAAAAAACATACGTTCGAAAAAAAACACAAAAGTTAAATTTAATGCCCTTTCTTTAAACTTTGTACTACATTTGTTGTATTAGCTTAACAATCGTATTAGTATATTGCTCGAGTGTTAGTTAATATTTAAAACCACCCTATGTCGACTTTTAAACATAATACAGAATCTCATATAACTATAACCGAGCTGATGCTTCCCTCCCACTCCAATTTTAGTGGGAAAATTCACGGAGGATATATATTATCTTTAATGGATCAAGTTGCTTTTGCTTGCGCTGCAAAATACTCTGGCTACTACGCCGTAACAGCTAGTGTTGATAAAGTAGACTTTTTGCAACCTATTGAAGTGGGCGAATTAGTAACTTTAAGTGCTGCGGTTAATTTTGTGGGTAGAAGCTCTATGGTAGTTGGTATTAGGGTCGAGGCCGAAAATATAAAAACAGGAGAAAAAAAACATTGTAATTCTTCATTTTTCACAATGGTTGCTAAAGATGAGTCGGGTAAAACAGTAGCTGTACCAGGACTAATTTTAGAAACCAAAGATGACATTAGACGTTTTGTTAGAAGTGCTCATCGACAACAACAAGGCAAAACCAGACGCGGACAATTTAAACCTGAATCATTTAAAGTTGAAGGGCACTTGGATTTTTTAAAGTCATATAACGTACAAGTATTAATTAACGATTAGTTTTGAAAAATAAACACATTCTATTTTTTATAATTTTTTCGCAATTTGCTTGTACATCGGTATGGTTTGCTGTTAACGCAGTAATGCCTCAACTCACACTTGCTTATAATATTAAAGACCCAAATAGTCTTGGTTTTTTTACTGCCATTATACAATTTGGTTTTATTGTGGGTACACTTTTTTTTGCTTTTTTAAGTATTGCCGATCGGTTTAAGGCTTCTAAGATATTTATGAGTTGTGCACTATTAGCATCATTTAGTAATTTTGCTTTGTTGTACCCCGGAAATTCTTATTGGAGCATTACTATATTACGTTTTACAACAGGTATATGTCTGGCAGGCATTTATCCGATAGGAATAAAAATAGCTTCTGATTATTTCGAAAATGGTTTAGGTAGAGCGCTTGGATTTTTAGTAGGAACATTAGTATTAGGTACTGCAATACCCCATTTTTTTAGTTTCATTGCTTTCGAAAATAGTTTATTATTTGTTGTTGGTTTAACCTCTACATTATCTTTATTAGGGGGACTTTTGGTTGGTTTTGGTGTGCCAAAAGGACCTTTTAGTAAACTAGGAAGTAAATTTCAACCTAAAGTAATTTTTTATTTGTTTAAAAATATTGAACTAAGAAAAGCGAGTTTTGGATATTTTGGTCACATGTGGGAGTTATATACTTTTTGGGCTTTTGTCCCCGCACTATTGGTTACCTATAACACTGTAAACAATAACGACTTCAATATTAGTCTTTGGTCTTTTATTATTATTGTCAGCGGTTTCTTTTCGTGTATAATAGGAGGTTATATTTCGGAAATTAAATCTAGCATATATGTAGCTAAATTTAGTTTGTGGGGTTCGTTAACTTGTATTCTATTTTTCCCTTTAATGCTAAAAACCACTCCTCTATTATTTATAGTTTTCATGATTCTTTGGGGAATGTTTGTTATTGCAGATTCTCCCCAGCTATCCACTCTTGTAGCACAAGCTGCCCCTGTAGCTAATAAAGGCACTGCTATTACTTTAGTAAATAGTTTAGGATTTTTGATCACTATATTTAGTATTCAAATACTAAGCTTATATGCAAAAGATCTAACCAATTATATTCCCTTTCTTATTTTAGCTATAGGCCCTATATTCGGAATCTTCTTTTTACGGAAGAAAACTTATAAAAATTCCTTAAAAAAATCTAGTTTGTAGTAATTTAGTGGGTTTAGAAGCCTGTAAATTCATAAATTTATAGCGAATAGAAAATAAAAAATCATGAAAAAATTATTTGTCGCCTTAAGTGCGAGTTTATTGTTAATGGGAGTTTCTTGCAAAAACAAGGTCGAAACTAAAGCTGTTGTTGAACAATCTGCTGCTGCTTCAAATACATATCAAGTAACTGCCCAAAATTCAAAGGTAGAATGGACAGGTTACAAGTTTACAGAGAAAAAAGGTGTTTCTGGTATTTTTAAAACCATCAATGTACTTAATGCTCCTAAATCAGAAACTGTTATTGGTGCATTTAATGGTGTAGATTTTACTATTCCTGCAAGTAGTATTTATAGTAAAAATGAAGCTCGTGATTCTAAATTAAAAACACTTTTCTTTGGAATGATGGACAATACAGAATTACTAAGTGGTTCATTCACAACAGAAGGTGAGCAGGTCTTTTTAAATCTTAAAATGAATAATACACAAAAAAGAATTCCTCTTGAGCACACCGTTGTAGGTAGAAACGTACGTTTACAAGGCTCTTTAAATATATTAGAATTCGGAGCTTCAAAAGCTTTTAACTCTATCCATAAAGCTTGTGAATTGCTTCACACTGGTAAAGACAATGTAAGTAAAACCTGGGAAGATGTTGCTATAGATGCGCTTGTAGTGCTACAATAAATTGTTGGTAGTATCCAAAAATATCCAGTAAAAAGAAATTAGGCGGAGTTTTGTTACTCCACCTAATTTTTTGAATAATTTTAAAACACACAATTTTATTAAAAGGCATAAAATAGAAAGTGATTTAAAAAATTTATTTAGTGAATTACATAGTGTCAATTTAAAAACTATGCTAAGAAATATACTAAAAATAAAATGAGTTTCTATACAGACCATACCTTGGAAAAAAGGCAGTTTATTTTTTTTAATGCAAATTACTAAGAAATGAATACAGCCAACTTAAAATTGGGGTCTAACTCTTAATCAGTTCTTAACTATATTCGAAAAAGAGTTCTAATTTAAAAAGTTAAATCTAGTAGAGTTATTTTTTACATTATATATTGAATCACTTCTTATCAAATTCTTAATAACTTTGCTACCTCCATTACGTTTTTTAAGTTTTTACCATTGTCAACCCTTGTATATTTCATATTTGGAACACTAGTGATTCGGTATTCATAAGGTTTAATAGCAGCATTAGACGATTGGATTATTTCAATCCTGTTATCTAAAAAATTCCAAGCTAAGCCTGTTTTTATTTTTACCCCATTTTCGATATCCGTAATTGTCATTTGGTCAAAAAAGTGATTTCCATTCAACTTTTCTTTAATCTCAGAAATCTCTAAATAAGATATCACACATTTTTCTTGCTTCACCCTCAAGTGATCGGCCGTAATATTTTGAATACCGAATGATTTAATTTTATTAAAATGAACATTTACTGTAAGTATGGTGAAGAATATTCCCATGATAAGATAAGAAATTAAATAGATAACAGCATTGGTTAAATCACCAAAATATATGAACATTAATGCCATTATTACTCCACTCAATACTGCATTTAAGAAATATGTTTTGAGGTAATATTTTTGAACTACAGTCATATTTTTTTTGCTTAAGAAAAAGTTAAGTTTTATTATAAAAATAGTGATTAACCACTAAAATACAATGATTTACATCTTTTTTAAGGAAGAACTTGCGTTAATTACAAAAAGTTAAATTAATGTTATCTAAGCTTACACCATGTCAATACGATTTCTTTTTTCAACTAGCTATTACCAAATGTTAGTTTTCAATTTTATAATTGCTACTACATTTAAATTGATTTTCAATTTAATTTTTTATTTATTCGCTAGCGAATAAATTAATAACAAAAAACCCCAACCAATAATGGTCGAGGTTTTCTATATTTAAAAATTTCTTATAAAGCTATTTTACTTCTTCAAAATCTACATCTTCAACATCGTTAGAAGCATCTCCTTCTGGTTGTTGAGGCTCTCCTCCTGGAGCACCTGCACCACCTTGAGCTTCTGCTTGTGCTTTATACATTTCTTCACTAGCAGCTTTCCACAATTCATTAATTTTATCTAACGCTGGTGTAATTACAGCTACATCTTTAGTTTCGTATGCTTTTTTCAACTCTTCTAAAGCTGCTTCTATTGGAGCTTTTTTATCATCAGATAATTTATCTCCAAATTCTTTTAATTGCTTTTCTGTTTGGAAAATCATCCCATCAGCTTCATTCAATTTATCAGCTGTTTCTTTAGCTGCTTTGTCCGCATCTGCATTAGCTTCTGCTTCTTGCTTCATTTTTTGGATTTCCTCTTCTGTTAATCCTGAAGATGCTTCAATACGAATATCCTGAGATTTTCCTGTAGCTTTATCCGTTGCAGATACTTTAATAATACCGTTAGCATCAATATCAAAAGTTACTTCAATTTGAGGAACTCCACGTTGTGCTGGTGGAATGTCACTTAAATGAAAACGACCGATAGTTTTATTATCTGCTGCCATTGGGCGCTCACCTTGCAATACATGAATTTCAACACTTGGTTGGTTGTCTGCAGCCGTAGAGAACACTTGAGACTTTTTTGTAGGTATAGTTGTATTGGCCTCAATAAGTTTAGTCATTACATTACCCATTGTTTCAATACCTAAAGAAAGTGGCGTTACATCTAAAAGTAATACATCTTTTACATCGCCTGTTAATACACCACCTTGAATAGCCGCTCCTAATGCAACAACTTCATCTGGGTTAACTCCTTTACTTGGTGCTTTACCAAAGAATTTTTCAACTGCTTCCTGTACTGCTGGAATACGTGTAGAACCACCTACTAAAATAACTTCATCAATATCACTAATAGTTAATCCTGCACTTTTAAGTGCTGTTTGACAAGGTGCTATTGTTCTTTTAACTAAATCGTCAATTAACTGGTCAAACTTTGCTTTTGATAAACTACGTACCAAGTGTTTCGGTCCTGCAGCTGTAGCTGTTATATACGGTAAGTTAATTTCCGTAGTTGCAGAAGATGATAATTCAATCTTCGCTTTTTCGGCTGCTTCTTTTAAACGTTGTAAAGCCATTGGATCTTGACGCAAGTCCATGTTTTCTTCAGACTTAAATTCGTCTGCTAACCAATCAATAATTTTTTGATCTACATCATCTCCACCCAAATGTGTATCACCATCAGTTGCCAATACTTCGAATACTCCATCTCCCAATTCAAGGATAGAAACATCATGAGTACCACCTCCAAAATCAAAAACAACTATTTTTTGATCTGAATCTTTTTTATCTAATCCATAAGCTAATGCAGCAGCAGTTGGCTCATTAATAATACGTTCAACTGTTAAACCTGCAATTTCTCCTGCTTCTTTAGTTGCTTGCCTTTGTGCATCATTAAAGTAAGCAGGTACTGTAATTACTGCTCTGCTTACATCTTGTCCCAAGTAATCTTCGGCTGTCTTCTTCATTTTCTGAAGCGTCATTGCTGAAAGTTCTTGAGGTGTATACAAACGACCGTCAATATCTACACGAGGTGTATCATTATCTCCTTTTACAACGTTATATGCTGCTCTTTCTGCCTCTTTAGAAGATTCAGAAAATTTATTCCCCATAAATCTTTTAATAGATGCTATGGTTTTTGTTGGGTTAGTAACTGCTTGACGTTTTGCTGGATCACCTACTTTAATTTCACCACCTTCTACAAATGCGATAACCGATGGTGTTGTTCTTTTTCCTTCTGCGTTAGGAATTACCACAGGCTCATTACCTTCCATTACGGAAACACAAGAGTTGGTTGTTCCTAAATCTATTCCAATAATCTTAGACATAAACTTATATTTTTTTAAGTGTTTTGTTAATTTTTACATTTCCTAATAGTCAATCTTTATGCCATTGAAAAAGCACTGACAGGATGTCATTTTAACTCGTAATAAGGCATGTTTATCAATATATGTGGAAAAAAACAACAAACTAGTCTGCTAAAATTTCAGCTATATTGGGTTTAAAATAGTTAGGTCCTTTTAGCACTTTACCATCTTCTCTGTAAATTGGTTGTCCATCTGCACCTAGTTTACTCATGTTACTACGCTGAATTTCATTAAACACTTCTTCTATTTTATGCTGCATTCCATGCTCTATAATTGTTCCGCATAGTATATATAACATGTCTCCCAAAGCATCTGCTACTTCAACTAAGTCATTATTTTGAGCCGCTTCAAAATATTCTTCATTCTCTTCTTTCATTAAATTGAACCGTAATTCGTTTTTCGATGCTCCCAAATCTGCTTTAGGCGTTTCTCTGTATCCTATTTTATATGCGGTATGAAATTCTTTTACTGCTTCGATTTTATTTTTCATTTGTTGAATGTTATTATATGAAAGATGTAAATATTTAAAATTATTACTTAATTTGCTATAAATATATGAATACACACATTAATAAAAACCAACATATTACACCTGATTTTATAGAATTATTACGTTTAGAAAGTAATAAAGCTTTAGATATTTGTATCTCATTAAATGCTAATGCAAAATACAAAAAAGGAATTGAGTCAATTTTAAATCTTGAATTCAAAGACACAAATTATAAATCTCAACATCTATTACTAAGGGATATTGTTCTAATTTATAATACATATTCAGGTATGTACGATAACCTTTCTAAGATTCCTATAAAGGCAAAGTTTATATTAATTTTTTTGTATGAAAAATTACAAGGAAAAAATTCATTAGAGTCTTTAACTATTGAAAAGCTACAACAGCTCACACTATCTAACCAAATTCATGAAAATGTACGTTTAATACAAAAAATCTCTTTCTTTGAGCCTATTGATTCTTTAAAAGCAGAATTTGTATCCCCATTTCTTTTATCTAAACTAAGCAGCCCCTTTTTTAATTCTATTTCTTCATTTATTAATAGAATAGCATTATTGATGGCTCAATCTGACCATATAATATCCTCGGAAGAAGAAAAAATGCTTAAAACTATATCTAAGAAAATTAATAATCCCAAAATAGCTATTGATCAATCGCATTATAGTGATATTCCAGAAAATGACTCCCTTGAAAAAGTGATGAATGAATTGAATAGCCTTATTGGTTTAGATCACATTAAAAAAAATGTGATAGACCTCACTAACTTTCTTAAAATTCAAAAAATAAGAAAAGAGAACGGATTAAAAATTAATCAAAATTCTTTACATACTGTTTTTATGGGACCTCCTGGAACAGGTAAAACAACTGTCGCTAGAATGCTTGGAAGAATTTTCAAACATTTAGGTTACTTAAAAAAAGGTCATTTAATTGAAACTGACAGGGCTGGTATGGTTGCTGGTTATGTTGGTCAAACAGCCATCAAAGTTGATGAAATTATTACTTCCGCTAAAGATGGTGTACTTTTTATTGACGAAGCTTATTCGCTTACTAACGGAGGGCATAACGATTTTGGTAAAGAGGCTATAGAGGTACTTTTGAAAAGAATGGAAGATCATCGTAAAAATTTAGTTGTTATTGTTGCTGGTTATCCTAATGAAATGGAAATATTTATTCAATCTAACCCTGGTTTACAGTCACGATTTAATCGCTATTTCACTTTCAATCATTACAAAGAAAAAACACTTTTGGAGATTTTTAAACTTAATGCGCATAAAGCCGATTTTAAATTAACTCCTGATGCTGAAGAAAAATTATCCGACATTATCCATGGGGTTTACAAAAAGCGTCATAAGGGATTTGGAAATGCTCGAACTATGCGTAATTTATTTGAAAAAATCATAGAACGTCAAGCCAATCGAATTATATCAATACCCGAAATATCAAAAGATGTTTTAGTGTCCTTAACAGAAGAAGATATTCCTGAAATAAAAAAAACAATTAAAGAAATTATTGTTTTTGACCAAACATAAAAACTATAACACATGAGTATTCAAGATTTAATAGATTTTTTTAACAACTATCAGTACTATGTATTGGGATATTTTATAGTAATCCTGTTTTTTTCTCTTATGGCAAACATAATTGTAAGTTCCAAAAACATTAATACTTTAAAATACATAATGTCTATTTTAATTTATAGCGTCACTATACCAGGAATGTTAGCCCTATTTTTATTATTATATAATATACTATTTTTAAAAACTAATATTTTAAAGGTAAGTATTATATCTTATTTTGCTCCTATTATTGCCATGATCATTACCATAGTGATCTTAAATCAAAAAGTAAAAATGAATCGCTTACCAGGATTTAATAAACTTTCTAGTTTATTTGTCATGATTAGTATAGCTTTCGGAATTATATTTGTTCTACAGCGTTCTTACTTTGGAGTTTTAATATTAGGTAGCTTTACACATTTAATTATAGTATTTGCTGTATTAATGATTATTTTGCGTTTTTCTTGGAATCGATTTTCTAAGTAATTAAATACAAATTTAAGCTGTTTATCTTGAATATTTTATGTTAAATCATTAATACTCGCATTTCTAAATCAAAAAATCAACAAAAAATATATAAATTTGTTTTTAGTACTTTATTCAAGTATTAAAATCTAAATATAGCTATTAATGGCAAAAGAAAAATTCAACTGGAAATCACTTTTTGTAAACGAGGGAGCTAACGAAAGTATTACTACAGAAGCATCATCTAAAAGCACCAATTTCCCTAAAGATGATAATAGTAACACCAAGTTCCCCAATCAAAATACTATAGAAGAGTCTAGTCCTGTTCCTTCAAATACTGTAAACAATTCTGTACTTGATACAGTTGTCGAAATGTATCAATCAGGTTTTGATTCTCTAAACATGCCAGGGTACGACTTTTATGAATTCTTTAAGGCAATAAAAGCTGTCAATTCAAACGAGCCTTCTGTTTATCAAATGGCAATGACCATGGCTCAATTATCTGACCCTAAAACAAGTAATGAATCTTTATTAAAAAGTGCAGACTTTTATATTGATGAAATCAATAAAGTTCACAAACAATACGCCGAAAAAGGAAACTTCAAACGTGAACAAATAAAAGACAATCAACTTAAAGAAAAAGATAAATTGGTTTCTGAAATTTCAATTTTAGAAAAACAAATTATAGAATTACAAACTAAAATAAGTAACAAAAAAATAAAACTTGAAACTACTGATAGTAGTTTACTTAGTGAGATTTTAAGCATAGAACAAAAAATTGCCGCAAATGATATAGCTAAAGCTAAAATTTTAGAAACTATTAAAACGGTTATGGACGGAATTAAAAAAAACCTGTAAGAAAATTCAATGAACACAGAAGCTTCTAAAAGTCATGTATTAGACTTACCAATCCTTAAACATTTTGATGATGAAAAAGGAGAGATTTCTTTAAACCCTAACAAATGGCGTAATGGTGAAAAGGGGTTAAACGCCGCTTTAAAAATAGCACTATTCGCAGCATTAGGTTATGGTGCTTGGGTATATATATTACCACCATTATTTACTGCCTTAGGACAAATAATTGCACTAGCTGGTGTAGCTATTTTTGTAATCTTTTTCATTTTAATGCTACCTATTATTTTTAAAGGGCTAAAAAGACTTACTAGAACTATTCATAAATCTTTAATTAAGCATGACCCTTTTGGAGAATTACAGGACCAAAAAATGAAAATGCTTAAAAACAGAAAAGTTTTTAAAGAATCTAAAGCAAAAATAAAAGCTTTAAAAGCTAATATGGAAGCTGAATCTTTTAAAGCTGAAAAAGATGCTAAAAGTTACCAAGAAAGAGTTTTAATATTACAAAAACAAGCTCTAAAACTTAAAACAGAAATGGAACGCATTGTTTCTGAAAAAGGTTCTGCTGGTAAAGACACTGATGAATATGTAGAACTTCATAGTGGACTAGCTAAAAAACTGTCCGAATCTCAAAGGGTTTCTCATCAACTGGAACAAAGCAAAAATTTTATTCAAAAATACGGAACCAGAGCTAATGTAATGGGTAAATTAGATCGTAAACTTACATTAGCAGGTACAGCTATAGATATAAAAATTTCTGACTTTGAGGTAACAATAGAAATGCTAGAGAAAGAATATGAATTTGCTAAATCTGCTAGAGAGGCTACGGACAGTGCTAAATCTGCAATGCATTTCACTAAAGACTGGGAGTTAGAATATGCTTTAGATGTAATTACAGAAACAGTAGCTATGGATATCGCCCGAACTCAAGAAAACTTATCTGATATAGATATGTTAACCTCTAAATACGATTTGGATAGTGATGAATTATACTCACAATTAGACTCCCTTGCAGACAATATTAAAACAGGGAAAGATTATATTCCTGACTCCAAAAAATACAGTAAACCGAATTACAAATTAACAGCGGAAGACAAACAACAAAGCGGAGGTTTTGGACAGATGTTTGACTAAATTATTAACTATATTTTAAATTAATTACAAAATGGGTAACATTTTAAGAACAAAAAAATTAACCACACTCTCGGAATTGCTTATAGTTGTTCTACTTTTAGGGGCAATACTTAGTGCAGTGTATTATTTTGCACCTGGTTTACGTGTTGGACAATCAAAAGCCCTTGATGGGATGAACGTTGACAAAAAAGAAGTAAATAACATTACGGATTCTAAAAAAATTGCACTTCCTTCAACTACTGTTTCTAGCAAAGTAAGCGACAAGCCTTTGGTTCGTATAGCTGCTTATGCATGGAACGCTCAATCAGGAATTATAGTTGCAAATGGAGGTCCAAGAACCACCAAAGGTTCCTTAATGGAACAAAATGGAGTGAATTTAGATTTTGTTCGTCAAGATTGGCTTTCAGAACTTAGAAATATGCAAATGAAATTTGTTGAAGAATTCGACAGAGGTGAAGAATTCCCCGACTCTGAAAAGAGTGCTTTTGCAATAATTATGATGGGAGATGGTGCTCCTTTTTATATTAGTACAATGCAACAAGCTCTTGATGACAAATTTGGAAAAGACAAATATCACGTACAAGTAGTTGGAGCTGTAGGAATAAGCTACGGGGAAGACAAATTAATAGGACCTCCTAGCTGGAAAGTTGATCCTAGTAGTATGAAAGGAGCTTTAATCTCTACCGTTTTAGGTGATGGAGATTGGGTTACAGCATTAAACTATGCTTTCGCTAATGGATTAAAAGTTAACCCAGACCCAAATACTTATGATCCCGAAGCTGTTAATTTTTACCCATCGCAAGATGATGACTATATAAAATCTGCTGAAGAATTAATTAAGTCTCAAAAAAATGGATGGACTGTTCCTTTGAAAGTTGTTAAAAACGGAAAATTAACCGGAAAAACTATCAACAAAAAAATTGACGGTTGTGCAACTTGGACTCCTGGTGATAAAATGGTATTTGATTCTTTAAGTGGTTTTACTGATATCGCATCTACCAAAGAATTTAACAATCAAATGGCTACTACAGTTATTGCTGTTAAAGAATGGTCAGTTCAACATCCTGAAATTGTAAGTAATATATTAAAATCAGCACTTACAGCCTCTAATCAAATGAAGCAATATGACGAATGGCAAGTAAGAGCTTCGGAAGCCGTGGCTCAAACTTATGACCTTGAAACACCTAAGTATTGGTATAAGATGTTCAAAGGCCAAACTGGAACTAAAAATGGCATTTCATACAACATGGGAGGATCAAGAGTTTTCAATTATTCTGATGTAATGCAATACTATGGAATTACAGACGGAACCAATCGTTACAAAGCTGTTTACAACCAAGTCTCTAATTATTTGAAAGATTTGAATCCATTTGGATTTAATGAATCTGTTAAACGTATTGTTCCTTATGATGAAGCTGTTAACCTTTATTTTGTTAAAAATATTAATGATATCGAATCTGGAACAGCATACAAAGCAGATTATAGTAAGGAAGCCACAAAGGTAATAGCTCATGGCGAATGGAATATTAATTTCGATACAGGAAGCGCAAATATTTCTCAATCTTCCGCTAAAAGTCTAGAAACCATTTACAATCTTTTAATACAAGCTGAGGATTCTAAATTAAAACTAGAAGGGCATACTGATAACACAGGGTCTACTGATGCTAATTACAACTTGTCACAAAGAAGAGCTCAAGCTGTAGTTAACTTTTTAAGAGGAAGAGGAATTCCTCAATCTAGGTTTCAATCCGTAATTGGTAAGGGGGAAGATAATCCTGTAGCAAATAATAGCTCTGCAAAAGGTAGAGCTAAAAACAGAAGAGTTGTTATTGAACTTTTAAATTAAACATATAAATATTGATAATAAAACGCCCTAAATAGATTCAATAATTTAGGGCGTTTTTGATTTAAAACAAGAAACTAAAAATAGTTCAAAGCTTTTTACATTTAAAACTATCAAATTAATGAAGAAAATAATCACTCCTTTTGAGGTAATTAGCAAAAACAGTAGGTGGATAATTTCAGCTTGTTGGATTTTATTTATACTTAGTATATGGTTTATTGCAAGTATTGGAGAAAGACACCTTTTCCCCTCTCCTAACCAAGTTTTAAACGGATTGTCAGAACTTTATAAAGAAGGCTTAGTTGTACACATATTTAGTTCATTATATTTATGTTTAACTGCTATTATTATTGCTATTGTAATATCACTGGCTATTAGTTATTTCTCAACAGTACCTGTTGTAAAGCCAATTGCTAAAACAATAAGCAAGCTGCGGTACCTACCACTTACTGGAATAACATTTTACTTATCTATTCTTATTAATGATGCTAGAAGTATGCAAATATGGGTGTTAGTTGTTTTTATGAGCACCTACTTAACAACATCACTTCTTAGTATGGTAAATGCTATACCACAAGAAGAATTTGATCATGCTCGTTCTTTAGGCTGTAATCGTTGGGAGGTTTTATGGGAGGTAGTTATTAAAGGAAGAATAGATTTTGTAATAGATGTTGTAAGACAAAATTTAGCAATTGTTTGGATGATGTTAGTTACTGTTGAATCCATTCTTGTTGCTGCTGGTGGATTAGGATTTCTTATAAAAAATTCAGATAAATTTATGAATCACGGTAGAATTATTGCTTTGCAAATAGTAATATTAGTTGTTGGACTTTTTATAGACTTCACATTAGATTATTTAAGAAAAGCCTTTTTTAGATATTCAAAAATTTAAATTGTATGAAATATAATACTGAAAACACACTCCTTTATGTAGATAATTTAAGTGTTGTATATGGAGATAAAACAATAATAAAAGACATTAGTTTCTCTGAAAAAGATGTGGTAAGAAATAACGAAGTTACGGGGCAAATTATCGCTATTGTAGGTAGATCAGGAACTGGTAAATCTACTTTATTCCGAGCCTTAACGGGGTTAGTAAAACCAACTACGGGGAAAATCCTAATCGCTAATACAAGAACTGGAAATGGCAATGACGCTAAAGAAGTCCATGAAGGTGATATTGGTTTTGTTGATCAAAAATATACACTATTCAGAAATAAAACAGTTTATCAGGCTTTAAAATTTGCTTTAAGAAAAAAAGAATTAACTGATGAAGAGAAACATTTACAAATTGCTTCTTACTTAAAAGACTGGGGACTTGAATCTGTAAAAGATCAATATCCTTCCGAACTTTCTGGTGGACAAAAACAAAGGACAGCTTTGATTGAACAGATATTTTGTTCTGGACATTATATGGTTTTAGATGAACCTTTTTCCGGTTTAGATGTTGGAAATATTGAAGATGTTAAAAATGCTTTTAAATTAATTACTTCTTCACATGAATATAACACTATCATTTATTCCACACATGATATTGATTTAGCGGTAGAACTAGCTGATAGTATTTATGTAATTGGTTATCCCGAAGTTAATGGTGTTAAAATGCCTTATGGCACAATAATTAAGCATTTTGATATGAAAGAATTAGAACTTGCCTGGAAAAGTTTTGGTGTAGGCCATTTAGAAGTTGTAAAACAAGTAAAAGCGGCTATGCTGCAATAGCCTTTTAAACGCTATTAGATAATGAAAAGCTTTTTTAAAACAAACAACTAACTATATTTGCTGTATGGGATTAACAAACAATGATATTTTTAAAAAATTAAGAGTAGCACATAAACTTCGTGATGACGATATTGTAAAAATTTGTGCTTTAGTAGATTTTAAAGTTACTAAGAGCGAGTTAGGAGCTTTTTTTAGAAATGAAACACATCCCAAATATGTAGAATGTGGTGATCAAATTCTTAGAAATTTTTTAAATGGATTAATAATTCACTTAAGAGGTCCTATGCCCAAAAAAGAACCAAATAAAAAAACCCAAAACAACTAGTTGCTTTGGGTTTTTTTAAATGCTAAAAAACGAAAGAATTACTATCTTTTTAACTGATCTTGCAAAGAAAATACTTTCCTTAACACATCGGTGGTTCTTGAATTTAACTGAGTTCTAATTTTTTCTTCCTCAATACCAATCATCTTAAACACTCCTGATAAAGCCTGTTTTGTTACGTAGTCCGTCAAATCTGGGTTTACTTTTTGAGTAAATGGGATTGTATTATATTTAGCAATTATATTTGACCATACTTTAGTTGCTCCTACTTTTCCTAAAGAGTTTTGAATAACTGGAGTAAATTTTTGATATAAAACCGTGTTTGTCTTTTGATTTAAATATTGTGTAGCTGCATTATTATTACCTATTAAAATATTTTTAGCATCTGCAAATGACATTTGCTTAACTGCATTTACAAAAATAGGAGTTGCTGTTCCTACCGCATCTTCGGCAGCACGATTTAGCACTTTTAAACCCTCATCTGCTAATTTGCTTAAACCAATTTTACGCAAACTATTGTCTACTTTTTGCAATTCTGCAGGTAATAAAATTTTAACTAAGTCATTCTTTAAAAAACCATCTTTAGAAGTTAATTTGCTTACCTGTAAATCAATTCCTTTATCTAATGCTTGTCGAAGTCCTCCTGCTATGTATTCATTAGACAATCCACTGGAAGTTTGCCCTCCTAAAGTACCTTCTGGTAAATTATTTATTACATGTTGTAATTCGGCACAACTACAAAGAAATAATAAACTTAATGCTAGTATAATTTTTTTCATCTTATCTGTTTTTAGGTGTTATTAATTAATCGAAAACTACTGTTTTGTTATTATAAACCAAAACTTTACGTTTAATATGATGTTTAATTCCCCTTGAAAGAACAATTTTTTCGACATCACGTCCTTTTGCAATGAAATCATTAATGCTATGTGTATGCTTTACTTTTACAACTTCTTGCTCAATTATTGGCCCTTCATCTAAATCTGAAGTCACATAATGCGACGTCGCTCCTATAATTTTAACCCCTCGATTATGTGCCGAATGATAAGGCTTTGCCCCTGGGAAAGCCGGTAAAAAAGAATGATGAATATTGATTACTTTATTAGTGTAATGGTTTACAAAGTCACCTGATAAAATTTGCATATAACGTGCCAACACTATAAAATCAACTTTCTTCTTTTTCAATAATTCAATTTGCTTAGCTTCTGCCTCTATTTTATTTGATTTATTTACGGGTATATAAGCATAAGGTATTTGAAAATTAGCTGCTACTTCGGCCATGTCCTTATGATTACTAATTATAATTGGGATATCAACATCTAATTCTCCTGCGGCATGTCTTCCTAAAATATCATACAAACAATGCGAATATTTAGACACAAATATTGCCATTTTAGGTTTCACCGAAGGGTCAAACATTTGCCACTCCATTTTATTTGGGATAGCTATTTCTTCTGAAAAGCGTTTTTTAAACAATTCTAAAGCTTTTGATTCTGGAAGAAATTCACATTCTAAACGCATAAAAAAAGCGCCTTCATCAGTATCTACATGTTGTTCCAAGTAAACCGTATTGCCTTTAGACTCTGCAATTAAATTTGTTACTTTAGCTATAATTCCTTGCTGATCGGGGCAATGAATTAATAATATTATTTTATTCATTTTATAATGAAGGTATTTCTATTTATTGTAAACTTATTAAATACAATACAGTTAAACAACTTTACAATTCACTATCAAATTATAGTTTAATTTTAAGCTTCTAAATAAGATACTATTTTTTTATTGATTTCCTTAGATTGTAATGAGTGCCCTATATTTTCAACTGTAAATAATTCACAATTATTCCAATTACGAGCTATTTTTGTAGAAAGTAAATAAGGTGCCAATGGGTCGTATTTTTCTAAAACCAATAGCCCTTCTACTTTTAATTCTTTTGCAAAATTAGCTATTGAAAATTCTTCAGCATAAAAACCAAACCTTCCGTGAAGGTATGTATTCATTTTTTGCATAAATTTATCTGAAAGTCTCAATGTGGTTTGAAAACCTTTCATAAATAAATTCAACTCTGAAGGTGGCCCAAGTGTAATAATTTTTTTTATTGCTGACGATTGAACTAAATATTGGTAATAAATAGCTGTCATTCCGCCTAAAGAATGCCCCATAATAATTTCTGGGTTATAAATTTCAGCAATATCCTTAACACATTCCGTATACAAAGGTACACTGAGTTGTTTTCCGCTTGAAGCGCCTTGCGCAGGAGCATCTACAGCCAGTATATTATATTTTTGTTTTTGTAACAAAGGCACTAAAAAACGCCATCTATAACTATTACTTTCCCAACCATGAAGTAACATTACTGTTTTTCCTGTGCCTTCCCAATGATATACTTGAATTGTATGACTATTAGTTTCAATTTTAACACTGTCAGCTGATTCCAAAAAATCTTTTTCTTGAGGGCGTACACGTCCTTTTCTTGGAGTACAAAATAAGTTAAACGCTGTTTCTACTGCCTTTTCGGAATTAAAAAAGCTTTGAATTTGTAATTTTTTTCCAATTAAAAATGGAATGCATTTTAGTATCAGCTTCTTCATTTAATATAGGTGTATGGATAGTAATGATTAAGCTTTACTACTAATCCCAATCCAACCAAAAGTATTTAATTTTAGCGGTGTCGGGTATCTGAGCTTCTTCAACAATTGATGAAGTATCAAACCTTAAATCACTTGGTAATTCTGTTTTACTGATAACTACAAATGCGTTTAACTCATTTATTGTAACAATTACAGATCCAAGGGTATTTGATATTTTAGAAATTTTATAATTTTCTTTAATATCCTTAAAAGTGCTCCCTAAGTTTAACCCTTTTTCAGATGTAAACCTATTATCTAAAATGCGAATTGATTTTATGGTTGCAATTGAATCAAATTGCTCCGTAGGTTCCAAACTAATTAAAGGTTTACCTGTAGTCATTTCAAAAATTTCAATATCATTTGTATTTCCTGTAAACTCATCTCCCGCAACGTGTTTTACAATAGAATCTTTTTCAAAGATTGTCTCTAATTCTTGGACTTTACTTTCTTTTGTTAATGACCCTATACTATTAGGTGTTATTAAAAAAGGATTGGTCTTTTTTGTACAGCTCAATATCAAAAAGGCTGAAGCAAACATGATGAAGCTAAATTTCATTAGTAATAATTATTTTAAAATCACTACAATATTAGGACATACTAATTAATTAGCGTCAAAAATTAAAATAAAAAATTGAGTTCTTAAATATTAATACTCTACAATGCGCTACTAAAAAAACACACCTACAAATGGAGTTATTGCTGAATTATAGATGCTTCTATCTTCATTAAACAATACATCGTATCTAAAACCCACAGATATATTGCCTAATCGATATCCTGCTCCTAAGTAAAATGCAGGGAAATTAAAGCTGTCCTTTTCATCACGCCCAGGCAATTCGAGGGTACGATTTACAAATGTTTGCTCTAATTCTGCAGAAAGTTGTAGTTCCCTAAATGGATTATATATAAATATTGCCGATGCTCCGTAATTAAACTGTTTAACGTTAGCATCTCTAAAATTTGCATATCCAAAACTTATACTTCCACCAGCAGCTACCTTAGGATTAAATTGATAAATCGCTGCAGGAGCTAAAACAATATTAGTACTCCTATTTGAAAAACCTAAATTGACCCTACCACCATACCTCACATTTTCCCAAAAATTTTTTTTTGAGGAAGCATCAACTTGAGAAAAAGCAGTATATTTAATTGTTATTAATAAACTAATAAACAGTATTCTTTTAAAATTCATAATATTTTTGGTTTTATTTACTAAATAATCAACAAATCACGGCTATAAATATAGATAATTCTACGGATTATAGTCATGTAAGTTGTAATTTTGAAAGATATTTAAGATTAACACCACTAGGTACATAGATGGATAAATTTTCATTTTTAAATGCAGCTTCTTCAGCATATTTTGCTGAACTGTATGAACAATATTTACAAAGCCCCGACAGTATAGAACCTAGTTGGAAAGCTTTTTTTCAAGGATTTGATTTTGGTTTAGAAAGTGCCGATGATGTTTCTTCGGAGGCAGATTTGCCTGCAGGACTAATCCCTGAAAACGTACAAAAAGAATTTCAGGTAGTTCAATTAATAGACGGTTACCGCACGCGAGGACATTTATTTACAAAAACCAACCCTGTTCGTGAACGCAGAAAATACAGCCCTACTTTAGCTTTAGAAAGCTTTGGATTAAATCAAAACGATTTATCAACAGTTTTTAATGCAGGTGAAATTATTGGGTTAGGACCTGTTTCGCTAAAAACAATTATTAATCATTTAGATCGAATTTACTGCGAATCAATTGGTGTTGAATACATGTATATTCGAAGGCCTGACGAACGACAGTGGATACAAGATAAATTAAACGCCAACGGAAATAGAACTGATTTTTCTGCTGAAGAAAAAAAAGATATTTTAAAGAAACTAAACGAAGCCGTTTCTTTTGAAAACTTTCTACATACAAAATATGTAGGTCAAAAACGTTTTTCTTTAGAGGGTGGCGAAGCTTTAATACCAGCTCTTGATCAATTATTGGAACAAGCAGCTAATAATGGTGTAAAAGAATTTGTTTTAGGTATGGCACACCGTGGCCGTTTAAGTACACTTACAAATATTTTTGGAAAAAGTGCTAAGGATATTTTTAGTGAATTTGACGGTAAAGACTATGATGAAGATATTTTTGATGGTGATGTAAAATATCATATGGGCTGGACAGGTACTCGCAAAAGTGCTAATGGAGCTGAAATAAATATGAGTATTGCTCCTAACCCATCGCATTTAGAAACTGTTGGTGCCGTTGTCGAAGGTATTGCGCGTGCTAAACAAGATCGAAATCACAAAGAAAATTTCTCGGAAGTACTTCCTATTATAATACATGGAGACGCTGCCATTGCAGGACAAGGTATTGCATACGAAATTACACAAATGTCTCGTTTAGATGGCTACAAAACTGCTGGAACAATACATATTGTAGTAAACAACCAAATTGGCTTCACTACAAATTATTTAGATGCGCGCTCATCTACCTATTGTACTGATGTGGCTAAAGTAACTTTATCTCCTGTTTTACACGTAAATGCCGATGATGCTGAAGCTGTAGTTCACGCTATAAATTTTGCCTTAGATTATCGTATGAAATTTAAACGTGATGTATTTATCGATTTACTAGGTTATAGAAAATATGGGCATAACGAAGGGGATGAACCTCGTTTTACACAACCTAAACTTTATAAAGCAATTGCTAAACACAAAAACTCTCGTGATATTTACGCCGATAAGCTAATTTCGGAAGGAGTTATTGATGCTTCATTTGTTCCTAAAATTGAAAAAGAATACAAAAACAATCTTGAAAAAGAACTAGAAAGCTCACGTAAAGAAGACAAAACCGTTATTACTCCTTTCATGGAAGATGATTGGAAAGACTACACGCGTGTAGATGAAAAACGTATGATCGAAACGATTGACACTACGTTTTCACAAAAACAACTTGACGAAATCGCTGAAGTAATAACTACTTTACCAAGCGATAAAAAATTCTATCGTAAAGCAACAAAAGTAATTGCTGATAGAAAGAAGATGTATTTCGAAACCAATAGACTTGATTGGGCTATGGGTGAACTACTTGCCTATGGATCTTTACTGAAAGAAGGTTTTGATATTCGATTAAGTGGTCAAGATGTTGAACGTGGTACTTTTTCACATCGTCATGCGGTTGTTAAAGTTGAAGACAGCGAGGAAGAGGTTGAATTATTAAATCATTTAGGTGAAGGTCAAGGTGATTTTTATGTATACAATTCCTTTTTATCAGAATATGGTGTTGTAGGTTTTGACTATGGTTATGCTATGGCGAGTCCAAAAACATTAACTATTTGGGAAGCCCAATTTGGTGACTTCAGTAATGGAGCTCAAATTATGATAGACCAATACATTTCTGCTGCTGAGGATAAATGGAAAATGCAAAATGGTTTAGTTATGCTATTACCACATGGATATGAAGGTCAAGGTGCGGAACATTCTTCTGCACGTATGGAACGTTACCTTCAGTTATGCGCCAAAGACAATATGTATATAGCCGATGTAACCACTCCTGCAAATCTTTTTCACTTATTAAGAAGACAAATTAAAGCTGAATTTCGTAAACCTTTAATTGTGTTTACTCCAAAAAGTTTGCTTAGAAACCCTAAAGTAGTTTCTACAAAAGAAGCTTTTGCCAAAGGTAGTTTTGAGATGTTAATTGATGACGCCACAGCTAAAGCTGATACTATAAAAACATTAGTTTTCTGTACAGGTAAGTTTTATTATGATTTACTTGAAGAAAGAGAAAATCTAAAAAGAAATGATGTGGCTCTTGTTAGGATAGAACAACTGTTCCCTTTACCTATAGAACAGATGAATGCTATTATTGAAAAATACAATGCCGAAGATGTTGTTTGGGCTCAGGAAGAGCCAAGAAATATGGGAGCAATGTCGCATATGATAATGCATTACGACAAAGCAGCTAACTTTAGATTTGCTACTCGTAGGCCTTATGGGGCACCTTCTGCTGGTAGTGCTACGCGTTCTAAACGTCGCCACAGTGAAGTAATTAACTATGTGTTTGATTCCACAAAAAATAATCAAAGAAATTAATTTATAAATACAAAGACCTTTTAAAGGAAAAATATAAAGTACTATGGCTTTAGAAATGAAAGTTCCCTCACCGGGAGAATCGATTACCGAAGTTGAAATTGCTGAATGGTTAGTTGAAGACGGTGATTATGTTGAAAAAGACCAAGCTATTGCAGAAGTAGATAGTGACAAAGCAACTCTAGAATTACCCGCTGAAGCAAGTGGAATTATTACCTTAAAAGCTGAAGAAGGTGACGCTGTTGCTGTAGGGCAAGTAGTTTGTTTAATTGACACTGATGCCGCAAAACCAGAAGGCGGTTCGGCTGAAGCTCCTAAAAAAGAAATTGCAAAAGAAGAAACTAAAACTGTAGCTCCAAAAGCTTCCGATAAAAAAGAAACTTACGCTACAGGAACTGCCTCTCCTGCTGCTAAAAAAGTACTTGCAGAAAAAAACATTAACCCTTCTGCGGTAAGCGGAACAGGTAAAGATGGAAGAATTACTAAAGCTGATGCCGTAAATGCGGTACCTTCTATGGGTGTTCCAACATCTGGAGGAAGTCGAGGTACAGAACGTAAGAAACTTTCGATGCTTCGTCGTAAAGTAGCTCAACGTTTGGTTGCTGTTAAAAATGAAACTGCAATGTTAACTACATTTAATGAAGTTAATATGCAGCCTATATTTGATTTAAGAAAACAACATAAAGAAAACTTCAAGTCAAAACACGGTGTCAACCTTGGCTTTATGTCTTTCTTTACATTGGCCTGTGTTCGCGCTCTTAAAATGTTCCCCGCGGTTAATGCAATGATGGATGGTGACTATATGATCGCTAACGATTTTCAAGATATTAGTATTGCTGTTTCAGGACCTAAAGGCCTAATGGTTCCTGTGATTAGGAATGCAGAAAACCTTTCTTTTAGAGGTGTAGAATCGGAAGTAAAACGCTTAGCATTAAGAGCTCGTGATGGCCAAATTACTGTAGATGAAATGACTGGTGGTACTTTCACTATTACCAATGGTGGTGTGTTTGGATCTATGTTATCCACTCCTATTATAAACCCTCCTCAATCAGCTATTTTAGGTATGCACAACATTGTTGAACGCCCTATGGCTGTGAATGGTGAAGTAGTAATACAACCTATTATGTACGTAGCCTTATCTTACGATCACCGTATTATTGACGGTAAAGAATCTGTAGGGTTTCTTGTAGCAGTGAAAGAAGCTTTAGAGAATCCAGAAGAATTACTAATGGATAATAACCTTACTAAGGCATTAGAATTGTAATCACGAAATCAAAAATAATATTTATAAAAAGGCTGTCTAAAAAGCAATTTAGGCGGTCTTTATTTTTGTCTACATTCTGATTTTAATTCAAGTTGTTAATTCTAAATTCCAGTGAATATTTGTTGGATTTTATAACAGTAAGTTAGCTTTTGCAAGGCTAAACTTAATTTTTTTTAAGTTGTATGCCATAGTAATAAGTCCATTGGGGTTTCTACTTTTTCAATACCTCTTAACATAAAGCGTTTAAAGCTCTTCTTTTGCTTTATATTTCCAAAAATAGCTTCTACATCACAGCTTCTTTGCTTATAATGCGCAATACCTTTTTCACTTAAAAGCCTTTGTTTGATTTAGGTTTTTGAGCGGATTAAATTATGGTCTTATTCCAAAATTCTATTCGCTGTAGCTTTATAGCATTGTGCTTTTAGTTGGGAGCCATGTCTGTTTTGAGCCTTGTAACGAGCGGTGATCTGCTTATAAACTATTTTGGTTTCTCGAGTAAATTACCATGTGATTCAATGCTTGTCCCATTGGGCTGTAAATATATATCTGTTTCTGTATTGTAATAGAGCTTATCTGCTCCAAAAGGATGTTTTGTTTTACCAATTTTGGTTTCTTTTTGTTTTTTGTAGAAGTAATTATATTTCAAATAAACTTGGATACCTTTGTCTTTTAAACCTTGGTAATTTTCTTCACTAGCATAGCCTGTATTTGTGTTGACTACTTTGGATGAAGCCTCAAAACTAGCGTGGTGTTCACTTAAGTATTTTGTCAGTGATGCTCTATGCATAAACAAGGTTGTATTTAGCTTCTAGTTTAGTACCATCAACATAAATTCCTTTTAAACTTAAAATAGTCTTGTTTATTTAATAGAAGCACTACTTGGCCAAATATTTTTTTGAATTAACCTCTTAAACACTTACCTCTAAAATCATTAATAGTATTGTAACCAGGCTTTCATTGTCTCCTGAGCGACATAAAATGATTTTTTTGGAACTAAATCATCATAACTAGAGGTAAAAAGACTCAAATGATCTTGATTGTAAGTCTTAAAAACAACGATGTAATTCATATCCTAATTTAAGAATAATCACACTTTTTTGTAAAAACAAAGACTGTCTTTTCAGACAGCCTCTTTTCATTTTATTTATAACAAAATTAGCACCTCAAATACCTCTTATCCATCCAAAAAGTTCCAAAAGGGATAATTGAACATAATAAAATTATTATTGTATCCTTCAAGCTCCATTTTTGTTCTGGCTTTAACATTAAAGCAATTACCACATAAGCTATAAATAACACACCATGTATCATTCCAACAACTTTATTTGCTTGCGGATAATCATAAATATATTTTAAAGGCATAGTAACGAATAGTATTAGCAGGAACGAAATTCCCTCTAGAAAACTCAATTTTTTAAAAAACTGTAACATATTATTTATTTGTATCAAATTATAAAACAAATCAAATTTCGTTAATAATGACTTGTTTAGCTAATAATTGTTGAAAGATTGTACTTTTTGTATCCCTAAAATAGTTGCACAAAAATTGGCTTATCGTTATGTTTGTGTAAATTAAATTAAGTAATAATGGGAAGAGCTTTTGAATTTCGTAAAGCACGAAAAATGAAACGTTGGTCTGCCATGGCAAAAACTTTTACTCGTATTGGTAAAGATATTGTAATGGCTGTTAAAGAAGGAGGACCCGACCCTGCTTCTAACTCTCGTCTACGTGCTGTAATACAGAATGCTAAAGCGGCCAACATGCCTAAAGACAATGTTGAAAGAGCTATTAAAAAAGCTTCTGACAAGGATCAAGGTGATTATAAAGAAGTACTTTTTGAAGGATATGCGCCACATGGAATTGCTGTTTTAATTGAAACTGCGACTGATAACAACAATCGCACAGTTGCCAATGTGCGTGCTGCTTTCAATAAATGTAATGGTAATTTAGGTACTTCTGGCTCTGTAGAATTTATGTTTGACCACACCTGTAACTTCAGAGTTAATGGAGATGGATTAGACCTAGAAGAAATGGAACTTGAATTTATTGATTTTGGTGTAGAGGAAATCTTTAAAGATGAAGATGGAGTACTAATATACGCTCCTTTTGAAAGTTTTGGTGCGATACAAAAAGAATTAGAATCAAGAGAAATTGAAATTTTATCTTCAGGTTTTGAACGTATCCCACAAATAACCAAAGAGTTGGGTGGTGATGAATTAGCCGATGTAGAGAAGCTTTTAGAAAAGCTTGAAGAAGATGAAGATGTGCAAAATGTATATCATTCTATGACTGAAGCTCAATAAACAATACAACGAAATTATGACTATTGATTTTTAAAATTTACACGTTGTTACTTTAAAATTTTAATTTCATAATTGTACTTTTACAACTATTACTAAACAAAAAAAAATGGGTAAAATCATAGCAATAGCTAATCAAAAAGGTGGAGTCGGTAAAACGACGACCTCTGTGAATTTAGCAGCTTCATTAGGAGTATTAGAAAAGAAAGTATTGCTAATTGATGCTGACCCTCAAGCCAACGCTACATCTGGATTAGGTATTGATGTTGATTCTGTAGAACTAGGAACCTATCAAATTCTTGAACATACTGTTGAGGTAAAAGAAACTATAGTAAAAACGAGTTCTCCAAACGTTGACTTAATTCCTGCTCATATTGACTTAGTTGCTATTGAAATTGAATTGGTCGACAAAAAACATCGTGAGTATATGCTTCAAAAAGCACTTACTCCTATTGTTAATGATTATGACTATATTCTCATAGATTGTGCTCCTTCGTTAGGTCTATTAACACTAAATGCATTAACAGCAGCAAATTCGGTAGTTATTCCTATTCAATGTGAATATTTCGCATTAGAAGGTTTGGGTAAACTTTTAAACACTGTTAAAAGTGTTCAAAAAATTCACAATGCCGATTTAGATATTGAAGGGTTGCTTTTAACTATGTACGATTCTCGCTTGCGTTTATCCAATCAAGTCGTTGAAGAAGTTCAAAAACATTTTAGTGATATGGTTTTTAAAACCATTATTCAAAGAAATGTTCGATTAAGCGAAGCCCCTAGTTACGGTGAAAGTATTATAAATTATGATGCTTCAAGTAAAGGAGCTACTAATTATTTAAGTTTAGCTAACGAAATCATAGAAAAAAACAAGTAAGGATTTATGGCTAAAGCGAAAAAAAAACAAGCATTGGGTCGTGGGTTATCCGCATTATTAAAAGATCCTGAAAATGATATTAAATCTGCAGATGACAAAAATGCAGATAAAGTTGTTGGTAACATTATAGAACTTGATCTTAATACTATTGAGGTTAACCCTTTTCAACCTAGAACAAGTTTTAACGAAGAAGCGCTTCAGCAATTAGCAATTTCTATAAAAGAATTAGGAATTATACAACCTATTACCGTTCGTAAGTTAGGTTATGATCAATTTCAATTAGTAAGTGGTGAGCGTCGTTTTAGAGCCTCAAAAATTGCAGGGCTAGAAACCATTCCTGCTTATATTCGAATTGCTAACGACAATGAATCGTTGGAAATGGCTTTGGTTGAAAATATCCAACGCCAAGATTTAGATCCCATTGAAGTAGCTTTATCATACCAACGCTTAATCGACGAAATAGATTTAACACAAGAGCAACTGAGCGATCGTGTTGGCAAAAAAAGATCTACTATTACTAATTATTTACGTCTTCTTAAACTGGACCCCATCATTCAAACAGGAATGAGAGATGGTTTTCTAGGAATGGGACATGGAAGAGCGCTAATTAACATAGAAGATCATGATACACAACTCGAAGCTTACGAAAAAGTAATTAGCAATTCTCTTTCTGTTCGTGCAACAGAAGAACTTGTTCGAAGTCTTTCTAACAAGAATAGCAAATCGCCTTCAATAGCCAAAACAGCTACAACACCTCAGTTTATTTCTGAAGGATCTTCAAAAATATCTAATTTTTTTGGAGCTAAAATTAATGTGAAGTCGGCGGCTAATGGCAAAGGTAAAATTACTATTCCATTTTCTTCAAAAGAAGATTTTAACCGAATACTCAAGTTACTACAGCGTGACTAAACTAATATCTCTTATTGTTTTTCTCTTTCTAGGAATATTTAATGGCTTAGCTCAAAATGAAAAAATTTCTGAGTCTAAAAAAGATACCTTAACTATACTAACAAGTAAAAAAAAATTAACTTGGACTCAACGTGATTCTATAAAACAGGTACAGCGTAGTAAAAAAGATTCTATTTTAAAAGTTAAAAGACTTGCTAATAAAAAAATACGCATTGCCAAAAGAGAAGAAAGACGCATTAAAAACATTAGACCTTACGATGCTTTAGCTCCATCCAAAGCCGCTTTCTACTCAGCAATAATGCCAGGCTTAGGTCAGGCTTACACTGGTAAATATTGGAAAATCCCCATTGTATATGGTGCATTAGGAACTGGAGTTGGAATAGCATTGTGGAATAGGAATCAATTAAATGATGTACGGGATGTTTTTAAGGATAGGCTTCGTGGTGTACCTAACGAAAATCTGACCTTTTTAGATGAAGAAGCTTTAGTAAGAGCTCAACGAACCTTTAGACAACAACAGGAATTATCAATTTTAATAACTATAGGTATTTATGCTTTAAATATCATAGACGCTAATGTTACAGCACATTTACAACAATATAACTTAAATGAAAATTTAACTGTTGCTCCAAAGGTCCAAATAAATCAAACTGATTTATTTCCTAATGTAAATTATGGTTTAGCCTTAAAGTATCAGTTTTAAAATCAAATTATTCAATTTCCTCTTTGTAAATTTGATTTTACTAGAGTATATAAAATATAATCTTAGCAATTAAGACTTTAATAAATGAAAATAGCACTTTTAGGGTACGGAAGAATGGGTAAAGCAATAGAAAAAATTGCTATAGAAAGAGGACATGAAATTGTACTAAAAGTAGATCAAAAAACTACTAAATACGACATTTCTGTTGCCGATGTCGCTATAGATTTTAGTATCCCTACAGCTGCAGTTGGTAATATCACCAACTGTTTTAAAGGAAACACCCCTGTAGTTTCCGGAACAACCGGTTGGTTGGATCAGTACGACGAAATGATTGATCTTTGCAAACAAAATAACGGTGGGTTTATTTACGCTTCTAATTTTAGTTTGGGCGTAAATCTTTTTTTTGAAATTAATAAAAAGGTTGCTCAATTAATGAATCCTATGCTTAGTAAAGGATATAGTGTAACAAGTGAAGAAATTCATCATACTAAAAAATTAGATGCTCCTAGTGGTACAGCAATTAGTTTAGCTGAAGGAGTAATCGAAAATACCACATTAAAAAATTGGAAGTTATATGAAAGTGCCGCAGATGAATTAACCATAACCGCTAAACGTGTTGGTGATGTTCCTGGAACACATAGCATTACCTACCATAGCGAAGTAGATGAAATAGAAATAAAACACACCGCCTATAACCGAAATGGATTTGCTTTAGGAGCCGTTGTTGCCGCCGAATGGCTTGCAGGTAAAAAAGGAGTGTTTAGCATGAAAGATGTTTTAGGGCTTTAGTTTAATCATAAGCCAACTTTTACAATTTACATTAAAAAAAACGATAATGACATTAACAGACTGGGTACTCATATTTTTAGTAATTCAACTCATTCACTTTTTAGGAACTTGGAAGTTATACCAAAAAGCCGGTTTTAAAGCATGGGAGGCTGCTGTACCTGTTTACAACGCTTATATATTAACTAAAATAATAAACCGCCATTGGGGGTGGGTTATTTTGCTTTTAATCCCTGTAATTAATGTAATTATGCTGCCTATAATTTGGGTAGAAACCTTACGGAGCTTCGGAAAAAATAGTACTGTAGATACCATTTTAGGAGTAGTGACTTTTGGGTTTTATATTTACTATGTAAATTACACTCAGGATGTACAACATATAAAAGACCGAAGTTTACAGCCCAAAACAGCTGTTGGCGAATGGGTAAGCTCTGTATTATTTGCTGTTGTTGCAGCCACAATAGTCCACACCTATGTAATGCAACCTTATAACATACCTACCTCTTCACTAGAAAAAACATTATTAGTTGGAGACTTTTTATTTGTAAGTAAATTTCATTATGGTGCAAGAACTCCAATGACAGCAGTTTCTTTCCCTATGGTACACGATACCATTCCTGCAACTAAACTAAAGTCATATTTACCTAAAATTCAATTACCCTATTTTAGATTACCCGGTTTTCAAAAAATTAAACGAAGTGACATTGTAGTTTTTAACTGGCCTGTAGATACAGTTAACGCATTTCAACAATACGGAGACGGCAAATATTATTATAAGCCAATTGACAAAAAATCCAACTACGTAAAACGTTGTGTAGGTATCCCTGGTGATAGTTTGGAAATTAGAGACGGTAAAATATTTGTAAATAACGAGCCACTAAAGTTACCTCAAAAAGCGAAACCTCAGTATTCTTACATAGTAACCACAAATGGCAAGGGTTTAAACTTAAAAACGTTATATAAAAGCTTAGATGTTACTGATCCGGTATATGGCCAAGGCAATGAAGGAAATTATGTGAGTGGTGGAGTGTATTCAAAACAAAACGAACTGAATGGAGTTACTAGTCCTGCAAACAGGTTTGTTTTAAGTGCTTTAACAGAAAACAGTGTTAGAAGATTAAAAAAATTATCATACGTTACTTCCGTAGAAAGAATTATAGCACCTAAAGATTATACCGAATCTGAAATATTTCCTTATATCGGAGGAAACATGGCCAATAAAGATCAGCTAGGGCCTTTTTATATCCCTGAAGAAGGAAAAACAGTAGCTATTACTCCACAAAGTATTCCTTTTTATAAGCGAATTATTGAAGTATATGAAGGCTCAGAAATGAACCTACCTCACAAAATTTCTGTAGTTGGCAACCAAGTATTACTTAATGGAAAAACAATAACCGAATATACTTTTAAACAAAATTACTATTGGTTGATGGGTGATAACCGCCACAATAGTGAAGACAGTCGTTATTGGGGTTATGTGCCCGAAAATCACGTAGTAGGAAAACCTGTATTTTTATTTATGAGCTTTGACAAAAACGCTCAAGGTATTGCAAATAAAATACGCTGGGATCGATTGATGAGTACCGTTGGTGGAGATGGAAAATTAAAATCCTATAAGTATTTGGTATTTGCTTTGATATTAGGGTATTTTGTGTTTAGCTTTTTTCAGTCAAAAACTAAAAAATCTTAATTAAGAGGCATGAATACAATTTTACTTCATCCCTCCTATTTTGGGCCTATTTCGCAGTATGTTGCAATTGCAAAAGCAAAAGCTATTGTATTTGAAGATTTAGATAATTACCAAAAGCAAACCCACCGTAATCGCACCAATATATACGGTGCAAATGGTTTGCTAACTTTAAATTTGCCCATTTTACACACCAAAAAGGGAGTAAAGCAATTATACAGAGACGTTAAAATTGAGCACCAATTTAACACCTTGCAAACCCATTGGAAGTCATTAGAGTCGGCTTACAGAACTTCTCCTTATTTTGAATTTTACGAAGATGAGTTGGCTCCTATTTTTGAGGGTAAACCCGAATTTATTCTTGATTTTAATTACAACTGTTTTGAGTTTGTAACCGATGCTTTACAATTAGATATAGCGTACAGTAAAACAGACGAGTATATTGCAAAGCCCACAGATTGTTTGGATTACCGTTATTTGTCTAACCCTAAAGACAAAACGATTGGAGATTGTTTTGAAAAGTACATTCAAGTGTTTGAATCTAAACACGGCTTCATTCCTAATCTTTCAATATTAGATTTGATTTTTAATTTGGGCCCTAATGCACTAACGTATTTAGAGGAACAAACCTTGTAGTATAACAAGGTTTAATTTACAGAAATTAATTTTAACTGATATAATTCCAGATGTTTTTATGCTGAACCAATTGGCGGTAAGCCATATTTATGGGAGCATTTTTAGGTAATTCTAAATTAGGGTCTTCTTTCAACACCTTCATTGCAAAATCACGTGCTATTTTAAGCAACTGATTGTCTTTTACAATATCTGCTATTTTCAAATTTAGCACCCCACTTTGCTGGGTTCCCATAATATCACCTGGTCCACGTAATTTTAAATCCACTTCTGCAATTTCAAAACCATCGTTAGTTTGCACCATGGTTTCCAAACGAGTTTTAGAATCGTTAGAAAGTTTAAAACCCGACATCAACACACAGTAGCTTTGCTCTGCGCCTCGTCCAACTCTGCCTCGCAATTGGTGTAATTGAGATAATCCAAAGCGCTCCGCACTTTCAATAATCATTAAACTAGCATTGGGTACGTTTACCCCTACTTCAATTACAGTAGTTGCTACCATAATTTGCGTTTCTCCTTTAACAAAGCGTTCCATTTCAATGTCCTTATCGGCAGGCTTCATTTGTCCGTGAACAATTGAAATTTGATTGTCTGGAAAATCACGTGCTATACTCTCATAACCATCCATAAGATCTTTATAATCCATCGCTTCCGATTCTTGAATTAATGGATATACTATGTATACTTGTCTCCCCTTGGCAATTTCTTCCCTGATAAAATGAAAAACCTTTAAACGCTGTCCTTCATAACGGTGCAAGGTTTTTATTGCTTTTCTTCCTGGTGGTAATTCATCAATTACCGATACGTCTAAATCTCCATATAAACTCATCGCTAAAGTTCTAGGTATAGGAGTTGCGGTCATTACCAGTATATGTGGTGGCAATTGATTTTTTTTCCACAATTTGGCTCGTTGTGCCACACCAAATCGATGTTGTTCATCAATAATGGCTAATCCCAAATTTTTATATTTCACCTTATCCTCTAGTAAGGCGTGCGTACCAATTAAAATATGAATTTCACCTGTTTCTAACCCTTCATGAATTTCTCTGCGCGCTTTGGTTTTTGTGCTTCCCATAAGTAAACTTACCTTAACAGGAAGGTCTTTTACCAACTCTGAGATACCGTCAAAATGTTGCTTTGCTAAAATAGCCGTTGGCGCCATTAAAGTGGCCTGAAACCCATTATCAATAGCAAACAGCATAGTCATTAAACCTACAATAGTTTTTCCCGAGCCTACATCTCCTTGTAATAAACGGTTCATTTGAGCGCTACTACCCACATCTTTTCGGATTTCTTTAATTACCCTTTTTTGTGCATTTGTAAGCTCAAAAGGCAAGCAATTATTATAAAAATCTGTGAAAATGGATCCTACTTTCTCAAAAGGATATCCTTTTATTTTTTGCTTGTTGATTATATTTTTCCGAATAAGCTGTAGTTGAATAAAAAACAACTCTTCAAACTTCAGTCGGTAGCTTGCTTTAGTAAGCAAATCCTGGCTTTTAGGAAAATGTATGTTTAATAAAGCCTCAGATTTGTCTATAAATTTTAAGTGATCTATAATTTCTTGCGAAAGTGTTTCTGAAAATGAAATTCCTTGTGTTAAAAAAAGATTTTGAACCATTTTAGAAACGGTTTTATGCGAAACGCCTCTTTTTTGCAACAACTCCGTAGAAGGATATACCGGTTGCATTACCGTACTTAAACTTTTTTTATGTGCATCTAGCAATTCCATTTCTGGATGCGCCATGGTGTAACCTCTGTAGAATTTTGTTTTTCCAAAAATCACATAGGGCGTGTTTAGCTTTATGTTTTCCTTAATCCATTTAGCTCCCTGAAACCACACCAATTCCATTTGCCCAGTAGCATCTTTAAAGGTGGCCACCAATCGGCTGCCCCGTTTTTGTTTTACACTTTGCAAACTCGTTACCATTCCAATTATTTGAACTTCAGATTCATTTTGCTGAAGTTCATTTATTTTAAAATAGCGCGTTCGGTCTATGTATCTATTCGGAAAAAAATGCAATAAATCTTGACATTTAAAAACCCCCATCTCCTGCTCTAGCAATTTTGCACGTGCAGGACCAACTCCTTTAATATAAGCTATAGAAGACTGTAAGATATCAATACTCATTAAAGCTAATATACATTTTTCTACTTTTTAAATCGAACGAATTTTGTAATTTGCTTCATAAAATCTTGTCCTTATTTCATGAAAATAAATTACTTCTTCCTACTCTTTTTTTGTTTTTCATTAATTCAAGCTCAAGCGCCAAACGACACTCAGCAAATTGATATCAAAACAATTAAAAGTGAATTGAATTTTGAGCCTTCAAACAAATTAGTTTGGGGAGCTGTGAATGTTACTTTTAAAGTTTTAGAAAATACCAAAAAAGCGTATTTAGATGCCCAAAAATTTACTGAAGTTAGCAGTGCCGATTCTTTAAAAATAAAATACGAAAACAATAAAATTTGGTTGTTAGGAAATTTTAAAAAAGGACAAACTTACACTTACAATGTAAACTATAAAGCACAGCCTAAAAAAGCGCTCTACTTTTGGGGTTGGGATAAACAAAATATAGATCCTACTACTCACAATCACAAGCAAATTTGGTCGCAAGGACAAGGAAAATATACTAGTTACTGGTTGCCTAGTATTGATAATATGAATGATAAAATTGTGTTTGATTTAAAATTTAATTTTAATGCGGATTACCAAGTAATTTCCAACGGAAAATTAATAACCACAACACACAAAGACAGTAAAATAAAACAATGGCATTATCAAATGCAACACCCCATGAGCTCTTATTTAGTAGCTGTAGCCATTGGTAACTACGCAAAAAAGACTTCTTATAGCATTACTGAAATTCCGCTAGAAAATTACATTTACCCTGATCGAGAAAGTGATTTTGAAAGTACCTATAAGCATCACAAAGAAATTTTTGACTTTTTAGAAACAGAAATTGGGGTGCCCTACCCTTGGGAAATTTATAGGCAAGTTCCTGTGCACGATTTTTTATACTCTGGTATGGAAAATACAGCTTGCACTGTATTTGATGATGATTTTATTATTGACAAAAACAGTTACACGGATAAAAATTTTGTAAATGTTAGTGCACACGAATTGGCACACCAATGGTTTGGGAATTTAATTACCGAAACTAAAAGTAATCACCATTGGCTACACGAAGGCTTTGCCACATTTTTCGCCTTAAAGGCAGAAAAAAAAATATTTGGTGATGATTATTTTTATTACAAATTATATGAAACTGCCGAACAGTTAAATGCTGTAAATGACTCTAAAAACAGTACTCCTTTGGTAACTCCTAAAGGATCTTCTTTAAATTATTACCAACGCGGAGCTTGGACGCTTATTGCTTTAGAAGATTATATTGGAGAGGAGAATTTGAAAAAAGCCATTCGTTTGTTTTTAAAACAATTTGCCTACAAAAACGTTACTACCGATGATTTTTTACTAGTAGTAAACCAAGTTTCAAAAAAAGACCTCTCTACTTTTGCGACCAACTGGATATACAATAAAGATTTTCCTACCAAAAAAGCGCTTGCGTTACTTACAAAATCTAATTTTATTAAAACGTATTTACGCTTAGCTGGTGAGCGCACACAACCCTTTGCAGGGAAATATCAATACCTTAACGAAGCTTTGCAATTTCCTGTAAATCCCTATTTGGCTGAAGAGGTGGTTTCGCAATTGTATGACAACACTTCTAAAGAGGCCATAAACTTGCTTTTAAAGGCTTTCGAAACACATAATCCTCAAGTTGAACTCGCTTTAGCTAGTGCTTTAAATAGCATTCCTAAAAAGTTAAAAACACCTATGGAAACCCTATTGCGTTCTAGTTCCTATGCCACTGTGGAGTATGCTTTATACAATCTTTGGAATAATTTTGATAATGATAAAAAAAGATACTTGGATAGCACAAAACATATAGTTGGATTTAATAATAAAAACGTGCGTACACTTTGGCTTTTACTTGCTTTAAACACTCCTGGTTATAGCACAAAACAAAGAGCTTCGTTTTTTTCTGAATTACATAAATACACCGCTACCAACCACAGTATAGGAACCCGAATTAATACTTTTAAATACCTAGAAATTTTAAAGAGCTTTAATGATCAAAGTATTATTAATTTAAGCGTAAGTGCTACGCATCCAAATTGGCAGTTTAATAAATTTTGTACAAAAACTATTGAACGTTTATTGAAACAGCCTAAATTTCAACAAAAATTTAATCGTCTAAAAGATAAATTGCCTAATAAAATTCAAAAAATAGTTACTCAATCTTAATCTAATAGTTATGAAAGAAACTCAATTAACTTGGAATGAATTTTCGAAAGTAACTATGCGTGTAGGAACTATAATTACTGCAGAATTTTTTAAAGAAGCTAAAAAGCCTGCTTACGTTATTCGAGTAGATTTTGGAGAATATGGAATTAAAAAAACTTCTGCCCAAATTACAAAACGATATACGCCCGAAGCCCTTATTGGTAAACAAGTAATTGCGGTAACTAATTTTCCGTCTAAACAGATAGCAAACATAATGAGCGAGTGTTTACTACTAGGGGCTGTAGAAGGTAACCAAAATGTAACTCTTTTAACCGCTGACTTAAAAGTACCTGATGGGACTATAGTGGGTTGATTATTTTATTTAATTTTGCAAATAAAAATGAAAAAAATAATACTCTTTATATTACTGAATAGCTTTGTACAGTTTTCTTATTCTCAAGTTACTGCATCTGATTTTTTCTTTTATTTAATTCGCCCTGAGACTCATGTATTTGTTGACGTTTTAAGTAGTGCTTATAGTCCAAGTGGTTCTCTCTCCATCATTGAAATTAATTCCGAAACTATAGTTAATAATGGAACTATAACACTAGATGATGGATCAACAATACAACTTGTAGATGATCTTTTATTAATAACACCTGCAATTGATAGTAACGTTTTAGAATTTGAATATACAGTGGGAGAACCTTTCACTGGTGATACTGATGTTGGGGAAGTATTTATAGATGTAACTAACCCTAATCCAATGGCTACAGACGATATAGCCTCAACTCCAATAAATACAGAAGTAGATGTTAATGTTTTAACTAATGATACTGGTGACATCATCAATGTAGTAAGTATTAATGGTATTTCATTAGCTGATGCTGATGATTCTAATATAATAACATTACCTAATGGAGCTACTGTTCAGTTTTCTATTCTAATTGCTGATAGGTTATTTATAACACCCCCACCAGATAGTTTAGAGCCTTTTTCGTTTACCTATACAATTCAAGATAGAACAAGTGGATTAAGCGATGTTGGGGAAGTATTTATTGAAGTAATAAATCCTGTGAATTTAAGTATTGAAGAAAGCAATTTTAACCGTTTAGATGATGTGCTTATTTATCCAAACCCTACTAAAGGCAAAATTAACTTTGGTAATTTTGAAGATCTTGGAAATATAAATTTGGATTTATTTAATTCTTCTGGAAAAAAAATAATCTCCCGTAAAAACATTAATTCTAGTCTAATTAATTCTTTTACACTTAACCATGAAAAAGGTGTTTATTTCTTAAAAATATTTAATGAATCCAAACAAAGGATAATCAAAGTCGTAAAAAAGTAATTTATGGATTAGGTTTTCAATTAAAATCACAAAAACTAAACAATCGAAAAGATGCAAACTAATTAGATGAGTTATGTTAGTTTAGTACTCTTATAAAATAACAAAAACCTCGTAGCTAAACTACGAGGTTTTTTGTTAAAAATTTAAACGTAAATAAATTATAAGTAAAAAAGGCATAAAAATTTACTTTGGCTGTCCTTATTCCTCACGAAAAAAACTCATACAAAAATATAAATAGTCTCATCATTTGGTATCTATTTTAGGAACTGACTTCTATTTAATTAACAAAAAATAACTCTTAATTATTCAATATAAACTTAACAATAAACCTCAAAAGTGATTAAGCATAAAACCCCAAAAGAAATAATGTAATCTAAACTTTAATTTGTACCTTAAATTTTACTAGAAAAGTAAAGTTTATTGTAATAAAAATTCGAATACAGCCTTTTCTTACACTTAACTTTTTACAATAATTAGAAACAGATTATGAAAATAAATATTACCATAGTATTCTTTTTGTTAATATCAAGTATAAAAGCTCAGGAAACTTATCTTTTATGGAAAGATATTGAAAACCAACGTTTTGGAAAGGAAGTTTTATTTAAATATGAAGGTAAATTTTTAAACGGAGCCTTTAAATTAGCTGAAAATAGTGGCGCATATACTGAAGTAACGTTTAAAAATGGAAAAATGATAGGGAATAAAAAGAATTATGATTTTTCTGGAAAAATAGAACAAGAAACGAGCTTTAATCAGGATGGAAAAGCAGATGGAAAAAGTATTTCTTACCATTCAAATGGTAAAATAAACGAAGATTTTAATTATAAGGATGGCTTAAAAGATGGAGAGTGGAAAACTTATAATAAAAAAGGTGAATTGAGAAGAGTTGAGGTTTATAAAAACGACATGAAAGAAGGTAAATGGGTATCCAAATTACTTGATATAAGAAGTGGTGTAAAATTAATAGAAGTAAGTCATTATAATAACAACAAGCCAACAGGTTTATGGACACAAAAAACGGAAGAAGGCAGGTTAATCTGGGAAAAAACATATACTGAAGCTAAAGATTTTACCAAAAAAAAATATTATGCCAACGGAAAAATAGAAATAGCAGAATCTTATAAGGATAATAAATTACACGGTGTTTCTAAATATTACAACCCGTCAGGAATAATAATTAGTGAAAAAGCTTTTTCCGATGGTTATTTAAAAACTGAAAAAAAGTTTCACAAAAATGGAAACATGAAAAAAATTATAAATTTTAAGGACGGATATAAAGATGGCTTACTTAAAGAATACTCTGAAACAGGACAGCTTGTTATTGATGGACAATATAAAATAGGTTACAAATCAGGAGAATGGAAATATTATAGCGATGATAATACATTAAAAACAACCTACACTTTTGCTAATGGTCATAAAAATGGAATATCTAAAACCTACAATGAAGCTGGTAAAGTAGAAAGTGAAGGGATGTATATTAATGACGAAAAGATGAATTTGTGGAAATATTATAAACTAAACGGGAAAATTTATAAAGAAATAGAATATAAAAACAATAAAATAATTTCTGAAAAAACATATAATTAATCCCTATGATTTATAAAGTAATTATTGTCAATAAGCAATATAAAAAGGGTAATATCACACAAAGTGTGTAAAGTTAGATACGTGTTATTTTATATTTACACACTTTTTAGGGTTATGTTCTTAAATTAAAAAACTACAATATTACTATTTTAAAGTCGGTTATAGTTTTCTATTAACCTAATTTATAATGTACCAATTCTTGCTCTAACTTTTCTAACAAAGACGGTCGTATGTATATTTTTTTGCTTCTACTAGGTAGTGTAACCATTATTTTATCTTTACGTTCAAACACTTCAAAACTAATTCCTTTTTGATGAATAATTTCATCCATTTCCTCTTCTACAGGAGGGTAGTTTTCGGTTTCTAAAATTTCTTCTATTTTACATATTTTAGCTTCATCCATATCTGCTATATCTAACTGAAGCGTTAGTTTGTTAGCTAACTTGGGAACTATATTATTTAAAAGTGTAAAACTGTGAAACTGAATTCGAGGATCTCCTTTTTTTCCTGTTTCCTTTTGTACCCAACCTTCCTTTACAAAAAGCTTAACATGAACAAAATTATTTTTTATAAGGTATGGTCTAAATTTCAGGTAATCTTCTCCGAAAATTCGGAATTCCATTGCCATATCATAATCTTCAATAAAAAATGTAGCCCAGCCTTTACCTGTTTTAGTTACTCGATGCTCTATAGAAGTTACTACACCTCCAAAGGTAATTTCTCTGTTTACAACAGCTTCTAAGTCTCCTAAATCCTTTAACGTATTTTTACAAAAATGTTTTATTGCATATTTGTGATCGTCCAATGGGTGTCCTGAAATATATACTCCTACCACCTCTTTTTCCTTCGCTAATTTCTCCATAGTACCCCATTCCTCACAGGGTGGAATTACAGGCTCGGCAATTTGCACTTCACTACTTTCGCCAAATAAACTTACTTGCGAAGAATTTTTACTCTCTTGAAATTTGCTTCCAAATTTAATGGCCTTTTCTAAAAATGTAGCTTCACTGCCTGTTTCTTGTTTAAAAAACTGCGCTCGGTGTGTATCGCCCAAAGAATCGAAACCACCAGCCAAAGCCAAACTTTCAAAAGCTTTTTTATTGGCAGCTCGCAAATCAATTCTTTTTGCTAAATCAAAAATCGATTCATATTTACCATCTGTTTTTCTATTTTCTACAATAGTGGCTACAGCACCACTTCCCACACCTTTTATAGCTGCCATTCCAAAACGTACAGCACCTTGCTCGTTTACCGAAAACTTATTAAATGATTCGTTAACATCGGGCCCTAAAACTTCAAGTCCCATACGTTTACACTCTTCCATAAAAAAAGTGATCGTCTTGATGTCGTTCATATTATTGGAAAGCACTGCTGCCATATATTCGGCAGGATAATGTGCCTTGCAATAGGCTGTTTGATAGGCTATCCAAGCGTAACAGGTAGAGTGAGATTTGTTAAATGCATAGGCTGCAAAGGCTTCCCAATCTTTCCAAATTTTTTCTAACTTTTCTACATCATGGCCTTTGGCTGAAGCTTGTTTGATAAACTTAGGCTTCATTTTATCGAGTACCGCTTTTTGCTTTTTACCCATAGCCTTACGCAGTACATCAGCCTCACCTTTAGTAAAATCGGCTAACTTTTGTGATAGCAACATTACTTGCTCTTGATACACTGTAATTCCGTAAGTTTCGGCTAAATACTCTTCGCAATCATCTAAATCATATACAATTTCTTCTTCTCCGTGTTTACGAGCAATAAAACTTGGAATGTATTCCATTGGTCCAGGTCGGTACAAGGCATTCATGGCAATAAGATCGGCAAAAACTGTAGGCTTTAATGACCTCATGTGTTTTTGCATTCCAGGAGATTCATACTGAAACACTCCTACCGTTTCTCCGCGCTGGAACAACTCGTAGGTTTTCACATCGTCAAGCGGGAAATTTTCTGGATCTAGTTCTACACCGTGCTTTGCTTTAACAATTTTAACGGTGTCTTTAATTAAGGTTAATGTTTTTAACCCCAAGAAATCCATTTTTAGAAGCCCTGCATCTTCCACCACCGAATTGTCGAACTGTGTACAATACATTTCGGAATCTTTTGCTAAAGCCACAGGTACAAACTTGGTAATATCGTCGGGCGTTATAATAACCCCACACGCATGGATTCCTGTATTTCTAACCGAACCCTCTAAAATATGAGCTTGATTAAGCGTTTCTGCCTCTAAACCTTCTCCTTCAGAAATAGCAAGTAATTCATTTATTTTCTGTAATTCTTCAGCATTAAACTTTTTGCGCAATGTAGCTTCATCTACCCCAATAATCTTTTTGAGTTTAGACATGTTAGGAATGAGCTTTGCCATGCGATCGGCCTCATGCAAAGGTAAATCCAATGCCCTAGCGGTATCCCTAATGGATGACTTTGCCGCCATAGTTCCGTAGGTGATAATTTGTGCTACTTGATTGGAACCGTATTTATCAATTACATAATCCATAACTCGACCTCGACCTTCATCGTCAAAATCAATATCAATATCGGGCATACTTACACGATCGGGATTTAGAAAACGCTCAAAAAGTAAATCGTATTTAATGGGATCCAAATTAGTAATCCACAAACAATAGGCTACAGCCGAGCCTGCCGCCGAACCCCTACCGGGCCCTACCGAAACTCCCATATCACGGGCAGCCCTTATAAAATCTTCTACAATTAAGAAATACCCAGGATACCCCGTTTTTTCAATTACTTGAAGCTCAAAATCTAATCGTTCGTCAATCTCTGGGGTTATGTCTCCGTACCTAATTTTAGCACCCTCGTAGGTAATGTGTCGTAAAAATTTATTTTCTCCACGTTTCCCTCCGTCAAATTTATCTTCTTCAAACTGAAATTCTTTTGGGATATCAAAGGCCGGCAACAGTACATCTCGTGCAAGGGTAAATGTTTCTACCTTATCTACAATTTCTTGAATGTTAATAATGGCTTCAGGTATGTCTTTAAATAAAGACTTCATTTCGTCCTGAGACTTAAAATAATATTCTTGATTTGGTAATCCGTAGCGATACCCGCGCCCACGACCTATAGGCGTAGCTTGTTTTTCTCCATCTTTTACACACAATAAAATATCGTGCGCGTTGGCATTTTCTTTTTCAGCGTAATAAGTATTATTGGTCGCAACTAATTTTATGTTGTGCTTTTTTGAAAATTGAATTAAAACCTGATTTACACGATCCTCATCTTCTTGATTGTGACGCATTAATTCAATATACAAATCGTCCCCAAATTGTTCTTTCCACCACAATAAAGCTTCTTCTGCTTGTTTTTCACCTACATTTAGTACTTTACTAGGAACTTCCCCATAAAGGTTTCCTGTAAGTACAATAACATCTTCTTTGTATTGCTCTATTATTTTTTTATCAATACGGGGCACGTAATACTTACCAGAAACAAAGGCTATAGAAGACATTTTAGCCAAATTGAGGTAACCGTTTTTATTTTTGGCCAGCAATACTACTTGGTAACCATTGTCTTTTACTGTTTTATTAGTATGATCTTCACAAACCTGAAATTCACATCCCACTATGGGGGTTACTTCTTGTTCGGGAATAAATTCGTGTAAGGGCTCCTCGCCTTCTTCTAATCGGTTTTCCTGAGTAGCTTCGTAACGAATTTGGTTGGCGTCGTTGCGCGATTTAACACCTTTGTTGTGATTAATAACACCGTTTACAAAGTGAAAAGCACCCATCATATTTGCATGATCCGTCATGGCTACTGCAGGCATTTTATGCTTTGCAACCGAACTAATTAATTGTGGTATACTAATAGTTGATTGAAGGATTGAAAATTGCGTGTGATTGTGCAAATGACTAAATGAAGCATTCTCTAAATTGGCTAAATTTTCTTTGAGATCTGCAGCCGAAGGGGTATCATCAACTAAATGCTTTTCAAGCTCTTTTTTTATTTTTTCGGAAGCTTTTTTTAAATTGATGTGCTTTAAACCAATTAATTCAAATGGCTTTGGATTGGCTTCTTTAAAGCGTGGGTAATATTCTTTATCCACATCTAACTGATCGGTAGTATATTGTTGTTTTCTAACTAATTCTAAAAAACAACGTGTAGTAGCTTCTACATCGGCAGTTGCATTGTGTGCTTCGCCGAAACCTACACCAAATAAATGCTTGTGTAACTCTGTAAGTGTTGGTAACTTAAACTTACCACCCCTACCACCTGGTATTTGACATAAAGTTGCCGTATGCTCGGTACAAGTATCCAACACGGGCAGACTAGCCATTGGGCTTTCAACATCATTTCTATAAAATTCGCAGCCCATTATATTTACATCAAAACCTACATTTTGACCCACTACAAATTTTGACTTTGCTAAAACTGCATTGAATTTTTCTAATACCTCGGCCAAATCAACCCCTTCTTTTTCAGCAAGCTCCGTAGAAATACCGTGTATTTTTTCGGCATCGTAAGGAATATTAAAACCTTCGGGTTTTATCAAATAGTCCTGATGCTCTATACAATTACCCATCTCATCATGTAATTGCCAAGCAATTTGAATACAACGGGGCCAATTATCGGTGTCGGTAATTGGAGCTTTAAAACTTTTGGGTAAACCCGTGGTTTCAGTATCAAAAATTAAATACATGTGTAGGCGTTTTAGCTTAAAAACAAGGCATTAACTTGCTATAAAATTCACATAGCAAGGCTTATAAAAATACAGAAAAGAGCGAATTAATTTCGCTCTTTTTAATGAATTTTATTATAGGTTGTTAACAACAATACTGAGGTTGTATCTAAACAATTCTATTATCGATAAACAAAACGAAAAGGGTTACTTACAAACAGGAAAAGTACGATTCCCACTAATAAAATAATAAAAATGAAAAGTACTATCTCTTTTTTCTTTTTACTAGCTAAATCTTTTTTAATATTCTCTAAAACCATGTCGTTATGGACTGATTCCAACTTTTTATCGTTTAGAGCTGCATTATGAATTTTCTTTGTGATTTTTCTGTTTTGATTTTTAAATTTCACTTTTCTTGAAGCCAGTTGTGATCGATTTTGTTTCATCCTAGTTTATCATATCTAGGATATTACCTGCTCCGAAACTCATTTACCTCAGCTTTAATTTTATAGATTCTGCAATACTACTTATACTAAGTCCACACAACTCATACAACTCTTCTGTTGTACCATGATCAATAAAATAATCGGGTACCCCTAGCCTTTCAATAGTACCTTTATAACTTTGTTTTTGTGCTTCTTCCAAAATTGCCGATCCAAAACCACCTTGAATCACTCCATCTTCAATAGTAATAATTTGAGTATAGTTTTTAAAAATAGAGGTGAGTAATTTCAAATCCAAAGGTTTCACAAAACGCATATCGTAATGCGCTACCTCATCGGTACTGATTTCTATTAAAGCCTGCTTTACTTGCTCAGTCATTTTACCAATACTTAAAATCGCTAATTTTACGCCTTTTACCAACTGTTTGGCCGTACCCAAAGTAAGGGTTTCTAAAGGTGTTTTCCTTTTAAGATAAATCCCTCTTCCACGGGGGTAACGAATAGCTATGGGTTGCTTTAAGCCTAAAGATGCGGTGTAAAGTAGGTTTCTAAATTCTACTTCATTGGCAGGTGCAGCAATAATTAAATTAGGAATGCAACGTAGGTAAGCCAAATCAAATACGCCGTGGTGGGTAGCACCGTCTTGCCCAACCAATCCTGCTCGATCTATACAAAATATAACTGGTAGATTTTGCAAAGCCACATCGTGAATAATTTGATCGTAAGCACGTTGCAAAAAGGTAGAGTAAATAACACAATAAGGTATTAATCCTTGGGTTGCCATTCCGGCTGCCAAAGTTACTGCGTGTTGCTCGGCAATACCTACATCAAAAGTACGTTCAGGAAATTTTTGCATTAACTCATTAAGCCCACTACCTGTTGGCATAGCCGGGGTAAGTGTAACTATCTTCTCATTTTCTGAAGCTAATTCAACCAGCGTTTCTCCTAAAACCTCTTGATATTTTGGAGGTTGTTTTGTAGTTATTTTCGGCAACAATTCTCCCGTAAGGGCATTAAACTTACCTGGTGCATGGTATTTTATTTGATTGGCTTCTGCCTGCTTCAAGCCTTTGCCTTTGGTAGTTATTATGTGTAATAATTTAGGTCCCTTTACTTTTTTAAGCACTTCTAAATTCTGAATTAACACTTTGATATCGTGTCCATCTATGGGGCCAAAATAATTAAAATTTAAGGCTTCAATAATGTTAGGTTGTCTGTTAAAAACCCCTTTTTTAGCTTTGGTTAAGTAATTCTTTAAAGCGCCTACACTAGGGTCTATTCCTATGGCATTATCGTTTAAAATTACGGTAAAATTTGCATCTGTAACGCCTGCGTGGTTTAACGCTTCAAAGGCCATTCCACTAGCAATGGATGCATCGCCAATAACAGCTATGTTTTGTGTTTTATTTTCTCCTTTAATTTGAGCTGCTAAAGCCATTCCCAATACAGCCGATATAGACGTTGAAGAATGTCCTGTGCCAAAATCATCATAAATACTTTCGCTTAATTTAGGAAATCCGCTAATTCCATTAAGCTGTCTATTAGTTTCAAAAACAGCTTTACGTCCTGTAAGTATTTTATGTGGATACGCTTGGTGTCCTACATCCCAAACCAACTTATCCTTTGGAGTGTTGTAACAATAGTGTAAGGCTATGGTAAGTTCTATAACCCCCAGGCTGGCTCCCAAATGCCCTTCTTTAGTAGCTACAATATTAATTATAAACTCACGTAACTCCTTAGCTAACAAAGGCAACTCATTAACCCCTAGCTTCCTTAAATCCTCCGGAAATTGTATTTTGTCCAATAATTTTGACATCCTTGCAAAAATACCATTTAGGAAATCAAACTACTATTTTAAAAATAAATTATTTTGTTTCTAAAAGGGCCCACGCTTCATCAAACTCAAAAGAGCTTAAATCTTTGCCCCTATTACTAGTTTGCTGTAACTCATTGTACCATTTTAACTGCTTAGGACTAAGGTATTTTTTTGTTGGCTTGCGGTACCCTAAAGCACTATTTATTTTGGTTTTTTGAACTTCCGTTAAAGGAATAAACCTGTAAGCAGTATGCTTTAAATAATAATGTAAATCATTTTTTGCTAGTTTATAATCCGTACTATTGGCAACAGAGGTCGAACTATTTTTATTAGCATACGCATCTAATAATTCTTCAGAAACTAAAGTAGAGTCGTAAGTAACTTTTACAACTTCAGCATGGTTAGAAAATCCTGACTGGGTACTTAACACCCCGTTTAATTTACCAAACTGCTTTTCTCCTGTCCAAGAACAATACATTTGATAACATTTCTCCTTTATATTTGAATTTGTATTAATTGCCAATTCCCCTTCTAAAAGTTTGAAGTATTCAGGCAACACTTTTCCTTTCTTTAATAAGGCTTCTTTCATTCTTCTGTATAAAGAAATAGCTGAATAATCATTACCAATTCGTTTAACCACATCGTTACCTTTATGATTTACGATTCGCACTACGGGATTATTCCAACTCGGCTCCTTATACTTATTCAACACCTCTCTATCTTTGCCTCCCTTATTATTAAAAATAGCCAAAGGCACAAACAAATCTTCTATAGCCTCTACCATTAAAGGATGACTTAGCACATTATGCCCGTAATTTCTACAGGTGCTGCATCCTGGCACTTCCTGAAATAACAGTAAAATATCTTTATTTTTCTGAGTGGCAACTTCTAGTGCTTTGTCATAAGATCGGTACCAGTGCACTTTTCCCAACTCTTCACTTTGATTTATAACACTTTGAGCAAATACAAAGGAATTTACCACAATGGTAACAAAAATGGTGATGGTGATTTTTAAAAACCTCATAGCTTATACTTTTTATGAATCAATTTTATTGATTTAAGACGATTTTATTTGCCATACCTAACCTTTTACCCCAATGTTTTAACTATTTTTGAGTAAATACTTTTGTTATGGAATTGATTTTTGATGATGCTTATTACATGAAAAAAGCTTTACAAGAAGCTGAAGCTGCTTTTGATAAAAATGAAATTCCCGTAGGAGCAATTGTGGTTATTAAAGATCGGATTATTGCACGAAGTCACAATTTGACTGAACTTTTAAATGATGTAACTGCCCATGCCGAAATGCAAGCCATTACCTCTGCAGCCAATTTTTTAGGAGGGAAATATTTGAAAGACTGTACGCTTTACGTAACCTTAGAACCTTGTCAAATGTGTGCTGGAGCATTGTATTGGAGTCAAATATCAAAAATAGTGTATGGTGCTGCAGACCCCAAACGTGGCTTTAAAAGTATGGGAGGGCAACTTCATCCTAAAACAAAAGTAACCAGTGGTATTTTAGAAGAAGAATGTAGCCAATTATTAAAACGTTTTTTTGTTGAAAAAAGGAATTTAAACTAAAAGCACACTATTTATAAAAATGAAATTAAATAACCGATATTTGTTATAGAAATCCATATAAAGTAAATGGTACGAATAGTTATTTTATTAGTTCTTTTTTCTAGCACTTCACTTTTTGCGCAACGCGAAAATCATTTGGCGTTTCCTGAAACTGACTCTTTATACCGAGAAGATCAATTTTACATTGGAGGTACTTTTCAAGTAATTAGTGACCGACCTGCTGGAGTGGTACAATCAGGGTTTTCTGGTGGTTTACATGCAGGTTTTATAAGGGATTTTCCTATTAATAAAAGTAGAAATGTGGCTATAGGTATCGGCTTGGGGTATTCTGCCAACGTGTATAATCATAACTTAATACTAGAGGAAATCGATGGAAAAACAGCATTTCGATTACCTACAGATGAGGATAACTTAAATAATAACCGTTTTAGAAATCAATTAATAGAAATACCTATTCAATTTAGATGGCGAACGTCTACCCCTGAAAGCTATAAATTTTGGCGCATATACACAGGAGTCCGTTTAGGTTATATGCATGCGTTTACCTATCAATCGGAGTCCAACACCGGGGAAACAAAACGAATTAGAAAACCTGATGGATTAAATAGGTTACAAGCTGGTGCTACAGTAACTTTTGGATTTAATACATTTAATTTCCATTTATACTATGGATTAACTCCGTTTTTTGACGAGTCTGTAAATATAACCGACTCACAAGGAGGATTTTCTGCGATCAAAATTGGTTTGATGTTTTTTATATTGTAATACCGGTCTTTCTAATATCCGTGACAACATAAAAATAGCAATCAACAACGTACTATTTCATCTTTTTTCGGTCTTAAAGCCAAATCAAAAGACTTGGCTTTAAAAATTATTTATACCCGTAGCTAAGTATAGTTTTTAACCATAATTAAATTATAAAAACCTTAGAATTCAACACTAATTTAATTCCCACGATTAGCAATAAAATTGCGAATGCTTTTTTTAAGGTTGCTGCGGGTAATTTATGCGTAAGTTTTGCCCCCACAGGCGCTATAAAAAAGCTAATTAAACTCACACAAATAAATGCATAAATGTGTACAAAACCGAATACACCATTAGGTAGTGATGCTTTTACACTAGGATCAACAAATTGTCCAAAGACAAAAAAACCAAAAGCACCAGCACTAGCAATTGGTAAGCCGCAGGCAGCCGATGTACCCACTGCATTTTGAATTTTTAATCCATAATAACTCAATATCGGAACGGTTAGTGTACCTCCGCCAATACCAAAAATAGCCGAAACAAGACCTATAAAACCTCCCATGCCTGTTTGCCCCACTGGTGATGGTAATTTGCTCAAGTCATCTTCTTCTAAAGATTTGTTTTTAAGAAATAACATTTTTAATCCTACCAAAAAAGCACCTACACCAATTATTGCTTGGAGTGAATCACCATGAATAATAGATGCGATGCCTGCACCAACCAATGAACCAATTACCAGCCCTGGTACCATACGTTTCCATACACTCCAGTTTACTGCACCTTTACTGTTATGTGCACGGAGTGAGCCTATAGAGGTAACAATAATAGTTGCAAGAGAGGTACCAATACCAACATGTGTAAGTGCAGCTTCGGGAACACCTTGTGCTTTAAAAATGTAAATTAATGCTGGTACAATTATCATACCGCCACCAATACCAAACAAGCCTGCAAGTAAACCTGCTAAAGAGCCTGCGACTAGGTAATAAAGTATATATATATCCATAAATAAGTAAATTAAATTTTGATGAATTTATTAATAGGTTTCTAATGAATGAAATAAAACGCTTTAATTAAATGTAAATATGAAACCTTTTTTGAATTAATTATTAGAATTAAGTCCCAGTTCTTTACGAATAATTTCAGCTCCTGCGCTTAATGAATGTAACTTACCTACAGCTACATCCCTAGATAACGGAGCCATACCGCAGTTAGTACTTGGGTAAAGGTTTTCAACAGCTACGTATTGCAGCGCTTTACGTATAGTATTGGCAACCTCTTCAGGCGTTTCAATTTTGTTAGTTGCCACATCAATTGCCCCTACCATTATTTTTTTACCACTAATAAGTTCCATTAAATTAAAGGGTACTTGAGAGTTGTGGCATTCTAATGAAACTATATCAATATTAGAATTTTGAATTTTAGGAAAAATCTCTTCGTACTGACGCCATTCTGAACCCAATGTTTTTTTCCAGTCATTATTCGCTTTAATTCCGTATCCATAGCAAATATGTATTGCCGTTTCGCAATGCAAACCTTCAATGGCTCTTTCTAACACCGTCATTCCCCAATCGCTTACCTCCTCAAAGAAAACATTAAATGCTGGCTCATCAAATTGTATAATATCTACTCCTGCATCTTGAAGTTCTCTTGCTTCTTCATTAAGGACTTTAGCAAATTCCCAAGCCAGTTTTTCTCGACTTTTGTAGTGGTTATCGTACAACGTATCTACCATTGTCATTGGCCCTGGCAGTGCCCATTTTATAGGCTTGTTAGTCTGTTTACGTAAAAATTTGGCGTCATCAACAAAAACTGCTTTTTGACGTGAAACGGCATCTACGACAATAGGTACACTAGCATCATAACGATCTCTAATTTTTACCGTTTTACGATTTTTAAAATCTACACCATTTAAATGCTCAATAAAAGTGGTGACAAAGTGTTGGCGTGTTTGCTCACCATCACTTATAATATCAATACCTGCCAATTGTTGCTGTTGCAAAGAAACGCGCAAAGCATCTTGCTTGCCCTCTAGTAACTGATCACCTTCTAATTTCCATGGTGACCAAAGTTTTTTAGGTGGGGCTAACCATGCTGGTTTAGGTAAACTTCCAACAGTTGATGTTGGTAATATTTTTTTCATAATCTTGTGTTTTAGTGTGTTGTACTCATTATAAAGCAAAACTAGCAGACCACTGTTCTAAAGCATTTTTGTAAGGCTTTATGAAATGCTTTTCTGCAAATTTACCCTGATCAATTCCTAACTGGGTACGCTCTTCTCGGTTGTATACAATTTTAGTTATCGAATGGTCTTGGTTTTTCAGACTTGGTTTATAGCAATTTCCTGCGCTAGAATTAGCGTTGTAAATTTCAGGCCGGTAAATTTTTTGAAAAGTTTCCATAGTACTAATGGTACTAATAAGTTCTAGGTTCGTATAGTCAGCCAATAAATCACCGAAAAAATAGAATGCAAAAGGTGCAACACTGTTAGAGGGCATAAAATAACGCACTTGTAGTCCCATTTTTTTAAAGTATTGAACAGTTAAGGAAGATTTGTCCGATTGGTATTCAAAACCTAATATAGCGTGATGATTTTCTGTGCGATGATACGTTCTATTTTCTGATACGCTTAAACATATAACGGGCGGTTTTGCAAAGTGTTTTTTGTAGCTCTCCGACTGTACAAAACACTTAAATAAATTACCATGTAACTCTCCAAATTTTTCTGGAATACTAAATCGCTCTTTATTTTTATTGTGTTCTGAAAGCCTTATACTAAAATCATAATCGCGTACGTATGAAGAAAAGTTGTTGCCTACAATACCTTCAATATGTTTACCTGTTTTGTGATCTATAATCTGAGTTTTTAAAATCTCAATTAACGGAAATGCTGTATCATTATCATCAATATTTAAATCGACAGAAAAAATCTCTAATTCTACAGAATAGCGATCATTATTAGGGTTGTCCCAAGTTGCTAGGGTATTAAAACGATTATTTATCATAGTAATCGTATTTCGTAAGTTCTCTTGGCGACTTTCACCTCTAGCCAAATTGGCGAAGTTGGTGGTGGTACGTGTATTGCTCGCTGGAATATAATTCTCATTGAAATGAATACTCTTTAAAGCGAACTTTAAATTATTCTTGAAATTACTCTGAGTGTATTCCACATCTCTTTTTTTACTTACACTTGACTCCTTAAATACGAGATCTTTCATTTTAATCCGATAGTTTTTATTTCTTGCAAATTTTACACTAAAAGATTAATTAATTATAAAATAAATTAAGAAAATAAACCTTTTAAAAATAATTATGCAGATATATCGTCTTTTATTAATAGCTGTTTTACTTACATAAAGAAAATTTACCTGAGTTAGATTTATCTAAAATTGAATTGTTTGACATTTTATATTATAGCAGTAATTAATTTTCAAAATAGTTATCCTAATCCAAAAACAAAAAACCTTTACCAGTATAACACCAGGTCATCACTTTTAGTGAGATGTTAAAATTTCAACAAAACCAAGGAAACTTTAATTGTTTTTAAAGTTTCCTCATACATTTGTGAAATGCAAATTTGTGATAGCACACAACAGGATATTATTAATTATGCTACAGATTTTTTTTTAACAAAAGGATTCAAAAGCGTAACTATGGACGATTTGGCTTCCAAGATGGGGATGTCCAAAAAGACTATTTACACCTTTTTCAAAACGAAAAGCGATCTAGTAAAAGCCTGTACTGAGTTTATGTTTCATTCCATTTCTGCAGGAATTGATACAATCAAAGAGGAGGCCTTAAATCCTATAGAAGAACTTTTCACCATTAACGATTTTGTTTTTAAACATTTAAAAAACGAAAGTTCTTCTCCCGAATATCAATTACTAAAATATTATCCAAAAATTCATTCTTCCCTAAACCAAAAAAAGTTTGGGGTAGTACATAAATGTATTGTGGATGGCTTAGAAAAAGGTAAAAAAATAGGAATGTTTAGAACTGATATAGATCCTGAAATTATTTCTAGATTCTATTTTTTCTCTATTTCTCAAATACGAGACAAAGAGTTATTTCCTGAAGAAATTTTCACTCCCTATAAAATAATAAAATCTTATTTAGATTACCACATAAGGGGCATTGCTACCCCAAAAGGAATTGCCTTTTTGGAAAATAATATTTATAAAAAAGCACTTAATAACCAATTATGATACTTAAAAAAATACTACTGTTTGGTAGCCTGTTAATTGCTCTAAATATTGGAGCCCAAGAAAAAAAGTATGCTTTTTCCTTACAGGAAGCTATTTCGTTTGCTCTTGAAAACAGTTACACTTCTCAAAATGCGAATAAAGAAGTTGCTAAAGCATTGAAACAACGCTGGGAAACCGCTGCAGTGGGTTTACCACAAATTGATGGTGAAATTAGTTATCAAGATCAAATAAGACAACGACAAACTGTATTACCTGTATCCGCTTTTGACAATACACAAAATACAATTAATACCGTTGAAAGATTTTTTGAAGGAGCCACAAGAAATAACACCCCATTTCAACCTCCTAGTGGTTTTATCCCCGTTCGCTTTGGCACCACAAAACAAGCAAGCGTCAACGCTACTTTAACCCAATTAATTTTTGACGGTTCATATTTAGTAGGTTTACAAGCTGCTAGCTCTTTTATTGCCTTTGCAAATACCCAAAAAGAGAAGCAAGATTTATTGGTAATTGAAGGGGTTACTAACTCTTACGGAGCAGCGTTAATTACTAAAGAAAGTATCAAGGTTCTTGAAGATAATATTACTGTACTAACCAAAAATTTAAATGAAATTCAAAAAATTTTCGAAAATGGTTTGGCAGAAGAAGAAAGTGTGGAACAGTTGCAAATTACACTTTTACAAGTGAAAAATCAATTAAACAACACTAAGCGTATTGGTAGTTTGTCATTACAAATGCTTAAACTTTCTTTAGGTATTCCTTTAGAGAATAAATTAACACTCACCGACTCCTTAGAAAGTATTGCCGCTCAAAAAATGACTTCGGACACCGTTTTCAAGGAATTCGATATTTCAAAAAATAATGATTACAAACTTTCAGAATTATTAATTGACCAACGTCGTTTGGAAAACAAGCTAGAAAAATCACGTTTATTACCGTCGCTTGGGGCCTTCTTAAATGGTTCAGTAGATTCTTTTGACAATGAATTTAACTTTTTAGATAGAAGTCAACCTTGGTTTTCTTCCTTAACTTGGGGAGCTACTTTAAAAGTACCTATTTTTAGTTCTGGTTTAAGCGGAGCTCGAATTAAACGTACCAAATTAGCTTATGAACAAGCACAAATTTCTCATAAAGAAAATACACAACGCATTCGGTTAGGTTATGAAGATGCTAAAAGCAACTTTGAATTTGCTATAGATAATCTTAAAGCGTTAAAACAAAATTTAGCTTTGGCTGAACGTATCGAAAATAAAAATCAAATTAAATTCAATGAAGGGTTAAGCTCTAGTTTTGATCTTCGACAAGCACAAACTCAATTATACACTGCACAGCAAGAGTATTTACAAGCACAACTTAAAGTAATACAAACCAACGCCAAATTGCAATCGATTTTAAATATTTACAACCCATAATATACCAACTATGAAAAATATACTATACTTACTCTTTATAGCTACTACTATAGTTGCTTGTGGCAATAAAGAATCTTCCGTACAAGAAATTATTGAATCTAAAGATATTAAAGCAATAAGAGCAAAAAAGAAAGCTTTAGGAATAAAAATTCAAACTATTGAATCTGAAATTGAACAATTAAGTGCGGCTATCGAAAGAATAGACCCTAATAAAAAAATCCCTCTAGTTACAACATTGAATGTAAAGGACACAGTTTTTAATCATTATATAGAATTATTAGGAAATGTAGAGACCAAGCAAAATTTAGTACTAACTCCTGAGTTACCCGGAATATTAACCGAGGTATACGTAACCGAAGGACAAGCAGTAAAAAAAGGACAATTATTGGCTAAAATTGATGACGGTGGATTATCTCAGCAATTGGCACAAATGCAAATTCAAGCTGATTTAGCAAAAACTACTTTTGAACGTCAGCAACGTTTATGGAATCAAAAAATAGGTAGCGAAATTCAATACTTACAAGCTAAAGCAACTTATGAGGCTCAAAACAAAGCATTAAGCCAAATGCGCAAGAACATTTCAAAAACTGCTATAAAAGCTCCTTTTAGCGGGCGTATCGACGATGTTATTACCAAGAAAGGATCCGTAGTCGCACCGGGGCAAACTCCTTTAATGCGAATTGTTAGTTTAAATAATATGTATGTTGAGGCTGCAGTACCCGAAAAATACATAAACACCGTAAAAAAAGGCACCAATGTGGTGGTAGACTTACCTGTATTAGGCACTTCTTTAAATGCCAAAATACGCCAAGCCGGTAGTTTTATTAACCCCTCTAGCCGAACCTATACTATTGAAGTTGGAGTACCTAATAAAAATGGAAGTATTAAACCTAATTTAACGGCTAAACTTCGAATTAACGATTACAGCAATAGCAAAGCGTTATTAATTCCTCAAAACTTAATTTCCGAAAATGCCGAAGGTGAACAATACGTATATGCCATTGGAAGAAATTCAAAAGGAGAACCCGTTGCCAAACAACAAACCGTTACCACAGGAAAAATTCAAGGAGATTTAATTGAAGTTATTTCGGGTTTAAAAAACAACACATTATTAATTAGTGAAGGGGCACGTAGTGTTAAAAATAATCAGGTAGTAGAAGTATTAAACTAAAAAACCATGAATAAAGATCAACAAAATATTCATAAAGAGTTTTCGCTCTCTTCATGGGCAATAGAAAATAAAACGGTAATCTACGTGATTATGTTGTTGTTTTTAATTTTGGGACTTTCGGCATACAACAATATGCCAAGAGAAAATTTTCCTGAAATTATTGATAATAAAATATTTATTAGTTCTATTTACCCAGGTAACACAGCCGAGGATATTGAAAAACTGATTGTTGACCCGCTAGAAGACCGGTTGAATAACATCAGTAATAAAGTAAAAATGAAATCCACCTCGCAGCAGGATTATGGTATTATAGAAATTGAGTTTGATGAAGCCATAACTGTTGATCAAGCCAAGCAAAAGGTAAAAGATGAAGTAGATTTAGAAACCGGTACCGAAGACTGGCCCACCTTTAATGGTGCCAAGGTAAAGCCCACGGTGTTTAACCTAAGTATTTCTGAAGAAACCCCAATTTTAAATATTAATATTTCGGGAAATTACCCCGTAGAAAAACTAAAAAAGTTTGGCGAATATTTAGAGGATAATATTGAAGACCTTAAAGAAATTAAGCAAGTAGATATCCGAGGTGCCGAAGAAAGAGAAGTTGAAGTTGCCGTGGACATTTACAAAATGATGGCCGCCAAAGTAAGCTTTGATGACGTATTAAACGCTATACGCCGAGGAAATGTTACGGTATCGGCAGGAAATATTATTGGTAGTGGTCAACAACGTACCATGCGTATCATTGGGGAGATTAAAAAGCCTGCAGAACTTAACAATTTTGTAGTTAAAAATTTGGGTGGCGTAGTTTACTTAAAAGATATTGCTACAATTTCATTTAAAGAAGAAGATGCCACAACCTATGCGCGCCAAAAAGGAAAAAGCGTGGTGATGTTAGATGTTAAAAAGCGCTCGGGAAAAAATATGGTCGCTGCCGCAGAACAAATACAACAAATGGTGAAAGATGCCAAAGAAAATATTTTTCCGCAAGATTTAGAAGTAACCATTACTAACGATCAATCGTCTAAAACCATCAATCAAGTAGACGATTTAGTAAACAATATTATATTCGGTATTCTTTTAGTGGTTGTTGTACTAATGTTTTTCTTAGGATTTAGAAATGCTCTTTTTGTAGGGTTCGCTATCCCAATGTCCATGTTTATGTCTTTTATGATTATAAGCTTAATGGGTTATACCTTAAACACCATGATTCTTTTTGCTTTAATTATGGGGCTAGGGATGTTGGTAGATAACGGTATTGTAGTAGTCGAAAACGTGTACCGTTTAATGGAGGAAGAAGGCATGGGGCGCATTGAAGCTGCTAAAAAAGGAATTGGTGAAATTGCTTTTCCTATAATCATTTCGACCTTAACTACTGTAGCAGCATTTGTACCTTTAGGAATGTGGCCTGGTATCATGGGGCAATTTATGATCTACTTCCCTATTACACTTTCTATTGTTTTAGGGTCGTCACTGTTTGTGGCTATTTTCATCAACTCCATGTTAGTTTCTGCCTTTATGGAAACAGAAGCGCGCGAAATTTCTTTAAAAAATTTAATAAAATTATCTATCATATTAATTGTGCTTGGGGCAACTATGCTAGTTGTTGGAGGTGCCGTTAGAGGCTTTGGTAGTTTATTAATTGTAACTGCCTTACTTTTTTGGATGTATAAATATGCCATTAAACCACTGGCCAATGCTTTTCAAAACAAAACTCTGGTTTGGTTAGAAAATACTTACAAAAGCTTTGTGACCTTCGCCTTAAGCAAATTTTGGCCATTTGTATTTAGTATAGGTACGTTTGCTTTACTAATATTTGCCTTTGCAGGATTTGGAAACTCAGTAGCTGAAAAACGCACTAAAATTGAATTTTTCCCAGACAATAAACCCAATCAAATTTTTGTATATATCGAGTATCCGCAAGGAACTGATATTGCAAAAACCAATACCATTACCAAAGCCATTGAAAAAAGAGTGGCTTCCATTATAAACAACTCCGAGTATATTGTAGATGATAAAAATGTATTGGTAGAATCTACCGTAGCGCAAGTGGGTAAAGGTGCTGGTAATCCTCAAACCGACGGTGGATCGGCTGCTGATTTACCTCATAAAGGAAAAATAACCGCTTCGATGCGCGAGTATAAATTTCGTAACGGAAAAGATTCTGAGGCTTTACGTGCTAAAATACAAGAAGGCTTAAAAGGCATTTATCCAGGGGTTTCAATTTCTATTGAAAAAGAAGCTGTAGGCCCACCTGCCGGTTCACCTATTAATATTGAAATTACGGGACAAGATTACGATCTTTTGATTCAAACTGCCGAAAAAATGCGTCAGTTTATCAATTCTAAAAACATTGCGGGTATTGATGAGTTGAAAATTGACGTTAACAAAGCCAAACCTGCCATGCAAGTACTTATTGACCGTGAAAAGGCCGGACAATTGGGCATTAGTAATGGCTTTGTAGGAAACCAATTGCGCCGTTCAATTTTTGGAGAAAAAGCGGGCGTGTATAAACTAGACGGTGACAATTACGATATTAACGTGCGCTTTAATAAAGAAAATCGCTACGATAATAATGCCCTGTTTAACCAAAACATCACCTTTAGAGACCCTGCTACAGGACAATTGAAAGAAATTCCTATTTCGGCTGTTGCGAGTCAAAAAAACACCACTTCGTACAGTGCTATTAAACACAAAAATGCGACGCGAGTGGTAACAGTGTATTCGGGCTTAAAACCTGGTTTTACCGATGCTGGTGCTATTGTTAGTCAAATTGAAGATGAAATGAAAAGTTTCGACAAACCTCAAGGACTGAAATTTGACTTTACAGGGCAAATTGAAGAACAAAAAAAGCAACAATCCTTTTTAATGGGAGCCTTTTTTGCTGGCTTAGGACTTATCTTTTTTATTCTAATTTTTCAATTCAGTTCTATTTCAAAACCAACAATTATAATGATTGCTATTTTCCTGAGTTTAATAGGTGTGTTTGGAGGACTAGTAGCTACAGGCGCTCCGTTTGTTATTATGATGACCATGATGGGAATCATCTCCTTAGCTGGTATTGTAGTGAATAACGGAGTAGTATTACTCGATTACACGCAGTTATTAATTGATAGAAAATTAATAAATAAGGGTTTAGAAGTAGGCACTTTACTTCCTAAAGAAGAGGTTAAAGAAGCTATTATAGAGGGAGGAAGAGCACGTTTAAGACCGGTGTTACTTACGGCCATAACCACTGTATTAGGCTTAATACCCCTAGCCATAGGTTTTAATATTGATTTCTTTTCTTTATTTGCAACTGGTGACCCTAAAATTTACTTTGGTGGAGATAACGTAATATTTTGGGGGCCTTTGGCCAAAACAGTAATTTATGGATTAATAGTAGCTACATTTTTAACATTAGTTATTGTACCGGTGCTATTTTACCTTATACACAGGTTGAAATTATCTCTCAAAAAACTATTTTAAAATTGGTTGATTATTTTAATCCTGTTATCTATTAGTAAAGCCTCATACAATTTAAGTTGTATGAGGTTTATAGTTTAAAGAATACTACTTTTGAAACAAAAAAGGCTTGCTTAAAAAATATACTAGAGAATTTCCTGAAAACCTGAAAATTGCAGTTCCTGTAATGATTGGGCAAGTGGGTCAAATATTAGTTGGACTAGTAGATAATATAATGGTTGGCGAATTAGGCGCTGCTTCTTTAGCTGCAGTATCGTTAGGTAATGCTGTGTTTGCAATAGCGATATCTTTAGCTATTGGATTTTCGTTAAGCATTACGCCGCTTATTGCGGAAAGTGATGGTAAAAACGACACAAATACAGGGACTAGAATATTTAAAGATGGTGTTTGGTTTTGTGCAATTATAGGTTTTTTACTCTACGGACTTATTAAAGTAATACAGCCCTTTTTACACCATTTTAATCAGCCCGAAGAAGTGGTGACTCTTGCTACACCCTATTTAAATTTAACAGCTATTTCCATAATTCCTTTTACTATTTTCATGGCTTTTAAGCAGTTTTCCGATGGGATGTCTGCAACCAAGTATGCCATGACAGCTACCGTTACAGGTAACGCTGTAAATATTGTTTTAAACTATCTTTTAATTTACGGTAAGTTTGGTTTCCCAAGGCTAGAACTAGAAGGAGCTGCGTTATCCTCGTTGATTTCAAGAATACTAATGCTTGTTTTATTGATTTTTATTTTAAAAACAAAACAAAAATACCTTCCCTATTTTAAAAATTTCTTCCAGCAAATTTTTAGTACCAATGCCATTTCTAATATTTTAACTTTAGGGTTTCCCGTAGCTTTACAAATGCTATTTGAGTTTGGTTTTTTTTCCTCTTCTATTATTTTATCAGGAAGTCTAAGTACCGAAGATCAAGCTGCAAATCAAATTGCCTTGAACTTAGCCTCTATGGCTTTTATGATTGCCATAGGACTTGGTGTAACCGCAACCATTAGAGTTGGAAATCAGGTAGGCAAGGGAAATTTCAAAGAACTGATTCGAATTGTAAGATCCATTTTATTGCTAGTGTTTATATTAGAGCTTGTTTTGGCTGTTTTCTTTATGACAACCAACACCTTCTTACCTAAAGTTTACATTAACAATGAAACCGTAATCACTATTGCTTCACAATTGCTAATAATTGTTTCATGGTTTCAATTAAGCGACGGTTTCCAAGTGACTCTTTTAGGAGTACTTCGAGGCTTACAAGATGTTAATATACCTACTGTAATTATTTTTATATCGTACTGGTGTATAGGCTTCCCTATATGTTATACATTGGGTAAAGCAGACCTATTAGGAGCTTACGGTATATGGATTGGCTTATTGGTTGGTTTATTTGCTTCGAGTGCTATGCTTTTTGCTAGGTATCGTTATTTAGTGTGGAAGAAAAGTAAATAGTAGCTTTTTAGTTACTGAATTTAAATATCAAATTTTAGAGGTAGATGTTTAAATACATATCTTTAAGGTTAATAAATATGTTTTATTGTGAATTTTTTAATACGTAAACCTAAACTCTTGAACAAAAGACCATTAACTTTATAAACTCCTTAAGAATACTTAAGTATTAATAGTAAATACAATTTATCTAACGCCTATAATATAAAACTCAGTACTCAGAAAAGGAAAATCAAAAAAAGTAACAAAACAGCCTTATGCATATAGGGAATCATGAAAAAGAATAAAAACAATATTTTATTAACTATCTGATTAATTAATAATTAGCATAAAATACACTAAACTAAATCTTTTAGAGACTCTAAAAATACAACACTAACTTTTTTTACAACAACTAAATATATCGTAGATAGAAAGCTCAATAGTATTAAAGCTTCTAAAGTTTAATAATGCATTACGGGTTAGACTCACAAAAATATAATTTATCCATCTGTCATATAGAATTTTTTTTTAAATTAGATTTCAATGAAAACCACAAAAACTAAACAAACTAAAAAACGTAAACCATTTAGGTGAGTTACGCTAGTTTAGTATTGTTATAAAATAATATAAACCTCGTAGCTGAACTACGAGGTTTTTTTGTTAAAAACTTAAACGTGAATAAAATGATTTTAGAAAACGAGAGAGCTAGATTAATTCCTTTCAACACCAGAGATGCTCAATCTTTAAAAGAAATAATTTTTGAGGATTGTATATGGAAATATATGGGCCATTACATTCGTACAGAACAAAACTTAACCGATTATATTGAGCAAACAATGATTGCTCAACAACAACAAACTCAAATTGCATATCTTATTTTTGATAAAAATTCAGGAAGTTTAGCTGGTTGCTCAAGGTTTGGTAAAATAGATTTAAATAATAAACGCGCTGAAATTGGTTGGACTTGGTACGGAATTAAATTTCAGGGTACAGGGTTAAATGGTGCTGCAAAAAAATTAATGATCGAATACGGTTTTAATGAATTAAAGCTTAACCGCATACAATTTGGAGCAGACGTAAGAAATATAAAATCTCAAAAAGCCATTGAAAAATTAGGTGCAACAGCCGAAGGTATTCGTCGTAATCATTATATAGATAGTGAAGGTAACGTTCAAAATGATGTTTACTACAGTATTACCAAAGATGACTGGATAAAATTATAACCAAAGAAGCACTTTATAATATCACTTCTATTTTAGCATGTTTAGGTATTTTTATTAAACCCTGCATTCAAGTCATAGGTACAAAAACTAATACTGGTTAAAAACAAGAAAACCTGTAAAATAAATTTTACAGGTTTTCTTGTTTTTATGGTCTATAAACTACTGAGCTTTTTTCGGTACAATAGTCCCTTTAATTTTCAGTGGGTATGGTATTGGGCTTGCCGTGCTATATACTGTAATTGTTTTACGTATAGGACCAACTCTTTTGGTATCGTACTTTACTTCTATTTCTCCTGTTTCTCCAGGAGCAATAGGGTTTTCTGGCTTTTTTGGAACCGTACATCCGCAAGTAGAATATACTCTTGAAATTATTAATGGCTCGTCACCTGTATTCGTGAATTCAAACTTACGTATTCCATCGGCACCTTTTTCAATAGTTCCGTAGTCAATTGTTTCTTCCTTAAATTCAATTTTAGCTCCAGTTTCTTGCGCTGTAGACTCTTCCTTATTAGTACTTTCCGTTTCTTGTGCAGTTACAGTAAAACCAAGTAAAGCTGAGAATAATAAAATTGTTAGTTTCTTCATATTTATGAAATTTATTATAGTGTAAATGTAATTAATTTTTTAGTAGCACTCAAAGCATTTAAAAGCTTTCAAGTTCACATATATATATTTACTTTTGTTATCTATTTCAAAAATCAGACCAAAATGGCAATAGCTTCAAAATATAACTCCCAATTAGTAGAAAAAAAATGGTACGACTATTGGATGAAACATAATTTTTTTCATTCAGAGGTTGATGACAGAGAGCCTTACACTATAGTTATACCTCCTCCCAACGTTACTGGTGTACTACATATGGGGCATATGCTAAATAATACTATTCAAGATGTATTAATTAGAAGGGCACGACTACGAGGGTTTAACGCTTGTTGGGTACCTGGAACCGATCATGCTTCTATTGCTACCGAAGCTAAAGTAGTGGCACGCTTAAAAGAGCAAGGAATTTCTAAAAATGATTTAACCCGTGAAGAATTTTTAAAGCATGCCTATGATTGGACTGATGAGTACGGTGGAGTTATTTTAGAGCAATTAAAAAAATTAGGAGCCTCTTGTGATTGGGAACGTACTAAATTTACTCTAGATGAAGAATTATCTCCACAAGTAATAAAATCGTTTGTTGATCTTTACAACAAAGGCTTAATATACCGTGGTTACCGCATGGTAAACTGGGATCCTGAAGCAAAAACTACTTTATCTGATGAAGAAGTTATTCACGTTGAAAAACAAGGAAAACTGTATTATATAAATTATAAAATAGAAGGATCTGAGGAATTTTTAACTGTAGCAACCACAAGACCTGAAACTATTTTTGGAGATACTGCTATTTGTATTAACCCTAATGATGAGCGTTTTAGTCATTTAAAAGGAAAAAAGGCGATTGTTCCTATTGTAAATCGCGTGATACCTATTATAGAAGATGAGTATGTAGATCTTGAATTTGGTACAGGTTGTTTAAAAGTTACTCCGGCTCACGATGAAAATGATAAGGTTTTAGGAGATAAACATCAACTAGAAGTAATTGATATTTTTAATGATGATGCCTCTTTGAATAGCTATGGCTTACATTATGAAGGTCAAGATAGATTTGTTGTACGTAAAAACTTTGCTAAAGAATTAGAAGAAAAAGGAATTCTTATAAAAACAGAAGATCACACCAACAAAGTAGGAACCTCCGAACGTACCAAAGCTATTATCGAACCTAAACTTTCGGATCAATGGTTTTTAAAAATGGAAGATTTAGTTAAACCGGCTATAAAAGCTGTTTTAAGCGAAGATGGCCCCATAAATCTTCATCCTAAAAAATTCGAAAACACGTACAGACATTGGATGGAAAATATCCGTGATTGGAATATTTCTCGCCAATTATGGTGGGGACATCAAATACCTGCATTTTACTATGGAGATAACAAACAAGATTTTGTTGTTGCTGAAAGTATAGAAGCGGCATTATTGTTGGCTAAAGAAAAATCGGGTAATCCTAATTTAGAAATTTCAGATTTAAAACAAGATAATGACGCTTTAGACACCTGGTTTTCTTCTTGGCTATGGCCAATGAGTGTATTTAATGGAGTTAGTGACCCAGAAAATAAAGAATTTAACTACTACTACCCTACTCAAGATTTAGTTACAGGACCTGATATTTTATTCTTTTGGGTGGCACGTATGATAATTGCAGGTTATGAATACACTGAAAAACCGCCTTTCAAAAATGTATATCTAACCGGATTAGTTAGAGACAAACAACGCCGTAAAATGTCCAAATCGTTAGGAAATTCACCTGATGCTTTAAAACTAATTGAAAATTACGGAGCCGATGGTGTGCGAGTTGGGCTTTTATTAAGCTCTGCAGCAGGTAACGATTTAATGTTTGACGAAGATTTATGCCAACAAGGAAAAGGTTTCGTTAACAAAATATGGAATGCCTTCAGACTTATAAAAGGTTGGGAAGAAAATGCAATCGAAAAAGAGCAGCCTCAAGCTGCTGCCAAAGCAATTGAATGGTACACGGCTAAATTTCAGAGTGTTTTACAATTTGTAGATAGTAATTTTGAAAAATACCGATTAAGTGATTCGTTAATGTCAATATATAAATTGATTTACGATGATTTTTGTGGCTGGTTACTGGAAATTGTTAAGCCTACTTATGGTGATTCAATGGACATTACAACTTTTAATAGCATTATAAATTTATTAGAGGATAACTTAAGAATTTTACATCCTTTTATACCATTTGCATCGGAAGAAATATGGCAAAAAATTTCAACTAGAACTCCAAAAGACGCATTGATAATCAATACTTATCCTAAAATTAGTGATTTTGATCAAACTTTATTGAATCAGTTTGAAATCGCTGCTGATGTTGTTTCTGGAATACGAACAATTCGAAAAGAAAAGAACATTTCTTTTAAAGATACGATTGAACTACATGTTATAAATAACGAAAAAACCACTTCCGATTTCGATGGTATTATTTCTAAACTAGGTAATATAAATAATTTAATATACACTTCAACCACACCAGAAAGTGCACAGTCATTTAGGTTAAAATCCAATGAATATTTCGTTCCTTTAAAAGGTGCTATTAATATTGAGGAAGAGCTATCAAAACTTAATGAAGAACTAACCTATACTGAAGGTTTCCTAAAAAGTATTTCAAAAAAACTAAGTAATGAACGTTTTGTAGCTAATGCCCCCGAACAGGTAGTTGCTAATGAACGTAAAAAAGTGGCTGATGCCGAGGCTAAAATTGAAACTTTAAAATCGAGTATTCTAAAACTATCATAAGCCATCATCTAGCTTATAATCTATTAAATCACATATTTAGTCCAATTATTTTAGTACTTTAGTACCCAAATAATTGGACTTTTTTTGTTGAATATTAGCTCCATAATTTTTGCAGTATGAAAAAAAAATATCTTTTAGCTACACTCATTATTGGTTTAATTGCTTTTGAAACTTTTGCACAAAGTTTTATGGTAAACGGCAATATGTCTCCACAAGAACTTGTTGAAGACTTTCTATTTGAAAATAGCAATTGTATTGATAACGGCACAACTCCTCCTTCATCGCCTTTAAACGGATCAACTGCTAACATAAACAGCATCGGTATGTTTACCAGTGGCACATCTGATTTTCCTTTAGAAGCTGGTTTAATTTTATCTACAGGTTCAATAAACGCTGCGCAAAATAACCCCGGTGGTTTTGGAGAAGGTGACGATAACGGATGGGACGACAATAATCAAGGAAATAATGATGATTTCGGATATCCTATTACAAACCCTACTGAACTTAGTTTCTTGTTTACACCCAGAACTAATAACACTAGATTTAATTACATATTTGCTTCTGATGAATATTCAAATAGTAATGGAGCTAGTGGATGCTCTAATAGAGATGGTTTTTTGTTTTTAATTAGAAAATCCGGAACTAACGACTCTTTTACCAATATTGCTACTTTACCTGATAATGCTCCTATTAACGTAAATAACATTAGGCCTAGTTTTTCTGACAGCAACAACATAGAGCTCTGTCCCAGTGAAAACGAAACGTTACTTGCTGATGTAAGATCTGGGGAAACTAATCGATTTCCTGAATATGCAAGAAGAACCATACCGCTTCAAACTGCAAATAATGCTTTTGAGGTTGGACAAGAATATGAAGTGCGAATATTGATTGGTGATGACAGTGATTTCTCAAGAGACTCAGCTGTTTTTATCGAACAATTTAATGATAATCTCCAACCAATAAATATAACTGCTAACGCTAGTGGAAGTAGCTCAGTTCAATCTAATAATTCTGACCGAATAGAAACATTTTCTACTTGTAGTAGTAGCTTAACCCTAAATGTTGATGACACAAATTTCCCTACAGGAACTACCTTACAGTGGTTTAGAAGTAACTCTGCAATTCCGGGTGGAAATTTAAATTCTTTAAATATAAATCAACAAGAAGAAAACACACTGTACAGACTCGATGTTTCTTTAAATGGTAGTACTTCTTGTACTATTTCAGAAGAATTTTTAATAACATTAAGCTCAAATATCAATTTAGCAGATACAACATTTCAAATATGTGTTCCCTCTGGAAATCCCTTAACTAGTACCATAACTCTTTCTGATATTAATAATAATATTGCTACAACTCAGGCTATTTCATACCATCCTACTCTTAATGATGCTGAAAATAACTCTAATCAATTAACGGGTACTTTTAATGCTGCAAATAACGATACTATATTTGCTAGATACACGGAACAGGGATGTGATTTTATAACACCTGTAAACATTTCAATAGCTACAGGTTTTAATTTATCAACAATTACCGATTGTCCTTATTATGTTGTTGATAGAGCCAATGAAGATGGTTTTGAAGGATATCAACTTTTTGATAACTCAACCGCTTTCTGCTCCATTGATAATGAACCCATTCAAAGTGTTACTAATTATTTTTTCGAAAATTTACCTCCTAATACAGATGCAACCTTATCCTATTTTAGAATCAATGACGATGGCACCAGGGGTAATGAAATAGCAACATCATCTTTTGCTAGTGAATCTATTTCCATTAGGGCGGTTTTGACTGATGTAAATACAGGTTGTGAAAGTGAAGTTGATGTCAATATTGAAATTGCTATCCCTGAGGGGGAACTACCAAATACACCTCTTAGAAATATAGAAGCATGTGATGATGGCGTATTACCTGGTACAGATAGCGCTCCTGATAATTTGGATGGTTTTGCTAGTTTTGACTTAACCGATAATTTTAATCGATTAGTAAATACTGGTAACAATATTTCTAGAAGAGTTTCATTTCATGCTTCTGCACAGTTAGCTAACTGCAATACCGGAAACATTGATGATGATACAATAATTGCCCTTTGGAATCCTAACGATTCATCCTTAAATATAGATCCTCCAACTAATTATGTAAATGATCCGAACTTTACAACAAACAATATCCAAAATATAGGTTTTCGTATTGAAAATCAAGTTGTTTGTAATACCGACGGTAGTATTATAAGTAGACCAGCTATACTAGGAAGTTTTCAACTTCGACCACGTTATATAATTACTAATATTGAACAAAACACCACTAACAATCCTTTTTTTAGAGGCTTTTCACTTTCAATATGTGATAATTTGGGTACAAATCCTATTGGTGATAACACCATCCCTAGTATAATGGATTTTTCTGATGATAATATTGGGGTTTTTGATTTCCAAAATATAATTAATCCAAACCAATGCGAATCACCATCGACCATTACAATTGAGGAATATTTACTTGGAGAAACTAATGAGCTTCAATATACTATAGAACTATACACTACAAGAGATGGTGCTATAAATCAAGATCAAAGTAGATTAATTAATACTTCATCTCCCTTCACTAATAGAAATCCTGATGATCCTGAAATGCCTGCGGAAGAAATATTTGTAAGGATCTTAGATCAAAACCCTACACGTACAGTAAACACCATAACTGAACCTAATGAAAACTTTGGCTGTTTTGATATAGAACCAATTAATTTGATCGTTGAACCTGCCATTGAACTTACACTACCAACTGATGTTTTACAGATATGTGATGTAGAAGATGATAACGAAAACGACTCTATTTTTAAAAATAGTACCGACGGAATTATATCTGCTACAGATTTAATTACTGAGATAACAAATAATACTCTTTTTATTGATGAATTTAATTCGAATGTAAATGTTTCGTTAAGTTACTTTTTAACCGAAGATAAAGCAAGAGCAACTTGCCCCCTAGATAGTATAGTTACTCTAGAAAATGACCCTGATTTTGAAAGTTCTTTCAGACAAGATGAAGATAATCTGGTTTTTATAAAAGCATCTTCAAATTCTGGTCAATGTTCAGTGATACAATCAATTACATACAGAATTAACAGAGCTCCATTATTAAATGATATATCAAACAACCCTTTAATTGTTTGCTATGATGAGAATACTATCACTACAAATCCACCTACTTTTGAAATTGATATTACTCAAAATCAATTACTTCTATTTACTGATCCAGAATTTACGGCCACGTATTTTGTTTCGGAAGCTGATGCTAGAAACAATGTAAATGCATTAACAACAGAACAAACAACAAATTTCGATATACTAGATCCAATATTTAATGGCTTAACTTCCGTTTGGTATCGTGTGGAAAATGAAATTACTGAGTGTGTCTCTTTTGCTGAACAACGACTTATAATTAATGAACAACCTGATTTAAGAATTGGATTACAAGAAGTTGTCGAATGTATTGACCCAAACACAACAAGTGATCTTGATAATCGATTTTCTGACTTTGACTTATCCTTACAGAGTAATTCATTATTAAATTTACAAAGTGACAACAATCCAAATGGAAATATTCAAACAGGCTTGGTTATAAAATATTATGAGGATAGAGTAGAAGCTGAACAACAGGGTATTGAAATAGCTGATCCTTCAGCTTACAGAAACACTACTGCAAATCAACAAATTATATTTTACCGTCTTGAAAACGCAGCCAATCCAAGTTGTGCAAGTGAAATTGGTGAATTAACACTTCGAGTCGAATTGGAAACAGAATTTAATACAGTCCCTAATAGAATACCGCAGTGTGATGAAGATAATATTTCTGGTACGGGAAGTAAGTTTAACTTAACAGAAATAGCTGAGTTGTTTAATACTCAAAATGAATCATTTGATATTACTTTCCATATAAGTGATAATGATGCTATAAATAACATAAACCCATTAGGAGAACCTGATTTTGATGAATCTAATAACCCTATACTGAGTTACATTACATCAAGTTTTGACGAGCAAATATTCCCAAGAGTGGTAAGCAGCGTTGGCTGTGTAGAAAGACCTAATCCAATTGAACTAAATACGCTTTTCAAACCCGCATTAGCAAGTGATAATATATCAATTTCTGTTTGTGATATTAATTTACCTGCTGGTTCGGAAACATTTGATTTATTATCATTATTAACAATTAATAGTCCCCAAATAGTTTTTGCTGACCCTAGAGTTAATAACAATCAAATCATTAGAGATAATGTTAATATTTTATTTTTTCAAGACAACGAAGTAGAACAGAATGTTCCTAAAAATCAAGCTAGATTTGTGAATAGAATTCCTGATAATGGAACTGCTGGAACTAACACTACTAGTAACTATGTAGTTAATAATACAACAGAAGTTATATTTATAGAATTAGTGAATGATCAAGGTTGCTTCTTCCAAGCTTCTGTAACCTTAACAGTCGATCCAATTCCTGACTTTAATATTCCCGTAAATCCAATAACTATTTGTGAAGATTCTTTTGGAAGTAATCAGTTTGATAATACATTAGTTGCTTTGGAAAATATTTTTCAAGTTCCTGAAGTTATCGCGCAAGAAACTATAGATAACACAAATGACATTAGTTTTCTTGAGTTTACTTATTTCTTTAGAAACTCCAATGAACAGCAACCTGATTTAGATAATTTAATTACAGATGCTAATGATGATGATATTACTGCAAGTGAAATATTTGTTGTGTTAACAAATACAAGAACTTTATGTACCTCGTCTAAAATTGTAAGTATTGCCCCAAAAACATTACCTGCGATTACTACTCCTTTAAACACCATTATTTGTGATGAAGACGGGAACCCAAACGATGGTGCTACAATGTATGACTTATCATTATTTAATGATCAAATTTTGAATCCCGAAGGAACTGCTCCTACAAATGAAAGGAGTTTTACTGATTTTAATATTGCTTATTTTAATGCTGATGGAACAGAACTTACAGGAGCGGTTAGTATAGCTGACGACGAAATAATTACTGCTACTTTAACAGATAATAGAACTCCTCCAAACTGTGAAAACAGCGTTAACTTTACTATTCGTTTAGAACCACAACCAATAGCTGCAGCTCCAAATCCAGCGTTACTTTCGATCTGTGATATTGACACTAATCAAGATGGTACTGTTGCTTTTAATTTTGGAGCTGATCCTAATATACCCTCTGAATTAAAAGATAGTATTTTGGCTGGTCAACCTGCAACTAATTTCACTGTTACTTATTACAACAATATAACTGATGCAAGAAATGATATCAATAATCTTACACCTATTCCAACAGAAGCTACATCTCAACAATATGTTGCAAAAGTTACCAATAACACCACTGCATGTTTCAACACTGTAACATTTTCATTTACCGTAAGTTTATTACCTCAATTCACAAGCCCTGCTAGTCCTATTCAGGTTTGTGAAAACACTTTTGGAACTGGCCGTTTTGATGTTGACTTAAGCTCACTAATTGGAACAGATCCTAGTACCCAAATAGTAGTTGATTCTTCATTAACCAATTTTACTAGTGCTTTTTACACTCAAGATAATGGGGCTACAGAGCCTGTTCCTGCAAATTTAATTACCAACGGGTTATTATTAGACACTTCTGATCTAAATCTTTTTGTAGAAATCACCAATACTGATACTAGTTGTAGTTCTTTTAAAGCATTCAGTATAGAGCACAAACAACTTCCGAGTATTACAGCTCCAGCCCCATTAAGTCGTATAATTTGTGATGATGACAGTGATGGTGAGATAATATCTGACTTATCTCGATTTGATGTTGAAATTTTAAACGGACGAACTGCTGCTAATTTCACAATTAGGTATTTTGACACTGTAATACCTATAAGAAATGAAATTACAGTAACATCAACTCTCGTAGACGGAACTACTTACACTGCTGAAATTACAGATAATAGAGATAGTTTATTATGTTCGAACTCAGTAGATTTTGTTTTAACTATTACAAGGCAAGCAAATACTACTAATCCTGCTCCAATAGAGGTTTGTAGTGCAGATAACACTACAGTAATTGACTTTGACGATTTATCTTCAACTATTCTACAAAATGAAGGTAACCCCAATAATTTTGACGTTACTTTTCATAATACTGAAATTGAAGCCAATAATTCCAATGTAAATACTATTAGCAATCCGTTATCTTCAAATAACTACGTGGCCAAAATAACTAATAACACCAACCCTAATGGTTGTCCTCCTAAAATCGTACCTTTTGAAGTTGTTGTAAACAGGCAACCTGAAATAAACACTTCTGCAACTCAAGAATATTGCAGAGATGAAAATTTAAATACTGAAATAGGTGGGATTACCAGAAGAGAACGATTAAACAGTCTTTTAGTTGCTGATAGGACCAACGTAGTAATTACTTATCATTTAAGTGAACAAGATGCTTTTGATAACATTGAAACCGATATGCTACAAAACACTCTTTTCGTTAAGGCTATCAAAACATTTAATTCTGGTGAATCTAATGAAATAATGTGTGAGACTATTGCTTCAATAAATTTAACCGAGATACCTCTTCCAACCATACCAAACCTTACATTATCTGCTTGTGATGAAGATGAAGTAAACGACGGTAACTTTGCTTTTGATTTCTCTTCCTTAAATACTACAATTTTAGATTCTCAAGAACCTACTACTAGTGACTTTGATATAAGTTATCATTTTAGCAAAGAAGATGCGGAAAGCAGTATTATTATTCCTTTCGGAGAACTTATAACTACAGGTACTTATTATGTTAAAGTGCAGCAAGTAAGTGCAAGATGTACTACAATAGCGCCTATTAATATAACAATTAACACTTTACCAAATATTGAACTGGAAGATATTGTGTTTTGTAGAAACGATCCTGATAGGTTAATTAATGCTGGTAACTTTGACTCGTCATTTACTTATTTATGGGAGTTTAAAGATGATTTAGGTAACACAATTAGGGCTAATGAAACAACAAATTCAATAAATCTAAGTGTTAATGACATTAATACAAACATTACACTAACTATCACCGATCCAGGTACATTAAACAATTGTAATAATAGCACCACAATACGGGTTTCAGAATCTACTAGTCCAGTAATTACACCTATAATATTGAAAAATTTTGATGCAAATGAGGTAACTATTAATGTAGAAGAAGAAGGTGACTTCTTATATGGATTTAATGATAGTAATATCTCTAATGCTCAAGAATCAAACACCTTTACTGATTTACTTCCAGGTATGTTTACTTTATACGTATTTGATGTAAATGGTTGTGATCCCGCATCTGTTGATGTAATATTTGTAGATTACTTCCCTGCATTTACTCCTAACGGAAATGGTCCTTTAGAAACAGAATTGTGGCACATTCAAGGTGTAGAAACAATACCTGAAACATTGGTTTATATTTATAATAGATATGGAAAGCTGTTAAAAACCTTAACTTCTAGAAGTGCTGGTTGGGATGGTACATACAATGGTACTCCTTTACCTAGTGATGATTATTGGATTTTAATTCGTTTACCTGATGGTCAAGAAATAAAAGACCACATTACTTTAAAACGATAATTATTTATTGAGCACACTAGTATAAAAAAGCTAATCATTTTTAATGATTAGCTTTTTTTGTGCCTTATCTTATTTTGGTGTAAAACATTTTTATCACCTCTAAAACTTAATATACTCCTCTTATATAATCATGAATATTATTATTGTAATACTTTCTTAAGTCAGTTACTAATTGTTCAGAAAGCACCCCTAGCTCACTTACTTTTGCATTGTTGAAAACTTGTTGAGGAGAACTCGCTCCAGGAATAATTGTAGTAACCTCGTTATGATCCAACAACCACCTTAGTGACATTTCTGCCATACTTAAATCAGTAGGACAAAATTGTTTTAATTCGTTGGATAATGCTACTCCTTTTTCAAATGGCAAGCCTGCAAAAGTTTCACCTACATTAAAAAATTGACCATCACGATTAAAGTTCCTATGATCACTTTCTTCGAATTTGGTATCACTTGAAAACTTACCCGTTAGCAACCCACTAGCTAAAGGTAATCGTACAATAATACCTACTCCTTTTTCATTAGCTTGCGGCAATAATTCCTTGGCTAACTTTTGCCTAAATATATTGTAAATAACTTGTAACGACTGAATTCCTTCTTGTTTTAAACACAATAACCCTTCTTCCACACTTTCAACACTAGCTCCAAAATGAGTTATTTTACCTTCGGCTTGTAATGCACGTAGCCAATCAAAAATTTCGCCTTTTCTTAAAATCTCAGTAGGTATACAATGTAATTGCAGTAAGTCAATACAAGTTACCTGCAGGCGTTTTAATGAGGACTCCACACAGCTTCTTAAGGCTGTTTCTGTATACTTATCGGGGTACACCTCTGCCCTACGACCAAACTTAGTGGCTACTTTAATTTTTACATCAGTGCTCTTTAAGAACTCCCCTATTAACTCTTCACTTTTACCATCACCATAAACATCGGCAGTGTCAAAAAAAGTAATCCCACTATCTACTGCTGCTGTTAAAATTTCAAAAGCTTTTTCTTTGGAAATTCCATTTCCCCAGTCGCCACCAATTTGCCAACAACCCAAACCAACTTCACTAATTTCAAATCCTTCGTTTCCTAATTTTCTTTTTTTCATAGTTTACTAATAAAACACAGTTTACATTTTTTTTAGAATCCTTTTAAAAACAATTTAAAAAATTAGCGTATTTGACTAAAATTTAATCCTAACGTTTTTTCAAGAGTTCTTAAATATTTTACTTCCGAGTGGTCTAGAAACGCAAGTGAAACTCCTGTTTTTCCTCCCCTTGCTGTTCGTCCACTACGATGTATATAATACTCTGCCTGATCGGGTAATTGATAATGTAATACAAAAGCTAAATTATCAACATCAATACCTCTTGCTGCTACATCCGTAGCTACCAATAAATTAATTTTTTTATTTTTAAAAGCGCGCATAACTTTATCGCGATCTTTTTGATTCATATCTCCCTCCAAAATCCCTATTTCAAAATTACGTTGTTGTAACTGCTCTGTTAACTTACGCGCTGCGACCTTGGTTCTACAAAAAATAATTCCTCTGTCTTTTTTTTGAGTTTTTAAAAAAAATGTCATTGTATCTACCTTATTCCCATCTTCACCTACCACAAACTGATGTTGAATATTTTTATTAGTAGTGTCTTTTTTGTCTATTTCTACAGTAATTACTCTGGGTGAAACGTATTTATTTACGATATTTTGTAGTTCAACAGGCATTGTCGCCGAAAACATCCAAACATTACGCTGTTCGTTAATTGTTTTCAGTATAAATTCTAGCTCTTTTTTGAAACCCATACTAAGCATTTCATCAGCTTCATCTAATACAATTGTTTTAATGTATCGTATATCAACGGCTTTGCGCTTTATTAGATCTACTAAGCGCCCAGGAGTAGCTACAATAATGTGAGTAGGACGTTGTAAACGTTGTATTTGTCTATCTATTTTTTCTCCTCCATACACTGCTTCTGTAAATACTTTTTCGCTGTATTTAGTAAACTTAAATAACTGTTTGGCTATTTGTTGGGCTAATTCACGAGTAGGTGCTAATATTAAGCTTTGGGTAATGTTTTTTGCAGGATTAATTTGCATTAATAAAGGCAATCCAAAAGCGGCTGTTTTACCTGTTCCCGTTTGAGCTTTACCAATAAAGTCATTCCTTCCTTCTAACAATACAGGGATAGCTTGTTCTTGAATTTTGGTAGGAGATTTAATACCCAATTCCCCTAATCCTTTATTTAAATCTTCAGAAATACCTAATTGTTGAAATGTCATATCGTTTAGTTTCCTACAAAGGTAAACTAAAGCTTAGGGTTTAAAAAGTTGTTTTCTTTGTCATTTAAACGAAAACCCCAGAATATGATATATTCCGGGGTTTTATGAACTTTTAAAAGAAATAATTTAATAACAATTAATCCTTTTGCTCTTTATTAAAATACACTAAATAATAGTACATCTGCTTTTCTTCGTCCCAACCTTTTTCTATAAACTTTTCAGCAGATTCAGGATTTATAAAATCCATCTTAATTTGCACATTGGTATCTAAGTTTATTACGTTTTTAATTTTTTTACGTGCATCAGATACTGCTGTATTTGCTATCGGGAATTCTGTTAGATCTTCAATTTGATACTTGGGTGCTTTTTCTACTTTGTAGTGTTTAAATTCCGGGATTAACTCTGGGTTTTCAATAACATCATTTAAAAAACTAGTCTCCTCAAAGTTATCGTTTTTAGCAAAATGGTTTACAGCCCTGTTCATAAACATAACTTCTTCCTTTTTATCTTCGGAAGGCAAAATAACGTCTTTGGCAAAATCTTGACAAAACTTAATATATTTTTTTGTGTGAAAATTACTATCAGCAAAGGCTTCTACTCCTAAAAATTGTTCCAACCAATACTTCGTATCATACCTATTTGAATCCACTGATAAAATACGGTAACCAGATTCTTTTTCGCTTTCAAAAATTAAACATCCTTTATCTAATTTATTTAAAGAAACCCCTTGTTGTAATAACAAATGTAAGTCCGAGGACTGTTCTTCAAACTGAAGAAAATCATGTTTTAATTCCGATTTAAAAATACCTATGGCGTTTACTTTTTTATTATCTAATAAACAATTTTCTAAATAAGTTACATATAACTCTCCGCTTTTAATATGTGGATGCTGAGATTGATCGTACAATAAATTACCTATACGTTTTGATTGTTCATGTGCCGAACTAGGATCTGCAAAAATATCGGAAGCTATTTTGTACAAAGGATTAAATTCAAGATCAACCTCATTTGTAAATTGAAAATAGTTTTCTTCTTTTTCTCGGAAAGCTTTAAAAAAATATTCTTTTAAAAGCGCATTCAATTCATCATTAAACTGATAAGGATTTTGAGATAAAAATAAAGCTTCATTTCTACTTTTGTTTCCTACACGATGAACCGATAAGGACTCGATTTGAGAATTATATAAATTTATCATGAATGAGTTTTTTTAATATTCTTATAAAATCAACAACAAAAATAATCGGAAAGATATTGTAATACTATATATTTTGAAGAATTGTATTAACATCTTTCACAATAGCATCGAAGTAAGTACTGTAACTATTTACAAAGTGATCTTTACTTGTTGGTGGATTGAATTCTCCATATTTGACAAATTCTGATTCTTTACGACTTGTAAATATTGGCGATACATTTTTAGTTATATCTATAACCGTACGCTGACTATCCATTAATATTATTGAAGGCATACCTAATGAATGTTTTACCGTATGCACAATAGCTGAGTTATAATTTTCTAACTCATCAACATAAACAATAGAGATGTTGTTATTATATGCTTTTTTTGAAAGTTCAGGATTATTCCTTTTATCCCAATATAAAACCACAAAATCAATTACATCTCCGAATTCTTTAGCGACATCATTTAATGCTTGAATTTCTGATTCATTAGGTTCACACCAAGTTGCCGTTGTTTTAAAATAAATTGGCTTGGTAAAAGTTTCCAAATACCTTTCTTGACCACTTTTATAATCGTTTACCAAAAAATTATCAAAATGTGTTCCTTTTAAACAGTTATTTACTAGTGAATCAAACAAAAATTGAGCACGTTCAACATCTTCTTTTTCATTTGCTACTTGACTATTAACTTTATAAAGTCTAATGTTATTAGCTATCGCATCAGAAAAGAATTGAAAATCTTCAGTCGGTAAATTAAGTGACACCCTATTTGATTGAGCATAACTCAACATAAGGTTTAATGTAAAAAACAAGCTTAAAATATACTTCATAAATCAATATCAATACAGTTCAAAAATAATGTATTTATTTCATTAACATATTAAAATGCTCTTTAGTATACTAAAATAACTAATTTTATAAGAAATCTGAAGTTAGCTTATTTATTTGCGTAAGTTCCTCTGTAGAAAATTCAGTGTTTTTTGTAGCTTTTAAATTATCTATCAATTGATTTGGACTACTTGCACCTACTAAAACAGAGGTTATTCCTTTTTGATTTAATAACCATGAAATAGCCATTTGATGCAGTTCTTGACCTCTATTTTGTGCAATCGCATTTAGCGCTTTAATAATTGGTAACTTTTCCTCAACCTCATTAATTTCTAAATATGTTTTCCCTTTTGCTGCTCTAGAATTTGTTGGTATGCCGTCAATGTATTTATTTGTTAACATACCCTGTGCCAAAGGAGAAAAAGCAATACATCCTAAATTCTGTTTAATTATAGTTGGTAAAATAGTTTTTTCGATACTCCGATCGAGCATTGAATACTTTGCTTGTTCTATGATAAAAGGAACTTTAAGTTCTTTTAAAAGTTTACTCATTTCTATAATACCCTCAGCTTCATAATTAGAAATTCCAACATAAAGTGCTTTTCCTTGCCTTACAATATCATGTAAAGCTATGGCTGTTTCTTCTAAAGGAGTATCTGGGTCTGGCCTATGGTGATAAAACACATCTACATAGTCTAAATTCATTCGTTTTAAACTTTGATCCAAACTTGAAATTAAATATTTACGTGATCCAAAGTTTCCGTAAGGTCCTTCCCACATGTCGTAACCTGCTTTAGTAGCTATAAAAAGCTCATCACGGTAGCCCTCAAAATTTTGCTTATACAACATTCCGAAATTGGCCTCTGCACTGCCAAATGGTGGTCCATAATTATTGGCTAAGTCAAAGTGTGTAATTCCATTGTCGAAGGCTGTTCTTAAAATAGCTTCTGCATTTGCTTGTAAATCATATTTGCCAAAGTTATGCCATAATCCTAAAGAAATAGACGGTAATAAAACTCCACTCTTACCGCTTCTATTGTAATTCATTTCCTCATAACGCTTATTATTCGGGTGGTATTTTTGGTAATTTGATTTATCGTTAATTTTCATTTTTTACTTTTTCTTAGCTTTTATTTATAATAATTACCTAAAAATAACGGTTTATATTTTTATAGCCAATGAAATAGGGAGATTCTAATATATTGGTTGAAGATTAATTAATTTTTGATTTTGCTGAGTTTAATTTTTGCTCAAGCTTACCTAATTTATCATTCCATTCCCTTAATTTGGATTCTGAAAGTTCTCCTTTAGCTTTCAAAGCATTAAACACTTTTTGTTCTTTATTATAGTTGTTTTTTAACTTTATGTAGTTTGTCTTAGCTTCGGTATTCGTTTTAATTTTACTCTTTAAACTTTCTAATTGACTTTGAAAAGCCTCTTTTTTAATTTTAGCTTCCTCTTCTATTTGCTTTTGCTTATCAATCCCCTTTTCTAACTCTTTAAGCTGTTTTAACTCTTCTTTTCTTTGTTCTACTGTTAAATCAACCAAATCATAAATATTCTTTTTTTCTGAAGAACTCAATGTTTTTGTAATATTCGTACCTGCCTTTTGTATTTTTTTTCCTTTAACATCGTAAACTTCCCCTTTTTTAGTAATTATTCGTTCACTAGTTCCACAGGAAATTACAAGCGCTGTTGATGCTAAAAAAATAATAGTTTTTACTAATTTCATAAAGTATATATGCTGTTTTGTATTTTTAAAAATTGAAAATACTTTTTTACCAATTACAGTAATTCTCTTTAGTATTTACTTAGAATTTTCAGAACTTTTATTAGAGATAATGTAAGTGTATATCCACATTAATGTAAAAGTGGGTATAATATCAATACCAGGTATAGCTTCTTCTATAAAAGTAATGACCCCGGCTATTTTACCTTCTTTGCCTTTATATAACTTTGTCATTAACCATGCAGAAATTGGTGCCCAAACTGCGTCAGTAGCTTCTCCGAAACCTAGTATCGTATAAGAAATCATTCCTATGCCATCAAATAATAGGCTTAGAAATAAAATAGTAAATTTATTCATTGTGCTTTTATATTTGTAGTACAAATCTTATTCCAAAAAATCTTTTTTTATTTCTTTACGGAAATAAGTATTTAACTTATCTATTTTAGGTTGAATAACAAACTTGCAATAGCCTTGTTCTTTATTTTGATTGAAGTAGTCGTTATGATAATCTTCCGCAGGATAAAAAGCTTCAAACTTAGTGACCTCTGTAACTATTTTGTCTGGAAAAACTGATGCTTCTTCTAATTGCTTAATATAAGCTTCGGAAATTAGTTTTTGCTCTTCAGAAGTATAAAACACAGCACTCCTGTAATGAGTTCCTTTGTCTGCCCCTTGCCTATTTAAAGTTGTAGGATCGTGAGTTGCAAAAAAAACTTCTAATAGCTGTTGAAATTGTATTACCTCATTATCAAAAGTTATTTCAATAGCCTCTGCATGTCCTGTGCGTTCTGTAGTTACCTCTCTGTACGCAGGGTTTTTAATATGGCCTCCACTAAACCCAGATCTAACTTTTTGAACTCCTTCTAATCGTTGAAAAACAGCTTCTGTACACCAAAAACATCCGCCTGCCAGTATCGCAATTTCTTTATTATTCATGGATATATATTTAATTCTAAAATAAACCTTTATGCTATAAAAAAACTGCTAAAGAATTTCTTTAGCAGTTTTTTGGTATTTGTTACTATACATTTTGTTAATCATTGGACAGTATGCTTAGTATGTACCAAAAAAGTAACATTAATGAGGCAAATAATCCTAAAGAAGCCCCTACATACTGATCTTCACTGTATTTATACACCATGTTAGAGGTTTGGTACAGTATAGATCCGGAAGCCAATACAACCATCCCAACACTAAACCAAAGACCTAAATTAAAACCAAATAAGGTACCTGCAACAATTAATCCTAATGCAATCATAAAACCTATAGTTAATATAGACCTTAAAAAAGAAAAATCTTTTTTTGATAATAAAGCTACAGCAGATAATCCTGTAAATAATGATAATGTTAAAATTGCTGCTTGATTTAATATGTTAACTCCACCTGATTCGGCAATAGTCATGGCTATACCTATTAGTGGTATAAAAATGAAGGCTTCAGCAATTACGTATATCAATAACCCTGCGTATTGTTGATTGATGTTATGATTGTTTAAAGCCATTTTTTCGGCATAGTTGGTTGCTACCATAAAACCACCTAACATTAAAAGCCACCTCCAACCTTGAGTCATGGAAAATGCAAAATTTACAATGGTTTCACTCTGGAAAAAAAGCCATTCTACAGCTACAAAAAGTAAAACTGCAAAGGCTAAATGTGTGTATGTCTTTTGATAGAAGGCAACTTTGCGCTCTTCTGATAAAGTACTAATTGGTAAAATTTGGTTTTCCATTTTGTATAATACTATAAATTAATGCTTTAAATATAAAACTATTTTAAATTCTAACCGCTATACCTTCTTGTTTCAATTTTTCTTTTAACTCAGGAATTCCTATTTCTTTAAAATGAAAAACACTAGCAGCTAAAGCAGCATCGGACTTTCCTTTTTTAAAGGTATCTACAAAATGTTGCATATTTCCTGCTCCTCCAGAAGCTATAATTGGAATATTAAGTTCGGTACTTAAACGAGCTAGAGCCTCGTTTGCAAAACCATCTTTAGTGCCGTCATTATCCATGGACGTAAATAAAATTTCTCCCGCTCCACGAGATTCAACTTCCTTAGCCCAATCAAACAAATTAAGCTCTGTGGGAACTTTTCCTCCTACTAAATGAACAATCCATTGACCGTTGATTTGCTTGGCGTCGATAGCTACTGTAATACACTGACTACCGAACTTAGCCGAAAGTTCGTTTATTAATTCTGGACGCTTTACAGCCGAAGAATTAACAGAAACCTTATCAGCACCGTTTTGAAGTAAAATATCTACGTCTTCGACCGATGAAATTCCTCCGCCTACTGTAAACGGAATATTTACTTTTTCGGCTACGTTGCGCACTAAATTAGCTAATGTTTTTCGGCGTTCTTCTGTTGCCGATATATCTAAAAAAACCAACTCATCGGCTCCTGTTTTTGCATAAATTGCCGCTAATTCTACAGGGTCACCTGCATCACGTAAATCTACAAAATTCACTCCTTTTACGGTGCGACCGTTTTTTATATCTAAACAGGGTACAATTCTTTTTGTTAACATATGTTATTAGTATGGAGTTTTAAGCACAAAGCAAGCCTACTTTACACCTTAAACCAATTACTTGGTACTATTTAATATATAATCTTCCAATTGCTTCATTGAAATTCTATTTTCATATATCGCTTTTCCGATAATTGTTCCCTCACAACCTATTTCAGCCAGTTTAGGTAATTCGTTAAAAGTAGAAATCCCTCCCGAAGCAATTAGCTTAATGTTAGGAATTTCTTTTAGCATTTTTTGATATAAATCAAATGAAGGACCTTGAAGCATTCCGTCCTTACTAATGTCGGTACAAATTACATAACTAACTCCTTGTTCTTGATATGCTTGTACGAAAGGAATAAGCTCTTGATCGCTTTCTTCCAACCAACCACTAACGGCTATTTTTTCATTATTGGCATCTGCACCTAAAATTATTTTATCGGCTCCAAATTGCACAAACCAATTTTTAAAAGTCTCAGGATCTTTAACTGCAATACTTCCTCCTGTAATTTGATTGGCTCCGCTTTCAAAAGCTATGCGTAAATCTTCGTCGGTTTTTAAGCCACCTCCAAAATCAATTTTTAAATTGGTTTGTGAGGCTATTGCTTCTAATACTTTGTGATTTACAATATGTTTTGATTTTGCTCCGTCCAAGTCTACTAAATGCAAGTACTCAATTCCATGAGCTTCAAACTCTTTTGCTACTTCTAAAGGGCTTTCGTTGTAAATTTTTTTTGTGTTATAATCGCCTTTAGAAAGGCGAACACATTTACCGTCTATAATATCTATGGCTGGTATTAATCTCATTTCTTTTTTGGATAGTAGAACATAGATAGTAGAACATAGATGTAAAAATCTAGTCGCTAATTCCTTTGTTCTTTATGCTTATAATTTTAAAAAATTCTCTAAAATTTGTTCCCCGACATCACTGCTTTTTTCAGGATGAAACTGGGTTCCGTAAAAATTATTTTTTTGCAATGCCGAACTGTAGTTAACACCATAATCGGTAACACTTGCTGTATATTCACAAATAGGAGCGTAAAAGCTGTGTACTAAATAAATGTAACTATCAACTTTAATGTTATTAAAAATTTCAGATTTAAATTCCCTAATTTGATTCCACCCTATTTGAGGTACTTTTACGGTAGTATTAAACTTTACTACATCTACATTAAAAATCCCTAAACCCTCAGTGTTTCCTTCTTCTGTGGAGTTACACATTAATTGCATTCCTAAACAAATTCCTAAAACAGGTTGTTTTAATTGAGGTATTAAGGTATCTAACCCACTTTCCTTAAGTTTTTTCATGGCACTGCTTGCCTCTCCTACTCCTGGAAAAATTACTTTATCGGCAGTTTGTATTTCTTCAACATTATCACTTAAAACAGCGGTATATCCTAACCTTTCAATAGCAAACTTAATACTCTGAATGTTTCCTGCTCCGTAATTTATTATAACTATTTTCATTACTATGGCTTTAAGCTACAAGACTAATGTTGCTACTTTACTTTAAATAAAGTGCAAAAATAAGCAACCTGTTTGCTAACTGAAAATTTGCACTAATAATTCTCTTAAAATATCCGATTGACCAAACTGGCTAGCTCCAACCCCTTTGCTTTTAACATCTGCATCTCGTATTTTTTCGATAATGAAGCTTACTTTTTTCATTGGATAGTTACGCGCTGCAATAGCATAATCTTGTACAAAAAAACGATTCACTTTTAACTTAGATGCCACATTATTATCCGATTTATCACTTAAGCCATGATACTGCATTATTCTAGAAAAATGAGTAAATAACAACGAAATTGTAACTACTAATGGCTTTTCTTTAGGATTTTCCATAAAGTAATTACAAATTTTATATGCTTTGAGTTGCTCTTTATTCCCTATCGCTTTATTTAATTCAAATACATTAAAATCTTTACTAATACCTATATTTACTTCAACGTCTTTAGCCGTAATTGTGCTTCCTTTTGGAATTATAATTTGAAGCTTATCAAGTTCATTCATAACTTTAGCCAAATCAGTACCTAAAAACTCAATTAACATTAAACTCGCTTTGGGCTCAATTTTATATCCTTTATTACTCAATACCCCTGTTATAAAATCGCCTATTTGATTTTCGTATAATTTTTTACTTTCAAACAGCACGCCGTTTTTGGCAATTAATTTAGAAGCTTTTTTGCGTTTATCTGGTTTTTTATACTTGCTACAAAACACCAAAATAGTAGACATTAGCGGAGCTTCAAAATAACCTGTAAGTAAATCAATTTGCTTTCCTAAACTTTGCGCTTCCTTAACGATTACCACTTGGTAATCTGCCATCATAGGGAAACGTTTTACAACACTTAATATTTCTCCCGCATTGGTTTCTTTACCATAAAGTATAGTTTGGTTAAAATCGCGCTCGTGCTCCTCCAATACATTATTTTGAATGTAATCGGAAATTACATCAATAAAATAAGGCTCTTCCCCTCCTAGAAAATAAATAGGTTTATATTTTTTGGCTTTAATATCCTTTAAAATGCTTTTAGCTTCTGTCATTAAATTATATTGAAGTACTTATCTTTACCTTAATTACAGTAATTAATAAATGCAAAATTTAGCGTTTCCGCCTTATAATTTCAGAATCAAAAATAGCGAAAATAAGATGGCTATTTTTGATATCATTCGTAAAAAATTTATTGTGCTTACGCCAGAAGAATGGGTGCGTCAACATGTAATTCATTTTTTAATAAACGAAAAGCAACACCCGCAAAGTTTAATTAACGTTGAAAAAGAGCTTACTGTTAACGGTACTAAAAAGCGTTATGACATTGTAACCTACAGGCCTGATGGTAGCATTTACTTAATGGTAGAATGCAAAGCTCCCAAAATTAAAATTACGCAACAGGTATTCGACCAAATTGCACGCTATAACTTAGCTTTAAATTCGGAATTTTTAATGGTTACTAATGGCTTGGAACATTATTTCTGTAATATAGATTATGAAACTGAGGGATACTACTTTTTAAAAGAATTACCTATTTATAGTGCTCATTAATTTTTTGATCTTAAAACAGCAATGAAAGTAACAACTAGTCAATTAGCTATAGTAATTTTAAATTGGAATGGAAAAGCTTTATTACAGCAATTCTTACCCGTGGTTTTAGAATTTAGTGAAGAAGCAAAAATTTATGTTATAGACAATGCATCAACCGATGATTCTATAAATTGGCTAAAAAAACAATATTCGCAGATTTCTGTAATACCATTAGCTAATAATTTTGGCTATGCAGGCGGATATCAAAAAGGATTAAAACAAATTAATGAACCCTATTATTGTTTATTAAATAGTGATGTGGAAGTAACTAAAAATTGGCTTCTTCCCATTTTAGAGTTGTTTGAAGACAACACTATTTCTGCTATTCAACCTAAAACATTAGATTATTCGAATAAAGAATATTTTGAATACGCTGGTGCTGGTGGCGGTTTAATTGATGGTTTAGGGTATCCTTATTGTAGAGGACGCGTTTTTGATTCTATCGAAAAAGATAACGGACAATACAACGATACTGCGGAAATTTTTTGGGCATCGGGGGCGTGCTTTTTTATACGAAGTGCTGATTTTTGGAATGTTGGAGGTTTGGACAGTGATTACTTTGCACATCAAGAAGAAATTGACCTCTGCTGGCGATTACATAATCACGGTAAAAAGGTAATGTATTGCGGTACCTCAACAATATATCACGTAGGAGGAGCTTCCTTAGCTTACGTAAGTCCACAGAAGACTTTTTTAAATTTTAGAAACTCATTGTATTCTATTTTAAAAAATGTAAAAGGAACTAAGGTTTTCTGTGTTCTATTTTTAAGAATGCTTTTAGATGGTTTGGCAGGAGTTCAATTTTTGATACAAATGAAACCCAAACACTTTTTTGCGATTTTAAGAGCACATTTTAGTTTTTACAAGAACTTGCCTTCAACTTTAAAAAAGAGAAAGAACATCTCTAAAAAAGAAATCCACTACAACACTAAAAGTATTGTAATGGATTATTTTGTTTTTAAGAAGTATAAAAATTAAGATTCTATATGTAACTCCGTAAAATCTTTAGTTACTACAAAAGTCGCAATTCCTTCTTCGTAAGTGATTTCTGGAGTAATTAACTCATTATCGAGTTCAATAGTTTTAATTTCAAAAGGACTTCCTATTAATCTTATTTTGAAGGTATCATAAGTGGTAACAAATTTACCGCGCTTGTGTTGCTGTAAAATAATTTCACCGTCTTTACCTACATTTCTAAAAGTGCGTCTACTAAAATCTCCTTTTTTGTAACCATAACCATCGTTATCATCCTCATATAAATTCGATTTATCTTCACCATCTATATAATAACAATCCAAAGTTAATTCGGTGATTTCCTTTTCCCCAACATATTGTTGAATTGGATTCCTTGCTATTACAGCTCCTGCTTTAATAAATATAGGCATGGAGTCTAAATCTGCATCAATCCAATATTCTTTTCCTCCCTTGAGTACTGTATTTGACCAATAGTCAAACCAAATTCCTTTAGGAATATACATACGTCTTCCTTTGGCATTAGGTTCATTAATTGGACAAACCAATATTTTTTCTCCAAAAATAAATTCATCTGTACGATAATGTGTTTGCACATCGCTTTGATCGTACATTACTAAAGACTTTAATATTGGTGTACCATGCTCTATATATTTCCAAAAGGCAGTGTATATGTACGGCAATAACTCGTAGCGTAATTCTATAAATTTTCTGGAAATGTCTGTAATTTCTTCTCCGAAAGACCAAGGTTCTTGTTCGCCATGATCTCCACTAGAGTGTACCCTAAAGAAAGGATGAAAAACTCCTAATTGAATCCAACGTGCAAATAATTCGCCATTAGGTTGTTGTGCAAAACCACCAATATCTGTACCTGCAAAAGAATATCCAGACATACACATGCGTTGTATTTGACGGTTGGCAACTACCAAATGTTCCCATGAAGCAATATTATCCCCCATCCAAGTACTTGTATAACGCTGAGTTCCCGAATATGCTGATCTGGTAATTACAAAAGGCCTATTAGGGCGTGCAGAGTTTTTTACTCCATGGTATGTTGCTCTAGCCATTTGCATTCCATAAATATTGTGTGCTTTTCTATGGCTACAAGGATTTCCATCGTAATCATGGCGTACATCATCAGGGAAAGATTTTCCTGGCACGTCCATTACCGCAGGTTCGTTCATGTCATTCCAAACACCAGCTACACCGGTTTCTTCTATTAACCCTTTAAATAATCCGGCCCACCATTCGCGAACTTCGGGTTTTGTAAAGTCTGGGAAGTAACATTCTCCAGGCCATACCTTACCTTTCATATACGGTCCATCGGCACGTTTACAAAAATAATCGTTCTCTAAACCTTCTAAAAACACATCGTAATCATAATCTATTTTGATTCCTGGATCAATAATCACTACGGTTTTAAATCCATCATCGGCTAACTCTTTAACCATACGAACAGGCTCTGGAAATTTTTCCTTATCCCATGTAAAACAACGGAAACCTTCCATGTAATCGATATCTAAATAAATAGCATCACAAGGTATTTGTAAATCTCTAAATTTACCTGTAATTTCTTTTACTTTTTCTTCAGGATAGTAACTCCATTTACATTGGTGAAAACCTAAAGCCCATAGTGGTGGTAGTTCTGGTACTCCGGTAAGATGTGTATATTTTTCGACTACCTCTTCTATTTTTGGACCGTGAATAAAATAATAATTCATTTCTCCTCCCTGTGCCCAAAAACTAGTTACTTGGCGTCGTTCACTACAAAAATCAAAGTAAGTGCGAAACGTATTATCGAAGAAGATACCGTAGGCTACATTATGATGAAGACCTACATAAAAAGGAATTGACTTATAAATTGGATCTGTTTCTGTACCAAAAGCATAAGAATCGGTTGCCCAATTTTCAAGGCGTTTTCCTTTTAAGTTTAAATGCATTGGTTTATCACCTAAACCATAAAAATTTTCAGCATCTTCAGATACTTTACTCATTTTTACAATATCATTTCCTAGCTCATAACTTTCTTCCCAATGAAATCCTTGCTCGTCCTTTAAAATTACATTATTAGTTTCTGCACAATGAATAGTTTTTCTTAAATCGTCTTTTGAAATTCGAATCTTTATTTTCGTTGTTTCAATAATATATTCATTAGTTTCTTCTTTTAATTCTAAAAAATTAAATCCTATAGTTGGGTTCTTATCAATAGCATAGGAAAAGTCTTCTTCAAATTTATTAGTAGTTGTATATCTAAAGCGAACTACGCTATCTCTAAGCACTGTTACTTGAAGTATTACTCTATTCGCCGTATGAAAATAAAAAGTATCTAATTCTTTATCCTGCTTAATTATATGATTGGGGTATTGATTTCCCTTTTTTTCAATTTCTTCATTTAAAATCATAACAATTATTAGTTTTTTTCAAAGATTATAAATATCACTCCTTAGAGTACTATTTAAGCTATTATATAAAGTTAAATTATATACTCTTTAAAACAATTACCGATAACGGTGGTAGTGTCAAAAAAAGTGAATATTTTTTATTGTGTAGTTTTTTACTCGTTACTTTTAAGATATTTTCATTTTTAACCCCGCTTCCATAATATTCTTCTAAATCAGAATTAAAAATTTCTTTCCATTTACCTTTTTTATGAACGCCAATACCATAATTTTCTCTTACCTCAGGGGTAAAATTACATAATACAATCAAATCGTTTTGCACATCATGGCCTTTACGAATAAAACTCATCACCGAGTTTTGGTTGTCATCTAATGATATCCATTCAAAACCTTCTCCACTAAATCCTTTTTCAAATAAAGCAGGCTCTTTTTGATAGATTAAATTCAATTCTTTCATGTAAGACTGAAATTTATGATGAGGCTCATACTTAAGTAAATGCCAATCTAAACTCTGTTCAGAATTCCATTCAGAAGTTTGGGCAAACTCACTACCCATAAACAATAGTTTAGTTCCTGGGTGCATATACATTAAACCCAACATTACCCTTAAATTAGCAAAACGTTGCCAATCGTCACCCGGCATTTTATATATCAACGATTTTTTGCCATGCACTACCTCATCATGGGATAAGGGTAACATAAAATTTTCACTAAAAGCATAGGCTAAACTAAACGTAATATCATTTTGGTGGTATTGTCTAAAAAAAGTGTCTTTAGAAAAATAGTTCAAGGTATCATTCATCCAACCCATCATCCACTTCATTCCAAAACCTAGGCCTCCATACGCTACAGGTTTGGTAACTCCTGGAAAAGCGGTAGATTCTTCCGCTATGGTTTGTACTCCATCAAAGCGAGTATAAATTTCTTTATTTAAAGCTATTAAAAAATCTTTAGCTTCTAAGTTTTCATTACCTCCGTAAATATTAGGCTCCCAACCTCCTTGTTCTCTTGAATAATCTAAGTATAACATTGAAGCTACTGCATCTACTCTTAAACCATCGATATGAAATTCTTGTAGCCAAAATACAGCATTACTAATCAAAAATGCTTTTACCTCGTTTCGACTATAGTTAAATATTAAACTTTTCCAATCTGGATGATATCCTTTACGAGGATCTGGATATTCATATAAATGGGACCCATCAAACATTCCTAAACCATGAGCATCTTCTGGAAAATGAGAAGGTACCCAATCTATCAATACCCCTATATCATTTTGGTGAAATTGATCGATTAAATATTTAAGGTCGTCTGGTTGACCAAATCGCGAACTTGGAGCATAATATCCGGTGAGTTGATAACCCCATGAAGGAGAAAATGGATACTCCATAATAGGCATAAATTCTACGTGAGTAAAATTCATTGCTTTTACATAATCTACTAAATCTTTAGCTAACTCTTTAAAACTTAAGTTTTCATTATTAGCATTCTTTTTCCAAGATTCTAAATGAACCTCGTATACCGCATAAGGCTTATCCAATCCATTTTTATCCTTACGATAACTCATCCAGGCAGTGTCTTCCCACTTATAAGTAGATGCATTCTGAACGATAGAAGCTGTTTTGGGTGGTAATTCACATAGCCTACCATACGGATCTGCCTTTTCGGTTACAATGCCATTATTATGAGATTCAATTTTATATTTATATAACTCACCATGACCTATACCCGGTATAAAACCTTCCCAAACCCCAGAGCTATCCCAACGTACATTTAATTGATGCTCATTACCTGACCAATAATTAAAATTCCCTATTACAGAAACTGTTTTTGCTGAGGGTGCCCATACCGAAAAATAAGTGCCTTCAACCCCGTTGAGAGTAATTACATGAGCTCCAAACTTTTCAAACAAATTATAATGTGTACCGCTTTTAAGTAATGATATATCAAAATCTGTAAATAGCGAATACGGTTGAACTTGAGACATATAATAATTTAATTATTTATTAAAAAAGTACCTACTAGGTAGTAAGTCTTTTATTATTGTATGGTTAATTCTATATTAACCAATTACTGTATTAGGAGCAATAACTGCACTGTTTTTTATTACAATTACACCATCCCTAACCACATAAGTATCGGTTACGATATCTGATAGATGATCTCCTCCTTTGATTGTAACATTATTACCAATACGGCAATTTTTTTCTACAATAACACCGCTCAAATTACAATTATCTCCAATTCCAATATAAGGCTTACCTGACTTTAAACACGTATCAATTTCTGCTAAAGTTTGATAATTATCTGCCCCCATAATATAAGCATCCTTAATAACTGTGCCTTCTCCTATTCGAGAGCGTACACCTATTATAGAGTGCTCTATTGAAGTAGCTGAAACAATACACCCTTCACTTATCATAGCCTTACTTATTCTTGTATTATTCATTTTACAAGGAGGTAAAATTCTAGCTCTAGTAAGTATTGTGTTTTCTTTGTCGAATAAATTGAATTTAGGGATATCATCCGTTAAAGCTAAATTAGCTTCATAAAAAGCTTTTATTGTTCCTATATCTTCCCAGTACCCTTCGTATTGATAACCATATACTTTTCTTCCGCCTGTTATTGCATCGGGAATAATTTCTTTACCAAAATCAACAGCATCGTTACTTAATACCTCATCTAACACTTTTCTATTAAATATATAAATACCCATAGAAGCTAAATATTCTTTCCCCTCAGACTTCATTTTTTCAGAAACCTCAGATTCCCAACCTGATAGTTCCTCTAAAGGAGGTTTTTCTGTGAAAGTTTTTATAAAACTGTTTTCATCGGTTTTCAAAATACCAAATGCGGGAGCTTCTTTTGAAGACACTGGCTGTGTTGCTACTGTAATTTCCGCACCACTCTTTACGTGATCTTCTACCATTTGCATTAAATCCATTTGGTATAATTGATCTCCAGAAAGGATTAAAGCATATTCCCAATCATCAATTCTATTAAAATGATGTTGACATTGTTTTACGGCATCCGAAGTACCCTGAAACCATGTTTGATTATCTGGAGTTTGCTCTGCTGCTAAAATATCTACAAATGCATTGCTAAATCCGCTAAACTGGTAGGTGTTTTTTACATGAGAATTTAATGACGCTGAATTAAACTGAGTTAAAACAAACATTCTTTTTAAATCGTTGTTCAAACAATTTGAAATTGGAATATCTACCAATCTATATTTTCCGGCGATAGGAACTGCTGGTTTTGAGCGATGACTTGTTAATGGCTCCAAACGTGTTCCCCTTCCTCCACCTAAGATAATACTCAGCACTTTTTTATTTAACATAGGTTACTTTTTTGACAATTTTATAATTGATTCATACATTTTTAAATATTCTTTAGCTGATTTATTCCAGCTATTCTCTATTTTCATTAATTGCTTTCGCTTTGCTTTAAAGAATGTTTCATTTTTATACACATCAACAGCTCTTTGTATTGCAAAACTTATTTCGTGTATATCGACATTATCTATTACAATCCCGTATCCTTCATCCCCATTATCAATATCAATTACGGTATCGCTAAGTCCTCCTACATTACTTACAATAGGAATCATACCATAGCGCATAGCATACATTTGATTAAGTCCGCAAGGTTCTACCCTTGACGGCATTAATAAAAAATCTGCTCCTCCATAAATCACATGCGATAATTCTTCGCTATATCCTATATAGGTATTAAAGTTAGTTGGAATCTTTTCTTTTAAATCGTTTAATTCCTTTTCTGTTTCCGGGTTTCCACTCCCTAATACAAGAATATTAACCTTTTGCTTTTGAACCTCTAATATATTATAAACAGCAGCTGCTAAAAGATCGGAACCTTTCTCATATACAAACCTCCCTATAAATGCTACTAAAGGTAAAGACTCATCCAAACCAAACTTTTTACAGAGCTCTTGCTTATTACCTTTTCTACCCTTATTTACACTTCTTAAATCAAAATTTGACACTAACATAGAATCAGTTTTAGGATTCCAAACCCCAGTATCAATTCCATTTAAAATCCCAAGTGATTTTTCTTTTTCATTACGCAATAACCCCTCTAAGCCATTAGCAACCCCTTGTAATTCATTTAAATAATTAGGAGAAACTGTTGTTATTCTCCAAGCACATTTTATAGCTGTTGCCAAAGGATTAATACGTCCGTACCAATCTATAAGACCTGCATTTTCAATGTTAAAAACAGGCAAGTAATGCATTTTATCATATTCAAAATCCCCTTGATATTGAGCATTATGTATGGTTAATACAGATGGAATGTTTTTCAACAAACTATACTTGGCTCCGTAACCCATAAAAAAGGGAATAAATCCTGTGTGGTGGTCATGACAGTGAACTACATTAGGTTTATTTTTAATAGAAAGCATATAATCACAAGCTACTTTTTGGAAAGCGACAAATCGTTCTACGTCATTTGAATAACCATATACATTTTCTTTATCGGTTAATCCGTCAATTTTAATTAAATGGACATTAAACCCTAAAACGTTTTTGTTTAATTTCAAAATAACGTAATCAAAATTTTGATCCCCAAGGCTTACAATTCCTTTTGTTATCGTTTTTAATTTCTTGCTATTTGATTGAGTAAATTTATTATCATAAAAAGGCATTACGACACTTGAAGATACTCCTGAGGCTTCTTGATATTTTGGCAATGCACCAACTACATCCGCCAATCCTCCCACTTTAGCTATGGGAAAACACTCGGCACTAATATGAATTATTTGCATTAATGAAATTTGTTTTTAACTATTGACTAATCTAATATAATTATCTGTTTATTTTAATTAAATATTTAAGTATTTACCAAAAAAAATGTGTTTTATCGAATCCTCAAAACAAATTGATATAGTATTCATAAAAATCAATACTAAGCCTGTTTTATTATAAAGTATTGAATACTAAATAATTAAAAATATTCTTCAATTTCATTTTGAATGATCGTTAAAAATATTTACCTGTAAACACTTAGAAGATTTCAAAATATTGCTAAACCTTGAGAAATTTATATTAAACCAGTAATCAACGCTTTGTAAATAAGTAAAAAAAAGCCCCTGTTTTACAGCTTTAAAACAGGGGCTTTTTTGAAAATTTAAAGACGAAAAACTATGATTCTTCTGGAATATTTTCCAAAACAGCTAAAACCAATTTCCAGTATTTTTGTACTGAACTTATTGAAACACGCTCGTCAGGAGAATGAGCTCCAAGAATTGTAGGTCCAAATGATATCATTTCCATTTCAGGATAATGCTCTCCTATTATACCACATTCCAAACCTGCATGGCAGGCCATTACATGCGCTCTTTCTTTATGTAACTCAAAATACGCATCATCTACCAATTGTAAAATTGCTGCATCTCTTTTAGGTTGCCACCCTGGGTATTCTCCTCCAAAAGTAACCTCACAACCAGAAAGCTCAAACGCTGCCCGTAAACCATTGGCAACATCATCTCTTGAAGATTCTACACTACTTCGTGTTAAACATTCAATTTGTAGTGTTCCATTACTTATTACAACTTTAGCTATGTTATTAGAAGCCTCGACTAAATCTTTTATTTCTGGAGACATACGAAACACTCCGTTATGAGCTGCATATATAGATTTTAAAATACCTATTTGAACACCTAAATCCATTATTTTTTGTGGCGTTTCTGTTTTTACTACATCAATTTTTAAATTCGGATCCATTTTTTGCTGCTCCGCTTTTATCAAATCAGAAAGTAACTTCATTTCTATCTCAAAAGCCTCTTGATGCACTTTATCAACTACCACAACCGCATCGCTTTCTCTTGGAATTGCATTTCGAAGACTCCCACCTTGCAAGCTATGGATTCTCAATCCAAAATTTTCATAGGCATCTAACAACAACCTATTCATAATTTTGTTTGCATTTCCTAAGCCTTTGTGAATTTCAATTCCTGAATGTCCGCCCTCCAAGCCTTTTACTGAAATCTTGTAAGCTACTTTAGTTTCATCAACCACTTCTTGCTTGTAAGAACGTTTTGCAGTAATATCTACACCACCAGCACATCCAATACAAATTTCATCATCTTCTTCTGTATCTAAATTCAATAAAATTTTACCTGTAAGTAAATCTTTTCCTAAATTCTGAGCTCCTGTCATTCCCGTTTCTTCATCAACAGTAAATAATGCTTCAATAGTAGGATGTTTAATTGTATTTGAAGCTAAAATCGCCATAATAGTAGCTACTCCAATACCGTTATCCGCACCCAAAGTAGTTCCCTCTGCTTTTACCCAATCCCCTACAATCTTCATTTGAATACCTTGTGTATTAAAATCGAACTGAGTATCGTTGTTTTTTTGATGCACCATATCCAAATGCGATTGCATTACTACGGTTTTTCTGTTTTCAAAACCTTTACTAGCTGGCTTTATAATTACTACATTTCCTTCCGCATCTTGTTTATATTGTAACCCTAAAGATTTTGCAAAATCAATCATAAAAGTAATAACGCGTTCTTCTTTTTTAGAAGGACGAGGAACGGCATTAAGTGCTGAAAATTGCTTCCAAAGAGACTGTGGTTCTAATTGTAGTATATCTGTATTCATAAATATGGCTTCTTTTACTCAAATATAAGTATTCATAAATGTCAAATAACGAAAAATAACTATTTTTAAGATATGAATTTAAAAAAGTGGATTCTTCCAATAATACTTCCTGTACAAATTTTATTTATAAAATGGGCCAGCAACCATAGTGTTTGGATTGAAGAAAATTACAGTCAGGGTTTGTACCCACAAATAAGCAAGTTATTACGGTCTATATTTGGCGTATTCCCATTTTCTATTGGTGATATTTTATACCTAATCATCGCAATAAATATTTTAGCCTTTATTTTTAAAAAAATCAGAAAACGACAAGTAGGATTTATAGAAGTTGTTCGAAAATCTTTAGTTTTAACGTCTGCTATTTATTTTACATTCCATTTACTATGGGGATTGAATTATTACCGAAATCCATTACACAAAATTTTACAAATTGAAGATAAGTACAACACAGACCAACTAGAACAAGTAACGCTTAAATTGCTTAAAAAGTCCAACGAGTTACATCAAAAAATAGAAACAGTAGATAGTTTAGCTGTAACATATAATTACACAACAGAGCAAATTTTTGATCGTACTATAGACGCTTATAATGAGTTGCATAAAAAATTTCCAAAATTAAAATACACTCCAAAAAGCATAAAAAAATCAATGCTGAGCGTTCCATTAACCTATATGGGTTTTAGCGGTTATTTAAACCCCTTTACCAACGAAGCTCAGGTAAACCGACTAATTGTGCCTTACAAAATGCCAACTACAAGCTGCCACGAAGAAGCTCATCAATTAGGATTTGCTAAAGAAAATGAGGCTAATTTTATTGGTGTGATGGCATGTATGAATAGCACCGATCCTTATTTCAAATATTCGGGTTATACTTTTGCTTTGCGTTATTGCTTACATGAATTATACCTTAGAGATTATCAAAAATTTATATGCATTAAAGAAAAAATGTGCCCTGGTATTTTAAAAAATTATGATGAAAGCCGAGAGTTTTGGCAGGCTTATGATAACCCTTTTGAACCATTATTTAAGCTTTTTTACGGGGAATTTTTAAAAGTTAACAATCAGTCAAAAGGGATAAAAAGTTATAATTATGTAGTAGCACTGTTTGTAAATTACTTCATTTAACGTAAATTAAACTGAACTTAAACCAATGTTAGGATTAAAAAATTACATTTTTTAATCCTAAATCCAAAACCTTAAAATCGATAATCTTGAACTTTTCTATTAGCTATGTTACAAAGTTAGACTATTGCCTGAATGACCTCTCTTAACAAATAACAAAAAAAGACCCTTAGGAAGTCTTTTTTTGTTACTCAAATTATATAAACTAGAAATTACTTTAAAGCCTTTGCCATTACATGATATCTAGGATCTTCAACACTTTCTTCTATTAAATTATGGAATTTTGGTGAAGCTTTACGCATTAAATCTTTACACTCTGTACTAAGGTGCTTCAAAACAACTTTTTTACCTAATTTTTCGTATTTACCAACTAATACAAAAATCGCCTCTAATGCAGAATGATCCGCTACTTTAGCTTCCATAAAGTCAATTTCTACTTTTTCTGGATCGTTATTAACATCAAATTTTGAATTGAAACTTTGAATACTTCCAAAAAATACTGAACCCCATATTTCATAAACTTTAGTTCCATCTTCTTTTAAGCCTCTATTAACTCGAACTCTTTTAGAACTTTCCCAAGCAAATACAAGAGCCGATATTATAACTCCCGCTACTACAGCAATAGCCAAGTCTTCAAATACTGTAATTACTGACACTGCTATTAAAACAAATGCATCTGAACGCGGTATACGTTTCAAAATTCTAAAACTACTCCAGGCAAAAGTTTCAATTACCATCATAAACATTACTCCTACTAATGCTGCAATCGGCACCATTTCAATATATTTATCGGCAAATAAAATAAAAATTAAAAGTGTAATAGCCATTACAATTCCCGACGCTCTACCTCTACCTTTAGAATTGATGTTTATCATAGTTTGACCTATCATACCACAACCTGCAGTACCTCCTAACAAACCACTAGCAATATTAGCCGCTCCTTGTGCAATGCATTCTCTATTTCCGTTTCCTCTAGTTTCTGTTATTTCATCTACAAGGTTTAATGTCATTAAACTTTCAATTAACCCCACTGCCGCTGCTAAAGCTGCAAAAGGAAGTATAAAAGCAAAAGTATCTACACTAAAAGGTAGGTATTCCCAAAGTTCTAAATTTGGAGTTGGAAATTCCCCCTTAAGTCCTTTTCCTCCGCCTTCTTTGATATAAGACCCTACTGTAGTCACATTTAAATTGCCAAATACTTTAACCAAAGTAACCACTAAAATAGCCGTTAATGCAGCAGGTAATTTTGCAGTAAATTTCCATTTAGGAAGAAAAAAAACAATACCCATTGTAAGTACTACTAGTCCAATCATTGTATAAAGTTCAGCCCCTGCCATCATCCATGTGTCTCCGGTAGGATTCCTATGAAAAAACATTTTAAGTTGTGCCATAAAAATAACAATTGCCAAACCGTTAACAAATCCCATCATTACTGGGTGAGGAATTAAGCGGACGAATTTACCTAATTTCAAAATACCAGCTAATACCTGTATAGCCCCCATTAAAACAACGGTTGCCAATAAATAAAAATAACCCATATTGTCTACAGGTGTTTCAAATGCTAATCCCTTAGCATTACCCTCTATCAAAAGATCTATCAGCACCACCGCTACTGCACCTGCTGCTCCTGAAATCAACCCAGGTCTACCTCCAAATATTGCAGCTATTAAACCTACTATAAATGCCCCAGAAAGTGCTACTAGCGGATCAATACCCAATACAAAAGCAAAAGCAACTACTTCAGGAATCATTGCTAAGGAAGTTGTAATTCCTGCTGTAATATCGTTTTTAATTCCTGGATTATTAATTTTAAAATACTGTTTCAATATGAAAAATTTTAAGCCCTTAAGAGCATATTTTTAGAAAATGCAAAAGTAAGCTATTTAAATGGATTATATTTTTACTCCAAAGAATGCTAACTCTTATTATCTTCCGCTAAATACTCTCTAGAAAATAATTGAGTTATCGTTCCGTAGGTGTTTTTTAATGCTTTTTTTGTTTTCACTGAAGATTTCCATTTTACCTTAGTAATACTTTCTTCTGTTTGTGGGTATAACTGCCCCTCAAACTCGGTCTTCATTTCAAACCAATAAGTTAATTTTAATTTGTATTTACCCTGTCTTTTAAACACATGGTAAGTTTTCATCAAAAAACGTGTAATTTCAATACCTGTTACCCCTGTTTCTTCTTCCACTTCTCTAACCGAAGTTTCTTCTATAGATTCTCCTTTTTCAGTTTTTCCTTTAGGCAAATCCCAATAACCATTTCTTTTTATAAAAAGAATTTTATTTTCTTTATTATAAACTTTACCTCCACCAGCAACAATTACAGGCAATTTTTTATGTAAAATAGCAATTAACTTTTGCTCTCTCTTATGATATAAATGAAATTTTAATGAAGGATTATTTTGCAACTGAGTTATTATTTCAGTCATATTGGCCTTTCGAATAGGTATTGAGATGAATTCATCTGAAATAAATGATTGCGTAGACAAATGAATCGACGCATTATTTACAAAAACTTTATACATTTGTGCTTATGATTTTTAATACAGAAACCGCTAAAGAAACTGCGTTGCAATTACTGCAAATTAACGCAATTAAATTACAACCACAAGATCCATTTACATGGGCATCCGGTTGGAAGTCTCCTATTTATTGTGACAATCGTATTTGTTTGTCTTATCCTGAAGTAAGAAACTCTATCACTCAAAAATTTGCTACTCTTATAAAACAAGAATACAGCGATGTCGAAGTAATTGCAGGTGTTGCCACTGGTGCTATTGGTATTGGCATGTTGGTAGCAAATGCCTTGGATTTACCATTCATTTATATACGTCCAGAAGCAAAAAAACATGGGCGCCAAAATCAAATAGAGGGTATTGTTCCCGAAGGGAAAAAAGTAGTTGTTATAGAAGACTTGATTAGTACAGGAAAAAGTAGCCTTTTAGCTGTAGACGCTCTTAAAAAAGTGAATGCAGACCTTTTAGGGATGGTTGCTATATTTAGTTATGGTTTTAAAACAGCCGATGATAACTTTAATAACGCAGCTATAAAGCTTACCACACTTAGCAATTATGAAAATTTAATTGAGTTAGCTCAAGAAAAAGAATACATTACTGCAAATCAAACAGCTACCTTACAATCTTGGAGGACCGATCCTTCAAAATGGAGCATTTAATTTATTTATCCACCAAAAAAAGCAATGCACGCATAACAAATTGCCTTTTTTTTTGTTTATTTATAAAAAATAAAATAATGAATTTAGAAAGCCCTAAAGTAGCCATATCGAAGTCTCCGCAAGAAGTATTCGATTTCTTAACCAAAGTGGATAATTTTGAGCATATAATGCCCGATAGCAAGCAAAAGTTTGAAACTTTAGCTGCTGATAAATTTTTGTTCCAATTAAAAGGTATGCCTGAATTGATCTTAAAACAAAAAGAAGAAATTGCTCCTTCTAAAGTTGTTTTAGGAGCTGCAAGTGACAAACTTCCATTTACGCTTACTGCAAATATTTCTGAAAAAGACGGAAAAACAGAAACTCAATTAGTTTTTGATGGGGATTTTAACCCTATGATGGCTATGATGATTAAAAAACCGATTCAAAATTTCATTAACGCTTTAGCTGAAAACTTAAGTAAATTATAGCATAACAGACATATATATAAAAAAGCCTTGAATTTAATTTCAAGGCTTTTTTTATGTATTTATATTACGTCTCGCGATGGCCCCACAATAACTTTTTAGTGTAATCAACGCTATTAATATCTATGCAATAGACTTTTTTTGACTACAATTTAATATACAAAAAAGGCTACTCATTACGAGTAGCCTTTTTCTAGTTTAGTCAGTATAGTTGTTTGTTTCAGAATAGTTTATTCTCCGAAAACACTCGGTATTATTATTATATATCTTCAAAGTTTACATCAGTAAATCCTAGTGTACTTTCAGTGGATTTTATTTTTTCTTTAGAATCCTCAGATGAATTTTCATATGGCTTTTGATAATCCTTTTGGTGACGTTCGCTAATAACCTCTTGACCTTTTTCGTTAATTACATAATTCGTCATTTCATTTAATATTTCAGTAAAACCAGTAAAATCTTCTTTGTATAAGTAAATTTTATGTTTTTTATAATGAAATGAACCGTCATCATTAGTAAATTTTTTACTCTCTGTTATGGTTATATAGTAATCTCCCGCTTTTGTAGCTCTAACATCGAAGAAATAAGTTCTTCTCCCTGCTCTCAAAACTTTAGAAAAAATTTCTTCTTTTTCTAATGTTCCATAATCACCCATAATATTTATTATTTCTTTGGTTATCTAATCCAAAAATGGAAAAAAAAATTAACGCACACAAAAAAAATTAAAAATCTTTTTGTTTTAACTGTTTATCATACAGTTTTTGATAATATCCATCAACAGCTTTAAGTGCTACATCAGTTCCCTTTTGTATAAGTTTTCCTTCTTCTAAAACCAATATTAAATTTGCATTTTGAACCGAAGAAATTCGATGGCTCACAATAAGCGCTGTTTTTTCTTCAGCCAAATTATTAATATTTGCTACAATTTGCTCTTCAGTTTCTGTGTCAACTGCAGATAAACAATCATCCAATAATAATATTTCAGGCTTTTTTATCACCGTACGCGCTATGGAAACACGTTGTTTTTGCCCCCCTGATAAAGTTACCCCTCTTTCTCCTAAAAGGGTATTATAACCGTTTTTAAAATTAATAATATTGTGATGTACCGAGGCTAATTCGGTAGCTTCTATTAATTCTTCATCTGTAGCATTTTCTTTTCCAAAACGCAAATTATTAGCTATGGTATCACTAAACAAAAAAGCATCTTGGGGTACAAAACCAATTTTTGATCTTAACGTTTCTAAACTTATATTTTTTAAAGGAACATCATCTATATATATAACACCACTTGTAGGATCATACAAACGTGCTAATAACTCCAACAAAGTAGACTTACCAGAACCGGTATTTCCTACAATACCAAGTGTTTTACCTTTTTGTAAAGTAAATGACACATTTTTTAAAGCTTCTATACCTGTATCGGGATAGGTAAAACTTACATTATCGAATCTTATACTATTATTCAATTTAAAGCTTTCAGCAGTAACTGAATCTGTGATTTCTGGTGTGGTTTCCAAAAATTCATTAATTCTTTTTTGAGAGGCTTCCGCTTGTTGTACTATAGAAGAAACCCATCCTACAGTGGCAACGGGCCATGTTAACATATTCACGTAAATAATAAACTGTACTAAAATACCAAAGTCTTTTATTTCTCCATCTATGTATTGTTGTCCTCCCACATAAATTACAATAATGTTACTAGCTCCAATCAACAAAACCATTAAAGGAAAAAATAATGCCTGAACACTCGCTAAATGAATACTCTTTTGTTTGTGCGCTGCTGCAATTTTATCGAAGTTTTGTTGTGTGCTTTTTTGAATACTATAAGCCTTTACTACAGATATCCCACTAAATGCTTCTTGAGTAACTGATGTGAGTTTTGACAGATACTCTTGTACTACTGTTGTGCGTTTATTTATAGCGACACTTAAAAAGTAAATAGCAATACTTAAAAAAGGTAATGGTGCTACTGTATATAAGGTTAATTTAGGAGCTACACTCGACATATAAAATAAGCATATTACAAATAATGTAATTGTATTTACGCTATACATTAAAGCAGGGCCAGCGTACATTCGCACTTTCATTACATCTTCGCTAATACGGCTCATTAAATCGCCTGTACGGTTAGATTTGTAAAAACTTAATGAAAGTTTTTGATAGTGGTTGTAAATTTCATTTTTAAGATCAAATTCAATAAACCTAGAAACCACTATAAAAGTTTGACGCATTAAAAACATCAAAAAACCAGCAGCTAAAGCTACTCCAATTATTAAAGCTATATTTAAAATTAATTGGTACTTTACTTCATCAAAATCTGTAACTAAACCTTTTTGATACTGTTCTACAACGGAAACCGAATCGCCAACTAACTTAGGTACGGCAACCGCAAAAATTCGAGATCCAATGGCTATAAACAACCCTAAAATTAAACGAATTTTATACTTAGAAAAATAGGTATTAATATGTTTTAATGACTTCAATAAAGTGATTTTAAAAATACAAGTACACAAATATAAATGTTTACCTGTTAGTGGGGTACACTATTTAATTATTTTACTTTTTACTGCTTCATTAGGTCGTGCGTATTCAAACCTATCTAAAGGCTTAGGTAAAGCATATCCATCCAAACCGTTAATACACACAGTTGCTGCTTTTTCTAAATTTAAAAAACCATCGCTATCTTGAATATGTTCATCAAAATACAAATGTTTAATCGCACCGATTACTAATAAACACCCATTTTCTTTAATTTCATAGGTATTTACGTATTCACACCCTAGTTGTATAGCGCTTTCGCGAACAAATGGAGCGTAAAAATTAGTTTTATACTCTTCGGTCAGTCCTGCTGCTGCGAATTCCGAAGCGCCTTCTTCAAAGCTAGCCGCCGTATAATGTGCCTGTTTAATAATACCGCTATGAACCTGATTAACTGTAAAATATTTGGTGCTTAGTATATTTTCGTAGGTATGCCTAGCTACTGTGTGGGGTCTCAACGTAAAATGAATTAAAGACGGGCTACTACCTAGGTGACAAACCGAATTGAAAATAGCTAAGTTTGTTGCCCCTTCGGAATTTTTTGTTCCAATAAGGTTTGCCGATTTATATCCTGTTACACTATTCATTAAATTCACTTTAGGAAAGCGATCCAAATTATTTATTTCTTCGTGTGTTAGGTGTTTTTTCATTTTCAAAAATTTACTTCAAAAGTAAGCGGTGTAATACGGTTCTATTTTTTTTTATAACAATTTTAAGATAAGTATATCCAATCGGAATTTACGAGACCTAATAAAGTTGAAATTTATACTTAACTTGCGATTCAACCTAAAGTATAATCGATTTTTTAGGCAAAGAGTACATTAAACACAAAATGAAACAACCCAATATAGCTATTGTTGGAAGCGGACTTGTTGGTTCTCTTTTGGCCATTTATTTACGTAAACGTAATTACCACGTTACTATATTTGATCGTCGCCCAGATATTAGAAAAATTAAATTTAGTGGTCGTTCTATTAATTTAGCAATGTCCGTTCGGGGTTGGAATGCTTTGGAAAAAGCTGGAATTAAAAAAGAGGTAGAAAACCTTGGTCTAGCAATGAATAAACGTTTTATTCATGTAAATGACAAAGACGATTACACTCAAAATTATGGTAAAGATGGTGAAGCTATTTATTCTATTTCGCGTGGAGTATTAAACCGTAAAATGATTGACCTTGCCGAAGAGGCTGGTGCTATTTTTAGGTTCGAAGAAAAAGTGTGGGATATTAACTTACCTGAAGCAAAAATATATACAGGCGAAACTGAAAAAGGAAAATGGAACGAATATCAATTCGATTTAATATTTGGTTGTGATGGTGCTTTCTCAAGAGTACGACATAAAATGCAACGTAGAAGTCGTTTCAATTATTCGCAAGATTTTTTAAACACAGGATATAAAGAATTAAGCATACCTGCTAGCAAAGACGGTAAGCACGTAATAAATAAAAACTCTTTACATATATGGCCTAGAGGTAAATTTATGCTAATTGCGCTACCTAACTTAGATGGAAGTTTTACTTGTACTCTATTTATGCCTCATGAAGGTAAAAACTCTTTTGAAGAGCTTCAAACAGCTGAAAATATTACGGATTTTTGGAAAATTCATTTTCCTGATACTTTAGCAATAATGCCTACCCTTTTAGAAGATTTTCAAAACAATCCTACAAGCGCACTGGTAACCACAAAATGTTTTCCTTGGACATATTGGGATAAAGTAGCATTGGTAGGAGATTCCGCCCACGCTATCGTACCTTTTTACGGACAGGGTATGAACGCAGGTTTTGAAGATGTTTATGAACTAGACCAAATTATAGACCAATTAGGTGACGATAATTGGCAAACTATTTTTGAAACTTATCAAAACAAACGTAAGCCTAATGCAGATGCTATTGCCGAACTCTCCTACAGAAACTTTATGGAAATGAGTTCTAAAACAGCTGATCCTTCTTTTATTTTACAGAAAAAAATTGAAAAGAAGTTTGCTGTTGCCTACCCTAAACTATGGGTTCCCTTATATTCAAGAGTTACTTTTTCAAACAAACCTTACGCAGAAGCTCTTGGTTTAGGAGAACAGCAGGAAAAAATCATGTCCGAAATTATGGCTATGAATAATATTGAAACGCTTTGGGATAGCGAAATTGTAATGAATCAAATTAAAGAAAAAGCAGAAATGCTTTATCCTAAGTAAATCCTATCAATGAAAATTATAAGTGTAGCATTCAATAGTAATTTTTATTTAGAGGGAGTTAACCTACGTAAGAAATTGTTTTTTGAAGGTTATGCTAATGCACAGGAATTAATAGATGATGCTTACGAAAAACAAAGTAAGCACATAATTGCTCTTGAAAACAATGTAGTAATTGGTACAGGAAGACTTACATTAACCAAAGAAAAAGCTATAATCTCTCAGATGACTGTAGCTGTTGAAAAGCAAAAACAAGGAGTAGGTAAATCTATTTTATCAACATTAATCTCAATTGCTTTACTCTCCGATCCTATTACAATTCAATTAAGTGCCCGCATATCGGCAATCCCTTTTTATTTAAAAAATAATTTTAAACCTACTGGTAAACCATATGCTTCACAAAAAACAGGAATACCTCATCAACTCATGGTTTTTCAAAACCAATAATTTTAGTATTTTTAAGCTCTTATGTTAAATAAAGTAATCTGTTTTTTTTTAATTTATTGGGGAAGCCTTGGGTTGTGTTTCTCACAAACGGGTAATATAGAAAGTTCCGTGTCTAATAGTTACATTACCGTTACCATGTGCTTAGGAGACGAGCTTGTACTAGATGGTGATGATGGGGAAGATTCATACTACGATTGGAGTACGGAAGAATATGAAAAAACAATTACAGTGTATGATCCCGGAAAATACGTAGTTACCATTACTAAAGAAGAGGATGAAAATTACTTAGCCATTAAAACTTTTTATGTTAAAGGTGCTGAAGGCCCAGCTATAAACAGAATTTCAGTTGAAAAAGAGGATAATACTATTAAAATTTACACGCGAGAAGACGGTAATTACGAATATTCTTTGAATGGTAAAGATTTTCAGGCTTCTAATATTTTTAAGAATTTAAAAAATGGGCCTTATGAATTTTATGCTAGAGATACTGATAGTTGTGAAGCTGTAGGTCCTGTTTTTAGGTTTATTAAATTATAAAAAAAGGATGCTTAAATTTAAGCACCCTTTTTTATACTGTATTTATATTAGCATTATTAATTCAATAATTCGGCTATTTTATTTTCCAGCGCTTGCCCTCTAAGGTTTTTAGCTATAATTACCCCATTTTCATCCAACAAGTATGTTGTTGGTATAGAACGTACGCCAAAAGGCTTACCTAAGGGTTCTTTCCAACCTTTTAAATTCGATACATGTTTCCATGTTAATCCGTCATTTTCAACAGCTTTTTGCCACTTTTCTGCTTTTTGATCAAAAGATATTCCTATAATCTCTAAACCTTTACTTTTATATTTATTATAAATGCGAACTACATTAGGATTTTCTGCTCTACAAGGCCTACACCAAGATGCCCAAAAATCTAAAATTGTTACTTTACCTAAATTTTCATTCAAACTTAATTTTTTACCCGATAACGAAGGCGCTGTAAAGTTAGATACCTTGTCTCCTATTTTATTACTTGTCTCTATGATAGAACTAATTCCTGTTTCTGCATTTCTTCCTAATCTAGAACTTTTCATTTCTGGAGTAAATTTCTCATAGTATGCCTTAGCTTCAGTTGATTTTATCATTTTTTGACTTACCAAATCTGTTAAAGCCATAATTGCTGCTACGGTATTGGGTGTTTCTCCTAAAATTTTTAAACGCATTTCCTTGCTAGCTGTGGCCAAAGAATCTTTACGTTTTTGAGCATTTTGTAAACCTGGATAATCAGCATTTTGTTTCGCTATATTATTTTCTCTCGTAATATCCTTCGCTACGGCTCCTAATTTATTTATTTGATTTAAAAAATTAACAAAAGTTTTATTTTCCTCTCCTCCATCAATTTTAGCTCCACGTAAATCATTAATATCCGCTTTAATTTTTAATGCTTTATTTTCTGAAATAAATAATATATTTCCTTTAGTAGATTTCGCAAAACTTAAAAAGTAAAAATCTTTACTCGCTGGAGTTGGTAAATCAAGACTGAATTTACCATCAATCATTTGTATTGAATCTATTATAATAGGCCTGTTAGCATCGCTTACTGTATTTATGTAAACCATGTCCTTAGATTCAAAACCTGTTAAGTCACCCGAAACGCTATATCCTTCTTTTTTTGAACAAGAAAACATAAGCGCCATAAGGCCTATAGTTATCATTTTTTTCATTGTATCTTTTTTGAGTTATTTTAATCGATAAATATAATTGAATCTTAACTATATCATCCTTAATTCATTTATAATATATGTATAATATTGATTTCCGTGTGGCACAAAAAGCTCAGGTGTTTGTACTAATTGAGACTCAAAATCATTTATTGCAACCCATTTCACCACCTCAACTTCTTCTTTTTGCAATACTAAATCGGTAATTTTGAAATCCTTTTTTACAACAAAAAGATAATTATATTCATTATCTAAAAAATCTTTTTTAGGAATTTTACTTTTTTTTATTTTTTTTAATAAATGAAGTTCATGTTGATTAATTCGTAAGCCAATCTCTTCCTTTATTTCTCTAACCGCTGCTTCTTTGGCTGTATCGCCTGCCGACAAATGCCCTGCAACTGAAATATCCCATAAATTAGGGTATGAATCTTTACAGCTAGCTCGTTTTTGTAATAAAACTTGTTTTGCAGAATTTACAATCCAAATTTGAGCGCTTGCATGCCACAATCCTAAACGGTGTGCTGTCGACTTTAATGCTTGCTCATTAGTAAGCTCCCCTTCTTCCGTAAGGATATCAATATATTCTTCCATTTATATTAAGTAGTGAAGTTTTTTGATCAAAATGCTACAATCAAAAAACTTCACTTTTTGAAATTATTAGTCAAAATAACTAAATGTTTCGCCATTTTTAATGGTTAACAACGTTTCATAAATTAATTTTATTACGTTTTCAACATCATCTTGATGTACCATTTCTACGGTAGTATGCATGTAACGAAGTGGTAATGAAATTAAAGCTGAAGCTACGCCTCCATTACTGTAAGCAAAAGCATCGGTATCCGTACCTGTGGCCCTACTTGAAGCATGCCTTTGAAATGGAATTTCTTTGGTTTCGGCAGTTTCAATAATACGTTCGCGTAAATTCTGCTGTATTGCTGGAGCATAAGAAATTACGGGTCCTGCTCCAATTTTACTATCTCCCTCTGCTTTTTTATCAATCATTGGAGTTGTTGTATCGTGACACACATCGGTTACAATAGCAACATTGGGTTTAATACGCTGTGTAATCATTTCAGCACCGCGCAAACCTATTTCTTCTTGTACGGAATTAGTTACATACAAACCAAAAGGTAACTCTATATTGTTTTCTTTTAATAAACGCGCTACTTCAGCAATCATAAATCCTCCCATACGGTTATCTAAAGCCCTACACACAAACTTATTCTTGTTTAGTATCATAAACTCATCTGGGTAAGTAATCACACAACCTACATGAATCCCTAAAGCCAACACTTCGTCTTTGGTGCTGCACCCTACATCAATACTAATATTATCTAATTTTGGTGGTTGCTCTTTAGTACCTCCTCTTCGGGTATGAATTGCTGGCCAACCAAACAAACCTTTAACTATACCTTTTTTTGTATGAATATTTACACGTTTTGATGGTGCAATTTGGTGGTCACTCCCTCCATTTCTAATCACATAAATTTGTCCATCGTCAGTAATATAGTTTACGTACCAAGAAATTTCATCTGCATGTCCTTCTATTACCACCTTAAATTCAGCATCAGGATTAATTACTCCTACTGCTGTTCCGTAAGTATCGGTAATAAATTCATCTACATAAGGTTTTAAATAATCCATCCATATTTTTTGTCCTTCCCACTCATATCCAGTAGGTGATGCATTATTTAAGTAATTTTCTAAAAAAGTCATCGACTCTTTATTCAATATGCTTTTATTGGCCATGTTTTATCAATTTTATACGAATTTAATAATTCTATTATTAACTTTATGCTTAAAATTAGGTAGTAATATACCCCAAGTTGTTAATTTGGCATAGTTTTATCATTATAATTAAATATGAAAGTTTTTTTTAATTGTTTCTTTATTTTTTCGTTGTTCACTTTCAGTTATGCACAACAAATAGATTCTATTACCGAAAAAGAAATTGACTCGGTTAACAGTGCTCAAACTGAAGAAGAGTTTCGATTTATGATGGAAGGTGATTCCGTCTCTGTAAAAGCTTTTGAGCTAGATGAAGTTGTTTTATTAAAAAAATTAAAATTTGACAGTAGTTTAGAATATAAAAAATATTTAATTCTAAAGCGTAAAACTCGAAAAGTATATCCTTATGCTAAAATGGCTGCCGATACCTTAACCAACTTGGTTGCTGATTTAAAAGATTATAGGAAAAAACGCCATAAAAAAAAGCATGTTCGTAAAATGCAACGTTTTTTACAGAAAAAATTTACTCCTGAGTTGAAAAAAATGACTCGCACCGAGGGACAAATACTTGTTAAATTAATTCATCGACAAACAGGAATTACTATGTTTGATTTGATAAAAGAATATAAAAATGGCTTTAATGCTTTTTTCTACGAAAAAACGGCAAGTCTATTCAATATCTCTTTAAAGAAAACTTTTAATCCCGTAGCTGTTTATGAAGATTATTTAATAGAAGATATTCTTGAAAGAAGTTTTCAAAACGATAAATTAGAACGCCAAAAATCGCCTTTAAACTACAATATTTTAGATGTTGCCGATAAATGGAAAAGACCTACCCCTAAACTAACTCCTATACATTAAGCTTACCTGTTTTCACCAAAAAATAAAGAACTATAATAGGTATAGCAAGTAATACAACCATTACAAAACTAGTTTTAAGTAAACTTGGCATTATTAACAACGTAAGGATATAACCCCCTACCGCTCCTCCAAAATGTGCATCGTGACCTATATTATCGCTATTACTCTTCATTCCATAAATTGAATATAATAAGTATCCAATTCCAAAAACATATCCTGGTATGGGAATAGGTATTATAAAGAAATACAAACTCATTTCAGGATACAGTAATATAGCAGCATAAATAATTCCCGAAACCGCACCACTTGCTCCTATTGCTGAATAATTATATTCATTTTTATGAAAATAAAACGACAGTAAATTACCTAATAATAATGCCCCAATATATATAATTATAAAATTAACCGTTCCTAAATAAGAAACAACAATTGGGGCAAACATATATAATGAATACATATTAAAAAGTAAGTGCATCCAATCACCATGCAGAAAGCCCGATGAGAACATGCGTATTTTTTCTCCTGCCTTTATGCCTCCTACATGAAATTTATATTTTTCGAAAAGTGCAGCATTATTAAAACCTTGGTAAGAAAACAAAATATTTACTCCTATAATTACTAAAACAACAATTGGAAGGTTCCCCATTAAATTAATATTTAAATTCAAAGATACTTATATATTTGCATCAAATAATTATTCAATGGAGTTGCTTAAGTTTAAAATAATGTATGCCTTATTATGGTGTATTTCTATACTGCCTTGGCCGATATTTTATGCTATTTCAGATGTTGTTTTTTTTATTATTTACCGCATTGTAAAATATAGAAAACGAGTGGTTACAGCCAATTTAAAATTGGCATTCCCTGAAAAAACAATTGACGAGATCAAAGAAATTAGAAAAAAATTCTATAAACACATGTGCGATATGTTTATGGAAATGATAAAATCTATAACTATTTCTCATAAAGAAACACAGAAACGATACAAATTCAAAAACTTAGACGCTTTACGAAAACTTGAAGCTAATAACAAGAGTGTTATTTTACTCGCTGCACATTACGCAAATTATGAATGGGGAAATAGCATACAACTAACTACAACCCAAGATGTAGTTGGTGTTTTTAAGCCTATTAAAAACCCTCATTTTAACGATTTTGCCAAAAAAATTAGAGCTCGTTTTGGAGCTACTATAATTCCTAGTAAAAAAGTAATGCGCTATGCCATACAACAAGAACGTAAAAAAACAAGAGCTGCTTTATATGGTTTAGTTGGAGATCAATCGCCTAGCTCATCAAACAACGACTTTAAAATCCCTTTTATGGGTCACGATGTACCTGCCTTTATTGGTGGTGAGGTATTAGCTAAAAAACTAGATATGGCTGTGTGTTATTTAAAAGTTGAGAAAGTAAAACGTGGCTATTATGAAGCTGAAGTCGTTTTAATTCAGGATGATTTATCCGAAAACAAGGAATACGAAGCTATACGCACTTATTATAAAATGCTTGAAGAACAAATAAAAAAACAACCAGAATATTATTTATGGACACACAAGCGCTGGAAACATGCCAATAAATAAAAAAAAGCCTTATTACTAAAATTAGTCACAAGGCCTTTTTTTGATATAAAGTCAATTATTTTACTTTAGATTTAAAACGGAGTTTTTGATTTTTTATATTAGAAAACTTAGTAGCCTTTTTACTTTTTCAGAAATAGTGTTTCTTTAAGAATTTCTTTTAACTATAGACTCAGACTCTAGGCTCACCCTATTAAATGGTAAATTTTCTGGGTAATTCTTTTGCATAAATGCAATTAGCTTTTCTCTAACGTGTACTCGCAAATCCCAAGCAGTTGGGGAATCTTTAGCACTTACCAAAGCTCGTAATTCTACCCAATCTTTTTTAGTATCCGTTACTTGAAGTACATTTACTTTACCATCCCAAAGAGAAGTATTTTCTAATATATTAGTCAGTTCTGTACGTAATGCTTCTGCCGGAAAATTATAATCGGTATAAATAAAAACCGTACCCATTAAGTCTGACGAATTTTTAGTCCAGTTTTGAAAAGGTTTTTCTATAAAATAAGTAGTAGGCACTACTAATCGGCGCTTATCCCAAATATTTACTACCACATAAGTCAAATTAATTTCTTCAATAACGCCCCACTCTCCTTCCACAATCACTACATCGTCTAACCGTATAGGTTGCGTAAATGCAATCTGAATACCCGCCAACAAAGTAGCAAGTGCTTTCTGAGCTGCAAAACCTATAATAATACCTGCAATACCTGCTGAAGTCAACATACTTACCCCTACTTGTCTAATATTATCAAAACTCATTAAAGCAATACCTATTCCAAATAGTACTATAATAAATGTGATTATATTCTCTAAAATATTAAACTGAGTATATATCTTTCGCGCCTTTAAGTTATCTGATTGTGTAATATCATATTTATTAATAATCCTATTTTTTATAGCTTTCATTACAACAATCAACATCCAGCTAACGGTGAAAATAATCCCTAAGCTTCCTACTTTTCTAAATATGTATTGTTTGGTATTAGTAATCGAATCAAGCGATAACCCCATGCTGTACGTAAATATAAATACCAAAAACAACAGTAAAGGCACTCTTATTCTACGGGCAAAACTTAGGGGTAAAATATACTTGGGGTTGCTTCCTATTTTTTTTAGAATAAAAAAAATAATGTAATACACTATAATTAATCCTGCTCCACCAATAATCACTGATTTAGCGGTTTCAGGCACCATCAATTCCGTCTTTAATAACATACTTGTTTTTTTGTATTTACACAATTTTACAAGAAAATGAATAGTTAAATTACCTTGAATAATTATAATTTTAGTGCATATCGTAGTAACATACATATCTAATATCTTGAATTTAAATCTATTTTAAAAACAAGTTTAAATAAGGGGTTTTGGTAGCTAAATAGCTATGGCGTACCTTTGCAAATCGAAAACAATCGGTAGTAATTCTAACAAAAGAAAACCGACATAGAAGTATGACAAAAATTCAAGATTTACTAAAAAAACGCATTCTTATACTTGATGGTGCAATGGGAACTATGATACAACGTCATAAGTTTACAGAGGAAGATTATCGTGGCGAACGTTTTAAAGATTGGAAACAACCTTTGCAGGGAAACAATGATCTACTTAGTATTACGCAACCCGAGGCTATAAAAGAAATTCATGCTTTGTATTTTGAAGCTGGGGCAGATATTGCGGAAACCAATACTTTCTCAGGCACTACCATTGCTATGGAAGATTATGGTATGGAAGATTTGGTTTATGAATTAAATTATGAGTCTGCAAAAATAGCCAAGGAAGTAGCCAAGGAGTACACGGCAAAAAACCCTGATAAGCCAAGGTTTGTTGCAGGTTCCATAGGGCCAACTAACCGAACTGCAAGTATGTCGCCCGATGTTAATGACCCTGGATATAGAGCCGTTACTTTTGACGACCTTCGCATTGCTTACAAGCAACAAACAGAAGCCTTATTAGACGGAGGTGCCGATATATTATTAGTAGAAACGGTATTTGATACCTTAAACGCAAAAGCGGCATTATTTGCTATTCAAGAAGTAAATGAAGAACGCAATATAGATACCCCTATAATGGTAAGTGGTACTATTACCGATGCTAGTGGTCGAACACTTTCAGGCCAGACCGCAGAAGCTTTTTTAGTATCCATATCGCACATACCTATGCTTAGTGTAGGTTTTAACTGTGCCTTGGGTGCTAACCAACTTACGCCTCACTTGGAAGTACTAGCCAAAAATGCCGAATTCAATGTATCGGCTCACCCCAATGCCGGACTACCAAATGCTTTTGGTGAATACGATGAATCCCCAGAGCAAATGGCGGCTCAGATAAAAGAATTTTTAGACAAAAAACTAATTAATATTATTGGAGGGTGTTGTGGTACCACTCCAGAGCATATTAAAGCAATTGCCGATATGGCAGCTGAATATCAGCCTCGGATTGTTTAATTATGAACGATCTATATTGTTAAAAAATTATGACCATTAAATTAGGTAATCTATTACCTAGCAACTATTCCCTTTTAAATTATGAGTAATCAAAACGAAAAACGCTTCCTAAAACTATCTGGTTTGGAACCTATGATTGTTAATGAAAATATGAATTTCATTAATGTAGGAGAACGTACAAACGTAGCGGGTTCTAAACGATTCCTTAGGCTAGTTAAAGAAGAAAAATTTGATGAAGCATTGGATGTGGCACGCCACCAAGTAGAAGGTGGAGCACAAATCATCGATATTAATATGGATGATGGTTTGATTGATGGAAAAGAAGCCATGGTTAGGTATTTAAATCTTTTAATGGCCGAACCTGATATTGCCCGCGTGCCTATAATGATTGACAGCTCCAAATGGGAAATAATTGAAGCAGGATTACAAGTAGTACAAGGTAAATGTGTTGTAAATTCTATTTCATTAAAAGAAGGAAAAGATAAGTTTGTAAAAGATGCCAAGCTAATAAAACGCTATGGGGCAGCGGTAATTGTAATGGCATTTGACGAAGTGGGTCAAGCGGACAATTACGATCGCCGAATAGAAATTGCAGAGCGATCTTACCGCATATTGGTAGATGAGGTAAACTTTGCACCAGAAGATATTATTTTTGATCTTAACATATTCCCTGTTGCTACAGGAATGGATGAGCACAAGCTAAATGCCATTGATTTTATTGAAGCAACACGCTGGGTGCGTGAAAATTTACCTCACTGTAGTGTTAGTGGTGGGGTAAGTAATGTTTCTTTCTCTTTTAGAGGAAACAATCCTGTAAGAGAAGCTATGCACTCCGTGTTTTTATTTCATGCCATTAAAGCTGGTATGAATATGGGAATTGTAAATCCTACAATGTTGGAGGTTTACGATGATATCCCTAAAGATTTATTGGAGTATGTGGAAGACGTAATTTTAAACCGTCGTGATGATGCTACCGAACGTTTACTTGACTTTGCCGAAACCGTAAAAGGTGACGGAAAAAAACAAAGTGGCCCAGACTTATCGTGGAGAGAGGACGGATTGCAGGATCGCATTACTCGTGCCTTAGTTAAAGGTATAGATCAATTTATAGTAGAGGATGTAGAAGAAGCTCGGTTAACTAAAAATCGCCCTATCGAAGTTATTGAAGATAACCTTATGGTAGGGATGAACGTGGTGGGTGATTTATTTGGGGAAGGAAAAATGTTTCTGCCGCAAGTAGTGAAGTCGGCTCGTGTAATGAAAAAAGCTGTAGCTTACCTACTACCGTTTATAGAAGCTGAAAAATCAGGAAAACAAGAAGCTGCCGGAAAAATATTAATGGCAACCGTAAAGGGCGATGTACACGATATTGGTAAAAATATTGTTTCGGTAGTACTAGCATGTAACAATTACGAAATTGTGGATTTAGGCGTTATGGTACCTCCTGAAAAAATTATAGAAACTGCCATACAGGAAAATGTGGATGCTATTGGTTTAAGTGGGCTTATTACGCCTTCCTTAGATGAAATGGTGTATATCGCTAAAGAAATGAAGCGTAAAAATTTTGAAATACCCTTACTAATTGGTGGTGCTACAACTAGTAAAGCCCATACCGCAGTTAAAATTGATCCTGAATACGATGGATCTGTGGTACATGTAAACGATGCATCTAGGGCGGTTACTGTGGTTGGTGATTTGTTAAAAGAGGAAACCAAAGAAAAATACATTTCTGACCTTAAAGCAGATTATGATGCTTTTAGAATTCAATTTTTAAAGCGTACCAAGAAAAAAGAATACCTCTCTTTACAAAATGCTCGAAAAAACAAATATCAAATTGACTGGGAAAATTCTCAAATAACAAAACCTAACAAACTAGGAATTCAAGTTATTGAAAATCAAGATTTGCGCGAACTTGTAGATTTTATAGATTGGACACCATTTTTTAGATCGTGGGATTTACACGGAAAATATCCTGCAATTTTAACCGATAAAGTTGTTGGCGAACAAGCAACGGAACTCTTTGCCGATGCCCAAGAAATGCTGAATCAAATTCTAGATGAAAAATGGCTTACAGCGAAAGCTATTTTTGGACTATTTGAGGCCAATACTTTAGAAAATGATGATGATATTGAAATCACTTACGATGGTGATAAAAAAGCAATCTTTAGAACGCTACGTCAACAATTGAAAAAGCACGCTGGCAAACCTAATTTTGCGTTGTCCGATTATATTGCCCCCAAATCCTCTGGAAAAAAAGATTACATGGGTGCCTTTTGTGTAACCACAGGTTTTGGTACTGAGGCTAAAGCAAAAGAATTTCAGGACAATTTGGACGATTACAATTCCATTATGATTAAAGCATTGGCCGATCGTTTTGCTGAAGCTTACGCAGAATTTTTACATAAAAAAATACGTTTACAAGATTGGGGATATGCTGCCAATGAAGGCCTTAGCAACGAAGAGTTAATTAAAGAAAATTATAAAGGTATTAGGCCTGCACCAGGATATCCTGCTTGCCCGGATCACCTAGAAAAATTAACTATATGGGAAGTACTTCAAGTAAAAGAACGCATTGGAGTGGAACTTACCGAAAGCATAGCGATGTGGCCGGCTGCTTCCGTATCAGGTTATTATTTTGGTAATGAAGAGGCTCGTTATTTCGGTTTAGGAAAAATTAAGAACGATCAGGTAAAGGATTTTGCGGAACGAAAAAATATAGCACTTAGTCTTGCCGAAAAATGGTTGAACCCTAATATTGCAAGTAACTAAACTAGTAATTGGTTCAAAATTTAATATTAAGTTTAGCATACAACCTATGGTAGTTTTTAAATTAACAAACAATTTTCAGAAACATAAAGATGAAATTGAACAGTTACTGTTCAATTTTAATTCTACTGGAGAAGTTTTTGGAAATCAAAATAGAAATACTATAAGAGTAGTTGACTTTAAAGGCACTAAACTAAACATAAAATCCTTCAAGGTACCGAAAGCTTTTAATAGTTTTGTGTATAAATATATACGAAAATCTAAAGCTGAACGTTCTTTTAAATACGCGAAATTACTATCAAAAAAAGAAATTGGTACTCCGCAGCCTATTGCCTATTTTGAAAACAGTAATTTCTTCGGTCTCAAAGAAAGCTATTACATTAGTGAACATATAAATGCGGACCTAACTTATAGAGAATTAGTAGAAGAGCCCAATTATAGTGAGCATGAAACTATTTTAAGACAATTTGTACATTTTACACATAGTCTGCATGAAAGCAATATCTTATTCAATGACCACTCCCCTGGTAATACACTTATAAAAAAAACAAACAATAAATATCATTTTTATTTAGTCGACTTAAATAGAATGAATTTTAAAGAGCTTAGTTTTTTAGAGCGTATGAAAAACTTTTCGAGGTTAACACCTAAAGAAGAAATGGTAGGTGTGATGAGCGACGAGTATTCAAAAATTACAGGTGTTAATTACCAAAAGGTTTTCTCCACAATGTGGGCTGAGACATCAAAATTTCAAGAAAAATTCTTTCGAAAGAAAAGGTTAAAAAAGACCTTTTTATTTTGGAGAAAAAATAATCGCTAAGTCCTATTTTAATTTTAATTACCGATTCTTTTTTAAGAAATCTAATAATTTCACCTCATACAAATTGGGCGTAAATTCCTCATACATTTCTAGTACTTGCTTTTTATATCCCTTTTCAGGCTTTGTGTATAACTCAGGTAAAAAATCCTTTAAATGTACAGAAACGTTTTGTTCGCTTTCAAAAAGATTCCATCCCTCTTTTTCAATCCATGGCGAAAATATAGTAAATGTAGGAACTTGTAACGCTTTTGCCATGTTTACAGCACCTCCTTCATTTCCTATCAAAAATTTACAATGATATAAAATTGCTAAAAACTCTCTTAAGCTTTTACCAAAAACATCAAATCTAGTGTGTGCTTTAGTGCTATCTGCACAAAAATTTAAAACTTTTTTAGCATCATCAGACTGCGGTGGAATATAGTTATAGAGAATCGTACACTTTACAGTTGTAACTACATTATCTATAGTCTTTGCCATATACTCAAAAGGTAAGGTTTTGTTTGTTCCACTTCCTAAAACACTTATCATAACTATAGGAATATTGAAGTCAACACCTGCTTTTTCTAAATGACTTTTAGCTTTATCAATTTCTTTTTTCGTTAAAAAAACCTGAGGTCGAATATCATTTTTCTCAATTTGATCGTCATCAACTACTAATCTTAATCTGTTTTCAATAGCCAAACCAGAGTTGGTTTGTTTTTTGTTTTGTCGAATTATTAAATCGGTATACAAAAAAGAGGTATACCATTTTTTATAAGAAGTCTTCTTTTTTGCACCTGAAAAAAGAGTAATTAAATTACTTTCAATTTTTCCATAAACATCAATAACCCAATCGTAATTTTTATTTTTTATAGTCTTTAAAAAAGAATAAAACTCAAGTTTATTGTTGTGATAAACATCAGTAAACTCAACTATATAATCTATATAGGGATTATTTTGAACTACAGGAATTGTATTGGAATTTATTAAATAATGAATTTCAGATTCAGGATGTTTTTTTTTGAGACTCTCACAAATTATTGTGCTCGTCAAAACATCGCCTATCATTTTTTGCTGAATAACTAAAATTTTCATTTACAAGAATTAGGTTGCAAAGAAATAAAAACAAGGTATTTTATCTATATAATTTTAGATCTAATTATAATAAATAATCCTTTTTTAATTTAAAAGTAAACGTACTGCCTTTACCTGGTTTCGAATCAATAGAAATATCTCCCTCATGCATTCGAACAATTTTTTCGCAATGTGCTAAGCCAACACCATCACCTTTATGCGGACTTTGTTCATTGACTCTATTAAATATTTTAAAGATTTCTTTTTGATCCAATTCACTAATCCCAATACCATTATCTTTAATTGAAAATATCGTATAATTGGCATTGCTGCTCGATGTTATTTCAATTTCCGGGGCTACACCTTCCTTACCATATTTAATGGCATTAGAAATTAAATTTTGAAAGAGTAACCGCAACTCAACTCTATACGCTTTAATTGTTGGTAGTGTTTTTTTTATGGTAATTGTTGCCTTTGAACTCGATATACTTTTACCTAAATCTTTAAGTACCGTTTCAACAAGTTGATTGGTATCAATTGTTATACGCTCTGCATTTTGACCAATACGAATATGAGAAAGTAACGAACGTATTTGCTTTGTTAATCTATCAACGGCCTCGTCAACATACCTAACGTAATCTTTTCCTTTAGTATCTAATTTTTCACCGTATAATTTCCCTATTAAATCATTTGCAAATTTTATGGTAGCCAAAGGCTCTTGTAGATCGTGCGAACAAGTCGATACAAATTGCTCTAACTCTCTATTCATATTCTCCAAACGAATATGCTTTTGGTTTAATCTTTTTTGTGTGTTTTTTAGTTCAGAAATATCTACTAAAGTAGAACGACTAAGAAGTATTTTACCATTTTCATCACGCTGAGCTGTGGTATACAAAATTACAGGTATTGAACCTCCCGATTTTGTTTTCATTTCCATCTCCTCGCTATCCAGAAATCCTTCTTTCTTGAATTTATCTAATAAAAATAAACAGCGATCGTACTTGTCGTCTGTAAAAATAGTGTATATCGGTTTCCCTATAATTTCCTCTTTACTCGAAACCCCTATTTTATTAACGGAATATTTATTGCAATCTGCTATTAAACCAGTGGCTGGATTTACACTAAAATGCATTACAGGATCATTTTCAAAAAAAGACGTATATCTATTTTCGCTAAATTCTAATTTCCGACGTGCCTCTTCAAAAGATTCGTAGCCGTTATTAATTTTTGTGATTTCGTCATCAACAATGGTCAACGGTATAAATGTTACCAAAAAATAAACTTCTTTATCTGAATCAACTAAACTCGAAATAACCTTAACTTTCTTTTGCTTTTGATTTATATCGGCGTAAGTAACCTCAACTTTCTCTGTTGCATTTGTTCTTAAATTGGTTTGTATAGACTCTAATAAACTTTCGGAAATAGGAGTTGGTAATGATTTAAAAATATTTGAATACTTATTTATTTTACTAAATCCTAAAGTTTCAATGCATCCAAAAGCATCTATAATATTGTAGGACAAATCTAAACGCACACAATAGGCATTTAACTGCGACACCAATACTTCATTTAATGCTTTTATTTGAGTTTCCATAACGTTAAACAAGTTACAACTTAAATACCAACTGTGTTAATTTTAATACAAAAAATAAAAAAACCTTATTTTTCATTTAAAATAAAGCTGTTTGACCATCATTTTCATCTTTTTCTATCGAATTTTCATCGTTTAAGGATTCTGAATCACTACCTTTTTCTGAAATTATTTCATTTTCCACAATTTCTTCTTCATATAAAATGGGCTCTAACAGGTTAATTTGTTTAACCTTTTCCGATGTTAGTTGATTCCCCACAGCCTTTATTCCCTTAACAGAAATAAACTCTGCTACATTAACTATTTGCGCTGGTTTTTGATCTTTTCCTCTTAATTTATTAAAAATAATTTCAATTTGAGGTAGATAATCTGTGGACACCAACTCCAAAAACGAATTCTCATGATCTGTTATAATCGTTTCCTCTTTATTTACATTTTCTATTAGAAAACGTTTGATATAATACTTTTCTTTTTCACCATCATAATGAATCGCTGAAATTGGTTTTTGAGGTATCCATTTTTCCAATACAATCATATTACTATCAAAATGAAGTGTTACTTCCGGAGTAATTGTTTTTACTTCCCCTTTTTGATTAATAATTAAAAGCTTGTCTTCTCCTTCAAACTCACCTATAAGTTCTCCCCTACCATCTACATTAATCCTTCTAACCGTGTCATCAAACCATATTTTACGCGCCTGTAAAGTAGAAACACCCTCTTTTTTAAGATCTATTTTCTTTATTGGATATTTGGAAACAGTGTTCCCTTTTACTCCACGCCCTTTGATTAATAAGTCCGAGAAATCCAATTCGAAATTTAATTTTTTAATACTTCCTACTTGCCTTAAATAAATAGAAACTACTTCCGCTTCCCCATTGGGATTTGCTGTAAAATAAAGCACTTCAGACCCTTTTTTGCCTTGCGTTAAGTCATATTCTTTATCACGTGTTATTGATGTAACTGAGAAGCGTTTTACAAAAGAAGCTCCGCCTTTTCCATCCTTATAAATCATATTATACACCGTACGCTTGTCTTTCTTCTTAAATACAGCAACGTGAATAATGTTTTTACCTATAAAGGTTTTAGAGCCCACTCGAGACACAATTAATTTTCCTTCTTTCGTAAAGCAAATAACGTCATCAATATCGGCACAATCGGCCACATATTCATCTTTTTTAAGTGACGTTCCTACAAAACCTTCTGCTTTGTTTACGTAAAGCTTAATGTTTCGCATTACAACTTTAGTTGCTTCTATGTCTTCAAATAATCGAAGCTCTGTTTGGCGCTCTTTACCTTTACCGTAAGTTTTCTTTAATCGATCAAAATAGCTAATCGCATAATCAATTAAATGTTCTAAATGATGCTTTTTTTCTGCAATTTCACCTTCTAAAGCATCAATTTTTTGTTGCGCTTTATCAATATCGAACTTCGAAATACGTTTAATTCGTATTTCTGTTAAACGGGTAATATCCTCTTCGGTTATGGCCCGTTTTAAATGCGTAATATGAGGTTGAAGTCCTTTATCAATAGCTTCGATTACCCCAGGCCAAGTTTCTACTTCCTCAATATCACGATAAATTCTATTTTCGATAAAAATACGTTCTAAAGAAGCAAAGTGCCATTGCTCTTGTAGCTCATTTAGCTGAATTTGTAATTCTAATTTTAAAAGTTCAACCGTATTATTTGTACTACGTCGTAACATTTCTGAAACCCCAATAAAATGTGGGGTATTTTCTTCAATAACACATCCTAATGGTGATATTGACACTTCACAATTAGTGAAAGCATACAGTGCATCAATGGTTTTATCAGGAGAAACATTACTAGGCAAATGAATTAAAATCTCAACTTTGGCTGCGGTATTGTCTTCAATTTTCTTTATTTTAATTTTACCTTTTTCGTTTGCTTTTAAAACCGATTCAATAAGACTCGTAGTCGTTGTTGAAAATGGGATTTCGGTAATTACTAAATGGGTTTTATCTTGTTGTTCAATTTTAGCACGAACACGTACTTTACCACCACGTAATCCGTCGTTGTAATTTGAAACATCCGCGATTCCTGAAGTAGGAAAATCAGGATATATTGTAAATTTCTTTCCTTTTAAATGCTTTATAGAAGCATCTATTAATTCCAAAAAATTATGTGGTAATATTTTAGTACTCAAACCTACGGCAATCCCCTCTGCACCTTGTGCTAATAATAAAGGAAACATTATTGGCAAATTAATAGGCTCCTTTTTCCGACCATCGTAAGATGATTGCCAATCGGTAATTTTTGGATTAAAAACTACATCAAGTGCAAATTTAGAAAGTCGGGCTTCAATGTAACGAGATGCTGCAGCACGATCGCCTGTAAGAATATTTCCCCAGTTCCCTTGCATATCGATAAGCAACTCTTTTTGTCCTACTTGTACCATGGCATCCGAAATACTCATATCACCATGCGGGTGATATTGCATAGTATGCCCAACAATATTGGCTACTTTATTGTAACGACCATCGTCCAGCTCTTTCATAGAATGAAGAATACGACGTTGTACAGGTTTCAATCCATCTTCAATAGCTGGTACAGCTCTTTCCAAAATCACATAAGAAGCATAATCTAAAAACCAATCTTTGTACATTCCTGTAACTTTCTTGGTTACTTCGCCCATGGCGTTTTCTGAAGCTTCTGGGTTTAATTCTTCGTAGTTTTCTTCCATAGTAACTTATACCGCTTCTTCTATTTTATCTAACTCTACTCGTAAATTATTGATAATAAATTTTTGCCTATCGGGGGTATTCTTCCCCATATAAAACTCTAAAAGCTCCTCTATCGACTTATCCTTGTCAAGCATTAAAGGATCTAAACGAATATCTTCTCCTATAAAGTGAACAAATTCATCAGGAGAAATCTCTCCTAATCCTTTAAATCGAGTAATTTCTGGTTTATTTCCTAATTTATTAATCGCATCAATTCGTTCTTGTTCGGAATAACAATAAATAGTTTCCTTTTTATTTCTTACACGAAATAATGGAGTTTGCAATATATAAATATGCCCTTCTTTAATTAACTCAGGAAAAAACTGAAGAAAAAAGGTAATTAGCAACAAACGAATATGCATTCCATCGACATCGGCATCGGTAGCTATTACAATATTGTTGTAACGAAGATCCTCCATAGACTCCTCAATATTTAACGCTGCTTGTAATAAATTGAATTCTTCATTTTCATAAACAATCTTTTTGCTCATGTTGTAACAATTCAAAGGCTTTCCTCTAAGGCTAAAAACTGCTTGGGTATTTACGTCTCTTGATTTGGTTATGGACCCACTTGCAGAATCTCCCTCGGTTATAAACAGGGTGCTCTCTAAATTACGTGGATTTTTGGCATCGCCAAGATGTACTCGGCAATCACGTAATTTTTTATTGTGTAAGCTTGCTTTTTTAGCACGATCCTTCGCCAATTTTCTGATTCCAGAAAGTTCTTTTCGTTCGCGCTCTGCTTGCAAAATCTTGCGTTGTAATGCTTCGGCGACATCACTGTTTTTATGAAGAAAATTATCTAAATATTTTTTTACAAAATCATTTATATAAGTTCGAACCGTTGGTAAGTCACCTCCCATGTCGGTAGACCCCAATTTTGTTTTGGTTTGACTTTCAAAAACAGGCTCCATTACCTTAATGCTAACTGCAGCAACTATTGATTTTCTTATATCACTCGCCTCGTAATTTTTACCGTAGTATTCTCGAATTGTTTTTACTACAGCTTCTCTAAAAGCGGCTAAATGGGTACCTCCTTGCGTGGTATTTTGTCCATTTACAAACGAATGATATTCTTCGGAGTATTGCGTTCTACTATGTGTAATTGCTACTTCTATATCTTCTCCTCGTAAATGAATTATTGGATAAAGCCTATCTGTATCAATAATACTATCCGATAACAAGTCTTTAAGCCCATTTTCAGAATAGAATTTTTCACCATTAAAGATTATAGTAAGCCCTGGATTTAAATACACGTAGTTTTTGAGCATTTTAGCCACATACTCCATACGGTACTTATAATTTTTAAAAATCGTTTCATCGGCTACAAACGAAACTTTGGTTCCCTTTCTACGTGAAGTTTGTTCTAAAAATTCTTCGTTAGTTAGTTCTCCTTTTGAAAATTCTGCGGAAGCCGATTTACCGTCACGTGTAGACTCTACTCTAAAAAAAGCAGATAATGCATTTACTGCTTTTGTACCTACACCGTTAAGCCCTACTGATTTTTTAAATGCTCGGGAGTCGTATTTTCCTCCAGTATTCATTTTAGAAACTACATCTACAACTTTCCCTAAAGGAATTCCTCGACCATAATCTCTAACGGTAACTTTTTCGCCTTGAATACTTATTTCAATAGTTTTACCAGTACCCATGACAAATTCGTCAATAGAGTTATCGAGTACTTCTTTTATTAAAATATAAATACCATCATCGGCAGACGAGCCATCACCTAACTTACCTATATACATCCCTGGTCGCATACGAATATGCTCTTTCCAGTCTAGTGAACGTATATTGTCTTCGGTATATAAAGCTTCGGTACTCATAGAAAAAGTTTTGGATACTTGCTAATATAAAAGCTTATCGTCAATTTTGAAAGTACTGTTTCTTAAAGTTATTAAGAGTTTTAAAAAAGACGCATTATAGACCAATAAACCCAAATATTAAGTACCTAATTGGAGGTAACGTTAAAAGTATTTGGCTTTTTTACAACTACACTATTTTTAGGCGAGGTAAGTCGAATTCTATATGTTTTCTCTTGAATTTACACAAATCTATTTGAAATAATTAACCTTGGTAATTTCAACCTAAAATAACGAATTTACAATGCTTTTACATACACCCAACACCCTTCCTCTTTTTCGAAAAACGAGTTTTCGGAAATACATTCCACAATTGCATTTTTTATATAATAAGCTTCAAAGGACACGGTACCTGTGGCAAAATTTCCCGTGCCTTTAGTAGTGTTTACAATTTTCAATTTAATCCATTCAACTGAAGTTGTCCAATCTAATAATTCTTTCCTAAAACGCTTACTATTGTCTCTAGTTTTAAAAGACCAACTTTGTAGTAAATAATCAATATCTGCTTTCGCAAAAGCACTATATCTTGATCGCATTAAAGCTTCTGCGGAAGCGACTGTTTTTATGTTTTTATGTGCTATTTCACAACAGCTCTCATATTTTTTATCAGAACCACAAGGACATTTACTACTCATTTTCATTAGGCTTTTGAAACGATTGTTCTTTAAACTTACGAGTGATTTCCTTAAGCCTGTCTTTATTTTTATCCTTGTCCTTGGCTTTTTTTCGTTTTTTACGGCCCATAAGCTTGCTATGCAATGCTTTATTTTTGGTATTTTTTGGACTTCCTGATTTTGCCATTTTTAGTGCTACTTAATGAACATTTTAAAGCTTTTTCACATATTTAGTGATAATTACTATTTGCTGTCCGTCAACTTTACCTTCGATATATTCAGCATTTTCATGATCCAAAGAAACCCTACGTACCGCTGTACCTCGCTTGGCAATCATACTAGATCCTTTTACAGGTAAATCTTTTATTAAAACCACACTATCGCCTGCTTCGATAATTACACCATTACTATCCCTATGAATCACTTTATCTTCCTCTTCTTCTCCTGTGGCCTTAGCCCATTCTAAAGTCTCTTCTTCTAAATACAACATATCTAGCAAATCTTGTGGCCAACCTTCATTTTTCAATCGAGTCAACATTCTCCATGCAATTACTTGTATCGCTGGATATTCACTCCACATACTATCGTTTAAACAGCGCCAATGGTTGGCATCCATTTGCTCAGGATCTTCAATTTGAGTAACACAGTTGCTACACGCATACAAACTTTCCTTTAAGGTAGCTTTCTTGCCGAAAGGCTTTACTTCATAAACATTCAAATGATCGGTACTTGCACATAATTCGCAACTTTCGTTACTTCGTTTACGTAATTCTCTTTCGAAACTCATTATTTTGTCCTGTTTGTCGCAAATGTAGTCAGATTCGTTTAAATATTTGGAACTTGGTTGTATCTTTGATTTCTCTAATATTTAGAAGCTAGCGTTATGATTTATAGATTTAGAATTATTTTAGATACCGTAGAAGATGTTTTTAGGGATATTGAAATTGAACAAACAGCATCTTTAGAAGATTTTCATAATGCTATTACACAATCTTTTGGGTTTGATGGGTCAGAAATGGCTTCCTTTTACATCAGTGATGATGAATGGGGACAAGGTGAAGAAATTTCACTTTTCGACATGAGCGATGGTGATTCGGAAGTTCGCCTAATGCATGAAAACCTATTAGAAAAAGTAACACATAAAAACCAAACACGTTTAATTTACGTGTACGATTTTTTAAGCATGTGGACCTTTATGGTAGAGCTTGCCGATATTGCGCAACCTGAAGCAGGACAAGAATATCCTAATTTGATGTTTTCGCACGGAGAATTACCCGATAGTGCTCCTGATAAGGCTTTTGAATCTGAAATTGATTTAGGAGATGAATTTGATGATGATTTTGGACAAGAAGATCATTTAGACATCAACGATTATGAAGACTTAGGTTTTAACGAACAGTGGAATTAATTTGAATTATTTTAAAGATATTTTAGAATTCAGTACTAGTTAACATAAATTTTGATTGATTTATGCTATTGACTTCTATCATTCTATATATTATGATGTTGTTTTCTTAAAAACAAATCTTCTTAAAATACTCCAGTACTTTTCCTTAAAAACATTAACTATAATTCTAAAGAAAAAGCTCTTTTTTTAGGCAACAAAATTGGTTTATTTGGCTAGTTCTTGGTTTTGCTATAATTTTTTATTGGCTTTATAGTATCGGGGGTTATTAAAAAATTTGAAGATTGTCAAAAACTAAAAATATTGCCCTACTCCAAAAACAAACCCATTAGTAGAATCTTCCGTAATTCCGTATCCATAATCAATACGAAAAACAGCATTAAATATACGTTTATGGATAAGCCGAATGCCTGCACCAGGATAAACTCTAAAATTTTGAGACTCTCCAAAATCTCCAAAATCACCCCCAGGATTTCTCCAACTACCGGCATCTATAAATATATTAGTCTGGAAAGTAAACCATTTTTTGTCTACAACAGTATATCTATATTCAGAATTTAAAACCGCTACACCTGTACCCCTGTCTATTGTATTTCCAACTCCTCTAATATTTAAATTATTATCTACTGCGAACGGAGCAAAGGGCGAATCGTCATTAGTTGCTAATCCCAATCGCAAACGGTTGGCGAAATTACCTTTTTTCCCTATTCGTTTAAAATAAAAAAAATCATTAAAAAAAATAAAAAAAGTAGGTAATACATTATCTGCACTAACTACGTATTGTACATTTAATAAGCTTTTAAAGCCCGACACATATTGATAGTAATAATTTAACTTATTAAATTCATAAATCAATTTGAATAAATTTTTATTTACTTTAAAATCCTGAGGAACATCATCATCAGTAGCTCCTTCAATATATTGATAATCTTCAGTAAAAAAAGAACCTCCTAATTCAATTCTGTTTTGAAGATTAAATTGATACAGGCCCAATACTTCATAGGAAGTATTGTTATACTTATAGTCGGCTGTACCCGAGTCTAAAAAAACAGGTTCTTGGGTTGATAAATTACTATAATTAAACGCAAGCCCCATTTTTTTTGACAGAAGTTGAGGTGCTCTAAAATTAACTCCAAAAGAATTAAAAATATCATATTGATAAACTCCGCCAAAAGTAATATTTCTGCCTAAAAAATTATAATCATACACACCTGTTCTAAAAGCCAACTCCCCGTCGTTGGTTGTATAAAAATTAATTTCGGGTATAATTGTAAAATTCTCTTGAACTCCGTAGACAATATGAACTCCTTTTTCTGTTTTTTTAACCTGGTAATAGGCGTGTGAAGTTGCAGGCAGGCGCTTTAATTTAATAATATCATTTTCCAGCTTCAAAGAGTCTAGCTGATCTCCTTTTTCGACATCTATAAATTTTTCTAAATAAGAGCTTTTCGTTTTATAATTCTCTTGAAAAGAAATTTTTACTATTTCTTGACCAAATAGTAACTTACCTGGACCAAAAAAAAGTACTAATAAACAGAGAATTTTATACATAGTAATATGAAAACATAGTTTACTAATTTACAAAAATGATAATTATGAATTTCATCTAAAAACTATTAAAAACAAAATGAGGTGCTTAAAAACAAACACCTCATTTTATTTTTAGAAGATAGAAGAGCTTAAAAGATTCCTAAAGTAAAAATCTTAATCCAAAATTAATACTTTCACCAATACCTACGTTTGTTCCTCTTAAAAACCTGTTATATCCACCTTCAATATTTAAAGATTGTGTCAGTTGATATTTTGCCCCTATACCTATTTGAGTAAAATCTTGAAAAACTCCATTACCCGCATCAATAAGGTAAAATTGCTGCCCACTAACAAATAATGTTGACTTTGATGACGGAAAATAACTTAAAAAAGCACTTATTGGTAATCCTACACTATTATTAAAAAAACGCTCTCCAGAGTTTTCATCTTCATCTGCATCTTCTTGCTTTTCTCCAAAAAAGTAAGCTAAATCTAGTTGTGTAAATATTTGCCACTTATTGCCACCGAAATTTTTATCAAAAAAGAATTTTGTTTCCCACACAAAACTTCTTCTATCTAAAAAAGGAGTGTTTTCGGGGTTTCCCGATGCATCAAGAAAACCATTTTCTGATGGCCTATCTTTGAAAACTGGTATAAAAAAAGAACTTGTTAAAGAAAAATTAGAAATACTTTTAAATGGTTGAAATCTAACCGAAGGAGCTAGTGCTGTTAATGCTGCTCTTGTATTACGTTGATCATTTTTTAATCTAAATGCCCCTGAGGCATCGTAAAGATTACTTCCACCTCTTTGAAATGAAACAGCCCTGGTAATTAAACCTATGTTTAATCTAGAGTTATCACTAACACCTACAAAAAATTCGTTGGTATTCGTTAAAAAAGTCTGTCGTTTATCTCGCCTTTTCCTATTCCCCTCGTTATCCCTTTCTTTCGTTTCTGTATATAAACTCACAAAGCCTTTGATATCCCATTGCCCCTTTCTTAATAGTTTAGATGGTGTAAATTCCTGAATATTACTAACTCCATCACTTTGAGCTGTAAAATTTTGAACAGTTAAAAATAAAATTATTGATAGTGCTAATATTTTTTTCATTTTATTTAATTTTTGCTTCCTACTTTAATTGTTAATTAGATCGAAACAAATGAAACAACTTACAGCAGTATAATTTTTTATTATAAAAACAGCATTATAAAAAGTCTTGATTTTACAATTCACTACCTTTGTTAAAAATTTCAAATGTATATCCTTAATATTACTACAAACATTGCCAATGAAGTTGAATTAAAATGGTTAGAGTGGATGCAACAAACTTTTATTCCAGCAATGCTCGCTACCAAAAAATTCAACAAAGCGCTTCTTACTAAAGTGCAAATTGAAGAGGAAATGGGAGGGATTACCTATAGCACACAATATTTTGCACTCCATAAAAAAGATATTGAAGCTTTTTACCAAGAAAACCAAAATGCTATTTTAACAAAACATACTAAATTTAAAGGTATGTATGTTGATTTTAGTACTGAATTAGAAGTTATCAATCAGTTTTTTGAAAACGCAAATTAAATGGCTAAACTTCCTAAAAAGAAAAAACTTTCACAAAAATATTTTCAACCTAAAAAAAAACAATCGCCTGTTACTGCTAAAAAGCATTTAGGCCAGCATTTTTTAACCGATGAAGATGTTGCTGCTAAAATCGGCGATACACTTATCGGCATTGGTTATAATAATATTATTGAAATTGGACCTGGTACAGGGGTCTTAACAAAATACTTACTTCGCGAAGCTATTAATTTAAAAGTAATGGATGTCGATACTGAATCTATCGCTTACCTAAAAGAACATTTTCAAATAGAACACGCCGCGAAAATTAATCAAACAGCTTCTTTCACAGTAACTGAAGCCGATTTTTTAAAGTTTGATTTAACAGATTTATTTAAAGGTGATCAATTTGCTATTACAGGAAATTTTCCTTATAATATATCATCTCAAATTGTTTTTAAGGCTATTGAAAACAGGGCTTTGATTCCTGAGTTCTCTGGAATGTTTCAAAAAGAAGTAGCGCAAAGAATATGTGAGAAAGAAGGAAGCAAAGCCTATGGAATTCTATCCGTACTTACCCAAGCATATTTTGATGCTGAATATTTATTTACAGTAGGTCCTGAAGTATTTAACCCGCCTCCAAAAGTAGACAGCGGAGTTTTACGTTTAATACGTAAAAAAGATTATAGTTTGTCTTGTAGTGATATTGAATTTAAAAAAATAGTTAAACTAGCATTTAATCAACGTAGAAAAACAATTCGAAACAGTTTAAAATCTTTAGGTTTACCTGAAGAAGTAACCTTAGACCCTGTTTTTAAAAAAAGACCCGAACAGTTATCAGTTGAAGCTTTTATTAAATTAACACAATTGGTAGAAAGTTACAATACCGAGAGCTAATCAATTATAACTTTCCCTTATTATCTATACTGTTTAAATATTCTAAAAAATTAAAGTATGCCTTTTGAAATCACTAAAGAACTTATACAAGATTTAAAAGCACTTGTTGAGGCTAAAAATTCTCAAAAGATAACAGCCCTTTATAACGAACTCCACTTTGCCGATTTAGCAGAAATATTGGATACGGTTTCTATTGATGAAGCTACATATTTAGTGAAAGTTTTAGATACTGAAACTACTTCCGAAGCTTTAATAGAATTGGAAGAAGACATTCGAGAATCAATTCTTAAAAAACTTTCTGCTAAGGAAATTGCCGAAGAACTTGAAGAATTAGATACCGATGACGCTGCAGATATTATTAATGAATTACCGCAAGACAGGATTGAAAATGTAATCGCAGAAATAGAAGATTTTGATCATGCTGGTAATATTGTAGATTTACTAAGGTACGAAGAGGATACAGCCGGTGGTTTAATGGCTAAAGAATTAATACAGGCCAACGAAAACTGGACCGTAACACAGTGTTTAAATGAAATTAAACAACAAGCAGAAAAGGTTTCACGCATTCACTCCATTTATGTAATAAATGATGAAGAAAAATTAAAAGGGCGTTTATCACTACGAGATTTAATGATGGCCTCACCTCAAAAAAGCATCAGCCAAATATATATCCCTAAAGTAGATTCGGTAACTGTAAATACAGACGCCGAGGAAGTTTCAAGGATTATGCAAAAGTATGATTTGGAAGCTATACCAGTTGTAGATGAGTCTGGAAGACTAAAAGGCCGCATAACTATTGACGATATTGTTGATTTCATTAAAGAAGAAGCTGAAAAAGATTATCAGATGGCCGCAGGTATCTCCAGTGATGTAGAAGCTGATGATAGCATATTAGAGTTAACAAAAGCGCGCTTACCTTGGTTAGTACTTGGCCTTTTAGGTGGTTTAGGCAGTGTATATATTATGGAAGGTTTTGAAGGAGCATTAGAAAAATATTCACGTCTTTTTTATTTCACTCCTTTAATTGCTGCAATGGCTGGTAATGTAGGTGTGCAATCAAGTGCTATAATTGTACAGGGATTGGCTAATGACAATGTTAAAGGAAGCCTTATAAACCGTTTGGTGAAGGAAGTTGGACTAAGCTTAATAAACGGTACAGCATTAGCTGTGCTCGTAGTACTTTTTGGAACCCTTACTGGATTAGAGCAAAATTTTAGTCTTACTATTGCCATATCAATGTTAAGTGTAATAATAATTGCTGCTTTAGTAGGTACTTTTGTTCCCATTATACTCAATAAAAGAGGGATAGACCCAGCTATAGCAACTGGTCCATTTATTACTACGAGTAACGATATTTTTGGAATTTTCTTATTTTTTTATATTTCAAAATTGATTTTAGGTTTTTAAAATTCTAATTAAATTTTAAAAGCACTTTGCTTATATTTGTGATCCTTAAAAAAACACTATGGCATTTAACGATTTATTTGATAGCGGAAAACATAAAAAAAATTTAGGCCACTTCGCCTCTATAGTTACCTTGGCTTCTGCAGATGGTGCTGTTAATGAAAATGAGTTAGCACTACTTAAACGATTAGCAAGAAAATTAGACGTTGATAAATCTGAATTTGAAGAAATTTTAAAAACACCTAACAGATACCCTATAAACCCTCCAAACAACAAATTTGAGCGTTTAGAGCGCATTTACGATTTATTTAAGATTGTATACGCTGATCATCATATGGATGACAATGAAGAAAAATTAGTTAACAAATATGCCATAGGTTTAGGTTTTAATTCTGAAGACGCAAAACGAGTTATTGATAAATCAAAAGAAATCTTCGGTGGTAAAATAAGCTACGAAGACTATGAGAGTATTATTAATAAAAAATAAAGTATAAACCTTACTTACTTGAATTCAAGTCATAAGTGCAAGAGATTTTAAATATTGAGTAGGCTAGCCTACTCAATATTTAAGATTAAAAGACCACATTTGTCTTGCATGAAAAATTATAGCCAATTAACCTTAGCTCAAAGGTATGAACTAGAGCGTCTTTTATCGAAT
>CANNCQ010000001.1 GCA_947503135.1 uncultured Aquimarina sp. | reverse complement strand
ATTTAACTTTGATAATCCAGTAACCATTTTTGCTAAAAAAGTAAACGAAATTAACTTTTTGCACTTATGACTTGAATGCAGGAAAGAATTTATTGAAGCTCAAAAAATCTATTTCATTGGTACTGCTGCCGAAACTGGCAGGGTAAATATTTCTCCTAAAGGCTGTGATTCGTTTAGAGTATTAGGTGAAAATAAAATAGTTTGGCTCAATCTTACAGGAAGCGGCAATGAAACTGCCGCTCATTTAATTCAAAACTCAAGAATGACTATTATGTTTTGTTCTTTTGACAAGAAGCCTTTAATTTTAAGGCTTTATGGACAAGCAAAAATATACCATAAACGAGATATTTGTTTTGATGAATATTCATCACTATTTCCTGAATATACTGGAGCACGACAAATTGTAGAGCTAGCAATAGATTTAGTTCAAACCTCATGTGGTTTTGCTGTGCCGTTTATGGAATTTAAACAAGAACGCACTGCTTTAAATGTATGGGCGGACAAACAGGGAGAAACTAAAATTAAACAATATTGGAAAGATAGAAATACACGAAGTATTGATGGTTTTGAAACTAACACCTCTTATATTGAAGACTAAATGCTAATTTTTGATTACACTTCATCGAAAACTTCATTAAAACTAGTTCCCTTTTTAAAAGCATATAGTATATTATAGCATGCCTAAAAAACGTGTTATGAAGTTTATAGCCAATATTACCCTATTAATTGCTATCCTTTTCTTCTTTAACTGTGGAAAAAGTGATGATAATAATACTACTCCAAAAAATAATTTAATTACTGGCAACGAATCTCCCTCGCCAATTACTGCTGAAAATCCGAAACCAAATAATTTAGTCTCTTTAAATGGAGATCAATTATTAAATGCACAAGGCAACCCATTGTATTTACAAGGAGTTGCTTTTGGGAATGAAGTTTGGAACAACTCCTCCTCTGCCCCTACAAATCATCATTCTGAGATAGATTATGATAGGGTTAGTAAAATGGGAATGAATGTGGTACGGTTTTATTTAAACTACCGTCTATTTGAAGATGATGCTAATCCTTATGAATACCGACAAGAAGGCTGGGATTGGTTGGATAAAAATATTGCTTGGGCAAAAAAATACGGAGTTTACTTAATTTTAAATATGCATGCCCCACAAGGAGGATACCAATCGCAAGGAAATGGAGATGCACTTTGGGATATTTCCGAAAATCAAAACCGCTTAATTGAACTTTGGAAAGCTATTGCCGAAATATATAAAGAAGAAGGGCAAATTATAGGTTTTGGGCCCGTTAATGAGCCTGTACCCAGTCAATCCATGTCACAATGGTCTAGTTTGGCACAAAGACTTATTAACGAAATACAAGCTGTAAACCCGCATCATTTACTATTTATAGAAAAAGCGATTTATGTAAAAGGGAATTTTCAGCCCGACGAAAATTTAAACTTTCCTGTAGTTGAAGGTAAAAATATAGTGTATGAATTTCACGGCTATGATCCCATAAGATATACACACCAGTTAATGGATTTTACCCAATTGCCTGATGGCGGAAAATATCCCGATGAAGCAATTTTAGAAGTTGGTGATGGTGTATGGAAAACCGCTACTTTCGGTAATCCTAGTATTTCGACAGGTCGCTCTAGTTGGAAATATTTTGAAGGAGAAAAATTTAAAATAACTGATACCGATATCGCTTATGTGCTTCCTGCTTTAATCGGTGCAAAAGTTGAAGGTCGGGTTTATTTTGACGATTTAGTTATTAAGGAATATGATGCTAATGGAAACTTTACTCGTAATATTTCGGAGTTGAATTTAAATAGTTTAGATAATTGGTATTATTGGAGTAATAACAATTCTGGAAATCAAGGTTTAGCAACCATAGGTCATACTGATAACACAAGCCTTTTTATTGAAAAAAGTACGGACGATTGCAACCTTTCCAACCCTTCCTTACGTTTTATACCTAAATTAAATTACCATTATCAAATAAACGGATGGATGAAAGGTAAAGATGTAGCCACAAATGCAAACTGCCATTTTAGACTGGATATGTACCGTTCTAACGGAGAAATTTTAAACCGTAATAAAGAGTATTTACGTTATGAAATAGAAAAATTTGTGAATTGGGCTAAAGAGAAAAATGTGCCGCTATACATGGGCGAATTTGGTACTGGATTCCCTAGTTTTCAAAATGGAAAAGGAGGCGCTACTTATGTTGAAGATTTGCTAGATTTGGCTAAAGAATATAATATTCACTTTACCTACCACACCTATCATGAGGATAATTTTGGAATTTATCGTGGTCATCAGAAACCCGATCCAGCAAATGTTAACCAAGCACTTATAGATTTATTTACAGAAAAGTTAAACTAATTATATTCAATATAAATTCAACTTCATTTATTACAACTAATTTAAATTGTAACTGCTTTAAATAAATCTTCAATATTAAGTTGCTTTTCTTCTATTTGAAGAAGCTTTAGTTGATTGGCTACAGCAAAATCAAAAATGGATTCTGCCATATTATTTTCATTTACAAAATTAATAACAAACTGTGTTTCGCTTAAGCTTTGGACTTCCGTTACTTGTGGTATTTCCTTTAATCTTAAAGCAACTACAGGCTTGTTGAAAGTAACTATAAGTTGTTTTTCAATAGCTTCGCTTAACATTTTATCGGCTACTAGCCTCCCTTTATTAATTACCAAAACGCGGTCGCACATCGCTTCTACTTCTTGCATTACGTGAGTAGACAATAATACTGTTTTGTCTTTACCTAAGTTTCTTATTAATAAACGTATATCTTCTAATTGATTGGGGTCTAAACCTGTTGTTGGCTCATCTAGCAACAACACCTCCGGATCGTGCAATAAGGCACATGCTAAACCTACGCGTTGCCTATATCCCTTGGATAAGCTTCCTATTTTTTTTCTGAGCTCATTTTGTAAACCCGTAAGTTCTATAACCTCACTAATTCGTTGCTTGCTAACGTTATACACAGCAGCATTAAAAGCTAAATATTCCTTAGGATACTGATCTAAATACAACGGGTTATGTTCCGGGAGATACCCAATACTTTGTTGTACTTGCTTTTGCTGTGAAACAATATCAAAACCATTTACGAAGGCCTTCCCCGATGTGGCCTGTAAATAAGTAGTTAGTATTTTCATAAGCGTAGACTTCCCCGCTCCGTTAGGCCCCAAAAAACCAACAATTTGTTGTTTAGGTATTTCAAAAGAAATACCCCCTAAAGCATTAACTTCTTTATATTCTTTGGAAAGGTTCTCTACTTTTATGGACATAGTGCGAATTTACAAAGTCTGTTATTTATTTTTTCAAAAAAAGCAAAATTATATTTTTTGTTTAAAAAAACTTTAAATAAATTTGCTACTATATATTTAACGAGAAATGAATAATTTATTTTTTAACGTAAACTTTTATTACTTCTACTTTTACAAGTAAGAAGTCGGGTTTATTATGTTATAAATAATTATAAAATATTAAAAAATCCCGATTCAAAAATGAGTCGGGATTTTTTTATACCAACAATACTGAAAAGGCAACAGTCTAGAACGATGAAAAAAATAATAGGCATACAAGGAGTAAAAGGTTCGTACCACCATGCAGTAGCATTGGCATATTTTGGCGAGGATATCGAAATTGACGAATGTATGTCGTTTCGAGAATTGGTAGACAGCCTAGAAAAAGGAAGGTGTACCGATGCTGTAATGGCCATAGAAAACTCCATTGCAGGTTCTATTATTCCTAACTATGCGTATATTGATGAGCATAACCTTACTATTTGTGGGGAATATTATCTCCCTATTCATCACTGCCTAATGGCTTTAAATGGTCAAAGTATCGAGGGTATTTACGAAGTTTATTCGCACCCAATGGCATTGCTACAGTGTAAAGAATTTTTCAGAAAATACAACCATATAAAATTAATCGAAGATACCGATACCGCCGAAGTAGCTCGAAGAATCAATAATAAAAAATCGGAAGGCGTTGGGGCTATTGCTGGTAAAACTGCAGCTGAAATTTACAATTTGGATGTTTTAGCCGAAGATATTCAAACTATAAAAACCAACAGTACCCGCTTTTTTATTTTAAATAAAAAAGAATCTCCTCTTAAACACAATGAAATTAACAAAGCAACTTTAAAATTTGTTTTGAATCATAATCGAGGAAGTTTAGCGACCATATTAAATGTAATGAGCGATTGTAATTTAAACTTAACCAAAATACAATCATTACCGGTTATTGACCAACCTTGGAAATATGCCTTTTTTGTAGATACTACTTTTGAAGCCTACGAAGATTATCAAAAAGCTGTTTCTGTTTTAGAAATCATGTCAACCGAATTTAAAATATTAGGAGAATACCAAAATCAAAAAGTATGAGTTTAGTTACCGCAAAACGATTACATAGTGTTGAAGAATACTACTTCTCTAAAAAATTAAGAGAGGTACGCGAACTTGCCCTTTCAGGTAAGCCAATTATTAATATGGCAATCGGTAGCCCCGATTTGGCTCCTCCTACTTCGGTATTGGAAGCTTTATCGAATACCTTACATATTGATGGTGCTCATAAATATCAAAGCTACCAAGGCTTGCCGGAATTTAGACAAGCAATATGTGATTTCTACCATTCTAAATACAATGCTAGTTTTGATGCAAACTCTGAAGTATTGCCACTAATGGGCTCTAAGGAAGGAATTATGCATATTTCGATGGCTTTTTTAGATAAAGGGGACCAAGTATTAATTCCAAACCCTGGATATCCCACCTATACTTCGGTAACCAAACTATTAGAGGCTGAACCTGTTTTTTATAATTTATCAGAAATCAATAATTGGGAACCCGATTTTGAAGCACTTGAAAAATTAGACTTAAGTAAGGTCAAAATTATGTGGGTAAATTATCCACACATGCCTACTGGCGCTGCTGGTTCAAAAGAACTATTTAAAAAACTAATCACTTTCGCAGAAAAAAACAATATCCTTTTAGTAAATGATAATCCTTATAGCTTTGTTTTAAACTCCAACCCTATTAGTATTTTTAGCATCGAAGGTGCAAAAAATGTTGCTTTGGAACTTAATTCACTAAGTAAAACCTTTAATATGGCTGGTTGGCGTATTGGTATGGTTTTAGGAAATAAAGAAACTATTAACGCGGTACTTAAAGTTAAAAGCAATATGGATAGCGGTATGTTTCAAGGGTTGCAAAAGGGTGCTATTGCCGCTCTTAATTGTGAAGAAGACTGGTATACATCAATGAACAAAGTATATGCAAACCGTCGAAAATTAATTTGGGAATTAGCCGAACTTTTAGGATGTACATACGATAAAGAGGCAACAGGAATGTTTGTATGGTCTAAACTACCCTCAAATATTACAAACGCAGAAGCTTTTATTGATAAAATTCTATATGAAAAATCAGTATTCATAACCCCAGGTAGTATCTTCGGATCACAAGGAGCTAAGTACATTCGTTTTTCATTATGTATCGAAGAAATCAAAATACAAGAAGCCTTAGAGCGCTTAAAAGACTTTAAAATATAACTAACGATTAAAAGCAAAAGCCTTAAGCCCAGCGCTAAAAGCTACAAGTCAAAAGCAAAAAAAATGAATGTATTTGTAATAGGAGTTGGATTAATTGGAGGGTCTTTAGCCACAGACATAAAGGCTAGCTACAATAATGCAATAATGCATGGTATTGATGCCAACGATAATAATTTGGAAACCGCAATTTCTTTAGGCTTTATTGATAAAAGTAGTACCTTTGCGAATCTAAACGATGCGGATGTTGTAATTATTTCGGTACCAGTTGATATTACAGAAATAGTACTACCACAAGTTTTAGATAAGGTCTCTGACAATTGTTTGGTTTTTGATGTAGGGTCTACCAAAGAGCGTTTATGTACGATTATTGAGCATCATGCTAATCGTGCTTGCTATTTGGCAACACACCCCATCGCAGGTACAGAATTTTCTGGACCCAAAGCCGCTTTAGCAAACCTTTTTAGAGGTAAAACAAATATTATTTGTGAAATCGAAAAAACAGGACTAAAGCAACGCGAGTTAGCATTAGATATATTCAATCGTTTAGGAATGCGTATTTCTTATATGGATGCAAAAGCACACGATAAGCATATTGCTTACGTTTCGCATTTGTCACATATAAGTTCTTTTATGCTAGGTAAAACGGTTATTGAGAAAGAACAAAACGAACGCGATATTTTTGATATGGCAGGAAGTGGGTTTGCCTCTACAGTTCGTTTAGCTAAAAGTTCACCTGCAATGTGGACTCCTATTTTTAATCAAAATAAGGAAAACATTATTGATGCTCTTGACGAATATATCGAAAATTTAACCGCTTTTAAGCAGTTAATGCAAGCCAACAGAAGTAGTGATATTTTTAATGAAATGAAAAGTACCAATCGCATTAAAGAGATTTTAAAAGGAATAGAATAAATAAAAGAAATAGAATATAGACTAAATTCATATTTTTTATAAATTTTGTATTTAGCAATAAACTAAAAATTAATTAAATAAAGCTTATTGTTTATCGCTTAAGGTTAATAACCAAAAGCCAATAGCGAAAAGCACCAATAAATACTTACGATGGAAAACAAAAAGGAACTTAGAAATTGGTTAGACGCCTACAAATTAGACCACCCACTTGTAATTGCTGGTCCTTGTAGTGCCGAAACTGAAGATCAAGTAGTGAAAATTGCACATCAATTAAAAGATACTGATGCTACTGTTTTACGTGCTGGTATCTGGAAACCACGTACACGTCCAGGAAACTTTGAAGGAGTTGGTGCCTTAGGTTTAAAATGGTTGCAACGTGCTAAAGAAGAAACAGGAATGTTAACTGCAACTGAGGTAGCTAGTCCACATCACGTTGAATTAGCACTAGAAGCTGGTGTAGATATTCTATGGATTGGTGCACGTAGTACCGTTTCTCCTTTTATCATTCAAGATATTGCTGAAGCCTGTAAAGGTATTGATAACCCTGTATTAGTTAAAAACCCTATCAATCCAGACCTATCATTATGGTTAGGAGCTGTTGAGCGTTTTTACACTTGTGACGTTAAAAACCTTGGAGTAATTCACAGAGGTTTTTCTACTTACGAAAAAACAAAATACCGTAATATTCCAGAATGGCAAATCCCAATTGACTTACAAGCTAAGTTTCCTGATTTACCAATAATTTTAGATCCATCGCATATTGCAGGACGTAGAGATATTATTCAAGATCTATGTCAAACAGGTTTAGATTTAAACTTTGATGGTATGATCATTGAAACTCACTACGACCCAGACAATGCTTGGAGTGATGCTAAACAGCAAATTACACCTGATACGTTAGTCCAAATTATGAAAGATTTGAGAGTACGTAAGGAAAAGGGAGGTTCTGAAGCATACCAGCATGCACTTAACGAATTACGCTCTAAAATTGATATTACCGACGAATTGATTATCCAACAACTAGCAAAGCGTATGGGTATTGCTGACGAAATTGGTAAAGTAAAAGCTGCCAACAATGTGCAAATTTTACAAAACGACCGATGGAATGCTATTAAAAACAAAGCGATATCCGAAGGAGGAAACGTAGGTTTAAGCTCTGAATTTATTGATAAAGTATACAGCGCTATACACGACGAATCAATCAATCACCAACACAACGTAGGTAAGTAATTACTTATTTTTATTTCATATAAAACGCCTTGTTCTTATTAATTGAACTAGGCGTTTTTTGTTTCCTTATAATTTGGGCGTTCCCCTACAGGTCGAGCTATACGCTGCAATCTTTTTATCATTCCTCAAAAAAGGATTTCCACTACTATCCCTAACGTATACAATAGAAATGAATAAAAAAGCCTTAATACTATACCAATACTTTTCTTCGGACTGAGTCGATTATGTCAACAATCAAAATTAATTATAACTAAGAACAGCATTTATCACACAAACACTCAAGCAATAATCTACTTACTTACAGGAAAAAATAGAGATGTTTTATTAAACTCTATCAAAGAGTTAGAAGATAGAAAAGGAGTACAAAAAGAATTAATCGAATAGATGAAATTAACATGGACCTCCTCTTCTTGGGAAGATTATTTATACTGGCAAAAATTGAAAAAGAAAAGCTAAGCAAATAAACGAACTTTTAAAAAATTGCATTTGTACACCTTTTGAAGGCTTTGGAAAACCAGAAACATTAAAAGGTGATTTACAAGGGTACTGGTCGAGACGAATCACCTCAGAGCATCGCTTAGTTTATAAATATAAAAATGAAGAAATATTAATAGCTGCCTGTCGTTATTATTACAGTAAATAATCAATTCATTAGTTTGCACATACGGCACTATCCCCTGATAGTGTTTAAGTATAAAATATTGAGACACTATTAACTTTATTAAAAAAGCTAAACCTCATAAAGCATAGTCACAATAACTCCTTTATTATCACCTAAATCATAACGTAGTAATTCACTACTCGTTGTTACTTTAAAATTAAAAGGAGGTGCTAAAATAGCAACACCACTTTGTTTTTTTATACGTATCCCCTGCCCAGAAATAATATTTTTATTGGGTTCAAAACCCCCTTGTGGTAAATGCTCCGTTAAAACAATATACTTAAAACTTGAAAGCTTATTTAAAATACTATGTATCTCATTGTTTGACAAGTGTTGTAACACTTGTCTGATTATTACACAATCGGCATTAGGTAACTCGGCTATTGCAATATCTAAACATAAAAAACTTAAATTATTGGCTTTAAAATTCAAGTTATTGTAAGCAATTAACTGTGGTACAATATCAATAGCAGTGTATTGTTTGGTGTACTCAAAAAGCTGTTTCCCGATATTAAAATCCCCACAACCCAAATCACATACAGATAGTTTAGGTTTAAAAGAATTTAAAAAAGACTGTACTTTTTCTACATAAACACTTACAATTTCTGGATCGTGAGAACCTTCTCCAGAATAAAAGGCTGCCCCGTTATCGCCCCACAACTTTAAAGCATAAACCTGCTCCATTGCTTTTTTTGTTGGCCAAGCCTTCTTTATTTTCAATGCTTTTTTATTCAAAAATAGATATGTTAATTTTACTAATAAGCTTTAAAAATAAAAATCCCCAACTATAACTTATAGTTGAGGACCTTAATATTTTAGTTGAAAAAATTACGATACCTTCTCTACCACAACCCAAGTTCCTTTTTGTAATAAAGGAATGGCTTGTTTGAATTTTACTTCTTTAGATTCTCCGTTCATTACATTCTTTATAACCACACGATCATTTCTACCAATTTTAGGTTCATCGCGTACCACTGTTTCAACAGCTTGCTGTGGTTGTTGGTTTTCGGCAATGGCCCTGTTTTGAGAAGTACGCTCGTCTAAATTTTGAATCTCGTCTTTTTGTTCTATTGTTTTTTGTTGTTGCTCTACTTGCCTTGGAGCTGCTACAGTAACCTCTGTATTTCCAGATGGCAATTCAGCCTTAAACAAGAAAGAAATTACTTCTTTATTCAAGTTATTCAACATTCCTTTAAATAATTCAAAAGCCTCAAACTTATAAATTAGTAACGGATCTTTTTGTTCATGTACCGCCAAACGAACACTCTGCTTTAACTCATCCATTTTACGAAGATGCGTTTTCCAAGAATCATCAATTAATGCTAGTACAATATTCTTTTCAAAATCTTGAAGCACTTGACGCCCTCCAGATTCATAAGCCTTTTCTAAATTAGTACTTACATTAAGTGATTTATTCCCATCAGAAAAAGGCACTCCAATACGCTCAAAATTAGCATCAGGATTATCACGAATTTGTTTAATTACATTAAACACGGATTCTGCAATATTCTTTTTCTTACCATCATAATGGTCTAAAGCAGCTTTATAAACTTTACCTGTTATAGTTTCTGTCTTTCCACTTTTAAATTCATCTTCGGTTACAGGACTTGGCATTGCAAAATTACGAATCAATTCAAATTCGAAATTTTTATAATCCTGAGCCATCATATTTCCTTCACAAATATTCTCTGCAAGGTCATATATCATGTTAGCAATATCCAATTGTAAACGTTCTCCGTATAAAGCATGGCGGCGACGTTTGTAAACAACTTCACGTTGTGCATTCATCACATCATCATATTCTAATAAATGCTTACGTGTACCAAAATTGTTTTCTTCTACTTTTTTCTGTGCGCGCTCAATAGAATTAGACAACATACTTGCTTGAAGCACTTCCCCTTCTTCTATCTTCATTCGATCCATCATTTTAGCTATTCGCTCAGAACCAAATAAACGCATTAAATTATCTTCCAAAGAAACATAAAATTGAGAGCTACCCACATCTCCTTGACGACCTGCTCGACCACGTAACTGGCGGTCAACACGACGAGAATCGTGACGCTCGGTACCTACAATAGCCAAACCACCGGCATCGAGTACTTCTTTAGATAACTTAATATCCGTACCACGACCTGCCATATTTGTTGCTATAGTTACTACTCCTGGATCTCCAGCTTCGGCAACAATATCGGCTTCTTTTTGGTGTAATTTTGCATTAAGTACATTGTGCTTAATTTTACGCATAGTAAGCATTCTACTTAGTAGTTCTGAAATTTCTACTGAAGTAGTACCTATAAGTACTGGCCTACCAGATTGTGATAGTTTTACCACATCCTCAATAACCGCATTATACTTTTCTCTTTTTGTTTTATAAATTAAGTCTTGCTTATCATCACGAGAAATCGGTCTATTTGTAGGAATTTCAACTACATCTAATTTATATATTTCCCAAAATTCACCAGCTTCAGTAATTGCTGTACCCGTCATACCCGATAATTTGTGATACATACGGAAGTAATTCTGCAAAGTAACTGTTGCAAAAGTTTGTGTAGCATCTTCAATTTTCACACTTTCTTTTGCTTCTAATGCCTGGTGTAATCCATCAGAGAAACGACGACCGTCCATAATACGACCTGTTTGCTCATCAACAATTTTAACTTTGTTATCCATTACTACATACTCTACATCTTTCTCGAATAATGAGTATGCTTTTAAAAGCTGAGTAATGGTATGAATTCGTTCACTTTTTACGCTAAAGTCTCTGAATAATTCTTCTTTCTTTTCCGCTTCTTCTTCAGCAGAAAGGCCTAATTTTTCAATTTTATTAATTTCAACAGACATTTCTGGCAAAATAAAGAAAGTTTCATCCTCCCCTTTTGAAAGTGCTGAAATACCTTTATCCGTTAAATCAATTTGATTATTTTTTTCTTCAATTACATATAATAAATCCGCATCAATTTTATGCATTTCGCGGTTATTGTCTTGCATGTAAAAGTTCTCCGTTTTTTGAAGTAACTGCTTTACACCTTCTTCACTCAAATATTTAATTAAAGCTTTATTTTTAGGAATACCTCTAAAAGCTTGTAGTAATTTGAATCCTCCTACTTTAGTATCACCCGCTGCTATTAATTTTTTAGCTTCTGCTAATACACCCGTTAAATATTTTTGTTGTTCGCTTACCAAGCTTGAAATACGAGGTTTCAACACATCGAATTCATGAACATCGCCCTTAGGAACAGGTCCTGATATAATTAATGGTGTACGAGCATCATCAATTAAAACAGAATCCACCTCATCGACAATTGCAAAATTATGTTTACGTTGCACCAAATCTTCTGGCGCATGAGACATATTATCACGTAAGTAATCAAAACCAAATTCATTATTAGTTCCATATACAATATCGCTATTGTATGCCCTACGACGTGATTCTGAATTTGGACGGTGGTTATCTATACATTCAATTGTTAAACCATGAAATTGAAATAAAGGCGCCATCCATTCACTATCACGACGCGCTAAATAATCATTTACTGTTACTAAGTGTACACCGTTACCTGTTAATGCATTTAAATACACTGGCAGTGTCGCTACAAGAGTTTTCCCTTCTCCCGTTTGCATTTCGGCAATATTACCGTTATGAAGAGTGATACCACCTATAAGTTGTACATCATAATGAATCATATTCCACTTAACAGTTGTACCTGCTGCATCCCAAGAAGTAGCCCATTGCGCTTTATCTCCATTTAAAACTACATGAGGTCGTGTTACCGATAATTCTCTGTCGTATTCAGAAGCAGTAACTTCTACAAATTCATTTTCAGTAAAGCGACGTGCCGTTTCTTTTACCACAGCAAAGGCTGCAGGTAAAATCTCATCTAGAGTAGCATCAGTAACCTCTAAAATTTTCTCTTCAAGTTTGTCGATTTCTGTATAGATATCTTCACGAACATCCATATTACTGGACTGTTCTGCTTTATCCTTAAGTGCTTCAATTTCTGTAACTAAGTTTGCTTTAGCACTTACTAATTGAGCTTTAAACTCGATAGTTTTAGCACGCAACTCATCGTTAGAAATAGAAGCCAAGGAAGCTTCTGCTTCTTTAATTTTAGTGATTATTGGTTGTAAGGCTTTAACATCTTTCTTTGATTTGTCCCCTACAAATATTTTAAGTACAGAATCTAAAATTCCCATAATTTATTTTCGGTATTATAATGGCGTAATTTACGCAAAAAAAAAGCCTCTATCGAGACTTTTTTTGTAGTTATTTTGGCTAATGCCTAATATTCATCTTCGTTCCAAAGGTAGTCTTCATCCGTAGGATAGTCCGACCATATTTCCTCTATTGAATCGTAAGAATCGCCTTCATCCTCGATAGCTTGAAGGTTTTCAACTACTTCAAGAGGAGCTCCTGTACGAATTGCGTAATCAATTAACTCATCTTTTGTAGCCGGCCAAGGCGCATCACTTAAATAGGATGCTAATTCTAATGTCCAATACATTGTAATCTGTTTTTTTGCAAAAATAATTTTTTTACTTTCTCTCGCAAGCAAAAAATATAATTTTTAATACTAATTTATAAGAACGTCTCTATTTTAGTTAAAAAAATGAATTATTTACTTTTTTCAGGTATCCATTTTATTTCTTCAACTTTTAATTCTAAAGTCAACTTTCGTGCCAGCACAAAAAGATAGTCGGAAAGTCGGTTCAAATATTGCAATACTTCGGCGTCTAAAGGTTCAAAATGATTTAATTCATAAGCTAAACGCTCTGCCCTACGACAAATACTACGCGAAACATGACAATATGACACTACAGGATGCCCTCCGGGGAGTATAAAATGCGTCATCTGTGGTAATTGTGCATCCATACGATCAATTTCAAATTCTAAACTTTTTATTGCTTCAGGCTTAACCTTTTGAATATTTAACCGTTTTTGATTATCATTAGGTGTAGCCATAATTGCCCCCACACTAAATAACTCTGTTTGGATTTTTAATAAAAACTCTTTGTGTATTGTAGCTATTTCTTGATCTCGTAATAAACCTATAAATGAATTTAATTCATCTATAGTACCGTAAGCTTCAATTCGTGCGTGATTTTTTGTTACGCGCTTACCACCATACAAACTAGTAAAACCTTCATCACCTGTTTTAGTATAAATTTTCATATTAATAAATCTTTCAAATAAACTCTGTTATAGCCTAATACAAAAAGTTTCTTTAGCTTGAATTTCTCGAGGAAATATAATACCAAAAAAATAAGTATCAACAATTACTTGTGCTTTTACGTTAGATTTAACTTTTTCCCACATACTATGTTTTTTATAGGGATGTTCAATAATTAAAATTCCTTTTTCGTTTAATAATTCAAAAGCCTCATCTATAATTTCTAGTTTAAAATTAACATTACTCACGTATACTAAATCTTCAGAAAATGAACTTTTTAAATCTATTAATCGTGTATTAGGAAGTGTGTGTACAAAATGAGTTTCTTCTACAAAAAAACAGGCTTTCTGTACATCAAAATAACTTAGCATATCGTTTAACACCTCCAAATGTTTTTTTTTAAACCCTTTTGGTAGTAGAATATTACTCAACTTTCTTTTTTTTCGATTGTAAAAACATTTAGTTACCAAATCATATACAAATGGAGAATGAACGCCGTGAGCATTGGAAGATTTTAAAAGAAATTTTAAGTATTGCAATGGGCTAATATTAGCTTTAAAGTAAAGGAATTTGCTTTGAAAATACCTATTTATTATAGTACAAGTGTGCGAATTTAGATTAAAATGTGTTGATTTAAAATAATAAATTTATACTATTTTCAAAATAACACTTCAATTACAGCTTCTTTGATTTTTTTGATTTTAAGTCAGGAATAAATACTATTTTTTAACAGTACTCTTAATTTCAGCACCCTAAAAATAAACATCAATCTACTATTTAACTTATAAAAAAAACTTCGTTGTCCTTTATTTTTATTATTCCCACAGCAGGAATCGGTAAACTTTAAAGGCGTACTTTTGTGGATTCAAAAAATATAGAATGAAACGCATAAATCAATATAAAAAACTCTTTGGAGTTGAAAAAGAACTCGACCTTAAGCAGCTTAAGAAAACATATCGAAGTTTGGTAAAAGAATGGCATCCCGACAAGTACCAAAAAGACGACCCAAAGCACGCTGAAGCCGAAAAGAAAAGTGTAGAAGTTATTGATGGATATCACTTTTTAGTAAGTATTGCTCCTGAAACTTTGGAAGCTAACAAAGAGGCTTACACAGAAACAATTAATACCTCTCCTATAGCCGATTACCAACACAAAGGAATGCTATTAGAAATTACCTTTACTGACGGAACAACTTACGAATACTTTGGTGTTACAAAAAAGGTATACCTAAAAATGGTAAATGCTGGAAACTTAAATCGTTTTGCCAAACGTTCTATATATCCATCATACACATACCGAAAATCTAAACGTCACTTACAAGAGGTTTAATTTTTGAACAATAACTTTTATTAAAATTTATTTATGGCCACTAATTTTTCTGATTTAGGAATTATAGCACCTATACAAAAGGCGCTAAAATCATTGGATATTACTACTCCTAGTAGTATACAACAAAAGGCAATACCTGCTTTACTGACCACTAAAAAAGATATTGTGGCACTTGCAAAAACGGGATCGGGTAAAACCGTGGCTTTTGGCTTGCCGCTATTGCAATTAATTGATAAAACAAACCCAACTATACAGGCTGTAATATTAGTACCTACGCGAGAGCTTGGACAACAAATACAAGTCAATATAGAAACTTTTGCTGCTGAAATACCAGAGATAACAGTTGCCTCTGTTTGCGGTGGCGTACCTATTAAACCACAAATAAAACGCTTAACGGAGCCGACACAAATTATTGTTGCTACTCCAGGTCGTTTAATTGATTTAATAAAACGTGAGGCTATCAACATTAAACAAGCAAACTACTTAGTATTAGACGAAGCTGATGAAATGGTTAGTTCTTTAAAACAAGGTTTGGACGAAATTATTAAGGAACTTCCTAACAATAGAAGAACCTTTCTTTTTTCTGCTACATTACCAGGAACAATTAAACAATTGATTCAAAACTATATGTCTAAAAATCCAACTCATATTGAGGCTGATATGGAAACGGTAGGTCATCAAGGCATTGAACATCAATATGTAATTGTGGAGCCTATTGAAAAGTTAGAAGTATTAATGCATTTTTTGAATACGCGTATTGGGCAACGCGGCATTATATTTTGCAAAACTAAAGCCGCCGTAAATAAATTGGCTAAAAACTTAGCCATCAATAAATTTTCGTCAGGTTCTTTACATGGTAGTTTATCTCAACCTATTAGGAATCGTATAATGGGGCAATTTAGAGAGGGACATATCGATATTTTAGTAGCTACCGATTTAGTCGCCCGCGGTATTGACGTTAAAGAAATGACTTATGTTGTTAACTATCATTTACCCGACGTATATGAAGTTTACGTACACCGAAGTGGTCGAACAGCTAGAGCTGGTATACCTGGTTATGCTTTAACAATACTTCAAGAAGAAGAAGCTAAAGAGATTAAGGATTTTGAAGAACGCTTAGGCATTTCATTTTCTAAATACCAAAAGGCAAATGCTAAAAGTTTAGAAGAAAATAACACCTTATTATGGGCTAAAAAAATCTTCAAAACAAAACCTAATCATACCATTTCTAGTGAGTTTAAAGAAAAAGTACATACCGTATTTCACCATTTAACTAAAGAAGAACTTATTGATAAGTTATTAGCTAATCAGCTTTCGTAATTATTAATTAGTCACCCAATAAATTCATTCGTAATACAAAAACCATGGCCAATAGTATAAAAGGACAACAAGATATTTTAGCAAAGCTGAATATAAAGGAGTTGAATCCTATGCAACAAGAGGCCGTGCGAACAATTGATAAGTCGGCAAATACTGTTATTCTGTCTCCCACAGGAACAGGAAAAACGGTTGCCTTTTTATTGCCACTACTCGAAACTTTAGACCCTAATAATAACGAAATACAAGCTTTAATTTTAGTGCCATCGAGGGAACTGGCCATACAAATTGAACAAGTAATTCGTAATATGGGAACAGGCTTTAAGATTAATGCTGTGTATGGCGGTAGAGCTATGTCCAAAGATAAAATTGAACTTAAGCACACTCCTGCCGTTTTAATTGGAACTCCTGGAAGAATATTGGATCATTTAGGAAAAGATCGATTTACTAAAGATAGCATAAAGACATTAGTGCTAGATGAATTTGACAAATCGTTAGAAGTTGGTTTCGAGTACGAAATGAGGGGAATTATTAATGAACTACCTAACATCGAAAAGCGCATATTAACTTCTGCTACGCAAGGAGTAGAAATTCCTGACTTTGTTGGTTTGGAAAACCCTGAAGTTATTAATTACCTCAACGCTAAGGCTACTTCTAAATTAGCTATTAAAAATGTAGTTGCTTCTAACAATGACAAAGCTAAAACCTTAATTGAATTATTACATCACATAGGTAATGAACCAGGAATTATATTTTGTAATTTTAAAAGCACCATCGAAAAGGTAAGTGCTTTGTTGAACGATCATAAAATTTCTCATGCATGCTTTTCGGGTGGAATGGAACAAAAAGATCGCGAACGCGCTTTAATAAAATTCAGAAACCGCAGTAGTCAAATTTTAATCGCTACCGATTTAGCTGCCAGAGGAATTGATATTCCTGAGTTACAATTTATTATTCATTATGAATTGCCACATGCCATAGAAGAATTTACACATCGAAACGGAAGAACTGCTCGTGTAAATGCGGCAGGAACTGCTTACGTATTGAAATCTAACAAAGATCGCTTACCCGAATTTATTGATAATTCCAAAGGTATAGACATTTCACGTAAAGCCTCTAAAAAAGGGGAACTTTGGGAAACCCTATTTATTTCTGGCGGACGAAAAGATAAAATATCTAAAGGAGATATCGCTGGATTATTTTTTAAACAGGGCAATATTACCAAAGAGCAATTAGGAACAATTGAATTAAAGCAAGATTGCGCTTTTGTTGCCGTACCTACATCTATTGCAAAGGATTTAGCAGCAATGCTAAATAATACGCGTTTAAAAAAGAAAAAAGTACGTATTCATATTCTTCAATAGCAATTGAAACACCTAGTTACATCGCAGAAACTTTTTCTTGTAACATTTTTATTTCGTCTCTTAACTTTGCTGCATGCATAAAGTCCAGTTCTTTTGCCGCCTTTTCCATATCTTTTCGAATGGACCTTATCCTTTCTTTTAACTGATCTTTAGTATAATAGACCACTTCTTCCTCTGCTGCTTTCAATGTTTCTGCAGCTCGTAGTTGATATGGTTTTTCCCGTTTAGTCGTATTTAAACTATCCTCTATAGGCTTGTTAAGCGCTGTAGGCACTAAATTATTTTCTGTATTATAATTGATTTGCTTGGTACGTCTATATTCCGTTTGATCTATGGTTTTTTGCATACTTTCTGTAATTTTATCTGCATACAAAATGGCTTTACCATTAACGTTTCGCGCTGCCCTACCAATGGTTTGTGTAAGCGAACGTACGTTACGCAAAAAACCTTCTTTATCAGCATCAAGAATAGCCACCAACGATACCTCGGGTAAATCTAGTCCCTCTCGTAATAAATTAACCCCAATCAAAACATCAAATAAACCGCGACGTAAATCTTGCATAATCTCAACACGTTCTAATGTATCTACATCACTATGAATGTAGCGACAACGCACATTAATTTTTGCTAAATATTTAGCAAGCTCTTCTGCCATTCTTTTGGTTAATGTAGTTACCAAAATACGCTCGTCCTTATCAATGCGAAGTTGCATTTCTTCCACCAAATCGTCTATTTGATTTAAGCTTGGTCGTACTTCAATTATAGGGTCGAGTAAACCTGTAGGTCTAATAATTTGTTCGGTATACAATCCTTCGCATTTTTGAAGCTCATAATCAGCTGGGGTTGCACTTATATACAATACTTGATTTTGTAGCGTTTCAAACTCTTCAAATTTCAAAGGACGGTTATCCATAGCGGCAGGCAGCCTAAAACCATATTCTACCAAATTTTCCTTTCGAGAACGGTCACCCCCATACATTGCATGTACTTGCGGAACGGTAACATGACTTTCATCAATAATCATTAAAAAATCATCTGGAAAAAAGTCTAACAAGCAAAAGGGACGGGTTCCAGGCATACGTCCGTCTAAATATCTTGAATAATTTTCAATCCCAGAACAATATCCCAACTCTTTAATCATTTCTAAATCAAAATTGGTACGTTCTTCCAAACGTTTAGCCTCTAAAGGTTTTCCAATTTCTTTAAAGTATTCTATCTGTTTTCCCAAATCTAATGCAATTTGGTCTATAGCATTAAATAGCACTTCCTTAGAAGTCACAAACATGTTAGCTGGGTATATTGTTAACTTATCAAAAGTTTCTAAAATAGCATTACTAATGGGGTCGAAAGATTCTATTTCCTCGATTTCATCTCCAAAGAAATGAATTCTAAAGGCATGATCCGCATATCCAGGAAAAATATCTATGGTATCCCCTTTTATTCTAAATGTACCGTGTAAAAATTCTGCTTCAGTACGTGAGTATAAAGCCTGAACTAATTCCTTTAACAATTCTGTTCTAGAAATCTCTTGATCCCTTTCAATGGTTACTACATTTTTTTGAAATTCAACAGGGTTTCCAATACCATATAAACAAGAAACCGAAGCAATTACAATTACATCCCTCCTACCCGATAATAAAGCAGATGTAGTGCTTAATCGGAGTTTTTCTAATTCATCGTTAATTGAAAGGTCTTTTTCTATATAAGTACCGCTCGTAGGGATATATGCTTCAGGTTGATAATAATCATAATAAGAAACAAAGTATTCTACCGAATTATTTGGAAAAAATTGCTTAAACTCTTGATAAAGCTGAGCTGCTAATGTTTTATTGTGAGCTAAAACTAATGTTGGCTTTTGAACCTCATGAATAACGTTTGCCGCGGTATACGTTTTACCCGATCCTGTTACCCCTAATAATGTTTGAAATTTTGAACCGCTTTCAATACCGTTTACCAGCTCCTTTATAGCTTGGGGCTGATCACCCGTGGGGCTGTATTCTGAGACAAGATTAAACTTCATGATATATTACTTTTGAATACATCAAAACTACATAAATAGCTTAAGTTTATGAGATGATTTATATAAAAGGTTTTGTTAAGAAATTATTTAAATGCTGGACAGTTACACTCCCTACCACCTTCTCGAAGATTTCTTTTACTATAAAAGTTGTATCCCAGAGTAATTTGATGAAAACCTGAATTACTGATTTTAATATCGTTAACTTGATTGGTATAAGTGTATGAAAAGATGAAATTATTGCGTTTAAGACCAAAAAACGGAGTAATTCCGCTAAAGCGCTGTAAATCTATAGTTTGATTATCTCCTGTAGTTTCTGATCCATCAAAATTAAATCGATACGATAATCCTCCGAAAAGTTGAGCATTTTCATTTAAATTATAATAACCTTTTAAATTAATGTCTGCAAATTGTTCGCTTATTTCAGGTATGGTTACATACATCACCGAAGGTTCTAAATCAAATTCTCTATTAAGGTCGAAAGTATATCCTGCAGTAAGTAAAAATGTACGTTGATCGCTAGGCTCTAATCCTCTTTCCAATAAAAAATCATCTTTTCTTATAGGCAATGCATTTTTAACTGTTGCTAATATAAAAGCATCCCCTTTATAGTAAGACATCCCAAAATCTGAATTAAAGTAACCATCAGTTAGAACAGTTCCTGAAATAGCAGGATCAAATAAACGTGAATTTATTAACCCTCTCTCATCTATACGTCTTTGTAGAATAGCTAAGCTAATACCAAAAGAAAGTTGATTTAATTCGTAAGCACGGGCATTTAAATTAATATGATAAGCAAACGTACCATAAAGTCCGTTTTGAGAAAAATTTCCGTTTCTATCAGTAAAAGCAATACCACCAACACCTATATTTTTACCTACTCGAGCGTTTATACTTGCTGTTAACAATGAAGGAGCATCATCAACATCAAACCACTGTGTACGTCCAGTAAGTCTTACTTGCTCACTACTTGCAGCTCCCGCTGTGGATGGATGTATTAAATACCAGCTACCCGTTAAATAATCTTGATAAATAGGAAGTCCTTCTTGCGCTTGTAATACACCGTAAAAACATACTAGTAAGCTAATTAGTAATTTTATCTTCATTAAAATAAACGGTTAAATTTGTAATGATTTAAAAAACAAATTTACTTTTTTTTATATTAATATATTCAGTTTCTTAGTTACTATATTTGTGAAGATGGAAAAAGAGAAGCTTTTATCACAAAAAAAACCTACTTACGCTATAAATAATAATTTAGAAGCCTATCTAAAAAAGTACAATCGACTATCAAAACTTTCTGTTTTTTATGATGATTTACTACGTTTTAGCGGAAGTGTAAGTGTGTTTGATAAAAATGATGTAGACACCTTGTGGGTTAGCGTATATTACAATGAATTTGAGCGCCGTGAGATCGACGAAAACTTAAAACAAGTGTATAGTATTCTACATTCTGATGGAAATCAAGACATTATTGAGTTTTTGAGTATTGATGCTATTGATTATTGCACGTTTGGAAACTCCAAACCCTTCAGAGTTAAAATTCGAAATATATTAAATGATAACTATTCGCATTTTTATGTTAAAAAAGCTGATGCTTCACGAGTATATGGATTAGAATTAGAACACATATTCTCGCCACATCGTATTAATTTTTTAGTGTTTCAAAATACCCTAATAGAAGAACATATTGTTGGAATTCCTGGAGATACTTTTATTAAAGATTTTTTACCCGATTTAAGCGCACAAGCTCAAGCGCAAATAGCTAAAGAATTCGTGAAGTTTAATGAACGTTGTCAACTAAGATTATTGGGTGATATGCGATCGTATAACTATGTGGTAGTACCTACACACGATTTTGATCATGTTAAATATACTGTTAGAGCTATTGATTTTGACCAGCAGTGTTTCGAAGGAAATTTAAAAGTATATCAACCACAATTTTTTAAAGAGAATTTTCCTATAATGAATATTATTAACGATCGTCTAGATTTGTCTTCCGTTTTTCAATATCAAAAGGAAGAACGTTCTATTTTTGCAAAACGTTTTTTAAACACTCATAAAAGAACCGAACGCTTACTTGAATGTATTAAAGAAGATCATATTTCTACTCCTGAAAAAATTATTCAACTTAAAAATGATTTGTACTCGTTTAGCTACTTATCAAAATTTAAAAAGTGTGAAACTATGGGTGAAATTTTAGAAACAGGTTTTAATTTTATTAAAAAAAATTACCAGCATCATAAAGAAGAATCTGGATATTAAAAACACCTATGAGAATAGATATTATAAGCGTAGTGCCTGAGTTAATGAGAAGCCCTTTTGAAGCTTCAATTATGAAACGCTCCATAGAAAAAGGATTAGTTGAAGTTCACTTTCATAATTTAAGAGATTATGTAACTGATAATTACCGCCAAATTGACGATTATCAATTCGGCGGAGGCGCTGGAATGGTAATGATGATAGAGCCTATTGACAAGTGTATTTCGGAACTTAAAGCCGCTCGCAGTTACGATGAAATTATTTACATGACTCCCGATGGAGAAACGCTAAACCAAGGTATGGCAAATAGCATTTCGCTATTGAAAAACATCATCATTCTTTGTGGACATTACAAAGGCGTGGATCAACGTGTAAGGGATCAATTTATTACGAAAGAAATTTCGATTGGTGATTATGTATTGTCTGGTGGTGAACTTGGAGGAATTATTTTATGTGACTCCATCATTCGTTTAATTCCTGGTGTGCTAGGTAATGAAACTAGTGCTTTAACGGATTCCTTTCAAGATAATTTATTAGCACCACCTATATACACACGTCCTGCAGATTATAAAGGTTGGAAAGTTCCTGAAGTACTTACCTCTGGTAATTTTCCTAAAATTGAAGCTTGGCGTGAAGAGCAAGCATACCAACACACTAAAAAAAGAAGACCTGATTTATTAGACGAATAAATCAGGTCCTTAGTATATTTCTTTTCGGAATTAACCTAAGCCATTATAGCGTTTATTCTTAAGCGTAATTTCCGCATATAATCCTCCTCTAGCCAAGAACGGTAATTTTTAGTACTATTACTAATACAGTACGAATACATTCGCACTCTGTATTCAATATCTTCATTTAACAATTTAGAAAGAATACGTGCATCAAATACATCTTCGCTATTTTCGACACACATTTGTGCATGCTGATCAATGGAGCGTTCTAAAACCATTTTAGATTTCTCCCCATTATTCACTATGTAATCGTATTCTTTTTTAATATCAAAAAACACTTCTTCTGTATTTGCAAACTGCTCGCGCACATGAGGAGGCATAACGTATTTAAACTGTCGTTCAATTTCATCGTCAGTTACTAAGTTTTCTAAATAGTAATCTGGTAATCTAAAAATACGTTGCCAATCTACGTCAGAATTCCACAGTCCTAATCGAGCGGCATTATTACCTAAATCAATTACACTAAATTCTTTTTTTCCTGGAAGCGCTCTTGATCCCCTACCAATCATTTGAAAATAAAGGGTTAAAGATTTTGTTGCTCTGTTTAAAATAATAGCCTCAATGGAAGGCTCATCAAAACCTGTAGTTAGAATACCTACTGAACTAAGTATTGCATTTGGTGTTTCGTGAAACCATTGCAAAATAGCTCTACGCTCTTGTTTACTATTGGTATTATCTAAATGGCGCACGTCATATCCTGCCATTTTAAACGTTTCGTACACTTGTAACGAAGTGTTTATACCGTTATTAAAAATAAGCGTTTTTTTATTTTTTGCTTTTTGCTCATAAGCATACAATAGCTTTTCTTGCATAAAAGCATTCGAATACAAATCTTCAGAAGATTTAACGGTATAATCACCATTAATACCTATTTTCAATGTACTCAACCCTACATCGTAAGAATAAGTTATGGCATTCGAAAGGAAGCCTTGCTCAATTAAACTAGATATAGGTTGTCCACAAATAAGCTCACGGTAACTATCTTTCATCGGCATTTTAATGTTACTACTCAACGGTGTAGCAGTAACTCCAAGTATAAAACAGTTTTCGAAATGACGGAATAATTTCCTAAATGAATTGTAGTGAGCTTCATCAATAATAACCATTCCTAGGTTATTAAACTCAACTTTTTCTTCGTTTAAACGATTATTCAATGTTTCCACCATTGCCACAAAACAAGTGTAATCGTCCTCGTTGGGTATTTCTTTTACTTTACTATTTATTACTTTACTTGTAACACCAAAGCCCTCTAACATTTTAGAAGTTTGGTTACAAAGCTCAATCCTATGTGTTAGAATAAGTACTTTCTTATTCTGCTCTTGGATATAACGCCTTACAATTTCAGAAAAAACTACTGTTTTCCCTCCACCTGTGGGTAGTTGATAACATAAATTATACCCATTAGGCTTTGAATTTATTTTCTTAAAGATTTTGTCTATATCTTCTTTTTGATAAGGATATAACTCTTTAATTTTGGGTTTACCTTCAACCATAAAATCTTTAACGCTTTTGAAATTTAAGGCTACAAAAATACTACTTTATTTTAGGTATACCCCTTAGAAAAACAAGTTTATTTTTATAGTTATCGTTTAAGTATACTTTTGTAATTTCATTAAAAAATTAATTATGGCCGCAACAGAGTCTCAAATGATTCCATTAGGAAGCACAGCTCCTGAATTTGAATTATTAAATACCGTAACAAATACGAAAGTTAGCCTACAAGAATTGAAAAGTGATGCCGCAACGGTAATACTTTTCATTTGTAATCATTGTCCTTTTGTACATCATATAAATTCTGCTTTAGCAGAATTAGCGAATTCATATCAAGCTTTAGGTGTTTCTTTTATTGCTATTAGCAGTAACGATATTGAAAATTACCCAGATGATGCGCCCGAATTAATGACTGATGTTGCTATAGCTAATGGGTATACTTTCCCTTATCTATACGATGAAGATCAAAGTGTTGCAAAAGCTTATGATGCTGCCTGTACTCCTGACATTTATGTTTACGATGAAAATTTAAAATTAGCTTATCGCGGAAGGTTTGATGAAACAAGACCTAATATGGGAGTTGCAACAGGTAAAGACCTTGCCAATGCTTTAGACGAAATTTTGGCTACAGGAAAATCTACATCACCACAATTACCAAGTATTGGTTGCGGTATTAAATGGAAGTAACTATGGTACATTGGGGAATTATTGGCCTAGGCACTATAGCCAACACTTTTGCAAATGCTTTAAAGCTAGTAAATAACGCTAACTTAAGGGCTGTTGCTAGCAGGAATATTGATACCGCCGTTACTTTTAGCAAAAAACATGATGCCGATATTAGTTATGGCAATTATGAAAAATTAGCCAACGACCCCGATGTGGAAATCGTATATATCGCTACACCTCATGTTTATCATTACGAACACTCTAAAATGTGTTTGGAACGCGGTAAAGCTGTTTTGTGTGAAAAACCTATAGGCATGAACGCACAGCAAGTAAAAGCCCTCTGCGCTATTGCTAAAGCAAATGATACCCTATTAATGGAAGGAATGTGGACTGCTTTTTTACCTAATTTCAATAAACTTGAAACTATTGTAAAAAATAAAGCTTACGGTAATGTAAAAAAAATAGAGGCTGATTTTTGTTTTGTAGCTCCTATTACTAATCCTAATCATCGATTAATTAATAAATCTTTAGGAGGCGGTACATTATTGGACATAGGCATATATAACATATTCGTTTGTTTACGCCTATTAGGACTACCCGAAATCATAAATACAGTTGCTGAAATTGGAACTACCGGTGTGGACATGCAGTGTACCCTTGAATTTATTTACAATGATAAAAAAGCTGTTTTAACTTCATCTTTTAAAAAACAAAGTTCAAATGCGTTGTATATTGAATTTGAAAATGGAACAGCTACTTTGGGACCTAACTATTTCTCTCCTGCATCATTATCAATAACTTCTAATTCAGGAGAAATATTTCACTATGAAAAACATTATGAAGGATCTGGTTATGAATTTGAAGCTAAACACTTTCAAGATTTATTTATAAACCGAAAAAACGAAAGTAATATTATGAGTCACAAAAATAGTATTGAACTCTCAACCTATTTAGATTTAGCTCTTAAACAAGCCGGTATTAAATATTAACAATACTAATTTCAAAAAAAATAAAAAAAAATCATTTTTTGTTGCAGCTAATCAATAGATTTTTATATTTTTGCAACCGCTTTGAAAAGGAAGCAAGTTCTTAAATAATGGAGAGGTGCCAGAGTGGTAATGGAGCAGATTGCTAATCTGTCGACGCGCAAGTGTCGCCAGGGTTCGAGTCCCTGTCTCTCCGCCAGTTTTTTTATATCTTTTATGATATAATTTACACCTCGGGGTGTAGCGTAGCCCGGTCATCGCGCCTCGTTTGGGACGAGGAGGTCGCAGGTTCGAATCCTGCCACCCCGACACAGTTGTCGTAACAACTTTAAAATTACGGGCTCTTAGCTCAGCTGGATAGAGCACCTCCCTTCTAAGGAGGCGGTCGAAGGTTCGAATCCTTCAGGGCTCACCAAACGGGAATTTTCAATATTATTTTGAAAGTTCCCGTTTTTATTTACATCTAACCTATCTGATAAACAGGCTATTTGAGCAAAAATTGAATTCACTCTAAAAGTTCGAACTCGCTTATTTTGGAAGTCATACCCTAAACCCTCTGGAAAGATCATATATTGAAGTTTTCTTTTAGTTTCAATATTCCCTGAACTCCATAATAGCGGTAGATCGAGTGCATATTTAAGCGCTATGCTTATTGCTTTTTTGAGGTTCGAACTATCAAAAGTACTAGTAGATAGATTTTTCTTCTTTTCGTTAATTTCGGTCAATAACTTACTTCTAAATTTATCATATTGAGACTTATTAATCTCTTCAAATACATAGCGCTCTTCTAATCTGTCAAGCTTTAATTCAAGTCCTGAAATTTCCTTGATAAATCTTTTACTATCTTCAATAGACTCCTTATTCATACTCACAAAAGCATCATTTAGCATTATTTTTAAAGGTGCAACAAACTTTTTATCTTTTAAAGTATACTTTTTGAGTAATTCCAAAAACTCTTCATGTAACTTTTTAGCACTTCTATTCTCCTTACTCCCCTTACGGCGATTTTTATAATAATAAAGTCCTTTTTTCTTTACAATGTATCCTGTATATGGTGTTCCACAAGTTGTTGATTTCAAAAAAGTTTTTAAAGGTAAATTTTCATCCTCTATGCAATACTTTCTAGTTTCTTCAGCCGAATTAAGTAGGTTATGAATTTTTAGGAATATCTCACGACTTATTAATGACGGATGTTTTCCTTCAATAATTTCATTAGGTATAAGACTGCTTACAATTAAACCACAATAAAAGGGGTTTCTGAATAAATCACTTAAGCGTCTATCGTTAATTTTAAGTCCTTTTTTTTGGAGTTTTTCAGCAATTTCAACATGAGACATATTAGCATTTGCTTTCCATAAAAAGGCATTTTTTAATAATTTTCCTTCTTTTGTAATTACTAAATTAGGTGTGTTCCCTTTTCCTGGATTAGTATTTGTATATCCAAGTGGGATTGCCCATGTCCAATGACCTTTACGTAATTTTTCTTGCATTCCAGAAACAGACTTATCTCGTCTCAATTCATTATCAAACTGAGAAAACATATAAAATAAGTTTTGTTGAAAAGAACCCGCACTAGTAGAGGTATCAACTTCTTGAGTAGCAGAAATAGTTACAATTCCTTGTTTTTTAAGTTGGTCGCTGATATAAGCACTATTTGCGCCAGTTCTTGAGAATCGATCATAAGAATAAACGATAATATACCCTATATTATTTCTACGTTTTACGTAGTTGAGCATTTTCTTAAACTCTTTACGCTCGTCACTTTTAGCAGACTCATAAGTTCCTCCAAAGTATTCAATCACTTCTAAACCTTTTTTTTCGGCGAGCTGTTTACAATACTTTAATTGTGTTTCAAGACTAGCATTATTATCAGCCTGTTCTTTTGTGGAAACACGCGTATAAATAACCGCTTTACCGTCTGTTTTTAATTTTTGACCTTTGTCTGCTTTGACAAACTGATTGAATTGCGATAAATCTTTCATTCTAACTGGTATTTAATAAATGCTGACAAATAATTTCAGAAAGTCCCTTCAGACTAATTAATTCTCTTTCAGCTTGTTCTTCTGAATAGTCTTCAAAACCTTCAAAGGTTCTCAACCATTGCACATTATAATTCTTCTCTTTTTGTAGTGGGTTTACTACAATTGATTTTGACATTTTAATTTCTTAATCAATTGCTCCAGTATTTTTGGTTACAATCAAATCTGAAATAATGACCCTTATGGTCTCATAGTTTAGCTTTGAAATTTTTAATCACCAAACCTATCGATGTCTTGGCTTACTTAACCTTTATTTTTACAGTCCTGCTTATATGAACAATATGTCCATCGCTCTGCTTTATTTCAATATTCTGATAGTTATGCTCCCTTAGAATATCAACAATACGTTGTCGTTCTTCCACCCGCTCAACTCCCTCAATCATATCAATACGACCGTTCTTTTTTATAATTTTTAATGATTGAAACTTTTCGTTTCGTATCATTTCAATCATCTGCTTTTCTTTTAACGATAATCTCTCGTGAGATACATTAGCTATTATTTGATTTGTATCACTCATTTATTTTTTTCCTCTAATAACTTTTTAAGTAATGTGACTTCGCTTTTGAGGGCATCATCAAGTTTTACTCTTGTTTCCTTTAATTCGAATCTTACTGATTGCATTTCTTCCTTAAAAGAAGTTCTAATCTCTTTTAGCTCTAAAGATTTCTCCTGAAGCATTTTCTCAAGTTTTTTAGCTGACGCTTTATTTTCAACTTGAATCTTTGAGATGATAGTAAGGAATTGTTGAACACGTTCTGTATCAATTTGAGATATGAAATTATTGATCATCGTATTCACCTCTACAACTTCTACTAATGTATTCTTTGATCCAGACTCTGCTGTATGAATCCCTTTAATTTTTCCTTTACCTGCATTTATATTAGTGGTATTACTTCCCGTACTATGAATACCATTGCCCTTTACTGTGATATTGGTGATTGTTGGAGGCAAATATTGTAATGGCCTATCCGCATAGAAATAATTCATATCAACATTAAAGCGCTTTGCAAAATTGATTATTGCTAAATGAGGAATATGTTTTGATTTACTTCTTACCGCCGAAATAATACTTCTATTAGTCGGATATACTTCTTTTCCTATTAAACTATCGTTATTGGGTTTAATACCTAACTCTGAATTTACAGCAATAATTTCATCTACAGCTTTTACAAACTTTAAATCGATTTCCTCATACTCAGATTTTTCTTTCATTAATACATTTTGGTTTATTGGTTACTTGTTTTCTTGAATCACAAAACAATTTATTTCACATTTTATGTTAATTGAAGTGCAATAATAACTATATTTGACAACATATAAATATATTTTGATGTTTTATTTAGTTTTTATTGAATAAATGTTGTCAATTAATTTTAATTAAAATCAATGTACCTAACTGAAAATATAAAAAAAGTTGTCCTACGAATGGAAAAACTTTACGATAGTCCGATTAATGTTATTAGTGATAAAACTCAATTATCAAGACCCACTATCAATAAATTTTTTAAACTTCAACCGATAAGGCCTAGCAGTATTGAAACAATTTATGAACTCTGCCTTGACCTGATAGAAGAAAAAGAGCAAAAACGAACTGATAATAAAAAGAGAGTCGAACAACTTTTTAGCGAAGCCTAAATATATAAGATGCTCAAACCAGCACTTCATTCAAATTACCAGTATAGACAGTAAAAAACTGATTACTGGCTGTTGAAAAAACAATGGCCATCATACAATATTCCACTGCATTTAATGCCTTAGAAAGGCACGTAAATCAATATAACTCAAAATCTGAAGCACTTTCGTCTCACATTAGACAGGCTATGATTTTAACAGCACAAGAAATTATAAAAATTTATTCTGTATCGTTATTAAAAGCAAATAGTATTTCAGCTATTGACTTTCAAAACCTCCCTTCACTAAGAACAAATAATACACAACTAGCAAAACGTGCTAAAGCAAGCACAAGAACTATTCAGAGACACCTTAACCGCCTTATGGAAGCTAATATCATAACTGAAAAGATATGGCACGGTTCAAATTCTGGTTATGAGCTTTTCATCAATCCAAATATCTTGTTAATAGGTGGTGTAAAAGCCATTGATAACCCTCAAAAAGAGCTTGAAACCGAAAAATCAAAAGTTACTGACAATCAGTATTTTAAAAATAATTATACGACAACTTGTCCTCATACAGATACTAGTAACAATAGTTACATAAATAATATAATAATAGCAGTTGATAAATTGAAGACTAAAACGAGTTCGTTACCACTCACTACTTCAAATAGGTCACGCAACGCTACTAGCAACAATTTTTCAGGATACACAGGGGAAAAATGCCCCAAAAAAAATGAAAATGCAGGGGGAAATGCGCGGATAAAACGAGTCACAATTCAAACTGGCGCTGAAAATTCGTCATCAAATTTGGCTCGTTCCGCTTCCCTTAAAATTTATGTGGAAGCACTCTGGAAACTTGCTCAAAATGTACTTTATAAAGATCATTACCTTACTCAAAGTCAAGTAAAAAAAGCCCTTAAGTTACTTTATGAGTGGTATACCCCTGTCTCTCAAAAAGATTTAGCACGTGTGCATCAAGTTTATATCGATCGAATCGAAATTGTAAATAAATACCTGAAAAAAGATCCAAAAAACAGGTATGTACAATTGCCCAACACCTATTTTGATCCTAATAATAAATATGGCTTTACAGGAACTCGTACTTGGTATTTCAAACAAAAGAAAAGAGAAAAAGAACTACAGCTAAAATTAATACTCAATGCTCAGATACGTATTTTTTTAGCTAATGAAAAAAAAGACGTAAGCAAACAAAAACCAAGATTAGAACTATTCAGAAAATGTGAAACTAGGCTCGGAAAACTAGGTAATCCAGAGCTTATAAATGCTTTTCACGCTTCTATATTAGAGCATTCTGCCTATAAATTTGTACACTAAAAAGAATACTTATGCCTTTATTTAAAAAGAATACCTCATTAGGTGTTAAACTCAAGGAAGCTGTCATCGATTTATCTGTGGATGTCTTTGGTTATGAAAAAATAATTTCAGATAACATCATAAATCATACTGAAATATACGCCGAAAAATTACGAATCCCTTCGAAACGATTATCGTTAAGAATTTTTCAAAAAAATCACACTATTAAAGCCTTTTTATATGACCAAAATAAAGCACTATTACTAATCCCTAATGAGGAGTTAGCCTATTTCTTTATAGATAAGGGAGCCGCCCAAATTACTGGTACAGCTAATAAAATTGCTTTCAATATAAAGCAATACCTAAAAGACTTTGCTTCAGCAAATAAAATTGCTGAGGAATCAATTAGAATTTGGATTAATACTACTGATGACTTAGTAGAAGTCCGCGCTTTTAAAAACCAAGAATTTCAGGGAACAATTTCACTTAATTCATTAATTAAATACTTCAAAAAATGAAACAATCACAGGGTTGGAAATTAGGGCAAGACTCTTTTACTAAAATGATCGTCTGGTTTAAAGATGGTAATGTAAGAACTATGTACTCCATAGATTGGAAACATAAATTATCAAAAACTAGAAATAAAGAAACAGGACTAGAACGTTTTAGAAAAAAAATAAAACAATACGGGCCTCTTGCTGGTACTATTGAAATTTATGATAAAGAAACTGGCTTGCGTATTGAAAAATATTATCAAGGTATTCCCAAACCAATAGAAACAACAATTAGCTGATGAAAACAATTAAAGAATTAAAAAGGAAGTTAAACTCACAACTTCCTTTTGCTGATAAATATACTATTGACCTAAAAGATAATAAAGTTCATTTGCTATATGTGAGTCCTCAATTCAGTGCTACAGGTTTTTATAGAATGATTGCTCCTGCCCTTGAACTAAATAAAACAAGCACGCACAAAGCCCTGATCACAAATATTGAGGTCAACAACTTTTCGAGAAAGCTATCTGACTTTGCGAATCAACTAGACGAGCGTCTAATTACCTGGGCGGATTATATTATTTTCCCATCGCTCTTTACTAATGTATCTTATTTGATACAAGCCATTAAAACTATTAATCCTCAGGTGCAATTGATCATGGATGTAGATAGAAATTACTTCGCTTTACCTACTTCTATTCCCCTTTCGCGTAAGCTGACTAAAGAAAAACTAAAGCATTTTGAAACTAATTTAGGATTAATAGACTTGATCACTGTTGCCAATAAACAATTACAAAAATTTCTGCAAAAGTTAGTTGCTGATCGATTATCAAAGTCAACTATTCTAGTGCTATACCTTCCTAGTTTAGTGTCCCAATTTAGTTATGAAGAAATGCCTCCTCTTAAAAGCAGTAACCAAAATCCTATACGTGTAGGATTAATAAAACCAAGCGAAGAAGATTTGCTCTCCCTTAAGGAAGTAGTTTTGCAAATTAATACCTCCTCCTTAAGGGAAGATATACAATGGGTATGTCTCGGCAAGCCCCATTCTTCTGAGGAAGCAGATTTACTGCTCAAGGAAATAGATTGCGAAATACACAACACCGTTTCCTTTTTAAATTATTTTGAAAAACTGAATGATTTACAACTAGGTTTAGTTTTGCTCCCTGCTAAAGAAGCACTTTACAACAGACATCGAAATATTCAGTTGTTTCTAGAACTTTCTGTATTTGGGATTCCAGCAGTTACATCTATTCATAATCCTATTTCAAAATTTATTACTGATAGTAAAAATGGATTTATTGCAGAAGGATTTCCTGAATGGGTAGAAATTATTACGGCTTTTAAAAATAGTGACACCTCATACAAAGCTCGTTTATCATCTTTTATTACAAAAGACATCTGGAAGAATTACAGCTTTTCACAAATCAATCTTGACACCTTAAAAGAGAATCTCATTTAATAAATTCCCTAAACTAGTAGCTAAATTATTAGTTTAGGGATTCCATAAAGTACCACCCTATTTTATTCAATTTATACCTCCTATAAATTCAAAACCCTTACCATTACTGCTATTACCCATTTTATCCTAATTTCAGCCTAATTCCAGCGTACCGAAGTACATTTCCATACAACCAATTCAATTACAGTCAAATCTATTTTTATCCTAAATCAATTAGAAAACGACCTTCCTAAGGAAGTAGTTTTTGAGGTTAAGGAAAATGGAGCTATCAATTACACATAACGAAAATAAGAAAGGAATAGAGCTTTTCTTTAGCGAGGATTTACCTGAAAAGTTAATGACCTTCCTTAGAGAACTGGGCTTTAAGGAGTCATTAAAGGATAAAAATACGTGGTATGCAGAGCGCATCCAGCCTACAAAAGTTTTGCTACTTCCTTAAGAGATGCATTTTCTCGTGGCGAAGATTGGGAAATGGTTTCGGTGTATCCATCGTTTCAACCTTCCTTAGAAAACATTGATAAAAGCAAATTCAGTTTTGTTTCTATTTCATTTCGCGGTGCCGAAAAAGCCGAAACTAAAGACTATGTTTTATTCGATCCCTTTAAGAAGGTCGCTACGGAAATAGCAAGTCAATATGCCATTGCTAAATATGGAGATGATTTGCAAAACATAGAAGTCTCTCCCAGAAACTATAAGCGTAAAGCCCGCATTCTATATGACAATGGGCAAATTATAAATCGTATTAAAGTGGAAGAGCAAACAGAAATAGAAAAACTACCTGCTAAGGAAGTAGAAAACGAACTTCCTATAGAAGACAGCAAAACTAAAATCGAAGAACCTACTGAAGAATTGGTTACAAAAAGTGACTCTGGTTACAAAACCGATAAAGAGCGTAAAATTTCTACTCGTGAGATTTTAAATGAAGTAATTGGCAAGCTTGCAATTTTAGAAGACAGACTTGAAGGCGAAGATGAAACCATCATAGCCACCACTATTTTAGATTTAGAAGATGCTGCGCAGCAATCCAGTAACCTTCGTTTTAAAAACGAACTTTTAAAAGCACTACAAAATTTTAAAGACTGGATTTTTGATTTAACGTTTTCCACACGCACAATGGCATTAATGGAAATCAATCGCTTGAATCAATCACTCGAATTACCATTCTTTTACCTCAAAGAAGATGCTCCTAAAACGCTATCCGTATCTAAAGATATTTTTAATCGTGATCATATAGTGCCTAATGTTTTAGTGCCAACCAAAGCTGGCGAGCCTTTTCAATCTGGCGGACTCAATTTGAGTGACGCCAATTTTATGAGAATGAAGTTTAAGCGACTTTACAACATTACAGACGATACCATTGAGCAAGCTTCTGGTTTAGATTTATTCCGCCTATCGCAAATGGCGCATCCCAACGATTATGGAATAAGCGTCAATCGTTCTACAGTACTTCGTGAGTGGGAAAGTCGCGGTCGTGAGGCGTTTGAAGAAATCGGTTATCCTACCGATTTGGATTATCCTTTTGTAAACGTTCACGTTGGTTATAAAAGCGTTTCCACTTTGGCTTCTCAAATAGGTGCTTATGATGATAGGCATCAATGGTGGTCTGCGGTAGAACATTCCAGACCTATTGCAGATTTAGCAAAGGGCATTGTAATTATGGATTCTCTGCTAATGGAATTGGTTGAAAAGAAATTGGAATTAGTCAACCCAAAAACTAACAAGTCAAGAACTGACAAGAAGTCCAAAGAAACTTTCAATAATATTGAATGGGAAATTAGCCGATTGGAAAGATCTAAACTGGTCATTCAGGATTATATTAACAAGGATTTAAAAACTGAAGAATCACTTCCAGAACCCAAGCCAAAGAAAGAACAGCAGCAAGAACCCAACGACTATCTCGATAAGGTCATCGCTATTATGCATACCGCTTTCGCGAAAGCGGAACGCCTATCCAAAAAGAAAATTGAAAAGCTCAAAGAAGAAACCAATGCACCAACGATGGGCGCACTTTGGGAAGCGGTGGAACTAAGTTGGTTATTATGGTATAAAATGCTCTACAGAGAACCTATCCCTTTTGAAGTGCGACTCAAGAAGATGGTTTTGTTTTGGAATAATGTACAACCTACCTATGCCTATTCAGACAGTAGCAAAGAACTCTATAAGCAATATTCTACGCCTTGTCCCATTGGAGCCATCGTTGCCCAATACACAGGTATGGATGAAGCCGAGTTCATTTTTGAACCCAGTGCAGGAAACGGATTATTACTGGTAGGAGCAAATCCCAGAATCACACACGTTAACGAGATTGACAAAAGCCGAAAGCAATCGTTAGAACATCAAGGATTTGGTAGGATCACTTCTGACAACGCTGCACAACCTTTTCCAGAAATGATGCACAAAGTTCACGATGTCGTGGTGACTAATCCGCCATTTGCGAGTTGGGATGATTCTAAGTTTGATAAGGAACGTATCATTCAGAAATACTTCAACAAACATCGTGGATTGGCTAACCATATTCGCCTGGAACATTTAATGGCTGGATTAGCATTATATACTATGAAAGATGATGGTAAAGCAGCGATTATCATTATGGGGCACGTCTATTTTGGAGACGACGGGCTCTTTGCAAAATACCGTCCATTTTTCAATTGGTTGTATCGTCATTACAAGGTGGACGATGTTATCAATATGAATAGTTACAAGCTTTATAACAAACAAGGTGCAGTTACCAAAACGACGCTCATTCTAATAGGCGGTCGTAAATCTAAACCTTCTGGAGTAGCACCAAATAAAAGCGAACAACCACATTTAGAAGATATGGTAGAAACTTTTGAAGATCTCTGGGAGCAAACAAAATCACATATCGAACCAAATATCGACACCATTATAAAACAACTTAAAATCGCACGTACAAAATGATCTATTTCAATAATCAACTAATGCCAAATGATACGAGCGCAAAGCTCTATATGGTTACAAATACCAAACCTTTTGAACGCTATGAAGATCACGAAGCTGCGCTTTACATTCAACTACATCAACTGGTGGAACACGCTTTCGCGAAAGGTGAAAACCCAATTGCTCTTATTGAGGATTATCTGGAGTTGGTCTATACCGAAGGGAAATCGATAGCAGAAATCGCAGACTTCTTAGCCAATACGGACAAGATGCAACTCGCACTCTGGACACTCAAAGAGAGCTGGGATAAAATGGACGATAGCGCACCTCAAGATTCTCTGCTTTATGGAAGTGGAATGGATAAGGAAGAAGCCATTCAACTGTATTCAGAAATCACATTACGAACCTATTTAGAGGCATTAGCCCAACATAAGAATGAGTAATCAAGAATTAGAAATAGAACAAGCAGACTTTAAACAAGATGCCGAAGAGGTTGCAAAACTCGCCACGCAAGAAAGTGCCTTAGTAGAGTACGTTCCTAAGTCAAAAGCACCGTATCGAATGAATACACTCATTCCGCGTAATATGGCTTTTGAAGTTCAAAAGTCGCTGAACAGTATTGTGAAGGCAAAGGGCAACATTGACAACTATGTCCGTAACCAATTAAAATACGAATCTACCAAGCAACTATGGAAAGGTTTAGGTGCTGAACAAGTAGATGCGGTTGGTTTGTATCTCAAGCAATTTGAGAATGAGCAAGGGATTATTATAGCAGACCAGACAGGAATAGGAAAAGGTCGGCAGGCTGCTGCGGTGATACGGCACGCAGTTATGAACGATTATATTCCTGTCTTTTTTACGAAGAAGCCAGACTTGTTTACCGATATGTATCGCGACTTAAAAGCAATAGGTTTTGAGAACATTAGACCCTTTATTGTGAACACAGATACCAATGCAAAGATTAAGGATGCAGACGGCAATGTGATTTTCAGTCCGCTAAGTAGTTCTGCTCAAGCCGACTTAATTTCAAACGAAATTGAATTCCCAACCGAAAGTCCAGAGTCTATTGAATACCACAAAAAGATAGTCAAGAAATTGCCAGATCCTGACAAAGTCCCAACGATTAAAATACCGCTTACGTTAGATCATTTACCATTGGGTTACGATATGATTTTTGCTACCTATTCTCAGGTACAATCGGCTCATCCATACAAACGAATGTGGATTGAGAAAATGGTAACTAACGGAATTGACGGAAGTAAAAAGTACAAGAAGCTCATCTTCATTCTCGACGAGTCGCATATGGCTGGTGGTTTCGATTCTATTATCGGTACCTGGATGCGTCAAGTATTACCGGAAACGAAAGCTTGTTGTTTTCTGAGTGCCACTTTTGCTAAATATCCAGAAGTGATGCCCTTCTATGCTAAGAAAACCGCCATTGCCGAAACTGGATTAACCGATTCCAACTTTGTCCGTTCTATGACAAGTGGCGGATTAGCATTACAAGAAATTGTAGCCTCAAATCTTTCAGAAAGTGGTCAGTTAATTAGACGACAGCGTTCTAACGAAGGTATCAATGTCGATTACATCACACTTGATGCCGAACCGCAACGCAGTAAAAGTCGTGAGAGCGTTAATCGCATCATTAGTTTAATGAATGATGTGGTGGCTTTTGAACAGGAGTTTGTTGCACCATTGTTAGCAGATGTTCACGCTTCCGCGAAAGCGCAAGGCGAGCATATGTCTTCAAAACCAAGAGGACTTGGAGTCAAGCAATCGCCATATTTCTCTCGTGTGTTTAACATCATTGACCAAATGCTATTTGCATTAAAGGTTAAAGATGTTGTAAAACATACCATCAAACTACTGAAGGAAGATAAAAAAGTAGTGATTGCTTTTAAGTCCACAATGGGTGCATTCTTGAAGGATTTGAATTTAGTAAGTGGCGATGTTATTCCTAAAGAACAACTTGACTTTGTTAGGACTTTGGTCAAAGGACTCGATGGAATCTTCAACTATAATTATGTGGCAATTGATGGCGAAAAAACCAGAGAACGCATTCAGCTTGAAGAATTACCTCAAAATGGTATTGAGAAATACCACGACATCAAAAAGCAAATGTTATTAGAAAGTTCTGGTCTTTCTATTTCGCCTATTGATGAGCTGATTCATTTATTACAAACCGAAAAGAAACCCAAGCACTTAGGCGGTCATTCTGATATGTTTTTCAAAGTTGCTGAAGTGACAGGTCGTAACCAACGTATCGACTTAACAGACGATGAAGCGGTTGTAGAATCTTTCCGAAGTAATACAGAACGCTCTTTTAGAATGTTCAATAGTGGCGATTATGATGTGTTGCTTATCAATCAAAGTGGTAGTACGGGATCTTCTGCACACGCGAGTAAAGATTTCAAAGATCAACGTCAACGTGCAATGATTGTACATCAGTTTGAATTGGATATCAATACTGAAGTTCAAAAACGTGGACGCATCAATCGTACAGGTCAAGTGAACTTGCCAGAGTACTATTATATCACAAGTGACATTCCTACCGAAAAGCGTTTAATGACAATGCTTAAAGCGAAATTAAAATCGCTGGATGCAAATACCACAGGTTCCCAAAAAACTAATGACGACACCTTAAAAAGTGCCGATTTCCTAAACAAATATGGAGACATTGCTGCGTGGAATTGGGTCGATGAGAATCAAGAAATGATGGAGCAATTAGGCTATCCTACCTATCAAAAGAAAACTGATAAACGTGGATTCATTTCTTATGAACGTAACGGTTTTAAAGAAGGCGCTATTCGTCAATTAACAGGAAGAGCTGGATTACTTAAAGTAGAAGATCAGGACGCTTTGTATGATGATTTGTTAGAACGTTACGATCATCAAATTAAATTAGAAAAACAACAAGGAACCTATGATTTGGAAACAGAGTTTCTTCCGCTTGATGCCGAAGTGAAAAAGCGATTCTTATTCCAAAAAGGACAAGGTGGTCGCACGCCATTTGGAAAAGATACTGTTAGAGATATTACCATTGTCAATAACTTGAAACGTCCTTTTACCAAACTGGATATTGATGAACGCATTCAAGATGCACTCGATGGAGAAAAACCAGTTCAAGTACGATTAAAATTAGAAGATAAAATCAATGAGGCTTATCCTAAATTGTTAGAAGACAGAAAAGCAAAGCGCTTTAAAGTCATTGAAAAACTAAAGGAAGACAGAGACATATTGCCTCAACGCGGTAGCGGAGAAACTGGAGAAGAGAATGAAAAAATTCTATCGGATTGGAACAAGCTCGAAGCACTAATCAATCAGAAAACTTCGCAGCTCGCTACCTATATCGCTGGCTTAGAAAATATTCAAAGTATCATTCTGCGCTACATCAATATGTGGAATATTGGTGATGTTATTCGTATACCGTTTATTGGTACAACCATAAAACCATCTTGGGGAATCTTCTTAGGTGTAAGTGTTGGGAAGTCTGGGAAGAACCCATACACGCTCAGTAATATCAGTTTAAAATTTGGCGTTACGGATTCCCGTAAGATTTTAACCTACAGTTTACAGCCTGCGGAACAAAGTTTCATTAGCCAGGTGTTTACAGAGAGTCGTGGCATTACCGATGCAAATGTGCAAATGGTTAATCTGGAATGGAACGAGCTCATTAAAAAAGCTTCTTCTAAACGTGAACGACGTCATATTTTGACTGAGAATATTGTGGGTGCTTCTGGACAAATTGGGACACAAAACAAGTTGATAAAGTACAACACCAAAGAAGGAACTATTAAAAACGGAATCTTACTGCATAGAAATTTTGGTAAAGAAGGTGAGGCAGATTCTGCATTGCTTCCTGTTTCTGAAGCCTATCCAATTATTAGCAAACTGGATTTAGACGACTTCTTTGCAGATCATAAGTTAAGTTTTCGCGCAAAGCGAATTAGTGATAATTACTACCAAGTCTATCTTGATAAACGCGGTTTGTATCCAGCGATTATTGATGAAAAATTGCGCTCTTTATTGAGACGTGAATCTGGACAGTCACAAGATGAATTACCAGACTTTGTGCAAAATGCTGGCGATATGACTGGTGCACTACATTTAGAAAACCTGCAGCCATTTTTGAATCGATTGGATGCTTTTCAAGTGCAGTATATGGGTAAAGCGCGTGAGTTAGAAGATTGGGAAATAGAAAACGAAACCGACTGGAAAGCAAAAACCAAACAGAAAAAAGGAAACTTCAAGTATCAATTAGGTCGTGCGTATGGCCAAGGAAGTAATCCTACCATTGGTTTTGTGAGTTATGAAGAACCAACTGCAGATTACCAGTTTGGTCTCGTGATTTACAACCGTCCACTTACGGATAAGGAGAAATATAATTATTCGCTCATTCCAATTTTTAAGAATGTTGAAGAACCTTACCAAGATTGGAAAACAACTATTCTTCAGACAGGAATTAAGGATGATTTCAATGCCGTTATTGAAGAAGTGAGGGACTTGCCATTACACGAAGCGATTGAAACACTTGGTTATTTTATGTTAAATAATCTACACGAAGATGGAAATGCTGAATTTGTCTTTGGTTATTATACAGCACAAGATTTAGGACGTGTATTTTTTGAAGATACAGTTGCGCCAATCGAGGCTATCGATGAGCTTATTAATCAATTACAATTAGCGACTGCATAATGAAAGTAAACCCAAATAAGATGTATATCGTGTACACGCCATTTTACAGAAGTCGTAAAGGAGTTTTTGATGGAAATCCAACTACGATGCAACAACTCAAAAATAAATTTAAGAGAGGATTAGATGCCGATGTTATTGATAGTATTTATTCTACAAAAAAGGAAGCTAATGAAGCTGCCGATAAACTCTTTTTAAAATCAAGCAGAAATAGAAAATGAACAATAGAAAATTAGATATCCCAGAAGTACAACAGATTCCGCAGTTTATGAAAATTATGGATGATTTGAGTGTTGGAAATAATCCCTACTTAGTAGGAAGTGCCGGAACAGGAAAAACAACCATAGGCGAGAAAATAGCCTACGCGATTAAGGGACGTGCAGAAAATGATGGACAAGAATTGCCTTTTACCATTGTAAACTGCAACCAGTGGACATCTCCTATTGATATTAAAGGTGGTCAAACTATTTCAGGCTACAAAGAAGGTGCGCTCATTGAAGCTTGGCGTGATGGAAAAGTTTTAATCCTGGACGAAATGCCAAAGTTGGATGCTAACACAGCAGGATTACTAAATGATGCTTTAGCAAAAAGTGCGCGTGAAGATGCTATCATCTTCAATGGGAATAATGAGCCAATTAAGAAGCATAGAAACTTTGGCTGCATCGCTACTGGTAACGTAATTGGTAAAGGCGCAAGTGGAAACTATGTAGGAAACAATAAACAGGATGCGTCTTTGCTTGACCGTTTTAGCGGTTGTATTTACCGCATTGGTTTTAATGAAACCTTAGAACGACAGCTCGTTTATCCTGCGGTTGTAGATATCTGTTTGACCATTCGTAAGTCTATTTTGAAATATGAAGGTAAAGAAGCTGGAGACGACGATACTGAAGATATTATGACCCTTAGAACAATGCTCAACTTTGAGCGTGCCTACGAGCTTGAAATGAAGCGAGAAACAGGAATGAAAGATGAGTTTGGCAAAACCTATCGCAAAATGCCTAATGGTAAAACGCTCAAAGACTCTTTACACAGTTATTTCATTGCAATGACAAGAGAGAAAGCGGAACACATCAAGACTGAAATTAATCTGGAAGGGTTCTTGAATTCTTATAAAAGTAGTGGTATGAAGCAGGCTTTTATTGTTGAGTTTAAGAGGCGGATTGGGTAATGAAAATTAAAAAGCCCGCAGCAAGTGCGGGCTTAATCTTTATTATTTTATAGTGCAGAACTATAGCGCAATGTATAGTCGGGCACTGGGCTGCAAATATATACAGCATTTTAAAAATAGCAAAATATATTCCAAACTAAAAATTATAACCCATTTTTGACTCAATAATATCTTTCAATACCTGATTTTCAACGTGTTTATTGAATAATCTTTCAATATCTTCTTGCATTTCGTCGCTACGCGTTGTAGATATTTGAGATAAGATATAGAGAATGACTTTTATGGAAGAGTCAAGTGAGTGCCTATTGTTATCATTAAATTCAAATGCTGGAATACGATTTATACCTCTTGGTGTATGAAAATCAAAAATTACGGCACTGTGCGCGCAGACATTTCTAACTTGTTTAATAGTGGTCATAAAGTTGATGAATTTTTTCACATCTCTAATATCATAGCAACCTGCAATCCTCTTTTTTATCTCTTCATCTTTAAGTGATGTAAAGGTTTTAAGAATCCCACCAAAAGTAAAAAACTCAATTGTTTTCCAAGCTGGCGCATATCGATCATTTATATAATTCTTATGGTGATTTTTAATTGGTTTATTATTTCTAATAAATTCATCATCGTAATATTTATTGAAATTCTGAATGTAAATGTTAGACATCGCAGAAGCATCTACAAACCACGTTGGAGATGTCTTGTATTTATTAGATACATAATAAACCAGTTTTGTTCTAAAATTGATTTCAATACGATTCATATACCTCGAAAGTATGTTACGCAAGTCAACATCTAAATAATAAAGAGCAATGATGTCTGAAAATTTTGTACCAGGTTTCAAAGTGTGCTTTGCATCAATTTCAAATGGTTGCCAATAGAAACCAAGACGATAATAGCCTATGTCTAGAAGAAATTCTTTGATTTTTGCTACTTCATAATCTAACACCATACCGCGTTCTTGAAGAAGTTCTATCTGACGGTCTATACTTGTGGCCTTTCTTCCCATTTATTCTACTATTTTATTTCCTATAATTTTCATTACTACAACTCAAATCCTCCTTCCAGAATAAACTTCTGTAATAGACTATCTACTTTAATGTTTACCTTAAACGCTGGTATAGCTGTAGCTTCAGTCTCCTCAAAGTAAACTTTTGCTTTATCTTTATCTACGGTGTCTTTTAAGTCTGAAAAACGTCCGTATTCATCTATATTCTTCTCTGTACGACCAGAATCCATCATTTCGCGTAAGCGAGCCTCATCTAATCCTAAAACGGTAGCCACTTTTTTAATCTGATCGTTCTTTGCATTATACTGGTAGATGGTTATGTAGTCTTTCAATGTTTTGCCTGCTTCTAGTTTTGCATTGCCACGTTGTACGTCGTGCAGAAACAAATTAGCATATTTCTGTTGCTCTTGTGTTAAACTTGCAAAGGACTTGTGCAACTCGTTCAAAGTTTGCTGAAGCTCTTCTTTGCTCACGTCTTTACTTTGCAGTTTTTTGAGGTACTTCTCAAAACGTGAGTTCATATAATCTGCATCGATCTTACCAGTGTCTATCTCTGTTAGATGTCCGTTGATTTCATAAGGTGAGCTAAAATCGCCACCGCCGCCGATGCCTAAAAGTTCCTTATATCTTAGTACAAGAATCAAGTAGGTGTCTTCGTCCAGTGCAAGTTGAATCACTTTTCTCTCTTTGCCTTTGCCAAAAACATATTCTAATGTATTCCAGGTAAATCCTTGTACTCTTGCAGCTTCCATAAAAGTATTGAACTCATTAAATAGCTTCGCAAAACGACCACGTTCTGATAAATCATCTGGTAGCTTTTCAAAGTTGGAAACACCTGCGCTTTCAAACAGCTCTTCTATTTCAGAATAGGTAGCATTCATTACACTGAGATTAAAATCTAAGTGCTGCACAAATAGTCCGATTGCTTTATCTCCAGAATACAATTTAATTGCCGAATTAATATTACGATGCATCGTATGCGGTCTGCGGTAATATCGGATGGTACCATGTGGCTTATCTGGTCCAAAAAGACGGTTTGTGCGTGAGAAGGCTTGTATGATATTTTCATACTGCATACGCTTATCCATATATAGCGTGTTTACCCATTTACTATCAAAACCTGTGAGCATTTGATCTACCACAATCATTATGTCCAACTGTTTTTCAGGCTCCTTTTCTATACGTTGATACGGTTGTTTATGAGACATTCTCGAAGCAATGTCCTTTTTCATTTTACCAAAGGTGGGTAATTTAAAGTCCTGGCCATAACGCTCGTTGTAGTCTTCGATAATTTCTACGAGTGCATCTTCCTTATATTCTGATCCACCGTCATTATCTATAGTAGGATCAAACAATGCTGTGATTTTTAAATGTGGCGCTGCTGCTTTTAAAGCACGATAATAGGTAATTGCCATTGGGATACTACTGGTGGCAAATATGGCGTGAAATTTACTATTCTGGCTTAACACTAACCAGTTTTCCAAAATATCTTCTATCACTAAATTATAGTGCTGCGGTCTATCGTATTGAGACTCTGGAATGTGATCTTCTATACCTGTGATGTATTTGCCAGCATTGTCTATATGACCAGCCATATTTACATCATTCATATACTTTAGGAAGATTTTCTTCTTTTTAGGTTCTGAAAGTGCTTCTTCTACGGTTTGTGCTTTTGCTTTTTCTAAGGCTACAGCAGTGCGTAAATCTTTGTCTTTATAGGTTAATACTTTATAAGGGTCAAAACCCAAAACGTTTTTATCACTGATACCATCTCTAATCGTATAGCGGTGCAACTCGTTACCAAAAACGGTACTCGTGGTATTCATTTTTTTTTGGTTCTCTTTTTCAATAGGCGTGCCTGTAAAACCAAAGAAAATTGCCCAAGGAAATGTTTCCTTTATCACAATCAACATATCGCCAAAGGTGCTACGATGCGCTTCATCTATAATAAAAACAATACGCTTGCTGTTTATTATTTTAATGTCTGCTCCATTAGCGCCTTCTTCCTCATTAATGAGGCTCATCTTTTGGATAGACGTTACGATAAGCGTATTGGCAGGATCTCCACTTTTTAGTTTGGTAATCAATACACCTGTATTTTCAGTCGCTTGCACGTCTTCATCATCATCAGAAAAAGCACGGTATTCTTTTAAGGATTGCGTACCTAATTCAATACGATCCATTAAGAAGATAACCTTATCTGCATCTTTAGAGCTGGCAATGAGTTGTGCACTTTTAAAACTGGTCATTGTTTTACCAGAACCTGTGGTGTGCCACACATAACCGCCTTTTTGGTCTTTAGCTTTCCAATCATTCTTAGCGACTTTATCGCTAATGGCATTTGCTGCATAGTACTGGTAGCTGCGCATTACTTTAAGTACGCCATCGCCACTATCTGCAACAGTGTATAGCCCAATTAATCGATGTGCAGTAGGGATAGATAGTAGTTGTTCCGCGATATCAGCCCAATGATTATATGGTTCGTTATTAAAATTTCCCCAAGTGAAATAAAAGTCTTTGTTGAATTTGCCATCAGGACCAGGATTTGCAAAGTATTTGGTTTGCTCTGGCTCCATCGCTACAAATACTTGCACCAGGGAAAACAAGCCCGAAAACTTACCAGCTTTTGCATATTTTTCTATTTGATTATAGGCTTGACTTACTGGTACGTTACTACGTTTAAGCTCTATATGTATAAATGGCATACCGTTTATAAGCAACATTACATCACCACGATGGTCGCCCAGAATGTCTTTCTTTTTGTCAAATCTGGGTTGTTGTACAATCTGATACCTGCTTTGTCCTGCTGCAATCTCATAAGGATTATAAATTTTTAAACTTACTTCTTTACCAAAGTGCAAGCTGTCTTTTTGATTATCGCGTGTTATGGTTACTGTTTTACCATTTATAAAACCGTTTAATCGCAATGGTGTGCGCAGCTCATTAATTTGCTCCAGTATTTGTTGCATCTCGCCACTGGTTAATGCGTGGTCGTTCAACCTATCGATATCTCGGTTGTTCTCAAAAAGGATGCTTGCCCAATTATCCAGCAAGTCTTTTTCTGTTGGGTTTTTGATAACGGCACTCTCCCAACCTTTGTGTGAGAGCACCTCAATTAAAGCGGCTTCAAAATCTCGTTCTTTATGAAATATGGTGGTCATATACTGGTGTTTAATCTTGAGATACAAATAACTTACTCAAGCAAGCTTTTTTGATTTGGTTGAGTTTTTTGAGTTGTTCTTTGTGGTTAGTAATTAGGTTGTCAAAATTTTTGAAGTAGTTTGAAATCTTAATTTGTTCTTCCCTAATCGTAGGGTACAAGAATTCAAAATCCTCTACACTACTTTTAGAAATATTTAATTGAGACATTCCTGCACCTTGCTTTTTGAAATAAATCTGATTAACATTAATTGTGTAATATAAAAACAGAGGCAACACTTCTAGTTCAGGTCGTAATAATGCGACGCGTTGATTGAGTACATATTTGTTATTCTCTGGTATTATAGCTACTCTACCAAGTAAATCACCGTGTCCAACATCGCTTAAAATCATAACCAAATCATCTTTATTTAAAGTTAATTCAGCATTGTTAATAAATTTTCCAGAAGGTTTTAATCCTCCATCAATGGAAATAGAATTAAGATTGATTAATTCATATTTACCAGACGTAGATTGTTCACTTTCATAACCTTTACCATTATGATATTCTGTTACATCTGATAAGATACATTTCTCCCAAACCTCATCAAACCCTTTAAAACGAATCTCTGGCACGCTTGCGCCATCTTGCGGAAACATTTTAATGAGCATTGCTTTTTTAAGGTTGGTTAGTTTTTTTAGTTGGGTATTGTGGTTTACAACTAAACTGTCAATATTAAAAAGTAAGGCACCTATTCTTTTTTGTTCTGTATGTTTTGGGATAGAAAACTCAAATTCACTGTATTCTTGTGCGTTAATACCAGGTTGTCCAGATCGCTGAGAAGTGATTTGTACAAATTTTCGATACTCATTTGATAAAGTTTTCTGAAAAATAAAATTGAAATCATTTGAAGAGTTTAATCTTGCACGTATTAAAAATCCAGCAAAGTAAACTAAGCCATCAGAATTTTTATACAAATATGATTTTCCAACACTTGCACCAGTTCTAGCAAATAATAAATCACCTTCTTTTAGTTTGAAATTTTCTGCAAATTCAAGATTAGTATTTGGTGAGGTTATTGCATTTTGATTAAAATTATTCGTCTTATCATCTATATCAGTAATACGTATATATTTATTCACACCGTCATATTCAACTGCTGATGCGTTTAATCCGTATTCAAATAATTCTGTAACCTCATTTAGTTGAGTAATTCCCCAATTATCAGTAAACCCACCAAACCGAATTTCAGGAACGTTTTTAATTTCTTCCATCTTAGTTTTCAGTTTTAAGTAAATTCTTAAACTCGTTCATTGCTTTCATATCGTGCTCGTTTCCTGTAAGATCGTCCAGTAAATCGGCAAGTGAATTTTCGGCTTGTTTAATATCTTTGGCTACTTCAGAATAGGTAGTGGCATACTTATCGGCAAGGTGTTGTAGCTTTCGCGAAAGCGTATCTATCTCATAATCTGGTAAACTGTGTAAGGATTGTACCACTGGTTTGATCCACTTATGTTGTAACAGCTCAGTAATTTGATGATCTGTTAAAGCTTTAATAGTATCCTTAGTTTTTAGGTGCAGTGCTAAAGCATCGGCTTTTACTTGTTTCTTTAGTTTCTTTTCTTCGGCTAATAAATTATCAACCTTAATCATCGTTTTTTCATAAGGCTCTAATACCAGCTTGCTGTCTTTTTTAAGGGCTGCACGCAGCTGTTTTGCCTCTCGTATAACGGCTGCATTTGTAAAGCCTGTTTTTGCTTCGTTTACGGTTTCTTCTTCTTTATCATCTTCATCCAGTTCTTCAAATATGCTTTCTATACTTGCAGCGATTTCTATTAGTTTGTTTTCTTTGGCTTGTAATGCTGCCAAGTCTTCACTTAGATATAGTTGTTGTACTAAATCAAAGGGCATAATGCGCCCTTTCCAACCGTCTTGTACCTCAGTATCTTTACCGTTTTTTTTCTTCATCACCATATTAGCATCGACTATGCGAGTGGCTTCGATACCTTCGGTCTGTATAATTTCTAAATCTACATTTATGACTTGCCATTTATCATCGAGCAATTGGTAAGCTTCATATTCATCTATTAAAGCAATAGTGTCCAATCTGGTAAATATGTCGTTACTTAAAACAATTTGCTCTTTAGAGATACTTATTTGGGTAGGATTGCTGAGCAGTCTTTCATTCAAATACGATTCAAAACTCTTAAATGCGGTGTTAAAACCAGTTGTGAAATTTTGCACGCTTTTATGTGCTCGCAGACTTTCCTTAATATCGTTTACTTTTAATTGCGCATTTACATCTGTGGTTTTCTCAAAAAGTGAGTTACGTAAATCTGGTAATGTATCCCAATACGCTTGTAAAGCATCAATTTCTTTTATAGGAATACCGCCAAACATTGAAGCGTAGATATCCCAACTTTCTGCTGCTGGCGACGAATCTACATAACGTGGTATGTTTAGGTTATAGTCGTTTAATCGTATGGTGTCGCGCGTTACTTTTTTAGAAAATTTGGGTGTGTCCTTTCTGTCACGTACCACATCTGCAATACGTCGTATATCGCTGGCACGTAGTTTATTGTTTTTGCCTTCTTTTATAAATCCTTTTGAGGCATCTACGATTAGTACGTCGGTATTGGTTCGTTTTTGCCTTAATACAATTATGACGGTAGGAATACCAGTACCAAAAAACACACCAGCTGGCAGACCAATTATGGCATCAATATGGTTTTCTTCAATAAGATGCCTGCGTATATTGCCCTCTTCACCACCACGGAATAATACACCGTGAGGTAGTACAATATTCATAATACCATCAGGCTTTAAATGGTATAAATCGTGTAATAGAAAAGCAAAATCGGCTTTGGTTTTAGGAGCCAACCCAAAACGTGAGTATCGAGGATCTGACTCTTTATTTGCTGATGACCATTTTTGAGAATATGGTGGATTAGATACTACTGCATCTACATAAAGTGTGTTGTAACTATGTACGGGATCGTTCTCATCAAAATATGGCCAGTCGTCTTCTAAAGTATCACCATTGCGTGTCTCAATATTATCAGGCTTTAAGCCACGCATTACCAGATTCATTCTAGTAAGGTTATAGGTGTTCTTTTTAAGTTCTTGGGCAAAGTATTTTATATTGTCCTTATCGTCCATATACTTTGCGATACTGTTACCTATGTTAATAAGCAACGATCCAGAACCACTACAAGAATCATAAATCTGTATTTCTTTACGGTCTTTAAGATGGTCTGAAACTATCTCAGACATTAGTACCGAAACCTCGTGAGGCGTATAAAATTCTCCTGCTTTTTTACCTGCGTTTGCGGCAAATTTTTCTATCAAATATTCATAGATAAAACCGAGCACATCATAATCTTGCTTGCCATCCATAGGGATATCTTTGATAAGGTAGAGCAAGTCTCGTATGGCTTTGGTACGCTTTGCAGCGGTATCGCCCAGTTTACTTAAACCAGTTTCCAGCGTATTAAATATACCGTCAAATAATTTTTTATGTTTGGGACTGATCGACCGATTAAAAGCCGATAGTGCCGTGATTACGTTGTCCTCACTAAAATCTGCACCTTCTTCTATCCACGTATGAAATAGATTATTATAAGACAGAAAATAGCCAATGCTCTTTTTAATAAAATCAACGGTCTCTGTATCGTCCTCACTTAGTGCTTTTATATTTTCCTCAGTAAAATCATTTTTACGGGCAAACTGTAATTGTTTTTCAGACAGGTATTTATAAAATATAAAACCTAGGATATAATCTTTATATTCATTTGCCTCGATTTTAGATCGCATTTGGTTGGCGCTTTCCCAAATCTTAGCGGCAAGTTGTTGTTTGTTCATAGCTATTTCTTAGTTGGCTCAATTAGTTCTCTTACATCAACATCTAGTATGGTGGCGATTTTATTTAAAATTTCCAGTCTAGGTTGTTGTCTGTTTTGAGCATAGGCATTAACCATATTGTAGCTTTTACCCAGCTCTTTTGCTAACCACTTTTGTTTAATTCCTTTTTGTTCTAAAACGGCTTTAATTCGGTTCATCGTTGTCACTATTAGTTAGCAATTTCTAAAGATAAAAATTAGAAGGACATATCTCATTATTTGAGTACTAAAATGTGGTAAATAGTTCCGTAGTACCATTCTGTTACGCAACTCACACCACCTCAAAATTTACTTTTATGAGCATACGTGAGCGCACCAAAACAACATACCCTTAAAAGTCCTGATGGCAAATACAACTATCTATTATTTGATAGTGTCTTTGCTTTCAATGCTTTTGTAGATGTTGAAACTAAAAATCTATCGTCTGCAAACCAGTCGCGTTGGAATTTTATTGAAGAAAGTACTGATAGCCAATTACAAAGTGAAACGGATTGGTATGGTACACCAACACCTAAAAGTGTTAAGGAACTCAACGAACATCGTAACTTTTTAGGAATGCCTCTGGTTGCTAGGATTCAGCCAAAAATCAAGGAAAAGCTCACACATTATTTACAATATCTCAACGATTCTGTAATGCCAAAACCTAAGATGGCTTACAATGATCGTGGTCTTGGCGTGTTCTCTTTTGAGCGTGCTGCAATGGGAATGTATGAACAGTTTTCTTTAAATACCACTTCGCCACTTAACACTTCTGTAAGCCAAATGAATATTGAGTTGGGCAACAAGAAGATATTGACTTCGGTAAAGAGTGTCTTTGCCTATTTCAAGGACAAACAAATGTCATATCCGTCGCTTCAACTCTACATTATGGCTGGTGCAAATGCACACGTAAAGGGTAACGATTTACTCTACGTAGGTCTCGCTTGTGCAGAGCTTGTGGAGTTTATGGAACTGCGTGGCGTTTCGGTAGAAGTGAATGTGATGTTGGGCACTTCTTTTAATAATCAGGTCACTATGGGTTGCGTGCGTGTGAAGCGTTTTCAGGATAAACTGGATAAAAATCAGTTGCTTTTAATGAGTAGTGATCCGCGTTATTTCAGGTTTCGTGGGTTTAAATCGTTAGTGGCGATGAGCAACTATTTCGGTCTTACGATTCCTTCTGGTTTGGGAACTATTTCTGCAAGTATGGGAACTGCTTTCGCGAAAGCGATCAACCCAAAAGGCTTCGTATTTGAACAGAGTTATTCGATAGATTCAGCAGTGAAGGAAGTCTCACAAATCATTACTAATTATAAAACCCAGTTGCAGCCAAATGGATAAGCAAACCTTAAAACAAAGTGTTATTCACAAGATAATGGACAGAGCGATTGAGATCAATAAAGCTTGTGCAGCCCGATGTATAGATTTTCAGATTATGCTTTCGCGAAAGCGTAAAAACACTTTAATCCTGCGCTGGACGACCATTGATATTTCAAACGAAGATAATCCTGTGCAATGTTATCGTTACGAGTGTTTTAAAACCGATGGAACGTCACAATTGTGTTCCATTCACTATGCAAACCAAGAGGAAGCCAATGATTTTATCTGGTCGCTGGAACCGCTGTACCATCAACAATATGCCATAGATCATAAATTATAGAAAATGTATAAAACTAAGAATATAACCAAGGAAGCGCTCAAGGCGTTGACGATTAAAAACCAAGATGAAATTGTAGATCTCACAGGTAGCAAACTTGATCCTGTTAAGGCTTGGGAAGTGATAAAATCAACTTCTGAAGATTTCAGCAAATCTGATGCAAAAGCCCAAGAAGCGGATGCACTTTTATATGAGATGCTACATCCTAAAATGCAGCAGAAAGATAAACGTAGCGATGCTAAAGAAATCATACGCCTTCAAGAAAAAGAACGTGCAAGAGCGTTAGACCTCCTGGAACTAGAATTATTAATCGCAGCTTAAAAATAAACGATGACCATACAAAAATTACAAGCGCTCGATATGAGCAACGTGCAACCTGAAGCATTACAAACTGCTGTGCAGGACATACTGGATGACTATAAAGAAACCAATGATAAAAAGGCTTTTGAAGAAATAGCCAAAGAGAACATTGAAAAGGTTTTTCTGTTAGTTGAACGTCTTGCTCCTAACGCTATAAAAGCTGAGAAATCAGAAAAGAAAGAGCCACAAGAGTCTTCCAAAAAGGAAGCCTCTGAATCTAAAAAGGATGCTCCAAAAAAACACAAAGAACCTTCTAAAACAGTCAAAAAAGAACTGGATAGTTTGAGTAAAGACATCAAGGCGTGTCGGTTGAAAATCAGAAAGTTTAATGAAGAAAAGCGCAAGAATGAGCCAAAGAAGCCTAAACCAATGCGCCATACCAAAATCAAGAATCATTTTATTGCGATTGCCAACTTGATTCCACCAGCGCACAAGGATAATGTGAAGATGCAAAAGGAAGCAGAGAAGATTCTGCTACGGGCACACAGAGGTATTATGAATACCTACGGGATCAACTTTGTACGTGCCGAAGCTGGCGAACTGGCTATCAAAGACAAGTATGATAAAATGGAAGAAAAAGCTACCAAATAACTATGAATAAAAAAGTATTAATCATCACAGGCGCAGGCCTCGCCATAGGTGTTGCAGAAGCGCTTATCTACTATAATTTAGGTAAGAATGAAAACAAAGAAAAGTTTGCTTTTCAAATTCCAAGAGGTGTAGAATTATTAAAAACAACCGGCATCATCATCGCCACTTCGTTAGCAACAGCAGCGCTATCAAATATCATTGAGAATTCAATGGTAGAAAAAGAACAACTCATCCCAATCACAGCATAACATTATGAAGAAAATAGAGCATCAAGTATTCCTGAAGAACAATAAGCTAGACAAGAAGTTGCTATTGCAACCCATACAGGAAAAGATAGAAATCTTTGACCGTATGCATAAGTTACTAGAGACTGTTTCAGATTGCGAGAAAGGAAACCTACTCGAACAACTTGAAGAACTGGACTTAGAAATCTTAGAAGACATCGACGAAGAGTATGCAGATAAGCTTGAGTTCAATGAGATTGAAGACGCACTAGAAGAACGACCAATTCTTGATAAATTAGTACCTAAAAAGGAAACTTTAAAACCTACTACCGATGAAGCTATTCTCGATGAGTTAGTTAAAATGGGACGCAGCCAAGATATCGGGCTATCTACATTTAAGGATCTTGGGATTAAGACTCAGTTGGATTGGGAGACGGTTATAGGAAAATATCGTGTGGTTAGGACTAGTGTTTTTAGGTATAGATATGGAATTGAGAAAATTTAGGGTTATATAATAGTAACGGACAAATCACGGAGTTTCTGCTTTGTTTCCTCACTGATTACTTCTACGCACGCAATACATAATAATTTGCGTGCTCTACTGAAGGCAACATACCCAAGTCTAGGAAAGTCACTAGTGGCTCTATCATCGTGCTCATCACGAATAGTTGTATCGGTTTCAAGCCATAAATTAAGTTCCTTTTCATTTTTTGCAACTGCAAGAACTGCTTCAGATTCAAGACCTTTAAACTTGTGAATATTAGAAACCATAATCGCGTCTTTTAAGGATTTGGGAGCTACTTTTTGGCGCAGATTATCAACCTTAATAGGAATTAAATTATCAATTGTTAAGTCAAAATTACCCTTTAAAAAACTTGCAAAAGTATTTTCATTTTGGATTGTTTCATCTCTAATGGCTCGTGCAACTTTTACCGCCATAACCTTTAAGTCAAATGGAGTTTTCCCATAGTTTTCACAAAACGAGCTCTGACTCGTATTTAAGGAAGTTAGTATGGTGTCCTTAATTTCATTAAGCATTGATGGTTTAGAGCTTTTCTCTGGCGATATAACATTGTTATTAAGAGCCATAGATGCTTTATTAATTATAACATTATTTTTTGCTATAATTGCTCTATCGTTATTCTCAATATTTAGCTTATCACATAATTCAAAGAATTTTGGTAGCATCAATGTAATATCTGCAACTTGAGTAATAAACGTTACTGGTTCGCCAGCCTCTTGATTGTAACAAGATTGCTCGAATGTGTTTTCATCATAAATTCGTTTACTAAAATGATTAATGAAATTAACAATCGCAATGTCCGACCTTCTATTAGTCTTATTTAATGTAACATCATAAGTTGTTTTTCCAGATGCTTTCAAAATAGGAATATTTTTAAAAGCTTTTTTTGCAGTACTAAAACTTTGAATGTACTGCTCAGGGTCTCCTACACAATATATGATTGTACGTTTCTGTTTTCTTAAATGCTCAATTATACCGAACATTTTATTATCCGAATCCTGAAATTCATCTATAAATAAATGCTGTAGTCTATTTGACAATAGGTACTTTACTCTATCGTTCTCAAAACATTTTTCCGCTAGATTTAGAGTTTGGTCAAATGTTACAAAACCTTTCTTATGCATCGACTCTGCAAGTACTCTTTTACGGTAGTTTTTAGCTTTAAAATCTAAATCTTGATCTTCTTTGTCGAACATCCGCTTTAGGATGTCATCAATCCCGCACTGTATAAAATGAAGTTCTTCATTGACATCTTTATGAATAAGTCCTGAATAAGGAATAACGATGTAACGATTTAGAAAAGAATGGGTTGTACCTATAAAAACATTAGGTGGTATTTGTATTCTATCTCCTAAGCGTTTTTTTATATTATTTGTGGCAGAATTGGTATATGTTACAATAGCCATATGTCGATTGGGTTGCAGGTCCAATAATGCAGAAATGATTTCGTCTACCATTCCGTGAGTTTTTCCTGCACCTGGTCCTGCAATGACTAATTTTGGTTTAGGAATTTTCATTCTTCAGTTGCAGTAGTTGGGTTTATAAAAGTTATGCCATCCATAATGTACTCCGGAATAATAAAGCCGTTCCAAGACGCAGAAAGTGAGATAGATAATTGAAGAGCAAATTCACTCTTATAATTTTCAATGAGTTTGAAGTAGTTCTCTGTGTCGATAGCATCTTCTCCCAAACCATCAACATAAGCTTTTCCAGAGACAGGTCTAACCGCTTTGAGAGTATTACACAATGTTAGTCTTCCAGACCCAGTTGTGTTACTGATAATTAAGTCTTTTTCAAACGTACTTTGAGCTGATACCTGAACCTCAATTTTAGTATTTTCTGTATATTTATTTTTTAAATCGATGGCTCTTTGTGCTGTCTCGGTTCCTGTGTCACTATCCGTAAGTACTAAGCATTTAATGTGAAAGCCATTTTCTATAATTTTTATAAAATTTTTAAAAGCTAGACCATTTACATTAATTATGGAACAAGCGGATTGATCTATGGAAACACCCGTTTGAGCTTTGTAAAAATATGGGAGTAGTAATTTTTCAGAAATACCTTCCACTAACATTAATCTTCTTGAGTAAAAGAGATTTACATTTTCACTGTCAAGATACTTTTTGAGATAATTAATTTGTCTAGTGTCTTCTGCTGTAGATCCAAAACCATCAAGTATGTAATGCGCTTTCACTTCATCTCCTTCATAATGTAGGACTACTGTGTTTTCAAAGTCAATTTTAGTAGTTATATGATTTGAATGGGACGTGATCAATAGTTGGATATCTTTTCTATTAACTCCTTCGCTTGTTTTTATTAGCTCTTGAAAATTTCGAGCCAGATGGTTTTGTAGATTAGCGTGAAGATGCGCTTCTGGTTCTTCAATGCCTACAATTCTAAAAAAAGTTGAATCTTGCTTTTCAGGATTTTCAATAAATGATAACATTAAGGACATAAATAGCAAGTTGTTACGGCCCATTCCATTCCGCTCTATTTTTATAGGGTTATCATTATAAATAAGACTTAGCTTGCGCAAAAGGTCGCTGACGTTGGGCATCGAAAAAATTAAATCTACTACATTATTAGATTTTTCTGTAGTAAGAGATATTTTATCTAGCTGTTCTGTAATTCTAGTTTTTATACCAACAATTGCTGGATTTAATTCAATAGCCCTTTCTAAACCTACTAGTTGGGTTTTGAGATCTTGATATTCCTTTTCGTCATTTGCATTTAAAATTCTATAAAGAAGACCATTATTTCTATTAGCTGAGAGTTCACTTTTTGCATCTCGCAAAGCATCCAGTAATTCAAATTTTAATTGATTGTGATGATAGCTTAGGTAATTACCTTCTGCTTTTTTACCACCGTAGATGCGATATTGATATTTTGATATTGGAAAATTAATTAGGTTCAATATTTCTTTTTCAGATAATGTTGCAAATCTATCTTCCCCTAATTTCTCTTTAAAATCCTTAATAAACTGTCTTTGTTGTTCTATTTCTTCAACAGAATTGAAGGAATTGATAGGCGAAAAATTATAGGTTAATGAGGCTTCTTTACATTCTTCACTAGTGAACCAATCAGAAACAATTACTTCCTGCTCAACTGTAAAATCGGTCATTATCGCCTCTATCTTTATTTGTGGATAGCTAATTTCATTTGCAGGGATTTCAGAATTTAAAATATCTCTTTTTAGTTTTAATAGTGTGGGATAATGAAAGTCTGACACCTCTAACATTCTCTTTTTAAAGAAGGATATTTCTTGACTAAATATTAAACCTAATGAGTCTAACATATTAGATTTTCCTATGTTATTTTCCCCAATAATTTGAGTGAATTGCTTGAGTTTTACTTCAAAAGTTTCAAAGCTTCTATAATTTTCAATTGATAATTTTGATACGTACATACTTAAGAATAGTTTTAAACCCTACAAGTTAAAAAACATTCGCACCTGCTCAAGCGTAAACCAAAGTAAATCTTCTATAAACTTTTTGTAAATAAAATGAAAAACAACTTTTAGTAGTTTGCCTGTCAAACAATTCGGCGATTGCCCAATGAAAAAGACAGCATACGACTACCACGACTTACAGCAAAGTATTGATTCCTTAATTGGGAAGTTCGGGCTTCAAAAAACCATTGAGGTTATTGATAGTTTGACTAGCAATACAGAGCTTACCACTCAGGATAAAGAGAAAGTGAAACTCCTTTTAGTCTTTATCATTTCCCAAAGCATTGAAGTCTTTGATTTAAAAGAAGAAAACTTCTACACCAGCAGCGTTCAAGAGTATCGTGAGGCACGAATGTCTTGTTATTACTTACTCAAGAAATACACCGATTCAAGTTATGCAAAGATTGGCGAAAGCTTCTGCCAGTCTAAACGAGCTATACTTTACAATTACCACAAGTGCGATGAAATCCTTTCCATTCCACAATTCTACAAGCCTTTTGTAGAGAAATTCCAAATCCTAGAAAACAACATCATCAATTTTATTGCAAAATTGAACTAAGCCTATGCAAGATAAAATAACCCAAGAGGTGCAAGATGCGCTTACCACCAGCCCAGAAGAAATCAATTTTGAACAGTTACAAAATGAAGATAGCAGCCCACTCAATCAGCCTGTAATAGAAAAAGATATAGGTGGCGAGCTACATACAGATTCTGAAGAAGAAAAACAGAAAAACTGGAATGTGTGGAAACCAGAGCAGCGGCGTAAAACTATTGATAAGTTAGAACCTGGGCGAATTAATAGTACTCAAACTGACTTTAGAAGTACCGTAGAAGCAAACGTTGAAAAGGAAAAAGCACAAGAGCCTTTAGATGCTCCTGAACAAGATATCAATGGGAACGGATTTGACTCTGAAACAGATGAAACGATAACAGATCAAAATTTTGAAGTACCACTTGCACAAGCAAATCAAGCAGCAGATGCTATTCTGGGAATGTCTAACAACATTCTTGCAGTTGGCGGTGGTTATTTTGTAAAAATAGAGAAGCATCAGGAGTTTTACGAGTTTGAAGAGATCATTCAAGTTGTAGATGAACAGAATGAAAAGAATGTAGAGCGTATCAAGCTCGATAAGGAGGATCAGGCGTTGCTTAGACCATTACTCGCGCAGGTACTTCGTAAAAAAGCAAAGAAACTCACTCCAGAGCAACAATTAATGGGTGCTGTCATTTCCATTTTAATGAAAAAAGCACAAATCGTTATGGAAGTGCGCGCTGAAAATAATCTACTTGAAAATCGCATTCTCGATATCGTTCGTCAAGAAAAAGGAGAATTAGATGATACTGAAGATGAAATAAATGTGGAAGTTGAAAATGAATCTACTCCTAAAAAAGAGATTACAAAGCCAGAAATAGCACCAATCATTCAAGATATTGAAGCAGAGGAAATCGATGATGATTTTTCCATATTAGAAGTTGCTGAAGAATCACAAAACAAATCGTAATGCCTGAAAAAAATTCCACTAGAGGTCGTAAACCCATAAGCTATAAAAAGGAAGATTTAGAACGTCAACCAATGATTATGCTTGTTTGTGGCGAAACTGGTGTTGGAAAAACCTATCGCAACAAACAAGAGATCAAACATTATATGATGGATCATCTAGTAATGGGAAAGAAAGGTCGTAAAGTTTTGGCTTTTGATACGAATGACGATGATTATCCACAATTTAGAACTGTAAGTCCTAATCACCTTAAAGCACTTACTAAAGTTTCCTCACGCAGGATTCGCCCGTTTAATTCCGATGGTTCGCCAATGGATAATGATGAAAAAAAAGAAGTCATTACTAAAATTATGAAACATTATAAAAACGGTCTGGTTGTCCTAGACGATATTGATCATTATATGACAGGTGCAAAAGGACAATCTATGATTGGTGCATTATGTACCGTTCGGCATAAGGGAATTGATATTGTACTTACGCACCAGTCTGTTGCAAAAATTACCACTTCAGAATGGCAAAATTGTACGTGGTTACGCCTGCACCACCAAGTAGACGATGTAACACGTTACCGTGAGCGAATTCCTAAATATCAAATGGTGCGCATAGGTCAGCTTATTGTAGATGAGCAGTATGAATTATGCTCTAATGCTTTTGCGATGGGCAAGATCACAGAACAGGAATATAAAATTCAAAAGAGTTTCTTTGTTTATGTAAATATGCGAGAACAGCGTATTAAAGGTTGTAGCCGAGCTGCATTTATTCGCGCTTGTAAAAAAATTATTGACCAAGAAGAAAGCCGTAAAGTAAAGATGCTTTTAAATGAACAAGATTTTGATGGAAATAATGTTTACAAAACCAAAAACGAAGCAATTGTAAAAATGATATCAGAGAAATTACGATATCACGAAAATGGCTTGTCTACTCCTATTTAATTTGTAATTCCCACTGAATTTCTTTCACTCGTTTTTTAATCGTGTTAAGTGAATTGAAAACTTCTTTTTCATCAGGTAATACGCCCGTAAGCAATTCTTTAAAATTGCCCTTATAAGTGGTTTTTATTTTATTCCAAGTCACATCAAGATCACTAAAAAACAATGATTTACAAGGGTGATATGTTAACCAAAGCTTATCATTTGGAATGGCTTTGTCGTCATCTACTCCCACTTGATTCAACATCTTTTCAAAAGCTACACTAGATAAGAAATCTTGTATTTGATCTAGCTTTAATAATTGATGTAAATCATAGGTGTGCCTCACTTTATCCGCTAAATCTTGCAGCGGATTTTCAGTATATGAAAATCGCACAAGGCTGATTATCTTTTCACAGAAAGTGCGTTCTATATCAAGAACAACAACTTTGAAAGGCTCTAACTCATATTTAGTTATTAAATCTATATTGCCTGTATTGGCAATTAGCCCTGTAATCATTGAATGAATTTCCACAGTACTACTAGGATGGGGACTTCCATAACTGGATACTTCTACCACTATTTCATCACGTACGTGACCAAAAGCTCCATCCATACCGCTCTTATCATAACTGTAAACAAGCTTTCTAATCTTCCCTTTTTTATTTTCAATCAGATGATTTGGCACATACTCTAAAGGTTTAGTAACTGCCTCGGTTACTAATTTTAGTTTCTTTTTTATAGCGTTACTTCCGTCTGTCTCATCTGTAATAATAACAATGTCGATATCTTCAGAAAAACGCTCAATGATTTTATGACATTTCGAAAGTGATGTTCCTCCTTTGAAAACAGCAATATCTTTAGATTTAGGATTATTGAAAATCTGTTTGAGCGCATAGGTTACCCAATAATCTTTTTCAATAAATATTTCCGCTATTCCAAAATGATCAGCTGCTGCTCTAATCGCATTTCTAAATGGCTCTTTGTATTCGTGCAATCTCATTATGCGATATTCCAGTTATTAATTGTGGGTAATAAATCTTCAGTTATTCCAAAGCTGTAAGTACTCAATGTATTGATACTTTTCCGCAAGGCTTGACTTTGTTTTTCAAATCCCAGAACTTCAAAAATAGCCCCTATTAATGCCGCTACTTTAGGTGGGTATGCTTTTGCGAAAGTAGTAAAACGTTCTAAATCCTTTGCTGAAAATTGCGCTATTTTAGTTTTTAGAAAAGAAAGAATCTGAGATCTATTTCCATCAGGAATACTTTTAAAATCTTTTGCTACGTCTAGTATTTGTAATAAAGGAATATTCTTTTTAGAAACAACCACATAACTCTTTGCAGGACGTACTATTGTATTGCCTACTTTACCTCTCACCTGCTTAGTGTTACTCGCTATTCTAATTACATTAGGAACCTGAGTGGTCAAACTTAGCTGATTGTACAAACGTACTCCTGTAATATAGGCTACTTGTTTGTTATTTTCAAAAAGATAGATTTTAAGCAGTTCTGAATCACTAGGTTTCAACTCTCCAAAATCCGTTTGCTTTGGCTTATAATACACCCCTTTTCGATATCGCTTAATCGTACCCGCTCTTACTAACCGGCTCAAAGATTTAGAAGCAGCAGTAAATTCGCCATTAGGAATAGCTAAATCATCGTAGGTAAATGCACTTCCTTCATCTATACGAGTAATCTTATCTTTTATGTAAGTAGTTATATTCATAATTAATACAGTACAAAGATAGTTATTTACTTTATAATGTCAAGTTTTTACATAGTTTTACTTGACTTTTTAAACAACAACTATTCCTTATTTAATTTCTATTAATCATAACTCCGTCTCAAACTCCCATTCTGTACAGCGGAAAAACAGCACTACTATCTCAACTTCGCACTCAATCAAGGTTTAGAGACCTCGCCACAATTCAACATTAATATAAAATAGAATGGCACAAGAAAATGATATTGCCTGGACACCAATTCTCTACTGCGTAGGAGCTGGTATTGTAGGACTTGCTTTAGGAACCTTTTTGGTCGCTCCAATGGTTCAAAAAATGAAAGCTAAAAAGATAGCTGAACAGAAAAAGAAAGCTATTCCAAGCCCAACTAAAAAATAGTATTTAGAGATACCATTGGGTTTTAAAACTTTAGAGTAATCCTTATTTCAATAAGGGAAAAACAAAACTTATGACAGATTATAACGACGAATTAATGCGTTATGAAGAAGCTGCCGAAGATCAGTACGATGACTACGACAGTTATGACGACGAAGATGAAGACGACTTTGACTCTGGCTTTGAAGGCGCAGAAGATGGTTATGATGATGATTTCGAAGATGACTATGACGACTACGATGATTATGACGACGATGGAGAGTATGATGATGACAGTTATGATGACTATACAAAATCTTCTATAGGGAAAATTGATCCCAACGACAGAACTTTAACCGTTGTGGTTACCAACGCTTCAGGAGCATCCGCACAAGCCGTGATTTTTGGCGCTAATGCCGAGAATGCACAACCCAATGGCGTTGTTGTTGACATTGAAGAATCAAGCCACAAGGAAGTACGTGAAGAGAGTAAAGCTAATCCGTTTAAGATTGCGGGTATGAAATACTCGGTAAATAATCCATTGCAATTTGACAATGTATTACGTATTGAACGTAGAACGGCTTCGGGATCAAAAACAACACGAGTTTATCAACCCCGTAATGCGACTTCTCCACAAAACTTTACCCAATCACTTATCGATGACGATAACTTTGAGATGGATGTAACAGGTCAAGATTCGTTGCGTGTAGTAGTTGAAGATGGCGTAACGGCTGTGTTTACTTTCACTATTAAGGCGCGTGCCAATCTAGGAAACTTACTAAAGGGTCAAAATGTAGCTGAACTTTCAAGAGCTCCAAGAACTACAGGACTTCCACAAATCGACTTGGCAAGACGTAAACGTCCCACTGCTCTAGGCTTACGTCCTAAAAGGCGAAGATCGAGACGCCCTGTGAGACGAAGAATCGTTAGACGACCTGTTCGTAGACGTGTTTCTCGACTCAGACGCAGAAGACGCTAATCAAAAAGCGCTTAATTATCTAACTATAAATAGCCAGAGTTAAGGAATTCCCCAACCCTTGCTTTGGCTATTTTTTTAAATCTGATATGAAACAAGCACATCAATTGGCTCAAAATAAAATTGATTATATCGTTTTTCACAATCCTAAAAAGGTTTCTGAATTACTATACAATCAAGGTTTTGATCCGCCCAAAGACCCTCTAGGATTAGCCAGTGCAATCAAAGAACTTTCGCGTAAAAAAGGCAAGAAGTTCATTGAGGAATTGGTGCAATTACACCCTGATAAAGGAACTATTCTTTCTCTAAATAAATTCCAAACAACTTCTAGTTGTGGCGCTTGTAAAAATGATGCTTACAATGACGATGGGGATTATTGCTCGAACTGTGGACATTCCAATTATATGGGTTCTGGTGATGAGGATAGTTTTTTAAGTCAATTTGAAAGTTATAGTGATGGAGCACTTGAAAAGTATTACCGAGGTATCGTTCGCAAATCAAATACAGATCCTGAGAATACGACTTTAGCTCAGGAAGTACAAATGGTTTGGAATGAAATCCGTCAACGAAAAGAGAAGAATAACAAGACCGAAAAAACAGAGCCAAAATCAAAGCAACAACTCATTTCAAGAGATGAATTAATCCTTCTTGGAATCGTGTTTTTTGCAGGCACTCTAGTAGGACACGGACTAAAATTTAATTTCAATAATGGCAAATAAAATCACACAACTCAAATACAATCAGGTTATCGATAATATTGCCTACCTCATTGTCAATTATCCCGAAGCTTTAAGGAAATTATTAACGGATTACAACATCATTTTTAAAGGGAATCCTTCGCAAAATGATTTAAGTGATATCGTTATTGAAAAACTTGAAAGTGGAGATACCAATTTTCAAGAATCTTTAGAAAGCCTCATCCTGCGCTTAAGTGCTAACGATGAAGATCAGTTTTTAGGTCTTCTCACAGGTGCGGTAGGTATTGTGGGGGGGCTCATTAAACGTAAAAGCGCTAAAAGGAGTGCTAGACGAGCTGCTGCTGCATCCGCTAGGGAAGAGCAAGCTTATGGTAGATCACAAGCTTTAGCTGCTAAGCGTGATCTGCAAAGTCGTATGCAAGCTCAAAGAGAACAACGCCAGCGAGAACAACAACAAAAACGTGAAGAAGCAGCTCAAAGACGAAGGGAACAAGAAGAACGCAGAAGAAGAGAAGAAGCCTCGAAACGAGAAGCAAAAGTAGAAGCCAAAAAGAAAACTAATATGATGCTTATGATCGGTGGCGGTATAGCGATTCTAGGAATTGGAGCTGTTGTATTTATGAAGTCGAGCCGTCCGCCTATGCCCTATCCGCAAATGCGCGCTCCAGTAATGCCTACATAAATTAAAATAATATGGATGTATTAGCAAAAATTAATGAACAGGACTATACCCAAGCTGGAGAGTTACAGCTTGGCTTTTTAGTCGGTTCGATCAAGAATATAGGGACTACCGAAGCCATTGTAAACGGAGTTCCTTTAGCCCCTGGAGAAGCCAAAGGCTATCCTTTTGTGGGTAAAGGGTATCAGGCCGTTGCCTTTGATCCCGATCAGAGTACACTTCGGGTATTAGAAATCATTTAAAGAAATAAGAATAATGATTGCAGGAGAAACAGAAGCAATTCTTGCCAAGCAAGCAGGAGAAGATAATTACGATAACTTTTTTGGTAAAAGAACTAAAGGAAGAAGAAGTCAGAGTGCTATTGCTTCACGAAGAGCTGGTCGAAAACAAAGGCGATCCGCTCGCAAAGGACAACGAGTCCAACGCAGAACCGAGCGGATTCAGCGTAGAAGCGCTCGTAGAAATAGTCCTATTAGGGTAATGCGTAGAAAACGTCGCAGTACTTTAATTAGAAAACTAGGAAATACCTACACAGCTTCTGGTGGAGCTAGTGGAATTGGAGCACAAATTAGTGCGATGACTTCGCAGTTAAATCCTTCAGAAGCATCTGATACCCCTGATACTGATTATTCGGTAAGTCTTGGCGATTCAGAAACTCCTGAAAAAGAAGCGGGATTTCCCAAAGTCCCTTTAATTATTGGTGGCGTGGTTGTCATTGGAATTATCGGAGCAATCGCTTTGAAAAAGAATACCCCATAAAGTAAGGAGCTGTTATGATCATACCCATTCCATCGAATAAACAACGCTTTACCATCAAATTAGCGATCGAAGCTCTAATGCCCTTTGAGTTGGGCATTCGGGTATATGATCCTCGGTATGCGCATTCGTTTTATTTCAAGCGAAAAGCACGGTTTCAAAAAGCAAAGGCAATACGGGAATTTAGTATCGCACTACCTGTATCTCCTGAAGTATTAGAGCTTCACATTTTCGATAAGAATGCGACGGACGATTATGCTTTTAAAGTGCATTCGTTCCAAATTGAAAAGATGGAAGCTGAAAAAGGATGGGCTTCAGAGGAGCAGCACCGTTTTATGGAATTCGCCATTGGTTTTTCTCAAAAGGCGGGATATGTGAATCCGGGTTTTTTTGATAGTGCCGATCACGAGTTTCTATTTCAATATCTAAATAAGATCACTGATAACTTTGGAAATGAACTTATCACACCAGCGAGAACACACCGTAAAATGCCACGTGTTCAGATTTCAAAGCGCTTATTTCAAGGCTATACCATACCGATCCGAGTAGCCATATTAGCCCACGAAGGTTGCCACTGGTTTTTAAATACACGAAGTCAAAAAACCGCTGACCTCTGTGGGATTAAACAGTATTTAGATTACGGCTTTCCTACTATTGAAGCGGTCTATGCAGTAACCAAAGTATTTGGAAAAAACCCTGAAATGGTAGGCGCTTCACAAGTGCAGCGCACTAAAGATGTGATTGACTTTATAGAGAATTATAAACTAAATGCATAAAAAAGTATATATCAGTTTAGCGACACTCACGGGGCTTACCCTCGGTACTTTTTGGGCGATAAAAGCAAAGAAGGTGTCTTCCCCTATAATAGAATTAACTGACGATACAACTCAAGACAGTTATGTTTCTGACAATTGGAGTGCAGCAGAAAAAAAGACTCCTAAATACAAACGCTTACTTGAAAAATGGGGAACTAGAGAAGGACTTATAGAAGTTAGAGGCTCTAATGAAATCTCTTACAAAAAGAAACGCCTAAAAAAGCTTAAAAAACTATATGCCATCCAAGAAAAGGACAAACAGTTAGCAGTAGCTCATAGACTAAAACCAAGTACTCTAAAAGGAAGTAACCCAAAGCAGTTTCAAGAAGAGCTACAAAAAAATTCAGAAGTAACTCAGATTACAATTACTAATAACACGGCTGTACCACAAAAAGTGAGTTTATGGGGTGCGAATTCAGATACTCAAAATGATGCGCTTAGTCCCATTATTGAAGTTCAGGACTTCTCTACTCCACTAGGAGTACATCCGCAAAATGCCATCTATAATCCTGCAAACGATTTGTTTTACATCGCAAACCAATTATCGGATTCCCTAAGTATTGTCGATACCAGTGGCTCAGTAATTAATACCCTTAATTTAGGGAATGGATTTACAGGAGCAATATCTCCTGTTGATCTAGCGGTTAACACAAACCCGTCTAATTCAAACTACGGAAATGTGTACGTTCTCGGTTCTGTTTCCAATAAAGCATATGAGATTGATACAAGTTTTGATGTATTAGGAATTTACGATACAGGAAAACGTCCGATTGCCATTGCTTTTAATACCGTTAATTCTGTTATCTATATCGCAAATTTAGCATCTGATACGCTAACCCTAATTGATGTCAATTCTAAAGGAATAACAACTCTTTCCAATTTCAACGCTCCAAAATCAATTGGAATACATCAGGAATCAGGGAATATCTATATTTTTAATCAGGATTCACAATCAATTACAGTTCTCGATCCTGAGAATACTGTTTTGGAACAAGGTATCGCTGTAGCGACTACTAAAGGAAAATTCGGATATCACTTGGGTAGTGCGCAGTTGTATTTTTCATTAACGGATGGCACTTCTATTATTGCTTTAGACGATACTATTTTTTCTATTGCTCAAACTATTGAAGTCGGTAACGCTCCTTTGTCAATGGCATATAATAGCACTACCGATTTGCTTTATGTTGCCAATAGAAACGATCAAACCTACTCGCTGATTTCTACTCCTGGAACTGTAGCGGATACTATAGTACTCGCTGCTTTTGATACAGGACTAGCTATTAGTTCCAAAGAAGATGTTGTACTAAGTACTTCTATAAACACGAATAGCACTCAGTTGAAAAAAACAATCCGTACTCCCGCAATTAGTTTTAGCGAAGACTATCAGGAATATCGAGAAGACTTTCAGCACAATCCAGCGGTACTTCAGCATTTAAAAGTCATCAATTCAAGCATCGAAAAGCTCAATTCATTACAATTCATTCATAAATCAATCACAGGAAAAGAGACTTGCATTACCCACTCTTTTCGGAACTATGATAGTCCTCAGAATTTTTCAAACACCTCGGAACTTTATGATCTAAAAGGAGCGATCATTGATGGTCGCAATAGTTGGTGTTTGACTGTTCCCGCAAATCAAAGAATCACACTCCTACTCTACCATAAACAATTTGAAGTGTATGATTTGCTTCCTGAAACATCGAGAAAAGCGATTGGAGTACAAATGAGTAAAGGAATCCCTAAACATTGGAATTAATTATGAATACAACAATAGAAATTGCCTTAAGCCAATTTGGAGTTACAGAAACTCTTGGAGAACAGCATAATAAAATCATTCTTAACTACTTCCAAGAAATTGGGCAACAATGGGTTACTACCGATGAAACCGCTTGGTGCGCTGCCTTTGCAAACTGGGTCGCACTCAAAGCCAACAAAGAACGAAGTAATGCCCTCACGGCCCGATCGTGGTTGAAAGTAGGTCTTGAAACGCAATTGCCCGTAGTAGGAGATATCGTAGTGTTTTGGAGAGAAAGCAAACAGAGTTGGAAAGGACACGTTGGCTTTTTTATTGGTTATTCTCAAGACAAAAAATACATCTACTGCCTTGGTGGAAATCAAAACAATCAAGTCAATATCAAAGCCTACCCAAGCTACCGATTACTTGGATTTAGAAAATTAGAAAACCTTAAAAAATAAATACGATGAAATCAATAGACTATTTAGTTCTACAGAGTACCAATACTGGAGAGCAGAAAGATTTAGATAAGGCCCACATTATAGAGCAGCACACCAGCCCCATACGCCAAGGTGGTTTTGGATGGGTACGCCCTGGCTTTGATTATTTGGTGCTTCAAGATGGGACTATGCAAACCATTATTCCAGAACAAAGTCCTACCACCGTGGATTTATGGGGTATTTCTCAAGGTACAGACGGCATTACAGGTATTACTAAACATATTGCTTATGTGGGTGGTCGCACACTCAAAGAAGCGTGGAGTAAAGACTCCCGTACCGGAGCACAAAAAGTCACTTTAGAAGCCATTGTTAAGTTTTATATACTGCGCTTTCCAAAGGTAATTATTATGGGATTTGACCAAATCAAAAGTAAATCAGAATCTGAAAACCCCGGCTTTGATACTGCAGATTGGTTGGCTGAAATTGGGATTCCAGAGCAACATATTTTTAAAAACAAGTAAATGAAAACCATTATCACATTAGGCGTTGGGTTTTGGTTGGGAAGACAGCTCTATATCAATTATGATAAACAGCAAGCTTTAAAAAAAGAAGAGATCATTAAGAAGAGACTGACTTCTTTTTTAGAAGAGAACAATTTTTCCAAAGCAGAACTAAAAAAATACGCCACTAAAATTATAGGATAACAATGGCTATAGAAGCGAGCGCATATAATACTTCTTTTCTGATTCCTGAAGCAAACGACCCCTGTGCGCTTTGGGTAGGCTATTTCACCAAATTAAAACGTGAAGTAGGTACTGAAAATGCGAAAATGTTGTGGCTCGTTACTTGGAAAAATCAAGGTTCAAGTAGCTGTTTGACCAACCCTAGTTTTAATAGTTGGCTTCAAAAAAACAAGATTGATGTATCTAATATGACCACCCGAACTATTGCAGATCTATCAGAGATCGGAAGTAACTTTTTAGGAATGGGTAAAAATATTACTAAAATCTTATCTATCGGACTTCCCGTGGTACTCGGAACAGTACTTCTTGGACTGATTGTTATCCTTAGAAATTCAGCTAAAAATGCAGATGTAACTGATTTAGCAATGCTCACCCCTGTAGGGCGTGGTTTAAAACTACTCAAATAAATGAAGATCAGCAACTCGCATCAACTTTTAGGTATCAGCTTGGCTGTACTCTTTACAGGGGTAACAGCAGTTAGTCTGCGACAACGAATTAGAGATAAAAGAACAGGGATTTTATTACAACTCATTAAATCTAAAACCGATACCAGTACTACCCTTTTAAATGTGGAACAGGCTTTTGATGTGAATTATTTAAGTGCTGTGCTTCAAGGCGCTTCAACTACAGTTTTGGTCGTAAAGAAAAAGGTGGCTTCAAGTTACGCCAAACAAATTTATGACGCTTGGGGAAGCTGGTTTTTAGGAGGAGATAATGAAGCTAAAGTATATGCGGTCTTTAGAAAACTTAAGGATAAAGTGCAAGTAGCTCAAGTCTCTAAAGCCTATCAAGAGTTGTACTCTGAGAATTTGATTGATGTGCTCAAAGAGCGCTTTTCAACTACGGAGATTAAACAAGTCCTTGAAATCGTAGCACAATTACCTAATTATAGAACGATAAAATGATAATGGAAATATCAAAAACAACCTGGTGGATGATTGGTGGTGCTTCGGTAGCAGTGATCGGTGTGGGCGTTTTTTGGTTTTTTAATAACCGATTGAAAAACCAAAACACTTCGAATCTCGCCAATTCAAAATTAGGTTTGGGTACACCCATTAATCTGAAGACTACCGCAGGCGTTCGGCAAGTTCCCAATTGGAATAATGCTTTTGATATGAATTACACCGACGAAGTAAAACGATGGTTGCAACCCAAATCAATTGTGGAGATCAGTAGCACTACTGCTAAAAAATATGCAGAGCAACTTAAAAATGCAAAAGGCACTTTCAATGATAATGAAGAAATCGTGAAAATCATTTTTTCAAAGCACTTGAAAGACAAAACCAATGTATCGAGTATTTCAAAGGCTTTTTTGCTACGCTACAAAATAGATATGTGGCAACATCTATCCAGCTTTTTATCTGCTACTGAACTCAATCAATATGTAACTCAAGCCGTTAAACAACTTCCTAATTATACTACTGTCTAATGAAAAAAGCAATCACAAAATCAACTTCTAATTTCTTTACAGAAAACAAAGACCTACTCATTGCCGGAGGTACTATTATCACGCTTGTAGGCGCAGGGTTTACTTGGTACTATTTCCAAAAGAAAAAGAAACAAAAGCAAATGACCCTTACAGGTTCTAAGCAGTCCACTGCTGTGTCACAAAATACTACAACTAGCTCAAAAGTTGCTGTGCGTTCCGTATCTAAACGGTCAGCTTCTAGTACTGGCAAATCTGGTTATCCCATAAAGTACGGAAGTCGCCACCCTGATGTGAAAATTTTGCAGCGTTACCTTAAAATTTACAAAGAGGATTTAGGCACTTCGGGTGCTAGAAGAGATGGCGTTGATGGCATTTTTGGTCCAAAGACCGCAAGAGCTTCTAAAAAACGATTGGGAAAATCGGTCTTTACAACAAGTGATATTAATGGAATGCGAAATGCGCTTAAAGCAATGGGAAAATAAGATGAATAATAAACAAAAAATACAAGTCGGTCTTACTATTGGATTATTAATTGGGATCGGTGTATTACAATATCAATTATCTAAATCCAAAAAAAATAAGGAGTTGGATATGCAAAACGATACTCCTATAAATATCACAAAATCGCAAGTAGTCCTCCCTCCGAAGAAAAAAGAAATAACTACAGCTCCTCCAGTAGCAACTGTAAAAAAAATAGCTACTGTTTTTCCATTGAAACTAGGAAGTAAAGGATTTGAAGTTACCCAACTTCAAGTCTATCTATTAAAAAAGCACGGTTGGGCGGAAGTAACTATGGGAACTTATGATGAGCCAACTGCCAAACGGGTACTTCAATTTTTAAAAGTAAACCAAGTAGATGCCTCGCTTTACAAACAGCTTATTGTTACACCAGTCCAACTGCAATGAAAAAGAAAAGAAGCTTTAACAACATTCTCGATTCTCTAATTGACGATGAAGGATTGAAAACAGAAGTAACCCTGACCATAACCGATCAGACCGTGATAAAAGTTATCGTTGCGCTATTGGCTTCAGGGGTTTGTGTAATGCTCATCAACCATTTATTAAAAAATCAGTTCCCGAATCGTCAATTAAAAAATATTACAAACGAAGTTCAATCTATTAAAAAACAACTCTCCTAATGATTCAAATTATAAACCAAATTGTACAATACATCAATACCCTAGACTGGAGCTATATCATTACGTTTATTTTGTTAGCTCACGCTATGAATTTTACGAAAGTTACCTATTGGCTATCGAAGCTAACCACAATCAAAATACAAACGAGATACCGAGTGGTATTTATTGGATTGATCTATGGAGTCCTTCTGTATTACTTGCGTGACTATTCCATAGATAAGATTGAACCCTTATTACAATCCTTTGTCTTTGCAATGGTATTTCATAAGCTAATTATAGAGAAACTATTGCAACTTGTCAAAAGTTCAAAACCACAAAGCAAATGAAAAATACGATAGATAGGTTATTGATTTTAATTGCTTGTGGACTCATTCTACTCTTAATTTTTAAACGATGGAATACGGTTGATTCATCAAATAGTAACCAAGATCATCCCATTGAGAAAATTAATGATAGTCTGTTAAGACAAAGTGCAGTAATAGACACGGACATTACTGGAATTGAAAAATCAGTAGATAGCCTGGAACAAAACCTTGACCAACAAACTGAAATTTTAACGCATTTAAAAACCACTCAAAATGATAAAGCAGCTCATATTGACAATGCTTCTGATGTGGAGCTCTTGGAGTTTTTCACAAGCTTTAAAACCAAAGATTCAGTTTATTGATGGACTCGCTCATTTTTGTTTTACCGTACCACAATCTCGAATGATTGCGCAGCACCTCCAACAAAAAGTAACTAACGATTCTGTAATTCTAATTCTTAAGAAAAACAATTTTACGCTCAAAGAATTAGTGATCACTAAAAATGAAATCATTCATAAAACCAATACCCAAAGAGCCTCCTTAAAGACCATATCCAAGAATCAAGAAGTACAAATTAACGCACTAAAAACGGATTTAAGAAAGGAAAAAACAAAACAAAAGAAGCGGAGTTTTCTAACGAAAATTGGAGCTGTGATTGTAATTGTTTTAGGAATTTTAATAGTAAAATAATATGAGTGTATTCGGATATCAAAGTGATCAAATTTTAACTACGGTTAATAATACGACCGTAAATAATGCTTCCCCATTGGGAGATCACACCTTTTTTAGGATAAGACCTGAAGACACTGAGAATAATATCACTTTTAATCCGAATAGAGATAATTATTTAGTCACTAGCACTAATATTCTTATTGGGGGAGATATTATTTTTAGAAGAGTCGCAGGGCTGGGAAGTTTCAATGGAGAACGCATCTTTCGATTGCCTAGAAAAGCCTTTTTTAGTGGGTTTTCTCGCTCATCATCTGGGATTACTTTTTCAAATACGAGAAACCCTTTCTTCTATAGAATTGACGCTAATGGACACGTTTTTTTAACAGGTGCAATTACATCACTAAACGAAGAAGTGATTTTTAATTTTACTCCTTATGCAGTGGCTACACCTTTAAGCTTTGTGAATTTCTAATGAAAATAGACTTAATTAAATTAATCGGAATTGTCTTTGGAGCTACTGGCTTTTGGAAACTTGTTGAGCTTCTTTTTCAACATAGAATTCAAAAGCAATTGAAAAAAGCGGAGATCCGAAACCTCAATGCGCAATCCAACAATCAAGTGGTTGAAAATTGGGTGCAATGGTCTGAAAAAATGGAAAAAAGAATTCTTCAGCTAGAAGATAAAAATACAGTAATGAATAAAACCATAACCAAACAACGCGAGCGTATTAATGAATTGCAACGCTATGTAGATCAGTTAGAGGAAGAAATAAAAACGTATAAAAATTCAAGGAATGAACGTTAATAAAGGAAGTAAATCATTGAACTACATTTTTGGCACATTCATTTTATTAAGTACCATACGTGTGGGTGCAGACCTCTATTTGAGATACAAAAAAAGTTCCAATTCAAAAGATTGTGGTTGTAAAAAGTAAGCAGATGAAAACCAAAAGCAACACTCATATTTACATAGGCATAGGTACTTTATCCTTGGTACTGGGTGGTGCTTTTGTACTATATCGGCTTTTAAATAAGTCTAAGCAGCCTAAAAAAACAAGTATTCAAATAGATACTTCTGTTTTTGACAGTCCCGATACTGTAGGTTCTGGAGCCTGTGTTGATCCGCAACTTATTTATATGTTGCAACAGCTTGAACAAAAAACAGGCTACCCTATTTTTAGTTGGATCAATTCAGGAGTTCGAACGCCCTATTGGAATCGTAAAGTGGGTGGGGTTTCAAACTCCTCACACGAAATACCTAATTGTAAGGCTGTTGATATAAAAGCAAGTAATATCGCTGTGCGTAATAAACTCGTTTATATGGCGCGTGAAGTTGGTTTTAAACGAATTGGTGTGGGCAATACTTTTGTGCATTTAGATATTGATATAAACAAATCTCAAAATGTCGCTTGGGGCTATCCTTCAGGAAGTAGCCCTGCTATAAATCCCTTTGTGTAAATATGTATAGAGATCAAAAAAGCCCATATCCTAGAGGAAATTCCGCTACGATTCTTAATTATTTAGAAGAGTTGATTCTCCTTACTGCCAAAGAACAAGGGCAAAGTTTAATTCCTGAAGAAGCGAATGGTTACCAGGATATAGAAATTACAGCTGTAGCAATTCAAAAATTGACTGTTCCTGACACGGCTATTTCCGCTTTGGTTATGATTGAAGCGGACAGCTCCTCACAAATAGTTCATCGAGTTATTCGCTTTAAAGAAAATGGTGCAGCACCTACGGTTAATTCAGGATTTGGTTTAGGGGATAATGATGTCTATACAATCATTGGAAAACAAAACTTAGACAATTTTAGAGCTATCGGTATTGAATCGGCTAAGAAACATTTGCTTAGAGTTCAATATTATAAAACAGCCCAACAACAAGAAATACTATAACTAGTGAGAAGTTTCAATCCCAATATAATTCGAGGTGGACGTAGTTTAATGACTAATACCATAGACAATACCGATAATTCAAATCAGGGCATCTTCCCTACTCCATTTATTTCAGAAGTAATCTTAGCTCCTAAGCCAAACAGTAATTTACTTCAGCTAACTATTAATGGATTTAATTTTGAAGCAAGTTCAGTCGTAAAATTCAATCCTGTAGATATAATTATTACGGAGATAAATTTCATAAATCCAATGCAGATTATTGTTTGTATCGAAGCTCCAGAAAGCGGGACGTTTGATGTGATTGTTTGTAATAACACCTTAACTTCAGGAGATACTGGAATTGGTAAATTAATTATACCTACTACATTCTTAAAATGGTTTGATTTCTGCACCTTACCCTTGGATAAGATTGCTTTTGAAGCTACTGATGGCGTAGAATTATTTAAAGATTTAGAACGGGGAATCTGGGCTGGAGGAACATCAAACGACTTTTTTGGTAGAGGAATTAAATTTCCTGAATATGAGTGGAACAGAGCGGAGGAACTAGAATTCAGTTTTGTATTTACCGTTAGGGGTACTTATCCTTCATTTCTATTTGGTATTGGCACTCCCGAAATTGATGTCAATAACTTAGGAAGTCAAGCACTTTTTGCTTCTGAAATCCAACTGTTTTATGACAACGGAAAATTCAATCGCTTTTTAGGTGGTGGTGGTGTGCGTAATTGGGCACAAGATCTACAAGCTAATTTGAAATTTGAAAAGGATATTTTTTATAAAGTAACTTTTGAAAAGTCCGGTAAGGTAGATTCCAAAGTATTTATCCATACGGTTGAAAAAGGAAAATATGATACTAATATTGAATTAATTGGGACATTCATTATTCAAGGAAATCCAGCGAATAATCCTGCTTTAATTCCGTATTGGAATGCTGTAAAAACTCCTGATGTATTTATAACGGCCTTGGGTGTTACTTTGTAGATTCTTAATGCTCCTATACTTAATTTACTTGTTTTTGTTAATGAGGCAACTTATCCTTAAATAATCCATACAGAAAAGTACCGACAATAGAAGCAGCTATTACTATTAAAATAGGTACATAACCAGCTCCTACCAAAGTAAACATAGGTCCTGGACAAGCACCAGCTAGTGCCCACCCTAAACCAAAGATTATACCTCCAAACATATAGCGACTAAAGCTTTTAGTCTTTGGGTTAAAGTGTATTCTTTCTCCATAAAACGATTTTATTTTAAATCGCTTGATTGATTGCACTACTATGATACCAATCACTAGAGCTGAACCTATTATACCATACATATGGAAAGATTCAAATTTGAACATTTCATAAATACGAAACCAAGAGGCTGCTTCGGATTTAAACATTGTGATCCCAAAAAGGATTCCGATAACTAAATATATAAGTGTTCTCATTTTTTAGAATATTAAAGGGAAAAGAAAGTGAATCATTGTTAGACCTCCTATAAAGAAGCCTATTACAGCAATTAAAGATGGTAATTGTAGATCGCTTAATCCTGATATCGCGTGTCCAGAAGTACATCCACCAGCATATCTTGCTCCAAAACCGACTAGAAGACCTCCTATGGCTAAAACTAAAATTGTTTTCAAGCTAAGTAAGGATTCCATTTCAAATAGCTCTGTTGGTAAATACGATTTACCAGCACTATTAAAACCAAGTTCATTTAAATCAGAAATGGTATCTGGGTTAATAGCTACAGCCATATCTGCTGTTAAAAAATGAGAGCCAATAAATCCTCCAATTACAGCTCCGAGGATAACTATTAAATTCCATTTTTGAGATCTCCAATCGAATTTGAAAAAGTCAGCTTTGTTACTAGCACCACAAATAGTACACATTGTTCTAAGGTTTGCAGACATCCCAAAGTTTTTACCTACCATAAGTAGTAAAAACATAATAAAAGCAATCATTGGCCCCGATACATACCAAGGCCATGGTTCATAAATCCAGTTCATATTAATTTTATTTTTAACAAAGAAATGCTAATAAATATTGGTGGTCAGTAACCTATGTTACATAGAACTGTTTTTATACAAAAAGCACTCTTATATATTAAGAGTGCTTCTGTAATTTCGCTTTCGCGAAAGCGTAAGGTAACAAATATCATATTTTATAAATAGCTTAAATTCTACCTTTGTGTAAATATTAAAATTAAATACATGAGATTGGAGATTCAAATACCAGCATTTATATAGTTTCGACAATTACAATACTTCATTTTTTAGTAGGCTTTATCTGGTTAGCTTATAAACTAACTAAGAAAAAAGATGATTAATAACTAGTGTCATCCAATTCTACTTTACCATTAAATGTTCTATATAAAAACAAGAAATAACCCGCCAATAAAGGTGTTCCAATACAAACAATTGTCAACATAATACCTAAAGATTTTTGAGAGGATGCAGCGTTGTAAATAGTAACACTGTACTTAGGATCAATGTTAGATGGTAACAAAACAGGATACAATTGAAATGCCACAAGCATCAAGAGAAACGACATTGTTAAAGAAGAAAAAACTAAAGCGTTCATATATTTTTTCTTAGAGACGAGCCTAGGTACATTAGCAATAGCTAAAAGGGCCAATATTGGTAGTGCAAACGATATGGGTTGTTCTTTAAATTTTTCTGTAACACCTTCCACGAAAATCAGTGTGTACAAAGACATTACGGAAAAACTCACAATAAAAAAGATCATTCCTTTTTTAAGTAAAAAAGTTAGTCTTGCGTGCAAACGACCTTCGGTTTTCAGCAACAAAAAGATAGCACCTTGTGTCATAAATAAGGCTACCGTTGTTATGCCTACCATTACTGCATACGGTGACAAGAAATGAAAGAAAACCCCGCCTTTAAAGCTTAAATTTTCGCCTATTTCAAAACCTTCAATTACATTACCTAATACAACGCCTAGTAAGAATGAAATCAATATGTTTGAGACAGAATAGGTTATATCCCACGTTTTACGCCACCATAGCATTTTTTCTGCACTTCTAAATTTTATAGCTGAAGAGCGCAGTACTAATAGTACTAAAAACAACATAAAAGGTACGTACATAGAAGACAACATTGTAGCATACATTACTGGGAAACCAGCAAATAACGCACCACCACCTATTACTAAAAATACTTGATTTGCGTCCCATAATGGACCAATTGCATTTATAGCAATACGCCTGCTTAAATCTTTTCTAAAAAAAAGATGCCACGCACCAGCGCCATAATCAAAACCTTCTAAAATAGCGTAACCAGAGAATAATAAACCAACTACTAAAAACCAAAGTGTTGGGTAATCTATACCTAAAAAATATTCCATAATTAAATGCTTAAACGTGTTTTAAAAATTCATCTGGATTTTCAGCTTCACTATAAGGACCGTGCTTAATCTTTTTATTCATAGAATAAATAAAGAGAAGAAACAATATCGAATACACAACTAAAAATAATATCAAAGAGAATAAGATTTGATTTGACGATACCTCTTGAGAGAAACCTTCGCTGGTTTTTAAATGACCATAGACTATCCAAGGTTGTCTTCCCATTTCTGCTGCAAACCAACCAACTTGATTAGCTATTTGTGGTAAAAGAACTGAAAATACAAAGATTTTCAACAACCATTTTTTATCAAATAGTGTCCCGCGCCACCATAAAAAACTAGCATAAAGCGTAAGTCCTATAAGGAACATACCAATAGAAATCATAATATGATAAAACTGAAATACAGCATTAACTTGTCCTGGTCTTTCATCTTCAGGAAACGCATTTAAACCTGTAATTGGTTCGTCAAAATCTTGATGAACCATAAAAGATAAACCTCCAGGTAACTTAACACCAGTTACTTGTTGGGTTTCATCGTTCACCCAACCAAATAAATACAAATCTGCAGGAGCAGATTTTTCATAATGTCCTTCCATAGCAGCTAATTTTGCTGGCTGGTTTACTGTAACACCTTCTGCAGAGCTATGTCCAGAAATTAGTTGGGTTAAAGAGACTATCGTTGCTATTGCTAATGCTACTTTAAATGCCTTTTTTGAAATCTCTACATAGCGCCCCTTCACTAAATAATAAGCGTGTACACTCAATACTAAAAATACACCAGCTAAAAAAGCACCTTGCCATACGTGAATAATTCTGTCTACACTTGAAGGATTAAATACCATTGCCCAGAAGTCTGTAACCTCAGCTCTTGCGTCAAAGCCTTCTCCTACAATATGATATCCAGCAGGTGTTTGCTGCCAACTATTAGCTACAACAATCCAAACTGCCGAAAACATCGACCCTAAAAAGACGCCAATAGTTGAGATAAAATGCACTTTTGGAGAAACTCTATTCCACCCAAAAAGTAGTACACCTAAAAAAGCACTCTCTAAACCGAATGCAAATAAACCTTCGGCAGCTAAGGCACTTCCAAAAATATCGCCTACGTATCTGGAATACACAGACCAGTTAGTACCAAATTCAAACTCCATTATTATACCTGTAGCCACTCCGATACCGAAGGTTATGGCAAATAACTTTAACCAAAAACGGGTTAATACCTCGTAATGTTTATGTCTAGTTTTTAAGTACATACCTTCAAAAAAGACCATAACTAGACCTATACCAATACTTAATGGCGGATAGATGTAATGAAAAGCAATAGTGAAAGCAAACTGGATTCTAGCAAGAATTTCTGTATCCATAGTCGTATTATAATTTCTGAACAAATTTAAAAAATTAATGCACTTGTTTGCGTAACTCAGGTTACATATAGGGATATTTTTTTTCTTTTTTTTCTTTTTTTTCTTTGTGTAATATAGGTCGCTTTCAATAAAGTTTTTGCTCTTTATTTTTGCCTTAGTTTGTATCTATTTGAGATGGATGATTAGAAAATTAAGCTTTCACAAAAGCGTAAAAATAATTGAACTAGTCACAATACGCAGAAAGCATCCATACAAGTTTTTCTTGTTGTACGATATAATCACTCATCAAGGCTACTGTACCTTCGTCATTAGCATCTGCGGCAATAGATAAAATCATTCTTTCTTTACCAAGTAACGTTTTTAGAGCTTCTAGAATACTATCTATAGCAACTTCTCCATCTGTTACATTCTCTGCTGGCTTAATCTCTGAGATCTCTAGATATTTTTTAAAAGAATGTAATGGTATTGCGCTTAATGTAAGTACACGCTCTGCGATTTCATCTACTTTAATTAAAGCGTCATTATAAAGTTCTTCAAACTTTAGATGTAATTCAAAGAATTTTTTTCCTTTAATATTCCAATGAAATCCTCTTAAATTCATATAGAATAATTGATAATTAGAAAGTAGATCATTCAATTGTACTGCGGTGATTTGTGATGCTTTATCATCTAAACCAATGTTGTTTATCTTTTTCATAATTTATTATTTAAGATTAAAAAAGGGCTTTAGTACTATTACGTAAAGCCCTTAGTTCTGTTTTAGATATCTTTTTTTGCAAGATACCAAGTGATTTTTTCTATAGAATCATCTGCTAATCGTTCGTTTAGAGCGTCTAATGATTTTGGTGCTGGACAAATTGCTTTATCACCACGTTTCCAATCTAACGGCATTGCTACTTTGTGCTTATCAGACATTTGTAATGCGTCTAAGGCGCGAAGAATTTCATCCATATTACGACCTACATTAAGTGGGTAGTACATAACCAGGCGTATCTTTTTAGATGGGTCAATAAAGAATACCGCTCTTACTGCTGCTGTCTCGCTTTCGTTAGGTTGTAACATTCCATATAGCTTTGATACTTTCATATCAATATCTGCTATGATTGGGAAGTCAAAATAAACACCTGTGTTTTCTCTTACATTTTGTACCCAACCTAAATGAGCGTGAATACTATCGATACTCAGTCCTAAAAGTTCTGTGTTAAGGGCATCAAACTCTCCCTTTCGCTGCGCAAAACCACTCATTTCAGTAGTACAAACTGGAGTAAAATCTGCTGGGTGAGAAAACATTACCGTCCACTTTTCTTTTGCAAATTCAGACATTTTAATGTTTCCTTTTGTAGTCACCGCTTCAAAATCTGGAGCTGTGTCACCTATTCTTGGCATTGAAATAATTTGTTCCTGTGATAAGTTTTCGTTATTCATTTTATAGTTTTTAATTATCAATTATTTAATATGGTATAAATTTAAACTATAAACAAAGCTCTCACTGTAACCTGTGTTACATAGGATTATAATTAACTTTTTTTAACATCTTAAAATACTCTTACAAACAATTAGACTATTACATTCTAAAAGGCTTTGGGAAGAAATCTGCCCGTTTTTTTAATATACTCTGTATACCCAGAAAAAACTGAAGAAAGTTTTTTTTCTTCATATCTGGATTTGTAGAAAAACAAAATGAGTAAAAATATCGTTATAAGAATTTTATATCCAGACCCTACGTAAAGACTATATCCTAAGAATGTCAGCAATATACTAGTGTAAATAGGGTGTCTTATATATTTATAAAGTCCTGTCTCAATAAGCTCACCTCCAGTAACAGGTGTAGGAAATGGTGATAGATTTTTATTTAGTTGAATTATACTTAACAAACTCATTAAAACGCCTAAGGTGAGTAGTATGACACCAATTATATTAAAGGCGGTTCCATTAACAAAAGTTATTATGTTTATAGGAATTATATAAACCGCAAATAGCATAAACTGAATACCTACGTATACATAATCCTTGCTTGTCTTTTTCATTGGTGTTACTTTTTAATTTTAGATTAAAAAACACTAATCTAAAAAAAAGGCGAACCTCTTTTTAGAAATTCGCCCTTAATATTTCAATTTGACTGGTTACTATACATTTTCACCTTTCATCATCTTATTCCAATACAAATATGGTAAACCAAATTTTTTAAGCATCCATAGTCTCCAATGTTCTTTTGAACTATCAAAAACAAGCATCTGTTTTAATTTAGGATCGGGTGTAAAATTACCTTCGTAATCGAATTCTGCTAAGGCCATTTTTCCATAACCTGTAACTAAAGGACACGAAGAGTATCCATTATATGACTTTGTTCCTATTTTATTATGCTCTATTAATAAAGAAATATTGTCAACTACAACAGGAACTTGCTTTCTAATAGCTGCACCAGTTTTTGCTGTTGGCAATGCCGCAACATCTCCAAGTCCAAAAATATTGGAATATTTGTTATGTTGTAATGTATGATGATTTACATCTAACCACCCAGCTTCGTTTACTAAATTAGATTCTTTTACAAATTTAGGCGCAGTTTGAGGAGGAGCGAGATGTAACATATCGAAAGGCATTTCAATTATTGTATCTCCTGTTAACTTTTTGTTTAATGTATTATCTTCCATGATAACACATTTATTCTCTTCGGGTGCCGTATTTTTAAAATAAACTATTTTCTTCTCTGAATCTATTTTGAAAGGAGCGTAAAAAGGTTTAAAATGCATTCCATATCTATGAATAACTTTCATCAACGTTTCTTTGATAGGTTTTACACCAAAAATTACGCTTCCTGGAGTAGCAAAAATCACGTTTGTTTTACTTGAAAGATTATTTTTCTTGAAATAATCAGCTGCTAAATAAGCTATTTTTTGTGGAGCTCCTCCACATTTAATTGGAGTAGTTGGCTGGGTGAATACCGCATTACCACCTTTAAAGTTTTTTATTTTCTTCCAAGTATGTTCTGGGTCTGTATAATTACTACATACTATACCTTTTTCTAACGCTTCGGGTAATCCTTCTATTAGTTCAGGAGCCATTATTAAGCCTGGTGAAACTACCAAGTAATCGTAAGTTATTACTCCAGAGTACTTTGTGCTAATAGAGTTGTTATCTGCATCAAAGCTTGTAGCAAAGTCTTTAATCAATTTAACTCCTTCAGGTATTAAACTAGACATTGGTCTACCCGTTTTTTTATAATCATAAGCACCAGCCCCCACCAGTGTCCACGCTGGTTGATAATAATGCGTATCGGCTGGATCTATAATAGCAATACTTTTAGACTTCTTTTTTTTTTGAAGTTGAGCTGCTGTCATGATTCCTGCTGTTCCTCCTCCTATGATTAAAATTTGATAATGTGATGCCATTTCTGCTTAACATTTATTATTTAAATAAATATAGCGTGATAAAAATGAGCTTTGTGTAACTTTAGTTACACAAAGCTCAAAAAGGGTAATTAAATATATTAACTACCCTTTTTGTTAGCAAACTATTACTATTAATTCTTTACTTTACAAGTATTCAAACCAACTAAAGAATATAAGGGGCAAAAACTTATAAAACTTGTTAAAGTAAATATCCCTGCAGCTGCAATTAACACATATGCTAAAGTCCCTTCAATAATTCCTTGCCAGTATAACACTCCTACTAAGGCTGCTAAAACTAGTCTGATTATGCGGTCTGCACCGCCCATGTTTTTTTTCATAATATTATTTATTTATGTAGCTTAATCTAATATAAAATAAAGAGCTATAAATAATGCCATACAAATAAGGCAGACAGCTATTAATTTTAAAGCTTTGTTATTTTTCAATTTTAGTTTGTTTGTCTAGTGTAATATACGATTCCAAACGGATTTGTTCCTACTGTTAATGTTTCACTTAACATAAGCCCATTAGATGCATTATAAATTGTTAATTTATCAGCCATCATTCCTGAATGAGTTACAAATACTTTAGTGTTATCTGCATTTACGGTAAGGTTATGTGGAATATTAACAGTAGTAGCTAATGGCATACCTACAACTTCGTTGGTCATAGCATTAATTGTGTACAATTCTGCACCAGGTAAATCTGTTATATAAATATTTTGATTATCTCTCGAAAATACCCCATGTGAGCCATCAACAGGTATGTTTGCTACTTCCATAAAATTTTCATCAAAAACGAAAGTACCTCCTTCTTGACAAGGAACAAATAGCTTATTTGAAGTAGGAATATGAAATAAGTGTGGATCATCACCTACTGTTCTTGATCCCATCATTTCGTATGTCATAGCATTGAACATAAAGATTTCATCAGGAACAGTCTCATCTCCCAATAAAATAGAAATAAATGCTCTAGAACCATCTTCCGTAATAAATACATCATGCGGTTTAGCACCTAGGTCTATAGTTTCAATAACTGTATTATTAGACAAATCAATAACTGATGTAGTATTATCTATATCATTATTCACCCATAATTGTGTACCCTGACTATTTGCCCACATGTGAAAAACACCTTTTCCAACAGGGATTTCGCTCATTACTGTTCTTGTCTCAGGGCTAATAACATGAACAACATTTTTAGCTCTATCTCCAACATAAATTTTATCTGTTTGTTCAACATATACAACATACATAGGCTCAGACTCAGGAATATTAACCGTTTCTAGAATATTATTAGTTGTTGCATTTATAAAAGTGATATCTCCACTTCCTCTATTAGCCGAGATTACTACCTCTTCGTTTACAGCCATAGGTGTCATAGGGATTTCTTCTGATTCAGGTGTTGATGGAGCTTGATTATCATCATCAGAACAGTTTGTGAAAAATAAACATGCTCCTAAAACTACTGATACTAAAAATTTTGTTTTCATAATGAGTTCTTTTTAAGTTTCTATATGCCAAAAGTATTTTAAACTACCTTTATGTGCTGTGACATTTGTCACAAGCAATAAATAAACTCAAATGAATTATACAGAAACACAAGCTACACTTGGAAAAATAGACATCTATTTAATTGACCAAATTTTAAAAAATAGATACGCACCTAATGAAACTATTCTTGACGCTGGGTGTGCAGAAGGAAGAAATTTAAAATGGTTCTATGCAAATAACTATAAAATTTCTGGTATTGATTCTGATATAGAGCGTCTTGAAAATGCTAAGTTGATGTACCCAAAATTTGCTAATAACTTTCAAGTAGGCAATCTAGATACTTTGCCTTACGGCGAAAATGAATTTGACCATATCATATGTAGTGCCGTATTACATTTCGCGGAAAGCGAAAAACATTTTTTTATGATGTTTTCAGAACTGGTGAGAGTATTAAAACCTCAAGGAACTCTATTAATAAGAATGGGGTCAGACATTGGTCTTGATGGTAATACACCTTATTTAAAAGAGAGCCAAACTAATAGAGTAGGAACATTTTTTATCACAAGAGAGCATATTAAAAATATTACAGAAAATTATAACTTAGAACTTATAGAACCTGTAAAAACAACTAATGTTGAAGATAAAAGAGCAATGACAACACTTGTCTTGAAGAAGATGTAACAATTGTTACTTTATGTGAAATTTGTATTATTTATTTTTAACGAAACGTATATTAAAATAAAACCGATATGAATTTAATATCCATACTATTTAGTTCTTTATTATTCTTAACAAGCTGTTCTAGTGACGACAATAAAAACCAAGAAGAAGTACGGGAACAAGAGGAGGAACAAATACAGGAGAAAAACAATACAAACCCTATGGCAAGTATTATAAGTGTGTCTTCTTCTGGAAATACAGAAAACTACACCTTTAACGTTGGGATATCTAGTCCCGATACTGGGTGCAAACAATACGCAAATTGGTGGGAAGTTATCACTGAAGATGGCAACACACTAATTTACAGAAGAATATTAGGTCATAGTCACGTAAACGAGCAACCTTTTGTTCGATCTGGAGGAGCTGTATCTATAACAGAGAATCAAGTTGTGATTGTAAGAGCACATATGAATACTTCAGGATATGGTACAACTGTATTTAGAGGGTCAGTCTCAACTGGTTTTACAAAAGACACCGTTACAATAGACTTTGCAAACAATTTAGCAAGACAACAACCACTTCCTAAAAATTGTCTTTTTTAATTTATTATTTATGGAAAAGTATATAAATGGTTTTAAGAATGCCTTTTTAGGTACTGTTGACTGGACTTGGAAATCAATTTTATTTGAAGTTCCTTGGTACACAAATTATTTTTATGGGCTTATTGTGATCTCTCTTTTTGTATGGTTTTTAGAGATCGTATTTCCTTGGAGAAAGGAACAGTCCGTTTTTAGAAAAGATTTCTGGTTAGATGGTTTTTATATGTTTTTTAACTTCTTTCTCTTTTCTGTAGCTATTAGCGGTTTTTACAAATTACTTCAATTAGGTTTTGCAGATATTGGTATTACAAATAAATTAATTGCATTATTTGATCCAACAGGATGGTCTGTTTGGGTTGAATTATTTGTTTTCTTTGTGATACTAGACTTAGTGCAATGGTTTACACACACACTTTTACACAAATACCGCTTCCTATGGAAATTCCATCAGGTACACCATAGTGTCAAAGAAATGGGATTTGCAGCACACTTACGTTACCACTGGATGGAAAACATTCTGTACAAACCATTAAAAACATTTGCGGTAATGATCTTGTTTGGGTTTGAACCTGAACAAGCTTATATAGTTCACTTTATTGCTATTACCATTGGTCATTTTAACCACTCTAATATTAAAATTACTTGGGGGCCATTAAAATATATAATTAACAACCCTGTAATGCATTTATATCATCACGCTTATTATTTACCTAAAGGCAAACATGGAGTGAATTTTGGAATTAGTTTAAGTCTTTGGGATTATATTTTTAAGACAAACTACATTCCTGAAGATAGCGGAACTATAGAAATAGGTTTTAAAGGGGATAATAAATTCCCTAAAGATTTTATTAAACAAAACACTTTTGGGTTTAAGGAAAAATAATGTGATTAATTAGAAAGTAAAGTAACACTACCTTGAGCTAATTTAATAAAGCCGTCTACTTCTAATTTTTTAAGCAATCTAGAAATTACTTCTCTAGAAGATCCCAAATCATATGCAATATGCTGATGTGTTGTATACAATGTAATAGTGTGTTTTATTTTAGCTTCTTTTTTTAAATATTCGAGTAACCTTATATCTTTCTTCGAAAAAGTTAGTATTTCAATTACACTAAGTAATTCATCAAATTTCATGTTGAATAAATCATAAATGAATTCATTCCAATGAGGATATTTTTTAGCGATTTGTAATGCTTTATCTGCAGGAATTAATACTACCTCTGATTTTTCTTCTATAATAGCTTTTACTTTGCTTGCTGTATTATGTAATAGCGTAGTCATAGACATGATACAACTCTCCCCTGGTTTAATATAGTAAAGCAATACCTCATTACCGTTTTCAGGCTCTTCTTTAAATACCTTAGCCAATCCCGAAATTAATAATGGTATAACTTTGACATATCCACCCTGCTTTAGAATTACAGTACCCGACTCAAATGTATTTACACTACTTATTGCTATTAATTCTTCTTTAAGTTCTGGCATTTTTGCCAATTTCGGAAAATAAGTTTCTAATGCTTCTTCTATCAATTTTGATGTTTTTTATTTTACAGTTTTACTAAAAACTCTTTTTTCTTTTTAAAATCAAAATGATTATAAATATATCAATAAATCAAATTATTACTCTATCAAATTTATAGATTACTAACTGTAACTACAAGTAAAAAGGGAAATTGATTATTCTAAATTAAATTTTGGAACAACCTATCTCAATGTAACTTTTGTCACAAGATTCATCGTATTTAAACTATAATTTTACTGTAAATAATTAATACTAAACACTTATGAATAATTTTGTTAGAACTTTTAGCTTAATCTCATTATTACTGTTAGCTATATCATGTGGAAATGATGATAATGATAATAGTGAAGGAATGGAGCAAGACATGGATATGGAGATGACTTCTTCTCGATTTGAAGCTCAATTTGCTACCGCTATGGAAATGGAAACTCTTTTAGATAATGAAACTAACCTTGTATGGATTAATGATGTAACAGGTTGTTTTGCTGGAATTGTTAACCCTACCACTCAATGTGATGAGTTAACATTTGGGGGAAGATCAGACTGGAGAATACCTACTGCTCAAGAAATGTCTGAATTGATTACAGCAGTTGATGGAGCAGGAATGATGTTAAATTATATTAATAGTAGTTGTGCCCTTATGTCAACTAGTGATGCTGTTTGGGTTTTTACTGAAAATTCAAATTCTCCAGGAACAATGACTATGATGGAGCCTGGAAATGCTGGCTTAAGATGTGTGACTGAAAAATAGAAAAACAGGTTTTATTTAACCACCATAAAAAGAGTAATTCAATTCTGGATTGCTCTTTTTACATTTAGGTTTATAAATAACTCTCTCCCATTTCTAGAATTAACAGAATTAGTAGAAGCCTCCATTGTATTTATTACAAAATTAGTTGAAAACTTGTTTTCATATTCTTTTTTACTACCTCCAAAGGGTGGATGATCTTCATACAATGGTGCATCAAAAAGTAATCCAACGATTTTACCTCCTTTATTTAGTATACGAGCTGCCTGAATAACATATTGCTCTCGCAATGATGGATCTATAGCACAAAAAAAAGTCTGCTCAATAATAAGATCAAACTTTTGTTCAATATCAAAAAAATTAATCTGTAACAATTGTGAGTCGGGAAATTTAGGAACGCGAGACTTTATGTTTTTAAGTGGTGAGCTGGCAAGATCTGCAACATATACATTTTTAAAACCTTGGCGAAACAAATATTCAGCTTCATAAGAATTTCCAGCTCCTGGTATTAGAATTTTTAATTCTTTATTTTCTAATTGGTCTATATATTTTTTTAGAGGTGGAGATACCACACCAAGATCCCATCTAGCAGAGCCTTCTTGATATCTATTTTCCCAATAATTACTATCTAAATTCATTTAATTATGATATTTACCTACTGCACAGCTTACAAAAGATTTAGCTTTAGCCGTTAATGGGTTATCTAATCCTATTGATGGATAGCCCAATTGTATTAGTTTATTTTCTGCGAGTTCAAGATTATTAGTTGATGTGTAGTTAAAGGTGACTTTTGATGTTTCAATGCCAATATACACCTCAGTTATTGCATCCAAAGCTTCTAGCTTTGTAATAATAGTATTTGCACAACCGCCACATTTTAAATTCTGTACTTCTATAGTTTTCCTCATCCCTTATTTTTTTCTATTTTTTTAAACGCTCTTCAATTTGTGTTAATTTTTGAAGAATAAGAATATGAGTTTTCTTGGCATCTATACCAACAGGACTCGTATCACTATGTATTTCTTTTGCTATTGCTTCGTACTGTTCTTTATCTGTCATAGGCTTATTGTTTACTCCAAGTTTTCCATCCACCAGAGAAATCATAAATTTCTATAAAGCCCTTATTTTCTAGTAGTTTACTTGCCCGATTGCTACGTCCTCCCATATGACAATAAATATAGATTGGCTTACTCTTATCTAATTTACTTACTTCTTCTTTAAATTTCTCTTTATTCGAAATATCAATATTAATTGCATCATCGATATGGCCTATGTTATATTCTTTAGCTGTTCGTACATCTACCAATTGTACATCTTTACCTATAGCTTCTTTTTGTAAGATTTCAATACTAATTTTAATGTTTTTTACTTCATTTTGCCCTCTACAGGAAATAGTCAACAGTAGTATACATATAATAACTAAATGCTTCATTTTATTGATTTTTAATATTTCTTAATTCCTTTGTCTAGCCATTGAGCCCAAACTTTATCATATGTATGCACCTCTTCTGTAACACCTTTATCATTTACTACAGTTTGGTTTTGATGAACCCATTCAAAAATACCTCCATATAAGTTTGAAACATTTGTATAACCCGATTTAACTAATTTTTCGGTTATTTTTTCACTTCGGTAACCTACAGTACAATACACAACTATTTTTTTATCCTTAGGAATAGTATTAATTTTTTTAAGGTTAAACGATGAGAATCCTACCCAAGTAGCGTTTTTAATGTGACTAACCTTAAATTCTTTTTTTTCTCTAGTATCTAAAAAAACAATCGTACTATCTTTAGGTATATTGTTTGGAAGAACCTCTTTTACATTATGAGCTAACAAACTATTGAGCATACTCCCAAACTTAGGATTTAACACCTCTTTTTGTGCAAATACTGTTGTAAATACGGACAAAGTTGCTATAAAAATTAATATATATATTTTCATAATTATTTCTTTACAAAACATTTTAAAAATCAATAAAATCCAATAACATTTTAACAATTATAACTAACTTAGAAAACCATTAGTTCTTTTATTGCTAAGACATTCCTTGCAAAAGAAAAAATGGGTAGATCGCCAATACACTCAATAATATGCCTTTCTTTATTCAATAAAATATATTTTACAACTTTAAGCCAATTCCTAAACCAATATTCCACGTATTATAACCATCAAATCGTTGGTCTAAAAACAAACTTGGTAATACATATAATGAGTCACTAATATCTTTTTCATATTCAATTCCTACCCTGAATAAATAAAAGGATTCTTTTTTTTCTAATTCTATACCTGGACCTAATGTAACAACAAAACCTCCTCCAAATTGATATAAAGCATCCAAAGTAAATACTAGAGGATTTACCCTTTCTATTTCTTCATTATCAGAATTGCGGATAATAAAAGTCTCTATTTCCATATCGTTATGAAGTCCAAGTCCCCACTTGTGATTAAACCAATACTCAACATCTAGTCCCCAAGAAGGCACAAATACATTATCAACACCTTCTGTATTAATAAGTGTGTGACCGATAATTCCTGCTATTCTAAATCCACGACCATCATCGTATTTTTCAATATGTCCTTTATGCTCTTGTGCGTTTATTTGAAAAACCGTAGCGAAGATTAGAATTAATGTAATCTTAATTTTACTCATTTTATATTTTGTAAGTTAATGTAGTTTCCCAAACTTGATTATTAATAAATAGATCACCTCTTTTTGCATAAATATCGTGATAGCCTGTACGAATTTTTATATGCTCGCTTGCGCGAAAACTAAAACCTAAAAACATCCAGTTTTGATCTAGTTTTTCTGGTCTAAGACCATTGCCAAAATCTAAGTGTGCTTCGTTATACACCACTAAGCTTAAAGCCCGATTAGATGTAAATGTTTTTAAGGGTACGGTTATCTCAAATTTATATCTAAAACGATTTCTATACTTTACCCCATCTATGGTATAGGAATTAGTTTCAGTTTCAATAACGTTTTGTTGAAAGCGCTCTTCAAATCGTAATCTATGATCAAAAGAAAACGTAGAAAATTTGTGCTTTATAGTAAGCTGTTGAAATATGTTATGTTCTATAGCATCGATGGGCGTGCTATAACCTGAGTAATTATAGTTTTTTATATAGCTATAACCCACTGCTATATCTAAATCATTCTCAAAGGTATAGTGCACAAATGGCCTAATAATAAACTGCTCCCAATCTCTTAAAAAATTAGTGCGTCTAAAATTAAACTCGGTATTTACAGACCATTTATTATTCAGTTTTTTATTAATGTTAATAGTATTCCAACTACTGTAGTGAGTTTCTATGTCTTGCGCAGTGACATTTAAAAGAGGTATTACTATAAACAAAGTAATAATAAATTGTTTCATTTTATTGCTTATAAGTGATACTCCAGATACCACGTACTGTATTAACATCATAACCTATTGCTTTATCTTCAGGATAAAGATTTGTTAGCGCTGTAAGCACTTTAGGCTCAATATTTTTTTCAGGACTACCATGACATTGTAAACACATTGAGTTTGTTGTTATTGGGGCATAAAATTTTACCATACCATTTTCAATTTCAGTTACGGGTTGGTATTCTTCATTGCTTGCTATTGCTTTTTTAAATCGCTTTATAATACCCAGCTCTTTAGCATTTACTTGATTTTCTGGGTTGCGCGGTTTATTAGACACGCGTCTTATAGTTGCATTTTGTGCCACCGCCATACTGTCTGTAATAGGATAGGCTTGTTTATTACAAAAGGTAACTGCCTCAAGAGTTCCCTTTTTTTGAATGGTACCCATTAGGTTTTTACCCAGTTCTTTTTAGTATTCAAAGCATATTCTTGGCCTCGATTACTGGTGTGTTTGCTTTAACGCTTTGCTCTCCCTCTGGTCGTGAATCTCGCAAACTCGATTTCGCGGAAGCGGAACTCTCATCTTTCTTACCACTATTTCTGTGCTTCATTTTACCATTACTCTCTTCTTCAATATGCTCTTTAAACCACTCTGGCTCATCAATTTTAAAATCATACATATAATCAGAAATGAGCTTAATATCTTCTTCTGAAAATGGTTGGTAAGGCATTACTCCAAAACGTTTTACAGCACCTCTCATCTTTGTCTTATCCTTAGAAGGTTGTTTTACAAAGCTCCATACAGCATTGGTAAACTCTTCTTTAGATGTATCGTTACTTAGATAGTGTGATTTAATCGCAACCATAGGTGGTGCAATTCTACTATCGTGATCTGTAGATGGGTTATGGCATACGTAACACTTACTCTCCATTATTTTTTTTCCCGGATGATTACTGGCTGTATAGATTGTCGTTTTTACTTCAACATCGGTTTGATTTGAGTAATTAGCTTTTTTAGTATCGTTACAACTAACCAGTAGTAGTGCTAAAGAAATTATAGATAGTGTACTTAAATATTTTTTCATAAATAAATTTATTTTGAGATTAGAATTTGGCAAGTCGTGATGGATTGAATATTATACTGTAAACCTGGAGCAATAGACAATGTATTTCCTATAATAAGATTATGTTGTTGAGAATGTAAAGTAACTTTTGCCGTACCTTTTATCATAACTAATTTCTCTTTTCTTGTAAAATTTTGTTTATTTAAAAATTGTCCTTTTACCATTGTTACTAATAGAATTTTGTCTGTCGTACTTTTAAAAACCACTTGAATAGTTATCTTATCTGTATGTTTCATAGTACAAACAAGAATTTTGCGTGATACTGTTTATGTTTTTAAATTAAGAGATGTAGTATTTTTTAATACTTCTTTTGACATATAAAAACCTAACTAAGCCAATTAAGAATAGGATAGGAGCTATGATTATAAGCATAATACCTATCCATCTTATTTCTATCAACAGATCAAGTTTTATAATGGCAAAACCAGAACTTAAAAAAACAATAAACGTTCTGAAATAAGCTAGAAAAGTCCTTTTATTAGCAAGCTTAGTTCTATCTATTGCTAGTTTATCTGTAAGGGATAGAATTAGATGCTCCATTATTTCATTTTTCCTGTAGCACAGCTTACAAAAGACTTTGCTTTAGAAAGCACTCCATTTGCATCTTCAATAGAAGGATACCCTAATGTTTTTAGCTTTTCCTTTACTAATAATGCATCTTCTGAACTTATAGCTACAAAGGAAACAGTAGATGACTCAGTATCTACGAGTATGTTTGTCACATTCTCAAGCTGAGATAATTTTGTAGTAATTGTATTTGCACAACCACCGCATTTTAAGTTTTGTACAATTATAGATGTTCTCATATATTTTAATTTATATGAGCAAGTTATTGTGAAAGTCTAACGTGTGCAGTAACCTAGGTTACACAAGTCAAAAAAAAAAGGAGCCAAATTAATGACTCCTTTTTTTTGATTTACTCTTGCTTCCTAAACTTTAAAATTTATTAAACCACCATCGAGATTAATTGTTTCATTAAAACCAGCTTCTTCCATTAATCGACAAGCCAATTCACCTTTAACGCCTGTTTTACTATAGATGTAATAGTGCTTTGCCTTATCAAGATGGCGCAGATACTGATTGAATTCTCCTTCATTAGATAATGGAGCTTCTATTGCTCCAAATCTTAATATAGCTTCGCTTTTTTCTTTCGATTCTACGCATAGAACAATCGCGTCAGGATCTTGTTTCAAAAAGCTATGCCATATAAAACCACTTGCTATTATCATTTTCTGTTTTTTTAGATTAGTTCCAATTCATATAACCACCTCTCAAATCGAAGATTTTTTTAAACCCTAGGCTATCCAATTTTTGAGCAGCTTTTTGACTCCTATTACCAGAGCGACAATAAAGGTAAATAGGCTCTTCTTTATTGAGCTTGTTAAATTCTTTTAAGAAGTCTGATTGATTAAAGAAATCAATATTCTTTGCATTTTTGATGTGACCACCATTGTATTCATTAGGTGTTCTTACGTCAACTAACTGAACTTTTTTTGAATTGATTCCCGTTTTAAAAGAGACTGGATCAAGGATTTTAATAATATCGTTTTGTTGTGTATTGGACCCAAATAGAAAAGAGAAAAATGACATAATTATAAAAATGTATTTCATTAATTTTTCTATCAAAGGTAACTTCAGATTCTAAACTTATAAGTAACTCAGGTTACACATAGACCACCAAAAACAAAAAAAGAGGTCGTCATAATAGACTACCTCTCTTTTCTACTAACTAATAGTACAATAAGTGGTTTGTACTTTGGAATCAATATCTTTTTACGCAGGAATTACTGTCTTTCTAGTCCAAACAAGCATACTTCCATTAAGATTAAAAGTATTATTAATACCTTATTCTCCTAATAATAGGTAAGCCTGACCGCTTCGATTTCCACTTCTGCAATAGACATAGTAATTTTTTAATTTCCGATTTGAAAATTTATTAAATCGATCATCATAGCATTTCCTACATATATTCTGCACACTCGCTTGGAGTTCTATCATTTATAACGACAGCATTTGTGTCATTAGCAATTAATTCCTTCCATTCAGTCTGTTGGATATTTATCATAATTTCATTTTAAAGTGTTGAAGGACAAACAAATTCTGAAACTTTTACACCAGCTTCTTGAATAGCTTTAAAACCGCCTTTAACGTTTATTAGATTATGGATACCACGACTTTTTAAAATAGAAGAAGCAATCATACTTCTATAACCTCCTGCACAATGCACAAAAAATGGTTTTTCCGGGAACTCAGTTAGGTGATCATTTAAAAAATCCAATGGCGTGTTTATTGCATCTAATACGTGTTCTGATAAGTATTCACTTTTTTTACGAACATCAAATACAGCTTGATTTCCCTTATCTAATTCTTTTTTAAATACATCTGCAGTAATGGAACTAACTCCATCAAAATCCATAGTTCCTTTTTTCCAAGCATCAAAACCGCCTTTTAAGTAACCTAATGTGTTGTCAAATCCAACCCTTGAAAGCCTAATTACAGTTTCTTCTTCACGTCCTGGTTCTGTAACTAATAATATTGGTTGCTTTACATCTGCAATTAAAGCACCAACCCAAGGCGCAAAACTACCGTCCAATCCAATAAAAATAGATCTAGGTATGTGTCCTTTAGCAAAATCATCTTGATGACGAACGTCTAAGACAATGGCACCAGTTTCGTTAGCTGCTGCTTCAAATGCCTCTGGAGATAACTCTTGAGTCCCTCTTTTTAAAACTTTATCAATATCTTCATATCCTTCCTTATTCATTTTTACATTTAAAGGAAAATATTGTGGTGGAGGTAATAAACCATCTATTACTTCGGCAATAAACTCTTCTTTAGTCATATCAGCTCGCAAAGCATAGTTCATTTGCTTCTGGTTGCCTAAAGTATCCACTGTCTCTTTCATCATATTCTTACCACAGGCGGAACCAGCTCCGTGAGCAGGGTATACAGTAACATCATCAGCAAGTGTCATTATTTTTTCGCGTAAGCTGTCATATAAAAATCCTGCTAAATCTTTTTCTGTTAAGACACCCATTTTTTGAGCTAAATCTGGTCTTCCTACGTCTCCAAGAAACAAAGTGTCTCCACTAAAAATAGCGTGATCTTTTCCGTCTTTATCTCTTAATAAATAGGTAGTACTTTCCATTGTATGTCCAGGCGTATGCAAAGCGACAATAGTTACATCTCCTAATTTGAACTCTTGACCATCTTTTGCAATAGCAGCGTCAAAACTAGGGTTTGCATTAGGACCAAAAACTATAGGTGCTCCTGTCTCTTTTGCTAATGTCACATGACCACTTACGAAATCTGCGTGAAAATGTGTTTCAAAAATATATTTAATTTTTGCATCGTCGAGTTTGGCTCTATCTAAATATGGTTTTACCTCTCTCAACGGATCAATAATGGCAACTTCTCCATTACTCTCGATATAATAGGCTCCTTGAGCAAGGCAACCCGTATAGATTTGTTCAACGTTCATCTTTTTTGTTTTTTAATTATATAATGTAAAATTAATTAGAGTTTACACTCTTCACAGTAACATAGGTTACATAGCTATATATTTAGTAAAAAACTTCTGTTCTATGTAGAAAACAGAAGTTTAAGAGATTTTGATTTTTTTTTATAGCAATGTTATAGGGCAAACATAGTCTATCTTAAGAACAGCTGTTTCTAAAATTTCTTTAAATCCGCCTATCACATCTATAAAATTATCCCGTCCACGTTGTTTTAAATATTACTGCAGCAATCATAATCCTACAACCTCCAGCACAATTTAAAACAAACGGCTTGTCTCTTGTAAATTGAGTTAAATGCTGATTAATCTCATTAAGCAGAATGTTAATAGCTCCTTTAACATGTTCTGATTGATATTCTCTTTTTTTACGAATATCAATAACTAAAGGTTTTTCTACTTTTAACTTGTTCTCAAATACTACAGGAGAAATTCACTCTACCTCTTCAAAGTCTTTACCACTATCTTTCCAAGAAGAAAATCCTCCTTTTAAATAGCCTATTGTATAATCATAGCCTACTCGAGATAATCTTGTGATAGCTTCTTTTTACTTGTCTGAATCTGTGATTAAAAGAATTTGCTGTTTAACGTCTGGAATCATTTCTCCCACCCATTATCTGGTTTAACTTCTCTTAACGGGTCAAATACAGTAGCAACACCATTACTCTCAATTAATATGCAGCATGAGCCATATAAATTTGTTCTACTTTTATTTTAATTATTAAACAGTATAAAAACATTAAGAAGCTAATATCTATTGAGTAACATAGGTTACACAAGGAAACTTATTTAATAGAAGATAATATTTATCATGTTTATAAAATTTTTCGTAAAATAAATAGTTTCACTTAATAGCTTGCAATACAATTTTTTTTTGAACATCAGTATTTGAAACTGAATTTTTACAATTTTCATAAGCACTTTGGACATCAACAAATAAGTTTTTACTTCCAATACTACTCATAAGAGAACTATTAAATAAAATATCTCTTGTTGGGCCAATAGCACTTGCAAATAAAAACTTAATATTTTTCTTTTTTAGGTCTTGTACAATTTGCTTTATTACATAAACAGCGCTGCTATCTATAAAGTTTATTGGTCCAGCATCTAAAATTACAGTATCCAACTTATCATTTTTAGTCTCGATTTTTTTGTAAAGTTCATTCTTAAAATAGTCTTTATTGCCAAAATATAATTGTGCATCAAAACGCAGTATCAAAATATTATCTTGAACCTCTGTATCTTCTGGAAAACGCTTAATATTTTTAAAATAAGTAGTTCCCTTAATTCGACCCAATTCAGCTATGTGTGGGATAGATGTGCGGTATAATAAAACTAATAATGAGATTAACACACCTAATAATATACCTACAGTTATACCAACTGTTAGCGTTATAATGAAAGTGATTATTAAAATCAAAAATTCGTCTTTCCTATTTTTTAATAATTGTAATGGGTATTTAAAATCAATTAAACCAAAAACGGCAACCATTATAATAGCAGCAAGTACTGCATTCGGCAAATAGTAAAACAATGGAGTCAAAAATAACAATGTTAAACCAACAACTAATGCGCTAACTAACGGTGAAATTCCTGTTTTAGCTCCCGCTTGGTCATTAACTGCTGTACGAGAAAAACCTCCAGTTGTCGGGTACGACTGAAAAAGTGATCCTATAATATTACTAGAACCTAATGCTATTAATTCTTGATTTGCATCTACCTCATAATCAGAATGTTTTTCTTCAACCGCTTTTGCTACCGAAATAGCTTCCATAAAAGCGATAAGAGCTAATGTAATTGCGATAGGAATTAATTCTGTAATTCTAGAAGTATTTATTGAAGGTACTTTAAAACCAGGTAAGCCCTCAGGAACTGTTCCAACTATTTTAACTCCTAATTCGTAAACACCAGATAGGTAAACCCCAGCAATTCCTAAAATTACAACTACTAATGCCGCTGGAATGCTTTTATGAATTGTTTTTATTCCTTTAATTATAGCAATCGTTACTATCCCTATTCCTAAAGCATAAAAGTTAGTTTGACTTATTGTTTTTAAAGCATTTAGTAATAAGATATGAACCTGACTACTCTGCTCGATATCTGTTCCTAATAAATGTTTAAGTTGACTTAATCCTATAATGACTGCTGCTGCAGAAGTAAATCCACTTATCACAGGTTTAGATAAGAAATTAACTAAAAAGCCCATTCTGAACAATCCCAGTAACAGCTGTATAACCCCCATGAAAAACGCTAAAAAAATTGCCATAGAAATGTACTCGTCAATACCTGAAATTGCCAATGCTCCTAGTCCTGAAGCCACTAAAAGTGAGTCCATTGCTACAGGTCCAACAGCTAACTGCCTTGAAGTACCCATTATAGCATAAATAATTTGAGGTATTAATGCTGCATACAATCCAAATACTGGAGGTAATCCCGCTATCATTGCATAAGCCATACCTTGCGGTATTAACATAATACCTACAGTTATTCCTGCTGTAATATCACTAGATAAATTTGTTTTTTTATAGCCAGGTAGCCATTGGAAAATTGGGAAATATTGCTTTAACATTTTTTATTATTTGATAATATCAAAACTAATAAGTTATGTTTTATTGTACAGTAACATTAGTTACACATATTTCCCGTTTTATAAATCGAGCACTTCAATATGGCTTCTATGTAAGGTTACCTTACCTAATCGTTCTAACTTTTTAAGTAGCCTCGAAATAACCACTCTTGAGCTATGTAATTCATATGCAATCTCTTTGTGAGTATTATCAATTCTATTCTTATTGTTAACTCTTACTTTTTCTTTTAAATAGTTGACCAAGCGTTCGTCCATTTTATCGAAAGCAATACTATCGAGAGTATGCAAGACTTCATTAAGACGAGTATGATAACTTCCAAGAACAAAGTGCCTCCAAGACTTATATTTCGCCGTCCATTCTTCCATCTTTTGAACAGGTATCATAATAAGTTTTGTTTCTTTTTCAGCTATTGCCCTAATTTCACTTTTGGTCCGCCCAACACAACAGGTCATTGACATCGAGCATGTTTCCCCTTTTTCTATATAATATAACAAGAGTTCATTCCCATCTGTATCTTCTCTAAGTATTTTTATAGCACCAGAAACTAATAATGGCATTCCTTTTATATAAGCCCCTATTTCTATTAGTTTAAATCCTGAGGGGACTTCCTTATATGTACCTACTTGCAATATCTCATTTATAAGAGCATCCTCGAAAAGATGTCCATAGCTAGTCTTCAATTCTTGGATCATTTTGTAAACTTAGTTCAAAATTTTTAATTGCTTCTTTATTAAATTTAATAAACATATTTGCCCATATTATTTTGGAAAGACAATACATTAAAGGTACTAAAACAATTAAAGAAAACACAAAAGAAAGAAATAATGGAAGTGGTGTTATTTTTTCTCTGAACAAAAAATTAAGAATCATAACCCCGAAAAATAATGCAACCCCTAACCCATAAGAAACATAATAAGACCCCTGATAAAAACCAGTTTCTAATTCAAACTTTTGGTTACACTTCGCGCACCGCTTTTTTACTATACCCATTGAAGATAATTTGTATGGATGTGCGACAAAAAAATCGCCCTTTTGACACTGAGGACATTTCATTTTTAGAATGCTATAAAGTTTGGTTCCTTTCATCTTCTTTTAATTTTTGCCTAAAATTAAAAGATAAAAAAACTGTTCTCAGTAACATAGGTTACATAGTGCTAAAAATTAATATAGATCTCATTCAGTTATATTCTCAAAAAACGGATTTACTACTGAAATTTAAGCAGCTTGATTTTGAGATTATTAGTACTATATCTTCTTTCAAAAAGTTTGAAATCTGTCGCTTTGAGGGTCACAATATTATTTAAAACCCTTTAAACTAACTGTTTAAAAGGTTTTTTTTGTTTTACCTTAATTTTAGTGTTAGTCGTAAATTATTGATTACAAGCATTATAATTGTTTGAACTTTTATTAGAATAAAGCCAAAAATCATACAATATCAAATGCGATAATTTAAAATTATTATCTTTGTGATCTTGAGTAGGCTATTTTCCATATCATTATCATTCGTTATCCTCATACAAAGTTTAGGGATAGGACTTTCCGATATAATACAAATTGATGAATTTATTGAACATGCGCAATTTCATAGTGAACAATATGGAGATAATGTTCTTGTGTTTATATCTAAGCACTATGGAGTGTTAAAAGCAAATCATGAAAAAGAACATCAAGAAGAAAAAGAAGACCACGAGCAATTACCTTTTCAACATCACTCACATATTTCTTCAGTTACAGCTTTTGTTTTAAATACTAAAAACGAAGAATTTAAAACACTTGAATTTTCTGAGTTCAAGACACATAATTTTAATTATCAAGCACCTTTTTCTTCACTTCATTCAGAAGGGCTCTTTCAGCCACCACGGCATTCATAAGTAATCACTGACCTATTTATTTTTAGTTCCTTAATCAAGTATAGGTTTTGGAATGTTCACGTTGATTATTCTATTAAAAAATGTTATCACATATTATCAATTTCAGTATAAAGAACAAATTTATTGCTCTCTTATTTATGAACCATATTATAAGGTTTGGGTTGTATTTATTATCTAAAACTCCTATTGGCTCTGGATCAGATTTGACTAACAGTAATATAGAAGCCCTCATCACGACCCTCAATATTTCTACACAAGATATGGAGCAACTTTTAACTAAAGGAGCTTTTAATCTATTAAGAGAGTAATTATGGATAAAAAAATATTCCCCATTAGCAAGTATAAATTTGACAATCAAGACCTTTTATCTGAATTAACAGATTCCGAATCTCAAATACTCACATGTAATAAAGTAATTACTTACTTTAAAGCTGGTCAAGAAATATTTAAAGAAGGGACAACACCTAAAGGAGTTTATAGAGTAAAAAAAGGAAAAGTAAAAAAAATCACAGCAACTAATTTTGGTACAGAACATATTTTTTACATCTGTAAAGAAAATGAATATCTTGGCTATCACGCTATTTTAAGCGAGGAAGACTATCCCGATTCCGCTATAGCTTTATTAGATTGTGAGGTGGAATTTATACCTAAAAAAGATTTTTTGAGAGTAGTTCATGAGTCTCATTTTTTATCTCGACGCTTGTTAAAAACCTTAAGTCACGAATTTGGGGTATTCTTAAATGCAACTAAAATACTAGCTAAGTATACAGTAAGAGAACGTACCGCATTAAATCTATTGATTTTAGAAGAAAAATTTAGAGTAGATAACGATAGCACTTCTGAATTAGAAATTAACAGAGATGACCTCGCAAGTATGGTGGGTACTGCTAAAGAATCATTGGTGCGAATGTTGAAAGATTTTAAAGAAGAAAAGCTTATTTCCACTAAAGGTAGAATCATTTTTATTGAAGACCTTGAAGGGCTTGTAAAAGCAACTAATTATAAATAAAATTGATAAATGTCAATGTAAGAATAAATAGCTTATAACGTTAAACTAAATATCTTTACAGATTAAAATCATTATGAAAAAGAACATTTTTACACTACTTGTATTGTTATTAACTTTTAGCGGAGTAACCGCTCAAGAATGGCATACGGATTTTGCAAAAGCAAAGAAAACAGCAACCGAAGAAAATAAACCTATAATTCTTGTTTTTCAAGGATCAGATTGGTGTGCGCCTTGCATAAAATTAGATCGTGAAATTTGGAGTACAGAAGCTTTTAAAAAGTACGCAACAAAAAACTATGTAATGCTACAGGCAGACTTCCCTCGTAAAAAGAAAAATGCGTTAAGTAAAGCTCAAACTGCAGCAAATGCAAAATTGGCAGAGACGTATAACAAAAACGGAATTTTCCCCTTTGTTGTTATAATGGATGCGAGCGGTAAGGTATTTGGAGAAACGAGTTACAAGAAAATTGCGCCAGAAGCTTACATAAAAGAAATAAATAATTTTACAAAGTAATTTGAAGAACTTAATCACTTTGTCATTACTATTCTTTTCTGTTGTATGTATAGCAAAACAGCCATACAAACGCACGCTTAAGTTAATGGGTAGTCGTTTTGACATTACTGTCGTTGCAGAAAATGAAAGTATAGGAAACAAGTATATCGATACAGCTGTAGCCGAAATCACAAGAATCGAAAAACTTATTTCTTCTTGGGATGACAATTCTCAAACATCAGAAATAAATAGGAATGCTGGTATCAAGGTTGTAAAAGTGGATTCAGAATTGTTTCAATTAATTGAAAGAGCAATAAGTATTTCTAAATTAACAGATGGCGCTTTTGACATTAGCTATGCCTCTATGGATCGTATTTGGAAGTTCGATGGCACTATGACAGAGATGCCTTCCGAAGAAAAGATAAAGGAATCTGTTGCTAAAGTTGGCTTTGAAAACATCATATTAGATAAAGAAAATAGTACGGTCTTTCTCAAGTTAAAAGAAATGAAAATAGGTTTTGGAGCTATCGGAAAAGGATATGCGGCAGACAAAGCTAAGTCTTTGTTAATCTCTAAAGGAGTGTCGTCAGGTATCATAAATGCTTCTGGAGATATGAATACTTGGGGAAAACAACCCAGTGGTAAAGAATGGAAAGTGGCCATTACTAATCCTATGGATAAGAATAAGGTATTTGCGCTTTTGCCTATTACCAATGGCGCTGTTGTGACCTCAGGTAATTACGAGAAGTTTGTGAAATTTAATGGTACACGCTATTCTCACATTATCGATCCAAGGACAGGATATCCGTCTAGCGGGATTATAAGCGTTACCGTCTTTGCGCCTAAGGCAGAACTTGCCGATGCACTTGCTACGTCTGTTTTTGTAATGGGTAAAGATGTAGGATTGAGTAGAATAAATCAGATGAAGAAGATAGAATGTATCATTATTGATGATAAAGGAAATATTTTCAAATCAGATAATATAGAAATAGATAAGATATGATAAAGAAAATAGTAGTACTCGCAATGATTACGTGCTTTTTCAGTAGTTGTGTAGTCCTAAAAGAATACGAAAAAGTAAATATCAATGATCCAGATATGGCATTGTCTGAAAAGAAGTGTGACCGTAATGTAACCACTGCACATTCTTATCGTGAGGCTGCCGTAGGCGCAAACGGAGGAAAAACTGGAGGAGGCTGCGGCTGTAATTAACTGAAATCCTTTTTTAAGAAGCAATCGGCACTTAAAAATGTGAATTGAAGTTATTCCGCTGTATAGCGGAATCTAATTAATACAACAAAACAATTTGAAAAAATTAATTTTAGTAATGTGTGTATTCGCTTTCGCGAAAGCGTACTCACAAACAGCACAAGACTCGACTAAAGTCTATAAAAAAAGAGTACTTGAATCTGTAGAAGTAGATTTCTTATCAAGTTACTACACGCAAGATGGAGATAATGCTGCCGTAAGTGGCGGTATTGGTACTGAAGAGTTGACAGACGTTACAGGTACATTTGTGGTTTCCATTCCATTAAATGATGATGATGTATTAACAATTGATGCAGGAGTTTCTGCATATACCTCTGCTTCTTCAAGTAACGTTGGGCCTTTTGATGGCGGTGGACAGGCAGATCCTTTTCAAGCTTCTTCTGGTGCATCAAGTAGCGATTTATGGGCAAACCTGACAGGTAGTTACAGTCACAGCTCAGACGACAGAAATGATATCTGGTCAGCTAAACTATCTGTGTCTTCAGAATATGATTATTTTTCTGTAGGTGTAGGTGGTAGCTATACTAAACTCTTCAATGAAAAAAATACAGAAGTAAGTGTGAATGGTAATGTGTATATAGATACCTGGAATGCTATCTATCCTACAGAGTTAAGACCTTTTGGCGAAGGAGGAAATGGATTGAGCAACAGATTATTTACTCAAAACACCATTACTGGAAATACAAATTACGCACCTAGATTTACGGAGTTTGCAGATGAAGGGCGTAATTCATATTCGCTAGGTTTTGGATTCTCTCAAATTCTTCACAAGAATGTTCAAGGATCTTTAGCACTTGATTTTGTTCAGCAGCAAGGTTTATTGTCAACACCATTCCAGCGAGTCTATTTTGGAGATGTTGCAGACTCTTTTATTGAGAATTTCCAACTAGCAGATGCTATAGAACGCTTACCAGATTCTCGATTTAAAGTGGCAGCAGGTGGTCGCTTAAACTGGTATCTCAATGAAACCTTTACAGTACGCACTTTTTACCGCTATTATTATGATGATTGGGGAATAACATCGCATACCGCAAGTATAGAAGTGCCTATTAAAATCACAGATAAGTTTACGCTTTATCCTTCGTACCGATTCTATAATCAAACCGCAGCAGATTACTTTAGGCCTTATGAAGAAGCATTATCCACAGATGAATTCTATACATCAGATTATGACTTATCTGAGTACAGTGCAAATCAATTTGGCTTTGGAGTTTCTTACACAGACATTTTCGCAAAAGCGCACATCTGGAAATTGGGCTTAAAAAGTATAGACCTTAAATTCTATCAGTACGATAGAGATACCACGTTTAGCTCTAGCATCATTACCGCTGGATTTAAATTTGTGATGGACTAATATCAGAACCTCTTATTAAACTAATCTTGTTCTACTATAACAGTAGGACAAGACCTTTACAGACTAATATGAAAAATTTAATTGTAGCTTTAGTCCTTTTTTTGAGCGGAATAAGTTCGGCTCAACAAGGCGTTATAGATCCTGTAACCTGGGAATCTAATATTACTAAAATTTCAGACACCGAGTACGATGTTATACTCACAGGATCAATTAATGAAGAGTGGCACGTTTTTTCTCAATTTACAAGTGAAGATGGCTCATTACCATCTGTTCTTAGCTTTGAGCAATCAGAAGGCAACTATGAGCTACTGGGCAAAGCAAAAGAGAGTGAGACTGTAAAAGCATACAATGATGTTTTTGAAGTAGAAGAAACTTATTTTCTTAAAAAAGTTGAGTTTACCCAGCGAATTAAGGTTTTAAATCAAGACTTAAAACAGCTCGCTATAAATATAGAGTATCAGGTTTGTAAGGAAGTTTGCATTAATAAAGAAGAGCAGTTTGTAATCAATCTGAATGGTAGTGAAGCAACGCTTGACAATGTGGTTTTAGATGAAAAAAGCAAAACACTTTCTAATAGCTTATTACTCGATTTAAAACATAAAGAACGCTTATTATCAGACTCAGAGGAGCTAACCTCGGACAGGAATTTGTGGAAGATTTTTGTTCTTGGTTTCTTGGGAGGTCTTGTTGCGTTACTTACACCTTGTGTATTCCCGATGATACCGCTTACGGTTTCATTCTTTACAAAGCAGTCAGGGAATAAAGCAAAAGGGATTAGAAACGCAATTCTATATGGAGCCTTTATTGTTATTATTTACGTAGCGCTTAGTATTCCGTTCCACTTTTTAGACTCTGTAGATCCTGAGATTTTAAATACGATTTCAACTAACATTTGGTTGAATGTTATCTTCTTTGTGATTTTTATATTCTTTGCTTTTTCATTCTTTGGCTATTATGAATTAACTCTTCCTAACTCTTGGTCAAACAAGATGGATTCTGCTTCTAGTACTGGAGGGCTTATCGGTATCTTCTTTATGGCGGTTACTCTTGCATTGGTATCTTTTTCTTGTACTGGACCTATATTAGGTTCTTTGCTTGCTGGATCGCTTACAAGTGATGGTGGAGCATTTCAATTAACAGCAGGAATGACAGGATTTGGAGCAGCACTTGCATTACCTTTTGCCTTATTTGCACTTTTTCCTAATCTATTGAAATCGCTACCAAAATCAGGTGGATGGTTAACAACAGTAAAAGTATTATTAGGTTTTGTAGAGCTTGCATTAGCATTTAAGTTTTTATCAAACGCAGATCTTGTTGCACATTGGGGTTTATTAAAACGAGAAGTTTTTATCGGTATATGGATGATTATATTCTTGCTAATGGCTTTATACTTCTTCGGAGTCATAAGATTCCCTCACGATGGTAAAAAGAAGTTTAGTTTCCCAAAAGTTTCGTTTGCAGTTTTAGTGGTGGCTTTCGTTATTTACCTTGGTACAGGACTTACTAAAAATTCACATCTTAAATTATTAGCAGGCTTTCCACCACCAACCTTTTACAGCCTTTACGAGCAAGAATCAGATTGTCCGTTAGGATTAGACTGCTTTAAAGATTTTGATGAAGGTATCGCTTTCGCAAAAGCAAACAACAAACCCATATTGTTAGACTTTACTGGTTGGGCTTGTGTAAACTGTCGAAAGATGGAAGAAAATGTGTGGAGTGATCCAAAAGTATATCAGATTTTGAAAGATGAATACGTACTTATTTCATTGTACATCGATGACAGAAAGGAACTGCCAAAAGACGCTCAATTTAAGGTGAAGCTCAATGAAAATCATTTAAAAGATATAGAAACTATTGGCGACAAATGGTCAACGTTTCAATACCTAAATTTTCAAACAGCATCGCAACCGTATTACGTAACGATGACCGCTGATTTAGAAATTTTGAATGAAGCGAAACAGTATTCAGGTGTGGACGAATATTATGAGTGGTTGGCTAAAAGTTTATTAACGAAAGAAAATTAGATTTTAAGACTTTGTCCAAAACTTTTAGATTTCGAGATGATTAGGCTGATATCATCATTCAAAAAGTTTGAACTCTGTCGCTTTGAGGTCACAATTTTATTTAAAGCTCTTTAAACCAATTGTTTAAAGAGCTTTTTTTATTTTACCTAAAATTCATCAAAGAAAGACAATTTATTGATTACCAAATAAATAGAAGTTTAAACTATTAAGAGATTATTTAATGAACAGAGATTAAATACGAAAAACAATGTTTAGTTAAAGATAGCTTCAATGTTAAATAAATTTTTAACTTTGTATAAAATGAAACAATTTATCCACAAATCAATGGCAGTTTTTATGGCAGCCGTAGTTCTTATGACTACGATGTCGTTTACTGTGGATATGCATTATTGTGGAGATACACTTGTAGATTTTTCTTTTGTTCAACAAGTAGAAACCTGCGGAATGGAAAAAGAGCAAGTAACTACTTCTTGCGAAAAACCGATGGTATCGCAAAAATCTTGCTGTTCTGATGAACAAATGGTTAAGCAAGGTCAAGATGATTTAAAGACTTCATTTGATAAACTCAGTTTCGAGCAGCAAACGTTCATCGCTGCCTTTACTTATTCTTACATTAAACTTTTTGAAGGAACAGCATCTACAGATGTTTCTTATAAAGATTATCCACCGCCCTTTGTCAAACGGGACGTGCAAGTATTGCACCAAACCTTTTTAATTTGATTTATTAGATTTTGAAAAATAGCCCAACAGTTATTCTGTAGTGGGCTAAATCTCGTGTACAGTATTTTCTACTTAACACAATTTTAACTATCAAATAATCAAATCGTATGCTTAATAAGGCAATAAAATTTCTTATTGAAAACAAACTTGTATCTGTACTTCTTCTAACCCTTTTTGTAGGTTGGGGTGTTATAAACGCGCCATTTAGTTGGGACACTGGTTTTCTTCCTACTAACCCAGTAGCCGTAGATGCTATTCCTGACATTGGTGAGAACCAACAAATTGTTTTTACCAAGTGGCAAGGACGCTCGCCACAGGATATTGAAGATCAAATTACATATCCACTTACAACTTCCCTTCTGGGTATTCCTGGGGTTAAAACTATCCGTAGTTCTTCTATGTTTGGGTTTTCCAGCATCTATATCATTTTTGAAGAAGACATTGAGTTCTACTGGTCGCGCAGTCACATACTTGAAAAGCTCAATTCACTTCCAGCAAATTTATTGCCTGATGGTGTCAACCCATCTTTGGGACCAGATGCTACTGGGTTAGGACAGATTTTTTGGTACACACTTGAAGGTCGTGACCAAGACGGAAATGTTACTGGTGGTTGGGATTTACAAGAGCTACGTAGCATACAAGACTACTATGTAAAGTATGGATTATCTTCTGCAGGTGGTGTATCAGAGGTGGCATCTATTGGTGGTTACGTTCAGGAATATCAAGTAGATATTGACCCAGAAAAAATGCGTCAGTACAACATAAGTCTCTCCCAGATAGCAAAAGCCGTCAAGGAAAGTAACCAAGACATAGGTGCTCAAACTTTAGAAATTAATCAAGCAGAATATCTCGTGCGTGGTTTAGGTTACGTGAAATCGATAGCAGATATAGAAAATGCAGTCGTAGATTCAGAAAACTTTACTTCGATTCGTATTAAGGACGTTGCAAACGTTCATTTAGGTCCAGCAACAAGGCGTGGTATTCTTGATAAAGAAGGTGCCGAAGTTGTTGGTGGTGTTGTCGTAGCACGATACGGAGCAAACCCAATGGAAGTTATTAATAATGTAAAGGAGCAAATAGCAGAACTAAGTTCTGGTTTACCAACAAAAACACTTTCAGACGGTAGAATCTCTCAAGTTACCATTGTTCCATTTTACGACCGTACAGCGCTTATCCAAGAGACTTTACACACGTTAAATGAGGCGCTAACCTTAGAAATTCTAATCACCATTTTGGTAATTATTATTATGGTTTTCAATTTACGAGCATCCATTCTTATTTCAGGGTTACTACCTGTTGCAGTTTTGATGGTATTTGTTACTATGAAACTGTTTAATGTAGACGCAAATATTGTAGCATTATCAGGTATTGCAATCGCAATTGGAACAATGGTAGATGTAGGCGTCATACTTGCCGAAAATATGATACGGCATCTGGACGATGAGAAATTGCGAATGCAAGAAGATGGCACTCCATTTACAATGAATGAGGTTATTTATAATGCTACTGCAGAAGTTTCAGGTGCGATTTTAACAGCTGTACTTACTACGATTATCAGTTTTGTTCCTGTATTTACAATGATAGGTGCAGAAGGTAAATTATTTCGCCCGCTAGCCTTTACCAAAACGATGGCACTTTCAGCATCGCTGGTTATTGCACTCTTTTTAATTCCGCCATTTGCAGCGTTCTTATTTAAGAAGTCTAGAATCCGAGAGCGTTCAAAATATGCTCTTAATGGCATACTAACCCTATTGGGAATCACAGCAATTGTCTATGGATATTGGCTAGGGCTTATTCTTATTGGTTTTGCCATTACTGCTTTGTTGACTATGCGAGGTACGCTTTCGCGAAAGCGTGCAAACCTTATTAATATCATAATATCGGCAACAGCTATAGTCATACTTCTTGCTGAATACTGGCGACCATTAGGCTTTGATCGCAGTATCATACTCAACTTGATATTTGTATCTATTATCTGTTTTGGAATACTTGGTGTTTTCTCTGTTTTTAGAATGTATTATGACAGCATATTACGCTGGGCATTAACAAACAAACTATTGTTTTTAATTATTCCAGTTACGGTGTTGACGTTTGGATTCTTGATTATGCGTAACACTGGTAAAGAATTTATGCCAGCACTCAATGAAGGTTCATTTTTATTAATGCCTACTTCTTTGCCACACGCAGGAGTTGAAGAAAATAAACGTGTCTTGCAACAACTGGATATGGCCGTGGCAAGTATTCCAGAGATTGAAACCGTAGTAGGTAAATCTGGAAGAACAGAATCCGCACTCGATCCAGCACCGCTCTCGATGTATGAGAATGTAATCCAATACAAATTTGAATTTATGCGTAACGCCCAAGGCGAACGCCAGCGCTATCAAATAAACGATGACGGACTTTTTGTACTTAAAAATAATAAGTTCATCATAAACCCCAATAATGAAGTTGAGAATGATGCAAATTATGACAAAGCTAGTCTACAGACTTCTGCGCAGCGGGATGATTTAATTGCAGACGATGATGGCGAATATTACCGAAACTGGAGACCAAACATAAATAGTCCAGATGATATCTGGAATGAAATAGTTAAGGTCACTAAGTTTCCAGGAGTTACCTCTGCACCAAAATTGCAACCTATTGAGACACGACTCGTGATGCTTCAGACAGGAATGCGAGCACCAATGGGAATTAAGGTAAAAGGGCCTGATTTAAAAACCATTGAAAATTTCGGGCTACAATTGGAAGGTATTTTAAAACAAGCCGAAGGTGTTAAAGAGCAAGCTGTTTTTGCAGACCGTATCGTTGGGAAGCCCTATTTACTTATTGATATAAAGCGAGAACAACTCGCCAGATATGGTATTTCTGTAATGGATGTGCAGGAAATTCTTAAAGTAGCCGTAGGCGGGATGCCTCTTACACAAACAGTAGAAGGTCGAGAGCGGTATGCGGTAAGAGTACGGTACCCAAGAGAGCTGCGTGCCAATCCTTATGATCTCAAAAAGATTTACGTACCAGTTGAAAAAGGTAGTCCAGTTCCATTAGGAGAATTGGTTGAGATACGTTATGAGCAAGGACCGCAAGTCATAAAAAGTGAAGACACGTTCTTAATCGGTTATGTGCTTTTTGATAAGCTGGACGGCTTTGCCGAAGTTGATGTCGTAGAAAATGCACAAGAATTAATTCAAGAAAATATCGATAGTGGAAAATTAATTGTTCCTGCAGGCATCAGCTATCGCTTTACGGGAACCTATGAAAATCAACTGCGAGCAGAAAAAACGCTTTCAGTAGTAGTGCCGCTTGCACTGGTCATCATCTTTTTAATTCTGTATTTCCAGTTTAAATCGGTTTCTACATCGCTTATGGTTTTTACGGGAATCACAGTGGCATTTGCAGGTGGTTTTATAATGATTTGGTTATATGGGCAAGATTGGTTTTTCAATTTTAATCTCTTTGGCGAGAATATGCGAGATCTCTTTAATATGAAAACCATCAATTTAAGTGTAGCCGTTTGGGTAGGTTTTATAGCCCTTTTTGGCATCGCAACAGATGATGGAGTTGTAATGGCTACTTATCTCACGCAAACTTTTGATCTAGAGAACCCTACAGACGTTAAAGGAGTTAGACAAGCGGCTCTTGAGGCTGCAGGTAAACGTATTCGTCCTTGTTTAATGACAACGGTAACGACTATACTGGCATTACTTCCAGTATTAACATCTACAGGAAAAGGAAGCGATATAATGATACCTATGGCGATCCCAATTTTTGGCGGAATGGTCATAGACATCACGTCCTATTTTATTGTTCCTGTACTATATAGCTGGAAAAAAGAATACCAACTTAAAAGAGCAAATAAATGAAAAATACACTAATAATTCTTTGTCTTTTGTTTGTTTCCGCTTTCGCGAAAGCGCAACAATTACAATCTTACATAGACGAGGCACAATCTAATAATTCAGAAATTCAAGCTTTTGAACTGCGCTATAATAGAGCCGAAGAAAAAGTAAATGAGGCAGACTGGATTCCTAATACAGAAATAAGTGCAGGCTATTTTGTGAGCACACCAGAAACCAGAACAGGAGCGCAGCGAGCGCGCATCGGTGTAAAACAAATGTTACCTTGGTTTGGAACCATTACAGCTCGTGAAAATTATGCATCCTCAATGGCAGATGCTGAGTATGTGGAAATCACCATAGCAAAAAGAAAGTTAGCGCTATCTGTTTCACAATCGTATTACAGGCTGTATGCCATTAGAGCAAAACAAGAAGTACTTGAAGAGAATATTCAACTTTTAAATACCTACGAGCAGTTAGCCTTAACATCTGTTGAAGTGGGAAAAGCCAGTGCAGTTGATGTATTGCGTTTACAGATTCGACAGAATGAAATGCAACAGAAGAAAGAAGTACTTGAAGAAGAGTTCAAAGCAGAACAATCCGTATTTAATAATTTATTGAATAAGGATAAAAATGCAGTAGTTACTATCTCTACAGAGATGAATATTCCAGAAATAGACCCAATCAATACTTTAGACGATTTAGCATTAAACCCTGAATTACTCAAGTACGATAAACTTTACGAATCTGTAGCACAATCAGAGTTACTAAATCAACGTGAGGCTTTACCTATGATAGGTTTTGGTGTGGATTATTTACCTGTAAGTGAGCGTACAGATATATTTCCTTCGGATAATGGGAAAGATATTTTAATGCCGATGGTTTCGGTATCCATTCCCATTTTTAATAATCGTTACAAATCTATTTCCAAACAAAATGAACTGCGACAGCAGGAAATCAACCTGCAAAAGGATGAGCGATTGAATGTGTTAGAATCCGCTTTCGCGAAAGCGCAATCGCAACGTAATCAATCCAGAATAGCATACAATACACAAGCTAAAAATTTAAAGCAAGCTAAAGATGCTGAGCAAATTCTTATTAAAAACTATGAAACAGGCACTATCGATTTTAACGATGTACTGGATATACAGGAGCTTCAACTCAAATTTGAGTTGAATCAGGTGGAATCCATACAAATGTATTACATACAATCTGCACTGATTAATTACCTAATTAATTAACCGATGGAAAAGAAAATATTCATAAAAAATATGGTGTGTAATCGCTGTATTAAAGCAATTCAGAGGGATGTTGAAATATTAGGCATTCAATTAAAGCATATTCAATTAGGCTCTATAATCTATGAAGAGAGATCTAAAGATGATTTTAATAATATAAAAACGATTTTAGAAAATAATGGTTTTGAAATTCTACTTGCTCAAGACCAGCAACTAGTAGAACAAATTAAAATTGAACTCATCAAGTTACTGCAAAAACTGCCTTTGCAATTGGAAAAAACTCTCTCTAAATATTTAGAAAGCACGATGAGTATCGAGTACTCAAAAATCAGTAAGATTTTTTCATTTAATGAAAGTATAACTATAGAAAAATACTTTATCAAGTTAAAAATAGAAAAAGTAAAAGAATTGATACAATTACAAGAAAACAACTTTACAGAAATTTCACAACTACTTGATTATAGCAATGTCAATCATTTAAGTAGGCTATTTAAGAATGAAACTGGTATGAGTTTAACGGAATATAAGAATAGTCAAAAAAACATAAGAAACGCCTTAGACCAAATTAGGTAGATAAGAACCATAATTATGATACAATAAGCTTTAAATCAAAAGTAATTTCGTATCAACAAAATAAAAGCTAAAATGAAAACTAGAATGAAAACTAAAATAATATTGTTGTTTTTGGTTGGGTTAACTACAGGTGTTTATGCACAAGACACACAAGGAAATATAGATAACCTTCCAGTAAGAGAACACACTATTACCTTACGTGAGGCTACGGTAAATAAAGCAGGGAAAGACGTTATGGGAATGACCGTTAACGGAACAATTCCTGGTCCTACCTTAGAATTTACAGAAGGGGAATATGCGGTAATATATGTAAAAAATGAAATGAGTGTAGAAACCTCAGTGCATTGGCACGGACTTTTACTTCCAAACTTTTACGATGGTGTACCGTACTTAAACACACCACCTATAGAGCCAGGACATACACAGAAATACGAATTTCCTATCAAACAATCTGGAACCTATTGGTACCATTCCCATACAATGTTACAAGAACAAAGTGGTGTTTATGGGTCAATAGTAATTCAGCCTAAAGAAAAAGTGTTGGATTATGATAAGGAATTGGTGTTGGTATTATCTGATTGGACAAATGAAAAACCAATGAATGTACTGCGTAATTTAAAACGTGGCAACGAATGGTATGGTATTAAAAAAGGAACAGCTACACCACTTAACCAAGTAATTGCACGTGGCGCTTTTGGTGCACAATTAGATTTTTGGAGACAGCGTATGGAAGGTGCAGATATAGCAGATGTATACTATCCTGCATTTTTAATTAATGGAGAAGAAAGTATTGAGTACCCAGAATTTAAACCTGGTGAAAAAATTCGATTGAGAATGATTAATGGAGGAGCTTCTACCTCTTTTTGGATGACTTTTGGTGGGAAAACGCCTGTACTGGTTTCTTCAGATGGATTAGATGTGGTTCCTGTTGAAAGAAATAAAACCTTTATAGGAGTAGCAGAAACGTATGATTTTATTGTCACGGTACCACAAAAAGGTAAGATGGAATTTAGAATTACTGCACAAGATGGTTCTGGTACAGCCTCTGCATTTATAGGTAATGGTACAAGCTTACCTGCAATGGATGTTGCGCGACCAGATAAAATAGCGATGATGCAGAAAATGGCTAAAATGGATATGAAAATGGGTGCACACGCCTTAAAATTTCAGCCAGGTAAGGATGAGCGTTTTGAGATGAAAGAGGAATACGGGATGCAGATGGGTAAAATGGAGGGAATGAAAATGGACGGAGAGATGAAAATGGATCATTCAAAAATGTCTGGAATGGATATGAATAAGCCAAAAGATACTACAGAAATGGGTAAGATGGACCATTCTAAAATGGCAGGTATGAATATGAATAAAGAGAATGCTATGCCAGGAATGAAGATGGAAGGAATGGATCTATTTGCCGAATACAATTATGATTATTTGAAATCGCCCAACAAAACAACATACGACAAAGATGTTCCCGTTAAGGAAATATTACTAAATCTTACTGGTAATATGAATCGTTACATCTGGAGTATGAATGGTGTACCATTATCTGAGGCGGATAATATTAAAATAAATAATAAGGAAGTAACGCGCATTACATTCAATAACCTGACGATGATGCACCACCCAATGCACTTGCACGGTCACTTTTTTAGAGTAATTAATGAAAATGGAGAATACTCGCCATTAAAGCACACGGTAAATGTGCCACCAATGCAAAAAATGACCATAGAATTTTATGGAAATAATGGCGATGAGGCTGGAGACTGGTTTTTCCATTGCCACATTTTATATCATATGATGGGTGGTATGGCAAGAGTAGTTTCTTATGATACGCCACGAGACTCAAGAATGGATGAATTTCCAGCTTCTAAAATTATTGAAGAAACAGATAAATGGTATTCTTGGGGATTGGTAGATGTGGCGTCGCATACTACTGGTTTTAATTTGATGACCTCTAATATTAGAAATCAATTTAATGCCTCTTTTGAATATGGATGGAATGAAAATCTGGAAGGAGAATTTACGTATGAACGGTATCTACACGATTATTTACGAGTTTTTGGTGGTGTTAATATTGAGAATTCAACACGTGATAGCTTAGATAAATTTAGTACCACAGCAGTTGTTGGTGTTCGCTATTTAACGCCCTACTTATTCAATTTAGATGTGCGCGTTGATAATAAATTAAGACCAAGAATTGGTGTAGGTCGCAGTGTAATGATTTTCCCTAAGCTGTCTGTATTCGGCTACTATGAATACCAAATAGATTTAGGTTTCGTAGATGATTTACCAATGAACCAAGATTATCTGTCCGAAACAGTCTGGAGTGCAGGAGCTGAATATATGCTCTCAAGAAACTTTTCACTTATGGCGAGTTACGATAACCGTTTTGGTACTGGCGGAGGATTATCAGTAAGATTTTAAATAATTTAATAACCTAAAATAAATAAAAATGAAAACAATTAAAAGAAGTATTGGAACAGTAGCCTTAGTCGCTACATTGATTTTAACCGTGTCTTGTAAAGATGCTAATAAGAATGAAGCACCTTCGTCTGCTAGCAATGAAGTAATGCAAGAAAATATGGATAGTTCAAAAGATATGGCGATGAGTAATACTCAAGATGCAATGGCAGAAGCTATTTTAAAAGATTATTTCAATCTTAAAGATGCGCTAGTAAGAGATGATAATGATAAGGCTAAGATGCTTGGTGGAACACTTGCTAAATCACTGGGCAATCTTGATAAGTCAACATATTCTGAAAGTCAACAAAAGGAATTAACAGACATTATTGAAGATGCAACAGAACACGCAGAACATATTTCAGAAAGCGATATCAAACATCAACGTGAACATTTTAAAATTTTGAGCAAGGACATTACAGATATGGTTGCCATAACAGGAACAGCGACAAAGTTGTACGAGCAATTTTGCCCAATGTATGATGGCGGTACAGCTTGGTTAAGCACAAATGAAGAAGTGAGAAACCCATATTACGGAAGCTCAATGTTGAAGTGCGGTAAGGTACAGCGTGAAATCAACTAAATGAAAATTGTAAAAATCATAGCTTGGGTAGCATTAATCGCCTTTGTGATTATTCAATTTTTTCTAACGGATAAAAATGAAAGCTACACAATACCAGAAACTGATTTTATGATGGTTAACAAAGTACCGTCTAAAATCGAGAATCAGCTTAAGGTGTCTTGCTATGATTGTCACAGTAATAATACTGTATATCCTTGGTATAGTAAAGTTCAGCCAGCAGCTTGGTTTTTAGAAGACCATATTAAAGAAGGAAAAGAAGAATTGAATTTTAATGACTGGAGTGATTATTCTGACAGGAGAAAGAAAAGCAAGTTACGGTCTATCATTAAACAGATAGAAAGTGGCGAGATGCCTATGGAGAGCTATACGCTTATTCATAGGGATGCCCTTCTTTCAGAAAACAATAAGAACGCTGTGATTGAATTTATGACAAAACTTAATGATGGATTAAAATAAAGCCCTGATTAGGAAAGAATGTTTTTTAACATTGATTATGGAACTTTTCCTTTTTAGGCACAAATTAAAGTCCCACGAAGAGAAAGGAATATTTTTTATTTGTTGGTTAATAAGCCCTTTCTCTTTTTAGGCAAAAGAAATATTATGAAACAATGCTGTAAAACAGGAAATAATAATTCATCAAACGCACTTAGCAGACGGTTGAACTACATTCTATATGGAGTACTTCTCATCATCTTATTGGGTGCGCTTTTCTTGCAATTAAAATAATATACTATACTATGAAACACACCTATCACATACAAGGAATGACCTGCAACGGTTGTCGAAATCACGTAGAGCAAACTTTATCTAAAGTTGATAGTGTGACAAACGCATCTGTTGATTTAGAAAAGCAGGAAGCAACAATTGAAATGAGTTCTCATATTTCTCTGGAAACTTTTCAGAAAAGCTTAAAAGATGATGGTGGGCGTTATTCCATCCACAACCTTGGCGAGCATCATCATAAGGAAGATTCGGCAAAAGAGAAAAAGCCGAAACAAAAAGGCAAAGGAACTGGTACTTTCTACTGCCCAATGCATTGCGAGGGCGACAAAACGTACGACCAGCCGGGCGACTGTCCTGTCTGCGGTATGGATTTGGTGGAAGAAGTCAATCTTTCCGCAACCACTACAGAACAATGGACGTGTCCAATGCACCCAGAAATCATAAAAGATGAAGCTGGAGCTTGCCCTATTTGCGGGATGGATTTAGTACCAATGGAAGCAGATAGTTCTGCAGAAGAAAAGACCTATAAAAAGCTATTGAAAAAATTCTGGATAGCTGTTGGGTTCACGTTACCCATTTTTATAATCGCAATGAGCGAGATGATTCCCAGCAATCCATTGTACGATGTAATGGAGCAAAAATGGTGGAACTGGATTCAGTTTGGGCTGTCAATTCCTGTGGTGTTTTATGCCACGTGGATGTTTTTTGAACGTGCCTATCGAAGCATCAAAACTTGGAATCTCAATATGTTTACGTTAATAGGAATAGGTGCTGGTGTGGCGTGGCTATTTAGTGTTTTTGGCATGTTGTTTCCAGACTTTTTCCCTGAACAGTTTAAAACCGAATCAGGAGCTGTTCACGTTTATTTTGAGGCAGCAACGGTGATACTTACGTTAGTATTAATGGGTCAGGTATTAGAAGCGCGAGCGCATAGTAAAACAAACTCCGCAGTAAAAGAATTATTAAAGCTTGCTCCTAATAAAGCGGTGCGCGTAGTTAATGGCAATGAGGAAGAAGTTTCCATAGACCAAATTCAAAAGGGAGATATACTCCGAGTAAAACCAGGAGATAAAATACCTGTAGATGGAAAAATCACAGAAGGAAACACAACGGTAGATGAATCGATGATTTCAGGTGAACCTATTCCAGTTAATAAAACTACAGATGATAAAGTAAGTAGTGGTACAATTAACGGTAATCAGTCTTTCTTAATGGAAGCTGAAAAAGTAGGAAGCGATACGCTGCTTTCCCAAATTATACATATGGTAAACGATGCCAGTCGCAGTCGTGCACCTATTCAGAAGTTGGCAGATACCGTTTCAGGATATTTTGTACCTGTAGTGGTCATAATTTCACTTATCACATTTGCAGTTTGGGCGATTTGGGGACCAGAACCAGCCTATGTGTTTGCTCTTGTAAATGCTATTGCGGTATTGATAATCGCTTGTCCTTGCGCATTGGGATTGGCTACACCTATGTCTGTAATGGTGGGCGTTGGTAAAGGAGCACAAAACGGTGTGCTGATTAAGAACGCTGAAGCACTCGAAAAAATGGATAAGGTAGATACTTTAATCGTAGATAAGACAGGTACGATTACCGAAGGAAAACCTACGGTAGAGAAAATGGGCTCGTTTTTAGACCGCTTTCGCGAAAGCGATATCACTCAACTTATAGCTTCATTAAATAGTTCCAGCGAACATCCTCTTGCAGAGGCTACCGTAAAATATGGTAAAGAACAGAAAACGGAAATCTATAAAGTGCAAGTTTTCAGTGCAGTTACAGGAAAAGGAGTTGAAGGAACTGTTAATGGTAAAAAGCTTGATTTAGGTAATGATAAGATGATGGAATATGCAAAGGCAACTATTTCCATTGTTATGAGAGATAAAGCACAATCTTTTCAAAAACAAGGAAAGACAGTTTCTTATCTATCGGTAGATGGCGAGGTAGCTGGTTATGTGGTTATAGGCGATAAAATCAAAGAGACTAGTGCAAAAGCCATCAAGGAACTTCAAGACAAAGGTATTGATGTGATTATGCTTACAGGCGATAATCACGACACGGCGCAAGCCGTTGCAAGTGAATTAAATCTTGCCAACTTTAAAGCAGAAATGTTACCAGAAAACAAACTTGATGAAGTTAAAAAACTTCAAGAAAATGGACACGTAGTTGCGATGGCAGGCGATGGCATAAATGATGCGCCAGCACTTGCCAAAAGTGATGTAGGTATCGCAATGGGTACTGGTACTGATGTGGCTATCGAAAGCGCAATGATAACGCTAGTAAAAGGCGATTTACACGGTATTGTAAAAGCAAGAAACTTAAGTCATAAAGTAATGAGAAACATCAAGCAAAATTTATTTTTTGCATTGATATATAATACACTAGGTGTTCCTGTAGCCGCAGGAGTATTGTTTCCGGTTTTCGGAATATTATTATCGCCTATGATTGCTGCATTAGCAATGAGTTTTAGCTCGGTTTCGGTAATTGCAAATGCTTTGAGATTAAAAACAAAATCAATTGATTAATTATAACTAAAAATTATGAATTCAAACGAACACAAAAACAACAATGAAGGAATGAGCCAGTACACTAAGTTTTTCTTGATGCTAGGATCATCATTTATAGCAATGTACATTACAATGTATCTCAATACCTACGAATTTGACCACGTGTGGTTTAGTCTTACACGATTTTATATGGTTTGTTTAGGTATAGCAACTATGGCTGTAATAATGTTACTTTTTATGCTTAATATGTACAAAAACAAGAAAAAAAATATTGCCATATTAGTAGGTAGCGCAGTATTATTTCTCGGTGCATTGGGATTAGTACGTGACCAGAAATCTACTGTGGGCGACGTGCTATGGATGAAGGGTATGATACCGCATCACTCTATCGCTATTTTGACAAGTGAGCGAGCAGATATCAAAGACCCAGAGGTTAAAAAGCTGGCTGATGATATTATCAAAGCTCAAAAGAAAGAGATTGAAGAAATGAAAAGAATGATTAATCGTTTACAAAACGAAAATTAAAACATATGAAAAAGAATATTCTATACATAGGGATTGCTTTAACCGTTGGTTTACTTGCAGGCTGGTTACTTTTTGGTGATTCTCAACCGTCAGCTACAAGTGTAACTGCCGAAGCTCACAACCATTCAGAAGAGACTACAAACCAAATGTGGACGTGCTCGATGCATCCACAAATTATGCAACCAGAACCAGGCGATTGCCCTATATGTGGAATGGATTTAATCCCAGCAGAAACTGGTTTAGAAGGTCTAGCTTCAAACGAGATTAAGATGACCAAGAATGCAATGGCGTTAGCTAATATTCAAACAACAATTGTAGGTAATGGTGCAACTTCTGAAGATGATGGAATGATTTCACTTTCAGGAAAAATTGCCACCAATGATGAAAACAATGCTGTACAGACTAGTTATTTTGATGGAAGGATTGAAAAACTCAATATAAGCTATGAAGGTCAAAAAGTAAATCGTGGTCAATTACTGGCTACTATTTATGCGCCTAATCTAGTAGCGGCACAACAAGAGCTTTTAACTACGGCTGCTTTAAAAGAATCGCAACCTGCTTTGTATAAAGCTGTGCGAAACAAGTTGAAACTCTGGAAGCTTTCAGATAAACAAATCGAAGCAATCGAAACCTCTGGCAGAGTGCGTGAGAATTTCCCAATATACGCCACGGTTTCTGGAACCGTTGCTATGGTTATGGCAGCAGAAGGTGACTATGTCAAACAAGGTCAACCCATTCTAAGAGTAAGTAACCTCAACTCTGTATGGGCAGAGTTTGATGCTTACGAAAATCAAATATCACAATTTAAAAAAGGTCAGAAAATTAAAGTATCTACAAATGCGTATGCAAATAAAGAGTTTGATGCGACCGTTTCATTTATAGATCCCGTTTTAAATAATGCAACGAGAACGGTAACCGTACGAGCAACTTTGAGTAATAATGACGATTTATTTAAACCAGGGATGTTTGTCACTGGAAAAATCGAAGGAACTACTCAGACTACATCTTCTGGAACCGTAACTATTCCTGCAAGTGCTGTTCTTTGGACAGGAGAACGCTCATTAGTTTATATCAAGACCAATCCTAATGAACCTGTATTTGAAATGCGAGAAGTAACGCTTGGTAATAGATCTGGAGAGAATTATCAAGTTTCTACTGGTTTAAAAGATGGCGATGAAATTGTAACCAACGGGACGTTTACGGTAGATGCTGCTGCACAATTGCAAGGAAAAAAATCAATGATGAATCAAGGAAAAGTTGTTGAAGAGATGGCAGATATGCAAGCTATGAAAATTGACCTACCTCAAACTTTTCAGAAAGATCTTCAAACAGCTATGACGTCTTATTTAGAGATGAAGGACGCTTTTGTAACAAGTGATGCTGGTCAGGTTTCCGCTTTCGCGAAAGCGGCATTAAAAAAGTTTAAAGCGATTAAAACAGATGATTTAGGTAAAATGGAAAAATCACATTTTGAGCAGTCCCTCAAAATGCTAGATGCTATTTCAAGTAATGAAAATATAGAAAATCAAAGAGAACACTTTGTTATTTTAAATGAAAACCTAATTGCACTGGCTATGAATGCAGAGCAAGGTTCTAATACTCTGTACGTACAGAAATGTCCTATGGCTAATAATAATAATAATAATAATAATAAAGGAGCCATCTGGATGAGTTTAGAAAAAGATATACGTAATCCGTACTATGGAGATGCTATGCTTACTTGTGGAAGCGTGATTGAAGAAATCAAATAAAAACCTTTGCAATCCAGTTGCATCATAATTCTGTTATCTTTGTATTGTGAAAATTTTTACTCTCATATTCTCTTTATATCTGCTCGCGCTTAATTTTGTGCCTTGCAGTGATGCAAATGTTGACTCTTCTGAGGATAGTACGCAAATAGAATTTTCACAAATTGATACTGGAGATCACGACCACAATTTACTTGATACGTGTTCCCCTTTTTGTCATTGTCATTGCTGTCACGTTCACACGTTGGATTTTGGATTAAATATTTTAGACCTTTACCACCCAGCGGACTGTAAACTTTCTACTGTTTATTTAGACAGCATAGGTAAGGATATTTCCCTTTCCTTATTTCAACCACCACGGGCATAATTCAGTTTTCATAGGATAGCTATATCCTGTTTTAATATTTCTTTTTAGGAGATATTCATTGTGTTTTCGCTTTCGCGAAAGCGCATAAACCATTTATTAACTGAATTAATACCACAATTAAATGATTAATAGAATCATTGATTTTTCAATCAATAACAAATTCATTATTGGGTTACTCACCTTTGCACTTATAGGTGCAGGGATATGGAGTATAACACAAGTACCTATAGATGCGGTACCAGATATTACAAATAACCAAGTACAGGTAATAACTCAATCACCTAATCTAGGGACAGAAGATATTGAGCAATTTGTAACCTATCCTGTCGAAATAGCGATGAGTAACTTGCCTAATGTTCAAGAGATACGATCTATATCTCGTTTTGGACTATCAGTAGTTACTATTGTATTCGATGACGATATCGGTACGTATTTGCCACGACAGTTAGTCGCAGAAAAACTGCCCGAAGTACAAGAACAAATACCAGCAGGATTTGGAAAACCAGCTATGGGACCTATATCTACTGGGTTAGGTGAAATTTATCAATATACGCTAGAGGTAGATGATAAAATGCGTGATAAATATACCGCAACAGAACTGCGTACGATGCAAGACTGGATTGTACGTCGCCAGATGTCTATGGTTCCAGGTGTGGTAGAAGTCAATGCCTTTGGTGGTAATCAAAAGCAATACGAAGTGGCTGTAGACCCCAACGAGCTGATAGCCATTGGTATCACAATTTCTGACGTTTTCTCAGCTTTAGAAAACAATAATCAAAATACGGGAGGTGCTTATATAGAGCGTAATCATCAAGCAAATTTTATACGTGGCGAAGGTCTAGCAAGAACTACTTCTGACATCGAGAATATGGTTGTAAAAACCATAAACGGTATTCCAATTAAGATTAAGGATGTGGGGACTGTAAATATAGGAAGTGCAGTAAGATATGGTGCGCTAACTAAAGACGGAAAAGGCGAAGCCGTTGGTGGTATGATTTTAATGCTTAAAGGAGCAAACTCTAACGAGGTTATTGAGAATGTGAAAACTCGAATGGAGCAAATTCAAAAATCTCTACCAGAAGGCGTGAGCATTGTTCCCTTTCTAGACCGAAGTGAGTTAATTGCAGAGACTACTGGAACGGTAACTGGTAATTTACTGGAAGGTGGTTTAATAGTCATTTTTGTTTTAGTTCTCTTATTAGGAAACTGGCGTGGTGGCCTTATTGTAGCCTCTACCATTCCGCTATCTCTTCTTTTTGCATTCATTTTGATGAACGTTTTTGATGTATGGGCAAACTTAATGAGCTTAGGTGCTATCGATTTCGGGATCATTGTTGATGGCTCTGTAATCATTGTAGAAGCCACAGTTTTCTTGATGTATTCCTACATAGTTAAAAAACAAGAAGTTGATAAGAGTAACGCTTTTGCGAAAGCGGAAAACAGAAAATCACTCAACGATGAAATAGCGGCAAAAGCATCTAAAAAAATGATGAATGCAGCCTTCTTTGGTCAACTTATTATCCTTATTGTATTCCTTCCTATTCTCGCACTAGAAGGTGTTGAAGGTAAAATGTTTCAACCTATGGCACTCACATTCATCTTTGCAATGATAGGTGCTATGATATTGTGTCTTACCTACGTTCCTATGGTTTCAGCGTTATTTCTTCGTGTGCCTAAAAATGATAAAAAGTCATACGGAGATAAATTTGTGCATTGGGTGGAACGTAAATATGAACCGTTACTTACTAAATCACTGAGTAAAGGAAAGGTAATCATAAGTGTTGCTGTTGCTCTTTTTGCGATTGCCATATTTGCCTTTACAAAAATGGGTGGAGAATTTATACCGCAATTAGATGAAGGTGATTTAGCATTTCACGCCATTTTAAAACCGGGAAGCTCACTTACTGAAACTATCGAAACCACAACAAAGATTGAACGTATTGTGAAATCTGAATTTCCAGAGGTAAAAACCATCATCAGCCGTATAGGTGTTGCAGATGTACCTACAGACCCAATGCCTATGGACATTGCAGATGTGTTTGTGATTTTAAAACCGAGTGATGAGTGGACATCAGCTAGTTCAAAAGAAGAACTGCTGGATAAAATGAAGGAAGCTGTGAGCATTGTGCCTGGTGTCAATTTTGAATTCACTCAACCTATAGAAATGCGATTTAATGAACTACTCACAGGTGTACGTGAAGACGTTGCAATTAAGCTTTTTGGCGAAGACCTAGATATATTAGCGAGCAAAGCTGAAGAGATGGGCAAAATTATTGCAAGCGTTCCTGGTGTGGCAGATATGAAGGTGGAAGCGATAGACGGATTACCTCAAATCACTGTAAACTACAATCGGAACAAACTGGCACAATATGGCTTAGAAATCAATCAGCTTAATAGTATCGTACAGGCCTCATTTGCTGGTGGAAAAGCAGGTGTCATATTTGAAGGAGAAAAAAGGTTTGACCTTGTAGTGAGATTAAAAGCTGAAAACAGGACAAGTATCAATGACATTCAAAATCTATTCATCAATTTGCCATCAGGAGCTCAAATTCCTTTAAAGGAATTGGCAAATATCTCTTATGAACCTGGACCTATGCAAATAAGTCGTGATAATACAAATAGGAGAACATATGTAGGTATTAATATTAGAGGTCGTGATGTAAAATCTGTTGTAGAGGATATACAAGTAAGACTGGATGAGCAATTTGAATTACCACCAGGCTATTTCTTGCGCTATGGCGGTGCTTTTGAGAATTTAGAACGCGCTAGTAATCGTTTACAAACCGTTGTACCTATTGCGCTTTTACTCATTTTTATTCTTATTTATTTTGCCTTAAAATCATTCCCACAAACGTTAATGATTTATCTCGCAATTCCTATGGCAACTATTGGTGGAGTGTTTGCCTTATGGCTTCGTGATATGCCATTTAGTATATCTGCAGGTGTTGGTTTTATTGTGCTCTTTGGAGTTGCAGTTCTTAATGGACTTGTTATGATAAGTGGTCTTAATGAGCTTAAAGAAGAAGGTGTTACTAATTTAAGAGACAGAATTGTAGAAGGTACAAAGCGCAGGATACGACCTATTATGCTTACCGCATTGACAGATATCCTTGGGTTTTTGCCTATGGCCATATCATCATCTGCTGGCGCTGAAGTACAACGACCACTTGCAACCGTAGTAATAGGTGGATTATTGACCTCTACCTTACTTACGCTGTTTATTCTTCCTATTTTTTATCAATGGGTAGAAAAGCGTTCAGAACGTAAAGTAAAACTCAATCCTAACTATGTAACTGCCACAGCAATTGTCTGTTTATTGTATACCATACCAAGTGCAAAAGCGCAAGAAGTCGCGAGTAGAATGGACACAACTATTGTTCAGCAAGAAAGCTATCCAGAGATTGTGCTAGATAGTGCTGTAACTATGGCAAGACAGAGCTACCCTTCATTGCAAACTGGCAAACTGGAAATACAACGTCAAAATGTGCTCAAGGCTAGTGCATATGATTTGGGAAGCACGCAACTTTTCACTGGTGGAGAAGAAATAGCGAGTGGTCAGGGAATTTATACATTAATAGGAATTGGACAGCAGAACATTGATCTACTAAGTATAGGCGCAAAAAAGCGATTACAAAAACAACGTATTGCACTAGCTGAAGCCGCTTATCACCTTACAGAAATTCAAGTTACCCAAGAAGTGAAAAATTCTTGGTCAGAAGTTTTTCAGCAAAAACGTAAGATGAAGCTATATAAGGAGCTAGACTCTATTTATAGCCAATTTTCAAAAGCAGTCGAACTTAATCTGGAAGTTGAAGCTATTTCGCGATTAGAATATGCATCTGCAAAAAACCAGGCATTGCAAATTAAAAATAAGTATCAACAAGCGCAACGAGATTATACCATAGCATTACAGAAATTAAATCTCTGGTTAGGTTCAGAGATTATTTATACGGTGCCTGATGACTATCAATCTAATATCCTTGGTTCCAATTTCAATAAGAATGTAAGTCAGCATCCAGAACTATTGCTTTCGCGGAAACGTGTAGAAGAAGCCGAAGCTAATTATGATGTAGCACGAGCAAACTTGTTACCTACATTTAATTTACAAGGTGGTATACAGCAAGTAAATGGAAATAGTGGGTTCTACACATATCAAGCAGGTATATCAATTCCTCTTTTTTCAGGTTCTGATAAAAGTCGAGCTAAAGCAGCAAAAATAGCGAGCCAAATAGTTACTGCTGACGCTGATTTTAAAGAACGACAGATTGAATCGGAATATCAACAAGCATTGCAAGCTTATCAAAAGTGGGAAGAAGCTTGGAAATTTTACAAAAATGAATCCTTACCGCTTGCGCAAGAGCAACGTAAAGGAGCATTGCTCGCTTATAGAGAAGGTGCTGTAGATTATGCTGCATTTACACAGATTATTCGTGATGCTATACAAACAGAAATGGATGCGCTAGAAGCATTAGACCAGTATTTAACCGCATTATTCAAACTTGAATATTATACCTTATAAAAATGAAAAACTTAAAAATATATAAATGTATTGGGCTGTTATTGCTCGTTATAACAATGACAGCTTGTGGAGACACAAAAAACGAAACGTCTAAAAAAGGAGATGAACATTCGGAATCTGAATCTAAACATAGCGATGGTGAACATAATGAAGAAAATCACGCTGAAGACGAAGAAGTAATGTTAACTGCAAGACAGTACGAAGCCTTGCAAATGTCTATAGACACATTACAAACGCGCAGTATGAGTGGTTATATAGAGGCTAATGGACAGCTAGAAGTACCACCACAAAATGAGGCAACTATTACAACTGTAATAGGAGCAAATGTAGTTTCTATCGAAGTTATAGAAGGAGATGAAGTTAAGAAAGGACAAGCTGTTGCCTACATATCACATCCTAATATTATTGAGAAACAAACGATGTATCTCAACGCATATAGTAATAGTCAGTTTCTCAAAAAATCATTCGATAGACAGAAAACACTTTACGATGCTGGTGTAGCTAGCGGTGCTAACTTTCAAAGTGCAGAAGCCGAATATAAAGCCTCTCTTGCTATGGTCAATGGTCTGGAAGCACAATTAAAGCAACTTAATATTAACGCTTCTGGTGTAAGAAATGGAACGATTTATCAACGTGTGGCGTTACGCAGTCCTATTGAAGGTTTTGTACAAAAAGTGGAAATAAAAACCGGTCAGTATGTAGAACCACAAACAGACTTAATGGACATAGTAAACACACATCACGTTCACGCAGATTTGATGGTTTTTGAAAAAGATGTCTATAAAGTTGAAAAGGGACAAAAAGTAACGTTCAACGTTCAATCCATTCCTGGGAAGCAACTCACAGCAAAAATTTACTCGATAAGTAAAACTTTTGAGGAAAAGCCAAAAGCACTACACGTGCACGCAGAAATAGAAAACAAGGCGGGAAACCTCATTCCTGGAATGTATATTCAAGGACGTATCCAAACGGATAATTCAACTACTATGGCATTTCCAGAAACTGCGATATCTATTGAAGGAGAAAAAGCTTTTGTGTTTAAAGCAATGAGAGAAGGTGATGACTGGAGCTTTGTCCCTGTAGAGATTATTACTGGAGCAAAAGATGGAGATTGGGTAGCTGTTAGCTTTTTGGAATCCAATAAAAAAGACGAGCAATATGCTATGAATAATGCCTATTACCTAATGGCTGAGATGAAAAAAGGCGAAGCAGAACACAGCCATTAAAAAAACTATCAAATGACAGAAATAGAAAAAACATTAGAAAATCATCAAGTACGTCCTACGGCGATGCGTATTTTGATTTATAAATACTTGGCTGAAAAGAAGATTGCGGTGGCGTTAACAGATATTGAGTATGCTTTCGCGAAAGCGGAACGTACCACATTGTATCGTACACTCAAAACCTTTGAAGAAAAGAAGATTGTTCACCAAATAGATGACGGTACGGGAATTTCAAAATATGCTTTGTGCGAAAGTGGTTGCAACTGTGAGATTGAACAAGATTTACACTTGCATTTCCATTGTAACAATTGCAACGAAACTGTGTGTCTTACGGAACATAAAATACCACACATCAACCTGCCAGATGGGTACATTGCAGAAGATGTAAATCTTGTTGTGACAGGTATTTGTGAGAAGTGTAGTGGATAAATTAGAAGTGGATTCCCTCTGAATGAGCGGAATCCACTCAACTTATTCTAATGTTTTTTCCTGCTTGGGTAATACTTTTTCCGTAACCAAAAGGAAACACGAACCAATAAAATTAATGCGGGAACTTCAACCAATGGGCCTATAACACCTGCAAAAGCTTGTCCTGAGTTCAACCCAAAGACTGCGATGGCAACAGCAATCGCTAATTCAAAATTATTCCCTGCGGCAGTAAATGCAACTGCTGCTGTCTTGTCGTATTCTGCACCTGTTGCTTTGGTAAAGAAAAAGCCGATGATAAACATTAGCGTAAAATAAATGAGCAAGGGAACTGCAATAATCAATACGTCCATTGGAATTTCTACGATTAGTTCCCCTTTTAGCGAAAACATTACCACAATGGTAAATAACAGCGCAATTAATGTTATTGGCGAAATTGTTGGAATGAATTTTTTAGTGTACCATTCTTCTCCTTTTAGTTTTACTAAGATTAGTCTACTCAATATTCCCATTACAAAAGGAATACCTAAATAAATCGCTACACTTTCCGCAATAGTTCCTATTGAAATATCTACAATAGCTCCTTCAAATCCAAAATAAGGTGGAAGTACAGTTATGAAAATCCACGCATAAAAACTATATGCAAAGACTTGAAAAATACTGTTCAAAGCGACCAGACCAGCACCATACTCGCTACTTCCTTCAGCGAGGTCGTTCCATACCAAGACCATAGCGATGCAACGTGCCAAGCCTATTAGAATAAGTCCAACCATATATTCGGGATAATCACGTAAAAACGTGATTGCTAAAACAAACATTAAGACAGGACCAATTACCCAATTCAAAATGAGTGAAATAGAAAGGATTTTTGTGTTTTTGAAAACTTTAGGCAAGAGCGCATAATTGACCTTAGCCAAAGGTGGGTACATCATCAATATTAAGCCTATCGCAATAGGAATATTCGTTGTTCCGCTACTGAATGAATTTATGATATTTGGAAATGTTGGAATGAAATACCCAATCCCTACGCCTATTGCCATCGCAACGAAAATCCAGAGTGTAAGATTTCTATCGAGGAAGCCTAATTTTTTCTTGGTCATATCTATTAGTTAATTTGAGAGAAAACATAAAATAGCTCTGTAGCAATTTGCACACTTCTTTCGTTATATTTTTCTGCTTGTTGGGGTGTATTATCAAATGCTTTTGGGTCTTCAAAAGTTATTGGAATACGTTTTTCTGCACCAGCAATAAATGGACAACCGCCATCAGCTTGTGAGCAAGTCATAATGGCTGCAAATTCAGATTTTGGGTTAAAATCGTCATCTATTTTTTTTGAAAACCCTATTATTGGATGCTCGTTGTCAGCATATTTAATGCTGTAGATTGGGTTCTCGTTTTTGGAAATGGTTTTAATCTGAAAACCTGAGTTTTGCAAGGTTTCTGCAACCATCGGAAAAAGTGCGGTACTTTCCGTACCGCCCGAATAACAAAACACGTTTTTAATATTGAAGTAATTTGCCATCGTTTGTGCCCAAACCTGTGATAAATGACTTCTTCGTGAATTGTGGGTGCAAATAAAATTGATGCGGATTTCTTGATTTTCTGAAAGCTTTGATTGAATGAATTCGGTAAGCGGCTGTAAAACTGCTTTGCGCTCATCTGAAATAGTTTGAGGATTTAATTCCTTAATTATATTTTCAATGTCTGAAAATAAGGTTGATTGTATTGTTGTCATTTTTTATAAAATTAAATTGGTTTTAGCAACAGTTTCCATCTGGTGAACAACAAGGTTCGTCATTCAAAATGGCGAGTTTTACCTTTTGTTTTTTGACGGGAATATCACACTTGTCCTTTGCCAAACAGTCTGTTTGTTTTGAGGTTAAGAGGAAACTGTTTCCATCGAAATCAAGTCCAAATTTGCCAATGGTCTCCGCCTGGTATTCCACTTCAATTTCCAAATCTTCAATACCCAAAACTTTCTCTGAAAGTTCTATGATGTTCAAGAGTTTTTCGGGATGCAACCTATGGTCATAATCGTTTGCATTCCATAGCTGAAAATTAGCAACTTCTTCGTTGCGTACCGTTCCGCCACAGTCGATAAAGTGCTTTGTAATCTTCCCTACTTCCGTGACGTGAAAATGGCTCGGAACTAAATCGCCATTTGGTAGTTGGAAGGCAATTCTATCCAATTGGACGAGTTGTTTTTTTATCTGTGATAGCTTCATAATTATATAAGTTTATCGCAATAAAGCGATTAATTAAATTAAATTTTTTAACAACATTCATCTTTTGGCAACGCATCCTGTCCTAAAAATATGGTCATAATATCCTTCATTTCTTTCCAGTTGTCCATATCTATACAATAGCAAACACTTGTCCCTTCAACTGTTCCCTTGATAAGTCCTAAATATTTTAATTCTTTGAGGTGTTGTGAAATTGTGGGTTGTGCCAAACCTATTTCCTTGACTAAATCGCCACAGAAACACGTATCGATTTTAAAGAGGTGTTGTAGTATGGCTACTCTTGCTGGATGACCAAATGCTTTTGCAAAGACCGATATTTGGTTTTGCTCATCTGTAAACATTTCGGTTTTGGCCAATCCCATTTCGTCATTATATTAATTAATTGCAATATTACGATTAATAATTAAATCGTCAAAATTATTTTAAAAAAAGGAAAATTTATCCAACAAAAAAATGCACTTCTGTTGCACTATTAATTGAACTACTTTTAATGAAATTTAAAGGATATGAGGTTTAATATTAAAATACCAAAACATCTAAAACAGGCATATAGTAAAGAGTTAGAGTTATACCGCAATAACTTAGAAATGGAAGAATTTGCTATTGCTTGGTATCATTTAGAAAGAAGTCACATTATAGGTCAATCGTATCCAATGGAGCATACCTATTCACATTGGTTAATGTTGAAATTTGGGTTGATGCAAAAGAATACTAAAGAAGTATTTGGTCAAATAATTAGATTAATCGTTGGTGGTTGGAAGTCGTTTATTAATCACGTGCCACTAGGTAATACAGGAGGTTCAAATGTGCCACCATTAAAACGTATGCCTATACCAAATGACATAATTAACTTATTCAATATCAAATGAAAAAGAAAAAAGTAAACTTAAGAGATATAGACACGCAGAAACATTCTGGTGAGCACAGTCACGATGATGGACACAATCACAGCAGTCCAGAAAGTGTTTCAAAATTCAAGACGTATGTACCTGCAATTTTCAGCTTTGTAATGCTTATGATAGGTATTGCAGTTGATTATTTTGACGCCTTACCATTTTTCAAAGGATGGGTGAGAATTGTATGGTATACAGTGGCGTATATTCCTGTTGGCTTTCCAGTAATTAAAGAAGGCTGGAACAGTATTAAGAATGGAGATTTCTTTACGGAATTCTTCTTAATGTCCATTGCGACTTTGGGTGCATTTGCGATAGGCGAGTATCCAGAAGGTGTGGCTGTGATGTTATTCTATGCAGTGGGAGAATTGTTTCAACAAGCAGCGGTTAACCGAGCAAAAGGAAACATCAAAGCACTATTAGATGTAAGCCCTAATGAGGCGATAGTGTATCGCAATGGCGATTTCATTTCGGTAAATCCCGAAACTGTAGAAATAGGCGAAAAAATTCAAGTACGCGTAGGAGAAAAAGTGCCTCTTGATGGATTATTACTTTCAGAGAAGGGTTCTTTCAATACCGCTGCTCTTACCGGAGAAAGTAAACCAGATACCGTCCAGAAGGGAGCATCCGTATTTGCAGGAAGTATCAATCTTGATGGAGTTATTGAGGTAGAAGCAACAAAAGAGTTTAAGGACAGTTCTATTGCGCGTATTCTAGATATGGTACAGAATGCTACAGCTCGTAAATCTAAAACTGAATTATTTATTAGAAAATTTGCTCGTGTTTATACGCCTATTGTAGTTTTTTTAGCGATAGGTCTCACATTACTTCCTTACTTTTTTGTAGATGATTACGTTTTTAGAGATTGGTTATATCGAGCTTTAATCTTTCTTGTAATCTCTTGTCCTTGTGCATTGGTAATCTCTATTCCGCTGGGATATTTTGGTGGATTGGGAGCAGCATCTCGTAATGGAATTTTATTCAAGGGAGCTTCTTTTCTTGACGCAATGACCCAAGTTAATACCGTTGTGATGGATAAAACTGGAACGGTAACTAAAGGTGTGTTCAAAATAAAGGAAGTTATAAGTGATTCCGCTTTCGCGAAAGCGGACTTTATGAAATACTTAATGGCAATGGAAGAGAAATCCACTCATCCCATTGCTAAAGCCATAATGGAATACAAAGCCGAAGGTGCCGACTATGATGCAACCGAAGTAACTGAAATCGCGGGAAAAGGGTTGAAAGGAACCGTAAAAGGGAAAACTGTGCTGGTAGGAAACAAAGCTTTAATGACTTCAAATACTATAGACGTTCCATCAGAAACTGATAGTATTGTTGAATCCATAGTGATGGTCGGAATTGATGGTAAATTTGCTGGTTATGTAACCATTGCAGATGAGTTGAAAGAGGATGCTCATCAAGCCATTAAAGAAATACGTGCGTCAGGTATTACTAAAATTATTATGCTATCGGGCGATAAAGATTCCATTACTCAACAAGTAGCTAAAGAATTAGGCATCGATTGGGCAAAAGGAGGACTCCTTCCAGAAGACAAACTCAACGAAGTAGAAAAACTTAAAGCACAACCAGGTACTAAGGTTGCTTTTATAGGAGATGGAATTAACGATGCGCCAGTACTAGCAGCAAGTGATTTAGGAATTGCAATGGGAGGACTTGGAAGTGATGTTGCTATTGAAACCGCAGATGTCATCATTCAAAATGACCAACCCTCGAAGATTGCACGTGCTATAAAAATAGGACGTTCCACAAGAAGTATTGTTTGGCAGAATATTGTTCTAGCCTTTGGAGTCAAAATTATAGTTCTAATTTTGGGAGCAGGTGGTCTAGCCACAATGTGGGAAGCTGTATTTGCAGATGTGGGTGTAGCATTGCTCGCTATTTTAAATGCCGTTAGGTTGCAAAAGATGAAGTGGGATTAAATCATTAAGATGCTGAATTATTCATAATTATTGATTTTGAGATAATTAGGTTAATATCTTCCTTCAAAAAGTTTGAACTCTGTCCCTTCGAGGTCACTTCTAAAACCTCCTATTTATAGGGGGTTTCGTTGTTTTTACACGGTTTTTCTACTTTTTAACTTTCTTATTATTTACCTATATTTACCCCTATTATAACTCTTTTTTGGGTTTTTTTTGGGTTTTTTATGAAAGCAAGTTTTAAAATAGTTACTAAAGATGATGTGATTAATTTGTTATTACGAATTAATCATCGGTCAGATGATAAAAATAAAAAAATCGCAAAACTGGATTTATCGTATTTTGATCAGCAGAAAATGATGCCCTTGCCTGGTCATCCGGATTATGAAATTTTATTTTCGGATATAAGTATTTTGAAGTCGAAAATGAATAGTTTGCAGTTTTCTAAATTTGATGATGTTTCTCCAGCGTGAATTAATAAGTCACCCTCTGGTAAAACAACATCCCTATGCCTTTCGTGAGTATCTGAAATGGAAATAATTTTCATGGGTTAAAAAAGACTTTGATAAATATTTTGCAAAAATGAACAAGATGAGGGGTTATGATTAATGTTTATTAATCTGACTTATTATCGTTTTGTCTTTAATCTTATCATCATTAGCTAACATAAAAGCTTTACTCAAAATTGTAGAAAGCATGGAATCTCCTTCAAATGGTAAAAAGACATTTTGTTCTTGCTTTCTATTAGCGACAATACACAAATATTGATCATTAGGCTTCATCAAGATATTACCACTACCCATATGTATTTTATATATTCTCAACTTACCAGTAACGACAAGGAAATTCCCTTCAAAACTACATTTATCTCTTATATGCAGTTTAGGTATTAAGTTTTCAAGTAACAATTTCCGTTCTACTCCACTTGTAGCCAATTCTCCAAAAGAAAAATTTGACCAATATCCGTGAAATCTTTCTGGGCCCCCATCCCTCCAATTGGGATCAGCACCTATACTAGTGACTCCAACAAATAAATCTACATCTCTCAATGTTTCTGAAAATGCAATTACTGGAACATCTTCCATATCAACTTGTGAATTCTCATCATAAAAACGAACTTGATCTGTTTGCAAATAATCAAAAATCCCATTTTGATTTGCATAATCTGATACTCCATCAGTTTCTACCCAAAATTCCACTCTGTATTTCCAAGCTGGAAGATATAGACTTGGAATATTATATGAATCCCACTGCCCTTGAAGTTGATAAGTCCAGCCTCGTTCTCTACACAACACATTAAAAACATGTTGTCTTACTATATGCCCAGCAAACCTATTAGAATAAGAATTTGTTGTTTTCTCTGCATCAGTAAGAATATAAATTTCCCTATGGGCCTGCTTAAAAGGCTGTCTAATTTCTTTTTCGATTAACCAATTACGCCAGGATTGTACTTCTTTGACTGATGACAGCACAGGATGCCATAACTCCACTTTAGTTTTGTCAAAATCAATATCTAAAATACCGTCTGGATTTACAAACTTACCATCGTAAAGAATAGCATTTGTGGTTTTATCATTTAACGTGAAACTCCAAATAAGTTTCGTTCCAAAAAAAGCTAATAGTTTGTTTTTTATATATAGTTTGTGCCATTCCGTGAATTGCCATTCGCGTTTAGCTAGGAATATTTTTTCTATTCTAGCACGTTGAGCACTTAAATTAGTTTGAATATCTTTTAGTTTCTTCTTTAAATCTTTGAGCTCTTCAGGAAAATTATCTTTTACATATTTAGGAACTGTCTTAATCGTTTTTCCTTTATCATTTTCCCACAACAAACTAACCGTACTGCTATCTTGAATTGTTAGTAGCCCTTTATAGGAATCAAAATTTCTTATTATCTTATAATCATCGTCTAAATTAAAATCTTGAACAGCGAGTTCCTCTATCTCATCCATCGTCTTACCCTCTACCTCTGCTACTCGAACAATAGCTTTGGTAATTAATGATTGTACCGATGGGTATTTTATTTTCATTCTGAACTTAGTCAATCTAGAAACACCATCTTGGTAAGGTAATTTTGAAAAGGAATAAATACAAGAATTACCAAGCTTAACACTAACTGCTCCATAACCCGATAATTTCTTAAAACTCCACAAACCAACTTCTTCTATAGTCTGATTTAAGTTATCATCATTTAATAAATAACTTGCCCATATAGAAGCACGTAACAATTGTAAATTTTCATCCGTTATAAAACTAAATTCGTATGATTTATTTTTATGAATTTCTTTTAATAGATCAATAACTACACCGATCCAAGCCATCATTTCTTTTACTAGAAAAGGGTTATCATCTATTTTCTGTATAAAACTATCGGCTTCTTTTATCCATTTTAAGGCTGGCTTGCTTTTTTCTGTACCTTTCGAAAAATGATTTAATAAACCCACTAAATGAGTTTGAACATTACTCTCTGTATTATCTACTGTTTTTAAAATGGTTCTCCCAAGTAAATCACCATTACTTACTGAAAATTTCTTAGGACCTTCTTTGATCAGTTTTATTTTATTTAAAACTTTAATCTCTTCCGAATAGACATAAGATCCACTAGAAATAAATTTATAAATAAGATTTAAAGATTTTTCTAATGCTGGAGTAAGATCAGTAGCTTTTATTAATTTTTCAAGTCTGCTTATAAAAGGAACAAATGGCCATTGAGACGTATGTACATAACTTTTTTTTCTAGCTGTTAATAGCAAACCAAGCTTCAATAACTCGTCCTCGTTAAAATTAAGGTCTGAAGAACGAACTAGTAAACTTGACAATTTAGAAAATACGTCATCCACAAAGTAAGATTGATTATTCCATTTTTTTGAATGATCATTGTTCTTGTAATGAATCAATAGATAAATAAGCTCTTTTTTAAACTCGGAAGTTTTCGTTTTTAACGTTTTATAATGCTCAAGCTCACTTAATTTTATCGAATAACTTTCTTTTATTTCTATAGATTCACCTATGAGATCATTTAAAAATAAAACTACTTCATCATTACTCTTTTCATCTTTTGAAACTTCTGTATTAGCTACACTAAATATTTTCTTGAAAAAATCTTTCATTTTTTAACCTCCGACTAAAGGTGTTAATTTTAAAAAACTAATAGTAGTTTTTGAGTTTACAAGAATTTCTTTATTGTAGTCTGTAACTTGTTCATCATCTACAATTACAAAAAAGCCGTTTTTTAAAAACGCATCTAAGGCCACATAAACTTGCTGTTCCCCATCAATAACTTTTCTCTTTTTAATTTTAAATCCATTTAAAGTTTTTTCAGTGTCATTTGGTTGAATAAGCCCTTTAAAATATTCATTTTTAGAATTATTATGAGTGTCCACTTCCGCTAAAACACGAGCAGTTATGATATCTTTTAGTGTAGTTCTTTCGTTTTCAACTTGAATTCGTATTTCGTTTAAAATATCACCCGATAATGTTTGGTCTTTAATGGTAAGTGCATTCATTACTATTGCTTTATTTTTCAGCGATACTAAACTAATGAAATTCAATTTATTTGATATTATATAAAACTAGAATTATAGATTTATATAATTAATTATATGTTTAGTAAAACCTCCACCAATAATTTAGTGTAATTTTCAATGTTTACACAAAATAGGAAATCCATTATCTGATCGCCAAGCATTTTCAATAGCTGTTCTACCAATGTTGAATGATATAAGCTGTTTTACTAATGCTTTCTGTTCGATAGTTAAGTTTGTATCTTCAATCATGTTTGCGGCAAAATAATAAACTTTAACTTCCTGCCCTTTAAAAACATCGTATGCATTTAAGCCCAAAGCACCTGTACTATCGTTTTGCAAATAAAAATGATTACGCAAGCGACTGACTAACTTATCTGCATGCCCGTTATAAAAATGGGTTTTACAAAGCAAATCTTCGCTAAAAATGGCTTTAGATTTTGTTGCAACTTCAGAAATCTTACAACCTTTCTTTTTCTTTTTATTATTGGATACTAAACTCGAGAACTCATTAAAAGACATTGTAGTGCTAAGCCAATACCAACCGGATGTATTTAAAAGTTGAGAATGGTATTTGATTAACCAAGGCCTTGTAAAAATAGCTTCATTACTATTGGTGTAATCTATTTTAACAACTTGACTTTGTTGATATATTAAATTAGCGAGTTCTGATAATGACATTATTAAAATATTTTTTAAAAGTTTATTTCACTTCATACATATTGTTAGAATTTATTAAGACCCTAAAATCTACACTAGTTTGATCCGATGTAAAGTTATTTCCCTTAAACCTTTTAAATAACTACTGTTTGGAAAGAGATGTATTCATTTGGCTTATTCCCTATTATTCTTCTTAAAATTCTCTGCTTGCGAGAATATTTCCTCGTAAACTTCGTCTCTCTCTACTGGCGGATATCCAAATTCATCTAAGAGTAGAATAAGCCCGACTTTTAAAGCTGCTTTAATATCGTCTCGTTTACTCCAATCTGGGAATTTTGCTTGACTATCTACTAATTCTTTCACTTTTTTTGCTAGCTCAATAAGCTTTTCATCGGGATAGGTAAAATCGTATTTAGCACATAACTCTAGAAGAATATCATAAAAGGCTTTTTCTTCAAAATCAATCCCTAGTTCGTCTCCTGCATTAAATTCATCACGTACTTGCATGATCATTTCGGTTAATGCTTCTGCCATATCTTCATAAACTTCACTTCGTAAAATGTCGTTTTCACTTCTGTCATTGTATTTAGAAACTAATGAATCCATTTTTTTAGTAAAATCTATGCCTTTTACCTTATTCACTTTCTTCATTTCACCAATGGCTTTTGCTAATAGTTTTTGAAGTAGTTTAATTTTAGTGTTCGGTAATTTTATCTTGTCTATTTTGGCTAAATAATCATCATCAAAAATATCTTGTTGCGCTTCTGTGTTTTCGCCTATTTTAAATATTTCTTCTACACCATCACTTTGCAAGGCATCTTTTATCATTTCTCGCACTTTATCATTCATTTGTGCTGTGTCTGGGGCATCTCCTTTGGTTAATTTAAAAACAATAGAGCGTACTGCTAAATAGAAATGCGTATAATCTCTTTCTTTTTGGGTTAGCTTTTCACTTCCTGCACAAATGTCGTAAGCTGCTTTTAAACGCTTTACTAAGCCCATAAAACGGGTTTCTGCTTTTTTGGTTACTTGTGCAAATTCGGCAGCTTTGTTTAGGGTGTTTAATTGGTTTAATGCAGAGCCTTTAAAATATGTACTACTGTCAAATTTATGGAAGAATTTCCCTAATAAATCTAAATGATTACGAACTACAATAAGGGACGCCCCTATATCTTCAAAATTATCTTGGTCGCCTTTTCCGTATTTGGCTAAAGCCATATTCATAGCTTTTTTAATGCCTATATAATCAATAACCAAGCCTTTGTTTTTTCCTGCAAATTTTCGATTAACACGAGAAATAGTTTGAATTAAATTATGTTGCTGAATTGGTTTATAAATATAAATACTATCTAAAAACGGCACATCAAAACCTGTTAACCACATATCTACAACAATGGCAATTTTAAAGTTCGATTTTTCGTTTTTAAATTGACGGTCTAGTTCTTTTCTGTACTCCTTTGTACCCAAAGCTTCATACAGTTCTTTTGGGTCGTCTTTTCCGCGTGTCATTATCATTTTAACACGTTCCATGGGTTTTATGTCTCGCTTGTCTTTATCTGTTAATGCTGCGCCATCTTCTGCTTGTTTTACATCTGCCCATTCTGGTCTAAGCGCAATAACATTTTTGTAGAACGCGTACGCAATGGGCCTACTAGGGCAAACAAACATGGCTTTCCCTTTTACAGTAGCCCCTTCATTAATTCGGTTTTCATAATGATTAACAAAATCGACTGCTATTTTTTGTAGCACATCTGGGTCGCCCAAAATAGCATACATATTTGCCGATTGTTTTTTGCTTTCTTCTACTTGATAGTCATTGGCGCCTGCTTCGGCAGCTTCTTGGTAATACTTCTCAATTTTCTGTAATTCGCTATTATTTAGAATGACTTTTGCGGCTCTTCCTTCGTATACAATTCTTACGGTGATTTCATCTTTTACAGATTCGGTCATGGTGTATGAGTCTACCACTTTACCAAAAACATCTAAAGTGGCATCTATTGGTGTTCCTGTAAAGCCAACAAAAGTGGCATTAGGTAACGAATCGTGTAAGTATTTGGCAAAACCGTAGGTTTTTTTAACCCCTTTTTCGGTTACTTTTATTTTTTGGTCTAAATTGGTTTGACTTCTATGTGCTTCGTCAGATATACAAATAACATTGGTTCTGTTTGTTAGTAATTCTAAATCTTCGGTAAACTTGTGTATGGTGGTTAAAAACACACCACCAGATTCGCAACCTTGCATAAGGTCTCGTAAATGGCTGCGACTTTCTACACTTACAATACCGTTATCGCCTACATAATTTTTAGCGTTTGTAAATTGTTCTGAAAGCTGTGTGTCTAAATCGGTACGGTCTGTAATAAGAACAATGGTTGGGTTTTTAAAATACGTGCTTTTCATTAATAAGCGCGTTAAAAACAACATGGTAAAACTTTTACCGCAACCTGTAGCACCAAAATAAGTACCGCCTTTACCGTTTCCGTTGGGTTTTTGGGCTTGTTTTATATTATCGTATAAGGCTCTCGCTGCATAATATTGTGGATAACGACACACAATTTTTTCGTCTTTTTTACTGCTATCTGGTAAGTAAATAAAATTACGAATAATGTCTCTTACCGAGTCTTTATTAAACATACCTTGAATTAAGGTAAATAGGCTATCGATTCCTTCTGCATCTTCTTTAGAGTATTTATTTAAATCTATTGAAGAAACCTTTTTATTATACTTTATTTTTTTATCTAATTGTATTCTTCTCCACGCATAATAAAACTCATACGGTGCAAAAAACGATCCTGCTTTATTGTTTACACCATCAGAAATAACACAAAAAGCATTACAAATAAATAGTTGCGGAATATCTCTTTTGTAACGAACTGTTAATTGCTCGTATGCATTGTGTATAGTTGCTTCTTCTCGTATGGAAGATTTAAACTCGAATACCACCAAAGGCAAACCGTTTACATACAAAATACCATCGGGAATACGTTTTTGATTGGCTTCGGTAATTTCTAATTGCGTAACAAATTTGTAAATATTATGGTCTTTATCAGAAAAATCTATCAAGTTGATGTAAATATCTTTTTGTGTATGGTCTTCTCGCTTTATTATAAAGCCATTTGACAACCAAGACATAAACCGCTTATTGCTCTCGTATAAATCGGAAGCAGGTAAAGTTTTTATTCGTAAAATAATACTATTGGCTTCAGATTCCGTTAAATTTTCTATTTGGTACTTGTTGAGTAAAAAAGCACGTAAATCATCTGTTAAAATCACTTCATCCTCGGGACGATTTAACGTTTTACCCAAGTGATGCGGATAACCTTCATTTCCTATCAATTCAGAAAAGGCAGCTTCTAGTTGTGGTTCTGTAAATTTTTGACTCATTATTAGTTCCCTTTTTTTAATCCTTTTACCATCTTATCAAAATCAGATTCTATTTTTTGGGTTTTATTGAACTTATCATATTCTGAATAGGCTTTTTTCTCAGCCTGTTTCTTTGACTTTTTTCCCAAGCCCTCTAACACTTTGTACTCGTTGAAAGCTAAAAACTTATTAACGCTTAGTGCCAAACCTTCCATAGTAAAGGTGTTTTCTCGTTCTATTAAACCCTCTATATAATCAAAATAACCTGTTACCGTACGCTCTAATTGTTTTATTTCTTTTTCTTGCAAATAGTTCTTAGCTACAGTAGTGTCTGACTTTAACACTCTGCCGTCGGGTGCATTTTTATAGCTTGTTAGTCCCATTTTGGGTTTTGTACTATCGGCTTTTAAGTAAATAATTTCGGCTGCGGTTTTTCCTGTAATGGCAAAGTGAAATTTATTCTGAACCGTAGCATAGAATTTTTTGGTTATAGCAGCCTTTGGGTTATAATCTATACTGCACTCGGCAAAAATATCGGTGACTTGCTGGTAAATTCTACGTTCGCTGGCGCGAATGGAACGAACACGCTCTAATAACTCCTTAAAATAATCTTTACCAAAAACGGTTTTACCTTGTTTTAAGCGTTCATCATCTATAGTAAAGCCTTTTATAATATATTCTTTTAAGGTTTTAGTTGCCCAAATTCGAAACTGTGTTGCTTTAGTAGAGTTTACCCTGTAACCTACAGAAATTATGGTATCTAGGTTGTAAAATTCTATATTTCGTTTTACGTCTCTTGTGCCTTCTTTTTGAACTTGTGCATATTTTGCACTAGTTGCCGCTTTATCTAATTCACCTTCTGCATAAATATTTTTAAGGTGTTTGGAAACTACGGTTCTGTCAACTCCAAACAAGTCGGCTATTTTTTGTTGCGTTAGCCAAACGGTTTCATTTTGAACGTATATTTCTATACGAACTTCACCATTTGGAGCTGAATAAAAAACAAACTCACTCAGCTCATCACTTGGTCTTATGTTTTTATTTTGACTCATACAGCTTGGGGTTTTGGTACTACTTGAGTCATTTTGGCTAATAATAGATTTTGTAATCTTATTAAACTTCTTTTTTCTTTTTTCTTTATTTCAATACCATCTTGAATAATTATACTTTTAGAATTAAAGGAAAATATGCTTTTATTTTCTGGTAGAATAATAGGAATTCTTAAAATGTCCTTTATTGGTAATTGAGGTTGAGCAGAGCCAGACATAAAATTGGAAATATCTTTTTTCATTGAATCGCTTTTCATCAAAGAATATGTAAATAATGAATAACTATTGTTTTTAGGTCGAAAAATTACCATTCCAGAATTTATTCTAAGATGACTATATTCAATTATTTCCGAATAAAAAGCGATATTTCCAACTGTACCTCTTGACGTTAAAACTATATCATTTCTTTGTAGCTTCCCTTTTCTTAGAAGTTCATCTCTTTCTTTTGAAATAAAACTAATATTTAAAAAGTTAAATCCTTTTTTGGTTACATTACCTGCATTTAAAAACAAACAATGCCCTTTTTCTGAAAAATGTTCTTGACTAGGATAGTTTTTTCCTCTATCACCATCAATGATTTCGGCAATAGTATTTATTCTCTCCACACCCCACCCAACAGGAATATCTTTATCCAATTCCTCATTATATACCATTTTTCCACCAGACGATTTATAAGGTTTACCATCTTGGTTTGGAAATTCAAAATCTACAAACCAATGTTTGTATAACGCTTGTGCGGTAGCCTCTAGGTTGGTGTTTATTTTTTGGTTAAGCTGTATGCGGTTGGTTACGGTGTTGTACTCGTTTACAATTTGTTGTTGTTTTTCTATGGAAGGGATGGGTAATTGGGTATCGCATAATTCGTCCCAATCAAAAATTTCTCTTGCACTACCATGTGATTTAAAACGAGCAAAACGGTCAAACTCTGGTCTGCGAAACCACATCATTAAATATTCGGGTAATACTTCTTTTTCATCAATTACTTTAAAAACAGTATACGCTTGCGATACAATAGCCTTTTCGAAATCTTCTAAAAGTGCAATAGAAATTTTATCTCCATTTCTAGAGGTTACAGGACCATAAGCAAATTGATTTCGCTCAATTATTTTATAGGTTTTCATATTAGTACCAATAGTATTGGCAATAGAAGGCATCAATACTTTTTTAATACTTACACCTAACAACGTGGTAACCTCTAATTCTTTATTACGGTTGTTAACAGGCTTTATGTAATCGCCTAAACGTTTATAAATCATAGCCTAAAGATTTAAAAACGTTCTGTAAATCAACTTTTGAAGTTTCTTCTTGTACTAATAAGTCTTTGAGTTCGGTTTGTAAACCTTTCATTTTAGTATCAAAATCTATGTTTTCGTCTCGGTTTACAAATTCTATATACTTGCTAGGCACTAAAGAATAGTCTTTTTTAATAACTTCTTCTTTGGTGGCAGAATAGCAGTATTCTGGAATATTTTCAAAAGATTCTTTATCTGTTTGCCACGTATGGAACGAGTTAGTAATATCCTCAATTTGGGTATTGTTAAACTGTATGTATTTCTTTTCAAAAGGCTCGCCCTTTTGGCGTAAATCCATAAACAGAATTTCGTTTTCGCGGTTGCGGTAATTCCTAGTTTCTGTTCCTTTACTAACTGTTTTTTCAGTTTTGTTCTTGTTTAAAACCCATAGCGTTACCGAAATATCGGTGGTATAAAACATATTTCTTGGTAAAATAATAATAGCCTCTACCAAGTTATTTTCAATAAGTTTTTTACGTATTTTGTATTCTTCGCCACCGCCAGAAAGTGCGCCATTTGCTAATATAAACCCAGCCACTCCATTGTCTGATAGTTTAGATACCATATTTAAAATCCAACCGTAATTGGCATTACTTTTTGGCGGTACATCGTAGCCTTGCCAGCGTGGGTCGTCTGTAAGTTGGTCTTTACCACGCCAATCTTTTTGGTTAAAGGGTGGGTTAGCCATTATAAAATCGGCTTTTAAATCTGGGTGTTGGTCTGCCCCAAAGGTATCGGCTGCTTTTTCGCCCAAATTGGCAGATATACCACGTATGGCAAGATTCATTTTTGCCAGTTTGTAGGTGGTATTGGTGTATTCCTGCCCGTAAACAGAAACTTCTTTTTTGTTTCCGTAGTGGTTTTCTATAAACTTAACAGACTGTACAAACATACCCCCCGAACCACAAGCAGGGTCGTAAATAATACCTTGGTAAGGCTCTATAAGTTCGGCAATAAGATTTACAATACTTTTAGGGGTATAGAATTCTCCTTTTCCTTTTCCTTCTTTTATGGCAAATTTGGCTAAAAAATACTCGTACACACGCCCCACAATATCGTTTTGTTTGTCGGCAATGGTGTTTATTTCGCTTATTTGGTCTATAAGCGAAGCAAGTTTGGTTTTGTCTAATCCTAATCTAGAAAAATAATTATCGGGCAATGCGCCTTTAAGCGCCGGATTGTTTTTTTCTATTTGGTGTAAAGCGGTATCAATTTTAAGGGCTAAATCGTCTTGTTTGGCGTTGGTTTTTATATAGTTCCAACGCGAAGTTTCGTTTAAGAAAAAGACATTTTTCATATTGTAGAAATCTTTCATTTCTACGTATTTTTCTTGTCCTTCTTCTATAAGTTCTTCTCTACGCTCTTCAAATTTATCGCTGGCAAATTTTAAGAATATTAAGCCTAATACAACGTGTTTGTATTCGCTAGACTCTACAGAACCTCTTAATTTATCGCAGGCTTGCCAAAGGCTTTCTTCTATAGATTTGGTTATTACTTGTTTTGCCATGTATGTGTTGTAATGTTGATGTTAATTGCTGTTTATAAGCACTTTTAAAAAAATAAACAAAAGATTTACTTTTTTAAGCTAATCGTTAAAAGCATTAAAAAGCTAGTTGATTTGATTACTAATATAGCCCGGTTGAGTTGTAAAAAACAAACTTTAAGCTTGTAACTTTTTTATAAAAATAGAATTGTAGAATTGAATATCCGATTTTATTCGTAAACCTGTAATACTAGCAATTACAAGCCTATCGAAGAGTTTCTATTCAAAATACCTTCTGTTGAGTTTATAAACAAACTCGTTTAGGTATAACTCGAGGTATTTTCTTTTAACCGTATGAAAATTACCCAGTAAGTTCCGTTTGGCGTTACTGATTGTAATATGCACCCGTTTTAAAGTCTCTTTCGTTGTTTCTTTATCTGGCTTTTCAGAGCTATAAAATTCTACGAAATCAGCAATATCAACATGAGGTACTCCTATCTGTAAAAACAACACTTTGTTCATCTAAAGAGGTAGCAACGGTATTATTTACCACTTATGTTTTATGACTATCCAACACTTTAACTTTGAAATAACGACACTGTCGCTCCTTCTTTCTTGTTTTAATATCTTCTAATGGTGTAGATTCAGCCATAATCATTACATTCTGCTTCCCTACTGCTCCACGTCTCTTTTTGCTCTTTGTTACTCTATTTCAGAGGATACAAACGTGAAATACCCATCATTCATTTCAATCATACCCCCTGATATAACGAGCATCTCAATTACCCATAGCTTCACGAAGTTGATGAACCATAGCCTATACAGGTTCATATCTTTTTAAACCTAATTACTTCTTAATTTCTTTAGGCGAAAAGCCTTTTTTTTTGTAGTAGTTATTAAAAACATAGCTTTATACCAGGTCATAAACGATAAATTAGAGCTTTGCATAATCGCGCCACTTTTTAAAGAAGTACTGCTTCCACATGATTTGCATTAACAACTCCAAACTGACTTCATCCAATAATGATGTGTATGACTACATCGACGGAATTTTACACCTATTTTTTCTCTTTCAGATTTAAAATGGAGACGACAAGCTTTTTTACTATCAAAATGAGCAGTAAAACTGAAGATATTCATGGCTAATTTTTACTCTCAAATAAGGCTTTTTATAATTACGGATATTCATAAAATATATTTAATTATAGTAGTGTTTGTAAGAGTCTCTTTATTTCTTTATTCTTCTTAAAGCGTGCTTTTTTGTTAATAAATGTGTTTTAAGGCATACTTAAAGACAACACCACTTTAACTATAATAATTCAAAAATAACACTAGCGCAAATACTGATACGTCAAAAAAAAGCCTTGAATTAACTTCAAAGCTTTTTTCGTCATGAAATAAACAGAAAGTATATACCTATACTCCCATTTCAGCGGCCATTGCTGCTGTTAATCTTTTATAAACACCTGTTTCTAATTTTTCTCTAATAGCAGAAAAAGCCACTAAAGTTTCCTCAACATCTTTTAAAGTATGGGAAGCTGTAGGTATTAATCGTAATAAAATCAGCCCTTTTGGAATCACTGGGTAAACAACAATTGAACAAAAAATACCGTGATTTTCTCTCAAATCTTTTACTAAAGCCATAGCTTCAGGAATACTTCCTTTTAAATATACCGGAGTTACACAACTTTGTGTTGTTCCAATATCAAAACCACTTTCCCGTAAACCGTTTTGTAATGCATTTACATTTTCCCAAAGTTTATCTTTCAGCTCAGGCATAGTTCGCAGCATGTCTAAACGTTTTAGAGCTCCCTCAACCAATTGCATCTGCAATGATTTGGCAAACATTTGAGAACGTAAATTGTATTTTAAGTAATCAATAATTTCTTGATCAGCAGCTATAAATGCTCCCGTAGAAGCCAATGATTTAGCAAAGGTAGCAAAATACACATCTATTTGATCCTGCACTCCTTGCTCCTCTCCTGCACCTGCACCCGTTTTACCTAATGTACCAAAACCATGGGCATCATCAACAAATAAACGGAAATTGTATTTTTCTTTAAGAGCAACTATTTCTTTCAATTTTCCTTGCTCTCCTCGCATACCAAAAACACCTTCCGAAATCAATAAAATCCCTCCACCTGTTTTTTCAGCCATCTTAGTTGCACGCATTAAGTTCTTCTCAATGCTTTCCATATCATTATGTCGATACGTAAAACGCTTCCCCGCATGTAAACGAACACCATCTATAATACAAGCATGTGCATCAACATCATACACAATTACATCATCTTTTGAAACCAAGGCATCAACAGTCGAAACCATTCCTTGATATCCAAAATTCAATAAATAAGCCGCTTCTTTTTTAACAAATGCTGCTAATTCATTTTGTAATTGCTCATGCATATCAGTATGACCACTCATCATTCGAGCTCCCATCGGATAAGCCGATCCATATTTTTTACCTGCCTCAGCATCAACTTTACGAACTTCAGGATGATTAGCTAGTCCCAAATAGTCATTAATACTCCAAGTAATTACTTCTTTACCTTGAAATTTCATTCTATTAGAAATAGGCCCTTCTAACTTAGGAAAAACAAAATAGCCTTCTGCTTTATCTGCCCATTTTCCTAAAGGTCCTTTATCTGCATATATCTTTTCAAATAAATCTTTCATAGTTATTTTAGTCTGAGTTGCAAAAATAAGGATTTTTACGAATTCAATTAGCTTTATCACATTCCCTTTATGTGATTATTAAACTTAGATTACCAATCGTGTGTATAAATTGGCATAACAATTGACTTTATTATCTTGATAAGAGACCTTATCTTTACAGTCCGTTTATTTTCAATAGACTGCTAAAATAATAATAGATATTAACGTTACTTATTGACAGATAACTGTCAATTTGACAACATCACATATATGGCCAAATCCAAACTACTTAGTCTTGACAGTTTGTCATTACAAGATATGAATGAAGATGCAGAATTAATTCCTTTAATGACTCCTGAAGATGAAGAAGAGATTTTAAATGAAGAGTTACCAGGTTCATTACCAATACTCCCTTTAAAGAATACTGTTTTATTTCCAGGCGTGGTAATTCCCATTACAGCTGGTAGAGATAAATCTATCAAACTTATTAATGCCGCTAATAAAGGAGATAAAATTATTGGTGTTGTTGCTCAAAAAGATGAAACTGTTGAAAATCCTAAATTAGAAGACATACACGCAACTGGTGTTGTTGCTCGTATACTAAAGGTTTTAAAAATGCCCGATGGAAATACAACTGTTATCATTCAAGGTAAAAAGAGATTTCAAATTACTGAAATTATAGCTGAAGATCCTTTTTTGATGGCTAATGTTACCGATGTAAAAGAAGAAAAACCTGTAAATAATGATGAACAATTTTCTGCTATAATTGAATCGGTAAAAGATTTATCGTTACAAATTATAAAAGAAAGTCCAAATATTCCTAGTGAGGCATCTTTTGCCATCAAAAATATTGAAAGCAATTCTTTTTTAATCAATTTCGTGTCTTCTAACATGAACTTGGCTTTAAATGAGAAACAAGAGCTTTTAGAAATTGATAATTTACAAGAACGCGCATTAGCTACACTAAAGTTAATGAATTTGGAATATCAAAAGCTAGAGCTTAAAAATGATATCCAAAACAAAGTTCATAATGATATGAACAAGCAACAGCGCGAATATTTCTTACATCAACAAATTAAAACTATCCAAGAAGAACTTGGTGGTGTTTCTCATGATGATGAAATTGAAGAAATGCGTATTAAAGGAAAAGCAAAAAAATGGAATAAAGAAACAAAAGAACATTTTGATAAAGAACTAAGCAAAATGCAACGTATGAATCCTCAGGTAGCTGAGTATTCTATACAACGTAACTACTTAGAGTTATTTCTTGACTTGCCTTGGGACATTTTTAGTAAAGATAAATTTGATTTAAAACGCGCTCAAACAATCTTAGACAAGCACCACTATGGCTTGGAAGACGTAAAAAAACGCATTATAGAATACTTAGCTGTATTGAAACTTCGTAATGATATGAAGTCGCCAATATTATGTTTATACGGCCCTCCTGGAGTTGGTAAAACATCACTTGGTAAATCAGTAGCAGAAGCTTTAGGCCGTGAATATGTACGTGTATCCTTAGGTGGTTTAAGGGATGAAGCTGAAATTAGAGGACATCGAAAAACCTACATTGGTGCTATGCCTGGTAGAATTATTCAAAGCCTTAAAAAAGCTGGCACTAGTAATCCGGTTTTTGTATTGGATGAAATCGATAAACTAGCATCAGGACATCAAGGTGATCCATCTTCAGCATTGTTAGAAGTATTAGACCCTGAACAAAACAGTGAATTTTACGACAATTTCCTAGAATTAGGTTTTGATTTATCTAAAATAATGTTCATTGCTACAGCAAATAATTTAGGTAATATTCAGCCCGCTTTAAGAGATAGAATGGAAATTATAAATGTTTCTGGCTACACCATTGAAGAAAAGGTTGAAATAGCTAAAAAACACTTGTTACCAAAACAATTAAAAGAACATGGTGTAAAAGCCAACCAACTAAAAGTTACCAAAAGTGTACTCGAATTTGTTGTAGAAGGCTATACTCGTGAATCTGGAGTTAGAGGGCTGGAAAAACAAGTTGCTAAAGTGGTTCGCTATGCTGCAAAAAGCATCGCTATGGAAGAAGAATACAATGTATCTATTAACAAAGAAGATATTATTTCTATTTTAGGACCTGCTCGATTAAACCGTGATAAGTACGAAAACAACGAAGTTGCAGGGGTGGTGACTGGTTTAGCCTGGACACAGGTTGGTGGAGATATTTTATTTATTGAATCAATTCTTTCAAAAGGAAAAGGAACACTAAGCATTACAGGAAACCTTGGTAAAGTAATGAAAGAATCTGCTACCATTGCTTTAGAGTATATTAAAGCAAATGCAGATACATTTGGAATTAAATCTGAGGTATTTACCTCTTATAATATACATATACACGTACCAGAAGGTGCTACCCCAAAGGATGGTCCAAGTGCGGGTATTACTATGTTAACTTCTCTCATTTCACTACTTACTCAGCGAAAAGTAAAAAAGAACTTAGCTATGACTGGCGAAATTACACTTCGCGGAAAAGTGCTTCCTGTTGGCGGAATTAAAGAAAAAATTCTTGCTGCTAAACGTGCTAAGATAAAAGAAATTATTCTTTGTGAAGACAACCGTAAAGATATTGAAGAAATAAAAGCAGACTACCTAAAAGGAGTTACTTTTCATTATGTAACCGAAATGAGTCAGGTTTTAGAAGTCGCAATAACTAAGCAAAAAGTTAAAAATGCGAAGAAATTGTAATTAAAAATTATAGTTAAAAAAAAGCGAGAAGTATCTCGCTTTTTTTTTGCTCTAAAATTGGCATTAAAGTTTACCAGGAAAACATAAAAAAGGCTATCAAAAGATAGCCTTAAATATTTTATTGAATAGTTAATTAAAACTATACCAAAGAAACTTTTACAAAACTGTGAACTGAAACATCACCTTTAGAAGCAACAAATTCAGCAACATTCATAGATTCGTCCATAATAAAACGCTGATCTAACAAACATTTTTCATGATCCAAAGTTGTGTTATCAGAGATAAAACGCTCTAATTTACCAGGTAAAATTCTATCCCAAATTTTTTCTGGCTTACCTTCAGCTTTCAATTCTTCCTTGATTACTGCTTCAGCTTTAGCTAAAACTTCATCATTTAATTGAGATCTTGAGATAAATAAAGGTACATTTTTTAATGTTTTACCTAAACGACCTAATTCAATATTATCTTTTTCGATGGCAGCAATTCGAGCTTCTGTTTCGGAAGCAACAAATTCTGGATCAAAATCTTTATATGACAATGTAGTTGCCCCCATAGATGCCACTTGCATAGAAACACTTTTTGCTAATTCAGCACCACCCTCTACTGGAGAAGATAAACCTACTAAAGCACCTATTTTGTTCCCATGAATATAAGTACCTACAAAAGGAGCTTCTAATACTTTAAAGTCACCTATTTCTATTTTTTCACCAATAACTCCAGTTTGCTCAATTAATTTTTCTTGAACTGTAATTCCACTTTCATATTCAGCTGCCAAAAATTCTTCTTTAGAATTATATGCTAATGCTACATCGGCCATTTTTTTAGCCATAGTTACATAAGTATCATTCTTTGCAACAAAATCAGTTTCACAGTTTAAAGATAAAACCACACCACGTGTAGCATCATCATTAATTTTAGAAACAACAGCTCCTTCGCTTGAATCTCTATCTGCTCTCTTATCAGCAATTTTTTGACCTTTTTTACGAAGAACATCGATTGCTTTGTCAAAATCACCTTCAGCTTCCACTAAGGCTTTTTTACAATCCATCATTCCAGCTCCGGTAGTTTTTCTTAATTTACCTACGTCTGCAGCGCTTATTTTAGACATAACTATATATTTTTTACTATTTATTTTTAATGAAGTAAGTCGCTGTAAATATATATATACTCACAACGACTTATTGAATTTTACGAAATTATACTAATTTCAGTAGCAGTAATTATTCTGCCTTTGTTTCTTCAGTAGCAGGAGTTGCTTCCGCAGCTGGTGCTGCTTCTACTTTAGATGCTTCAGCTTTAGCTTCTTTTGCTGCTTTTACTTCCGCATCTTTATTGTCCTTAGCTGTTTTACGCTCACTTAATCCTTCGATGATAGCATCACTTACGTGAGTCATTACTTTGTCAATTGACTTAGAAGCATCATCATTTGCAGGGATGATATAATCAACCTGACGTGGGTCAGAATTAGTATCAACCATTGCGAAAATAGGAATGTTTAATTTCTGAGCTTCTTTTACCGCGATGTGTTCTCTTGTAATATCTACAATAAACAAAGCACCTGGCAAACGAGTCATATCAACGATTGAACCTAAGTTTTTCTCTAACTTAGCTCTCAAACGATCAACTTGTAAACGTTCTTTCTTCGAAAGTGTCATAAACGTACCATCCTTCTTCATTCTATCGATAGTAGCCATCTTTTTGATTGCCTTACGAATAGTTACGAAGTTGGTAAGCATACCACCAGGCCATCTTTCTGTGATGAAAGGTTGGTTTGCTTTGGCAGCTTTTTCTGCTACAATTTCTTTAGCTTGCTTTTTTGTTGCTACGAAGAGAATTTTTCTTCCTGAAGCAGCAATTTTTTTCAAAGCCTCACAAGACTCTTCAATTTTAGCAGCTGTTTTATATAAGTTTATAATATGGATTCCATTACGTTCCATATATATATAAGGAGCCATATTTGGATCCCATCGACGTGTAAGGTGACCAAAGTGTACACCTGCGTCTAATAATTCTTTTACTTCAATGTTGTTTGCCATTTTTGTAATAGTTTACGTTCCGTTGGACTTAATATAGCAACTCCGATTTCTCGTAGTTTAGATGCTAAACTAACTTTCGAACTAAGTTCGAAACAACGACAACAATTTCTGTTTAATTAAAATGATATTCAATATAAAACTGAATATAGAATTAACGTTTCGAGAATTGGAATTTCTTACGTGCTTTCTTCTGACCAAACTTTTTACGTTCAACCATACGAGGATCTCTTGTTAAAAGACCTTCTGGCTTAAGAACTAATCTGTGCTCAGCATCAATTTCACATAAAGCTCTAGAGATCGCTAAACGAATAGCTTCTGCTTGACCTGTGATTCCTCCTCCAAATACATTAACTTTAACGTCGTATTTCTCTTCGTTTTCAGTTAAAATAAAAGGCTGATTAACTTTGTACTGTAAAGTAGCAGTAGTTAAATAATCCGCTAAATCTTTTTTGTTTACCGTTACTTTACCAGTTCCTTCTGACAAATATATACGTGCAACCGAGGTCTTTCTACGACCGATTTTGTGAATAACTTCCATTACTTAAATTCTTGTAAGTTAATAATTCTTGGCTTTTGTGAGTCATATTTATGAGCTGCACCGTTAACCACTTTTAAATTTCTAAAAAGTTCAGCTCCTAATTTGTTTTTAGGTAACATTCCTTTTACTGCTCTTTCAACAAGACGTTCCGAGCCTTTGTCAAACATTTCTTGTGCTGTTAGACTTCTTTGTCCACCTGGATAGCCTGTGTGACGGATGTAAGTTTTCTCACTCCATTTTTTACCGCTCAATTTGATTTTTTCCGCGTTAATAACTACTACGTTATCACCACAATCTGCATGAGGAGTAAAACAAGGCTTGTGTTTTCCTCTTAAAAGCTTTGCAACTTTAGAAGAAAGGCGACCTAAAGTTTGTCCTTCAGCGTCAACTAATAACCACTCTTTGTTAGCAGTTTCCTTATTAGCCGATACCGTTTTGTAACTTAATGTGTCCACACTAATTAATTTTACTTATTAAACATTCCTTTACCTGCATAAATACAGGCGTGCAAATGTATGACTATATTTCCGAAATGCCAAGATGTATTTCTATTAAAAAATACTTTGCTCTCCATTATCTTTTAGTTCACTACTGCCGCAATCAAACGTATAAAATTTGAGGGGCTTAATTCTTTATCAAAAACTCTTATTCAAAAGATTACTTATGGATAAATCATTTTCGGGAAAAGGCTCATCTATAAACTCAATACCCACTACTCCATCCTCTTCAATTTCAGTTAATTTTACTTTATGTATCGTATTTATTAATGTAGGATTCCAAGGTGCCTTAACTTTAACATAGTTTTCTGTGAACCCATGAATATACCCCTCTTTATTTTCCGACTCAAAAAGTACTGATCTTTCTGAATTAATTTGCGATTGATAAAAAGCATAGCGTTTTTTAACCGAAAGCCCTCGTAACATTTTACTTCGCTTGGCGCGTATATTTTTAGGTACTGGATGGTGCATTGTAGCAGCTGCTGTATTTTCTCTTTCAGAATAGGTAAATACATGCAAATACGAAATAGGAAGTTTATTTAAAAAATTGTAAGTCTCTAAAAACAATTCTTCTGTTTCTCCTGGAAAACCAACGATTACATCAACACCAATACAAGCATGAGGCAATACTTCTTTTATCTTTGTAACACGATCAATGTACAATCCTGTTAAATACCTCCGTTTCATAAGCTTTAAAAGCGTATCCGAACCCGATTGTAGTGGTATATGAAAATGCGGAACAAAACATTTTGATTTAGATACAAAATCAATGGTTTCATTCTTTAACAAATTAGGCTCAATAGAAGATATTCGTAAGCGTTCAATACCCGTTACTTTATCTAAAGCTTGGACGAGCTCATAAAAGGTGTGCTCGTGTTTTTTATTTCCAAACTCTCCTTTTCCGTAATCACCTATATTCACCCCTGTTAAAACAATTTCTTTTATATTTTTTTCAGAAATTTCTTTAGCATTTTTTAATACGTTTTCTAAGGTATCACTACGAGATATACCCCTTGCTAAAGGAATAGTACAATAAGTACATTTATAGTCACATCCATCTTGTACTTTTAAAAAAGCCCGCGTACGATCTCCTACGGCATAGGAACCCACATAAAAATCAGCATCTTCAATTTCACAAGAATGAATACTTCCTATTTCATTCTTAGTAAGGTCATCAATATAGTTTGTAATATTAAATTTCTCAGTTGCTCCCAAAACTAAATCCACTCCATCAACAGCGGCTAATTCTTCGGGTTTTAACTGGGCATAACAACCAACAGCGGCCACAAAAGCATTTTCGTTTGCCTTTAAAGCTTGTTTTACTATGGTTCTAAACCGCTTATCGGCATTCTCTGTCACCGAACACGTGTTAATAACATATAAGTCTGCGGATTCTGTAAAGTCTACACGTTCAAAACCTTCTTTTAACACATTTCGTGCTATTGTAGAAGTTTCTGAAAAATTAAGCTTGCAACCTAAGGTATAAAAAGCAACTTTTTTTGAAGTAGCCATAGTTAAATTTGCTAGGGGAACTGTATATTTACGTTTTAAGCCTTTCCTAAAACGGCACCACAAAGATACCAACAAATAATTGTATTTAAAATTGAAGAGCTTACTACATAACTTAATTCTTTTTGTTTCAATTATATTATTTTTTAGTTGTGATAATACCAATAATGAAAATCGTGATCATTTAGTTTTTAGATATAATGAAAATAGCAACATTCCAACACTAGACCCTGCATTTTCTCGTGATTTAGCACGGCTAAATGCATGCAATCAATTGTTCAGTGGTTTAATTCAGCTAGATGAAAAACTGGCCATAAAACCCGATATTGCTAAAAGCTGGAAAGTCTCGAAAGACATGAAAACTTACACCTTCAACTTAAGAAAAGATGTTTATTTCCATACAAATGACTGTTTTAAAACGGATTCCAAAACAAGAAATGTAAAAGCTCAAGATTTTACTTATAGTTTTAACCGTTTAACAGATCCAAAAGTAGCTTCTTCCGGAAGATGGGTTATGGATTTTGTAGATCGCTATCAAGCTATAAATGACAGTACTTTTCAAATTATTTTAAAAAAACCTTTTCCCGCTTATTTAAGCTTATTAAGCACCAAATATTGTTCGGTAGTACCCAAAGAGGCTATTGATTATTATGGAGGAATGTTTAGAAAAAACCCTGTTGGTACAGGTCCTTTTCAATTCAAAGCATGGGAAGAAAACACCAAATTAGTTTTTAGAAAAAACAAATTATATTACGAGAAAGATAATAATGGAAATCAATTACCTTATCTTGAAGCTGTTGCCATTACTTTTTTATCAGACAAACAAGCTGAATTCTTACAGTTTGTACAAGGGAATCTCGATATGTTAAGAAGTATCGATAACTCTTATAAAGATGAGCTTTTAACACCAAAAGGATTACTTAATCCTTTATATCAAAACGACATCACTTTACACAAAATACCTTCATTAAATTCGGAATATATTGGCTTTTACTTGGGAGATAAAAAAAGTAAACTGCAAAATAAAAACTTAAGAAAAGCAATTAACTACGGTTTCGACAGAAAAGCAATGATTTCTTTTTTAAGAAATAATATAGGTACTCCAGCCAATAGCGGTTTTATACCCAAAGGCATAGAAGGCTACAATGCACAAAAAGGATATTCATACCAACCTGAAAAAGCCAAAGCTTATTTCAATAAATTTAAAAATGAAACAGGTTCTAACTTAACTAAAATTACTCTAGGCACCACATCCGAATATGCTACGCTTTGTGAATTTATTCAACGAGAAGTTCAAAAAATAGGAATAATAATTAATGTTGAAGTTATGCCTGCAGGAACCTTACGTCAAAAGAAAAAAGGGGGTAAAATTTCTATGTTCAGAGCTAGTTGGATTGCAGATTATCCCGATGCTGAAAATTTTATGATTCCTTATATATCTGAAAAATTTGCTCCTAACGGTCCTAATTATACCCATTTCAAAAATGATGAATTTGAAAGGTTGTACAGGAAAAGTTTTTTTATAAATGAAATAAACGAACGTAAATTAATTTATCAAAAATTAGATTCTATATTAATTGAAGAAGCTCCGATAATACCTCTTTTTTACGATGAAGCAATACGGTTTGACAGAAAAAATGTAATCGGTATTCCTAATAACTCTCAAAGTTTTCTTTACTTGAAAAATGTAAAAAAAACTACAGTAAATTAATATCTCCCTTACCTTCTCTAACAATTTCTAAACCTTCTGTTAAATCAACAATAGTTGAAGGTATATTATCTCCATAACCGCCATCAATAACAACATCTACAAGTTTATCCCATTTCTCCAAAATAAGTTCCGGGTCTGTAGTATATTCTAAAATAGTATCTTCATCTCGTATAGAAGTAGACACTATAGGGTTCCCAAGCGCTTCAACTAAATCATGACATATTTGATTATCAGGAACGCGTATACCAACAGTTTTCTTTTTCTTAAAAACCTTAGGTAAAGAATTATTCCCAGGCAGTATAAATGTAAAAGGTCCTGGTAAACATCTTTTTAATATCTTAAAAGTAGAAGTATCTATTTGTTTTACATAATCAGATAAATTACTAAGGTCTTTACATAAAAAAGACCAATTTGCCTTCTCTAATTTTATTCCTTTAATTTTAGCAATTCGAGACAAAGCTTTAGTATTTGTAATGTCACAGCCTAATCCATAAACCGTATCAGTCGGAAAAATAACTAATCCCCCAGCTCTCAAAACCTTAACCACTTGCGCAATTTGTTTTGGATTAGGGTTTTCTTCATAAATTTTTATCAACTGTGCCATATAATAAATATAAAATATTAGTTTGAATATAATATCAAGCCTACTCCAATCATCACTCCTACTAAAGGTATTAGTTTTTTTCTCTTATTTTTTTCTTTAAAGATAATACCTCCAACCAATACAGCTATTAAAATTTGGCTTCGCTTTACAGCGGAAAGAAGCATAATTAAGGCTTCAGGATTCTGTAACGCCTTAAAGTAAAAATAATCTGCAGTTTGTAATAATATTCCAACAGCAGGAATACTCCACCTCCATTTGAATGATTTATGAATAATTTTATTTGAATACCAAGAAATACCTAAAATCACTATTAAAATGAGACTTACATACCAACAAAACCAAAACTGTAAAGTTTGAGGGTTTAAATCTAAAAATTGAATTAAAAATTTATCGTAAAGTCCACTAGAAGCACCTAAAAATGTAGCACCTATAATAGCATATATCCATTTATTATTCTTAAAAATTATACCCTCTTTTTTCCCTATTCTAGAATACAAAAAAACAGAAAATATAATCAGAAAAAATCCAATCCATTGTAAAAAAACAGGTTGTTCATTATACAAAAAAATAGCTCCTATAAAAGTAAAAAAAGGTCCTGCCGAGCGTATTGGAGTAACTATAGTTATAGGCAAATGTTTAAGAGCTGAAAAAGCAAGCATCCAAGAGCTAGCCATAATGCATGCTTTAAAAAATATAAAACCATGAGTTCTTAGTGATATACTAGGTATATAAAACCCTACTTCTTTAGCTAAATCAACATTAATTTTTGACAAAATAAAAAATGGAGTTAGCAGTAATAATCCCGATAAAATAGTTCCTAACAACACAGGAATAACTGCATTATCAGCAACTGCATGTTTTTTACAAAGATTATGTAACCCTAAAAACAAAGCAGAAAGTAAACCTAAATATAACCACATAATTTTTTAAACGTAAGAGTCAAAAATAATAAACAAAAAAAGTCCTTTACAAAAAAATGTAAAGGACTTTAAAAAAGGCGGTGACTTACTCTCCCACAAATGCAGTACCATCAGCGCTAACAAGCTTAACTTCTCTGTTCGGAATGGGAAGAGGTGAGCCTTGTTGCAATAACCACCTTAAATTTTTAATAGTACAAGTACTATAAAATATAAGTTAACATATTGATAAATCATTTACGATAGAGTGTTTTGTAAAATGCTTGTTTATAAAGACATTTATAAGCGTTGCGACGCATAAGCCTACGGGTTATTAGTACTACTTGGCTATGACATTACTGCCTTTACACCTA